>NZ_JBZCNL010000004.1:0-336622 GCF_058269305.1 Arthrobacter sp. TJ-170 | reverse complement strand
GCCTCAAACACACCCAGGCAGAGTCCCTACCCTCGACAAGACCGGAAAATACGGCAGAATAACCAGGGTCAAAGTGGCTCACTTTTCAACCCACAAAACGGCTCACTTTTCGACCATCGCTGACAACGGTACCGTCTGGTATTTCTTCCAACTCTTCCACAGTGACAGGAGGTTGTTGAACGCCGTTTGATTTAGGCATAACGCGTGTATGCAGGACCCAATGAGTGGGTTCCGTGGTTGATCGCTAATCAGTTGGTATTCATCAGTTGGCTCGACCGCGCCTTCAGACTCAACCAAGATCTCGAGTCCCAATTTCTGAGCAACTCCCGAGAGATCGATCTGTTCGTCTAGCGCTTCGAAAACCAATACGAGCTGCGGATCGACAGCCTGAATTGACTCGGTTAGTTGGACTTCTTCACCGAAGGCAGTGACGGCCTCATCGAAGCGAGATTGAATCCGCTCTGCACGTTGCGCAGCGTTTGTGAAGGTGACGCGTGATCGCCCTCCTGACCGCGGAGGTATGGCGTTGGACGGCGAAATAGTGCCCAAAATTACGGGTCTCGCCGTCGAGGCCCCGTCCGTCGGCGACGTCATGCTTCAGTGTCGTGTGCTCGTGCCGACCACTGCCTAAGTAGCTGTTGGCTTACCGCCAGCGAATTCGGCTCCGGACCGGAAAGAATCGACCTCCGCTGGACGTCAAACTGAATGACCAATGGCTGAGTACGATGCCGACCTTCCATCCGCTCGTACCCAAGGCTCCGTTCTACCATGTGCCCGCAGCGTTCACTGAGATCGATCGGGACGCGGCTCCTCGCCCTCAGCTGACAGAGCAAGCGCCGCGCCCGTTCGCCCAAGCCGGTGCACAGGGACACGGCCTTTTCGCGCCTGAAATTACAGCGACGCCGACTCAGTTTCCGAAGAAAAGGGACTATCGCACGATCAAGTTGAGTGAAAAGGACCTGCGATACAGCCCGGGCGTCCACCGGATGGCAGGAATCGCGATGATCATCATCGCAGTTCTTGTGGGAGCGCTTCTAGGCGCTATTCCGGTCGTGGGACCGGTTCTGTTCATTGCGTGTGTGGCTCTGGGTGTTTTCGGCAATGTGCGATCGCGTAAAGTCGCCCGAGCAGTGGCAGCGGCAAGGAGTGGTTCCGGGACCCACGGCTAAGCAGTCCCCTTCGTGGGGGTCGCGCGATCACGCTCTAAGGAAGCGGAAGTCACAACCTTCGTCCGCTTGGGTCACCTCTTTGACGTAGAGCCGTCGATAACCCCGGTCGGGGACTGCCGGCGACGTAGGCCCGAGTTCCGATTCACGTCGCTCCAGCTCCTCCTCCGACACCTCAAGCTGCACCAGTCGCCGGCTAACACTTAGCGTGACGGTGTCGCCGGTCCGCACCAGCCGCAGGGGCCCACCGACAGCTGACTCGGGGGTCATGTGCAGCACCACCGCGCCCGCCGCTGTCCCGGACATGCGGCCGTCCGAGATGCGCACCATGTCCTTCACACCCTGGGATGCGAGCTTCTTCGGGATTGGCAGATAGCCAGCCTCCGGCATACCGGGGTTTCCCACCGGTCCGATGTTCTTCAACACCAAGACGGAGTCCGGCGTGACGTCCAGCGCAGGATTATCAATTCGAGCAGCCAAGTCGGCGGCGTTCTCAAACACGACCGCCGGTCCGGAATGCTCGAGCAGCGCAGGCGACACCGCCGCCTGCTTGATGATCGCCCCACCCGGAGCCAGGTTCCCACGCAGCACCGCCAGGCTGCCCTGCGGATAAATCGGATCGGATAGCGGCCGGATGATGTCCTGTGGGAAGCCCGGACCGGCGTCGTCGATCTCTTCACCCAGCGTTCGCCCGGTCACGGTCAGCACATCGCGGTTGATCAGCGACCCCAGCTCACGCAACACGGCAGGTACGCCACCGGCACGGTGGAAGTCCTCCATGTAGTACTTGCCCGACGGCTTCAGGTCCACCAGCACCGGCGTCTCCGCACTCATCCGGTCCAGCTCATCCAGCGACAGCTTGATCCCCAGCCGCCCGGCCACAGCGGTCAGGTGGATAATCGCGTTCGTCGAACCGCCGATCGCCAGCAGCATCCGCAGCCCGTTCTGGAACGCCTCGGGCATCAAAATCGATGACGGAGCAACACCAGCAGTAGCCAACGCAACAGCCTGCGTCCCGGTAGCCTCTGCAATCCGCACCCGGTCAGCCGTCACCGCCGGAGCCGAAGCGGACCCAGGCAGCGCAATCCCCATCGCCTCGGCGATGCACGCCATGGTGCTCGCCGTCCCCATCACCGAGCAGGTGCCGACGCTGCCCACCAAACGTGAATTCACGTCGTCGACCTCAGGCCTTGAAATTTCCCCACCCCGGAACTTGCCCCAGTACGCGCGGCAATCCGTGCACGCACCGACCCGCTCGCCGCGGTAGCCACCGGTCAGCATCGACCCGGTGACCAGCGAGATCGCCGGCACACCGGCCGACGCCGCACCCATCAGCTGCGCCGGCACCGTCTTGTCGCACCCGCCGATGAGCACGACGGCGTCCATCGGCTGCGCGCGGATCATCTCCTCCGTGTCCATCGACATCAGGTTCCTCAGGAACATGCTGGTGGGGGAGGAGAAGCTCTCGTGCACCGAGATGGTAGGAAATTCCACCGGCAACCCACCGGCCAGCATCACGCCACGCTTCACGGCCTCGACAAGCGCCGGCATGTTGCCGTGACATGGGTTATAGCCGCTGCCGGTGTTTACGATGCCGACGACGGTCCGGTCCAGCGCATCATCCGAATACCCGGCGCCCTTGATGAACGCCTTCCGTAGGAACAGCGAGAACTCGGCGTCGCCGTAGCTGGTGAGGCCGCGGCGGAGGCCGGTCGGTTCGGGCGAGGGGGAGGAGGAGTCGCTCACCGGAACGCAGGCGTTCCCGTGATGTGGTTGCCTAGGATCAGGGTGTGCACCTCGTCGGTACCCTCATAGGTGCGCACACTCTCCAGGTTGTTCGCATGACGCAGCGGGGAGTAATCCAGCGTGATCCCATTGCCTCCGAGCATTGCCCGGGCCTCGCGGCAGATCTCAATCGCCTCCCGGCAGTTATTCAGCTTGCCCACCGATATCTGGTACGGCTCCAGCGTCCCGGCATCCTTCAGCCGGCCCACCTGCAGCGCCAGTAGCATGCCCTTATTGATCTCCAGCGCCATGTTCACCAGCTTCTGCTGCGTCAGTTGGTACCCGGAGAGCGGCTTGCCGAACTGCATACGCTCCTTCGAATACGCCAGCGCCGCCTCATAGCTGTCCCGTGCCGCGCCCATCGCACCCCAGATGATCCCGTACCGCGCCTCGTTCAGGCACTCGAACGGACCACGCAATCCGCGAGCCTTCGGCAGCATCGCCGACTCGGGCAGCCGCACGTCGGTCAGCTCGATGTCGCACTGGATCGACGCCCGCATCGACAGCTTCTGCCGGATCGCGGTCGCCGTGAACCCCTGCGTATCGGTGGGCACCACGAAGCCGCGGACGCCGTCGTCGGTCATTGCCCAGATGATCGCGACCTGCGCAACCGTTGCCAACCCGATCCACCGCTTGGCGCCGTTCAAAACCCAGTCGGAACCGTCCTTCCGAGCATTCGTCGTCATCGATCCCGGGTCGGATCCGGAGGAAGGCTCCGTCAGGCCGAAGCAACCAATCGCCTCGCCCTTGGTCATGCGCGGCAACCACTCGTTCTTCTGCTCCTCGGAGCCGTGCTTCGCGATGGCGCTCATCGCCAGCGACCCCTGCACGCTCACGAACGTGCGCAGGCCGGAGTCACCGGCCTCGAGCTCCAGCGCGGCGAGGCCGTACTCCACCGAGCTGCGGCCAGGGCAGCCGTACCCCTTGATGTGCATGCCGAGCAGGCCCAGCTCGGCCATCTTCGGCACGATCTCCAGCGGGAACACTGCGTTGTCATACCACCCGGCGATGTTCGGCTTGATCTCGGTATCCACGAATTCGCGGACAGACGCACGCAGCGAAATCTCCTCCTGCGACAGGAGCGAGTCGATGGACAGAAGGTCAACAGTCATGGTTCTACTACTTTCCGCTGGTGGTGGTCGAGAGCGACGCGAAGGTCGCATCGTTGTGTTCGCCGAGCAGCGGCGGCAGGCGCCGGTAGCTGGCAGGGGTCTCGGAGAGGTGGATCGGATTGGCGACCTGGTGGCTGGTGCGCGGGCCGGCGTCGTCGGACATTTCGACGGCGGGATCAAGTCCCAGCTCCTCGGCCAGCTGCAGCGCCTCCACAATCGAGTTGACCTTGCCAGCCGGCACGCCCTCCTTCGACAGGACGGCGGACCACTCGGCCGCGGGACGCTTGGCGAGCTGCTCCTCGAGCAGAGCCTTCAGCTCGTCGCGGTGAGCCACGCGCTGGGTGTTGGTCTGGAACCGCTCATCGTCCGCCAGCTCAGGAACCCCGAGGATCCGTACGAGCGACGCGAACTGCCGGTCCGTCCCGACGGCGACAGCCAGCGGCCCGTCCGCGGTGGCAAGCGTCTCGTACGGCGCGATCGACGGATGCGCGTTCCCCATCCGCTGCGGCGCCTCACCGGTGGCCAGCGTGCTCGACGCCTGGTTGACCAGCCCCGCCAGCAGCGACGACAGCAGGTTCACGTCGATCCGCTGCCCCTGCCCGGTGGCATCCTTATGCCGCAGCGCAGCCAAAACCCCGACGACGGCGTTCTGCCCGGTCAGCACGTCCACCAGGGCCACGCCCACCTTGCTCGGCTCCGAGTCCAACGACCCGGTGACGCTCATCAGCCCGCCGACCGCCTGCACCAGGAGGTCATACCCCGGAAGGTGGGCCCCCGCCGTCGCACCGAATCCGGTGATGGAGCAGTAGATGAGGTCGGGCTTTTCGGCGTGCAGGGTTTCGTAGTCCAGCCCGAACTTCTTCATCACGCCCGGCCGGAAGTTCTCGATGACCACGTCAGCGTGCAGCGCAATGTCCCGGGCACGGGCCAGCCCCTCCTCGGTCCGCAGGTCACACACCACCGAGCGTTTGTTTCGATTCACGCTCGAGAAGTACGTGCCGACGCCGTGCTCGTCGACGGGCGGCGTCCAGGACCGGGTGTCGTCCCCGGCAGGGCTCTCCACCTTGATGACGTCCGCCCCGAAGTCGGCGAGCATCATCGACGCATAGGGTCCCGCGAGAACGCGGGAGAAGTCCGCCACCCGGACGCCCTCGAGGGGACCGGTTCGCGATACTGACGTGCCCATTGCGCGTCATCCTCCTTGGTTGGTGGTGCTGTGTGGCCTCAGGGTCCCGCGGTCACGGGATTGCTCAGTGTGCCAACCCGGGCGACGCGGCACTCGGCCGTGTCACCGGGCTTGATGTGGATGGCTCCGGGCGTGCCGGTGGAGATGATGTCGCCCGGGTAGAGCGGCATCACCTTGGAGTGGAAACTGATCAGGTATTCGGGGCTGTACCGCATGTGCGCCACGGTGTTGGTCCGCAGCACCTCGCCGTTGACCACCGTGGACACCTCCATGTCCGCGAGGATCCCGTCACCCACCGCCTCGGCCAGCGGCACAATCCGCGGCCCGAAGGAGAAGAACCCGGGGAAGTTCTTGGACCGCGTGAGGAACCGCGGGTTCCGCTGCAGGATGTCCTCGGCCGTCTGGTCCAGCACGGGCACGACGCCGGCCACATAGTCCAGCGCCTCGTCCACCTCCACGTTGCGGCAGTACCGCCCGATGACGACGGCGACCTCCGCCTCCGCGGTGGTCCGCTCGCTCTGCGACGGGATGGGAATGTCCTCCCCAGGTCCGATGATCGTGTGGTCGCCCTTGATGAACGACGCCGGCTCCTCCGGCACCCCCTCGGACAGGTCCGATGCATGCTCCACATAGTTCAGGCCGATGCCCCACAGCATCCGCGGGTGCCGGTAGGGGGCGCCGTAGGTGACCTCCGAAGGGTCCCGAAAGACGCCGTCGTCGGCCTTGTCAGCAGCCTGCTCCAGCTGGTCGAGGAGCTCCTCGACCAGGATTTCCCGGACGTCGCCGGTGAAGCCGGGGATGAGGTCGCGGACCAGCGCGACCCCGCGTTGCGGGTGCACAACGGCGGCGAACTCCTCCGAGCCTTCAAGGGTGGAGCAGAGGTGCAGGGTGTGGTTCATGGTTCTCTTTCCAGAGTGTGTACGTGGGGGAGGGGAAAGCTAGTACGAACGGAGGGTCAATAAGAACGGACCAGGCCACCGTCGCAACGGATTTGCTCGCCGGTGACGTAGGCTGCGGGCTGGCTGGCGAGGAACGCGACGACGGCGCCGAATTCCTCCGGCTTGCCGTACCGGCCCGCCGGGATGCTTGCCTCGGAGGAGGCGCGGGCTTCCTCGGGCGTCTTCCCGGTGCGCTTGGCGGCGCCCGCGTCGAGGGACGCCACGCGGTCGGTGTCAATACGCCCGGGCAGCACCATGTTCACCGTGATCCCATCGGCAGCGACCTCGTTGGCGAGCGTCTTCAGGTACCCGGCAAGCCCGGCGCGCCCGATGTTGGACAGCGCCAGGTTCGGCAGCGGACTCTGCACCCCGCTGGATCCGACGGCGATAATCCGCCCCCAGCCCCGTTCCCGCATCCCCGGCAACACCAACGAAACCAGCTTGATGTGCTGCAGCAGCAGTTGATTCACGGCGGCCAGTGCCTGCTCATCCGAGACGTCGGCAGCACCACCGGGGGGCGGGCCGCCGCTGTTGAGCACCAGTACGTCGACCGGTCCGAACGCCGCCTCGGCCGCCTCGACCAGCCGCTCCTGTGCCCCGTCCAGGTTCAGGTCAATGCCGACTCCGACGGCGGAGGGCAGCTTCTCGGCCTCAGCCCCCACCAGGTCCTCGCGGCGGGCGGCGAGCACCACATTGGCGCCTTCCTCGGCCAACGCCCTGGCAATGGCCAGCCCGATCCCGGAGCTCGACCCCGGCACCAGTACGTTCTTACCCTTGAGTCCCGTATCCATCAGGCGAGCTCCTTTGCGGTGTTGTCTCGAACAGCGTCGAGGTGTGCGTCGATCATGTCGGCCAGTTCCGGCGGCAGCGTGGGCGCCGGCGGGCGGACCAGCGCTTCGGCGATGATGCCGCGGCGTCTGAGGATTTCCTTGCGCAGCGCCAGGCCAATTCCGGGCTGGCCCTCGAAGTTCGCCAGCGGCAGCCACGGCGCAAAGACCTCCCGGGCGGCGCGGAAGCCGCCGTCGCGGTTCGCTTCGATGGCCAGCTGCAGCGCTTCCGGGTGGGAGAAGCCGGTCATGGCGCCGGCGGCGCCGGCCGCAAGCTCGTCGATCAGGCCGACGCCGCCGAGCCCGCCGAACACCGGGACATCGGTCTTCGCGGTGAGCTGGGCGATCGCCGCGGCGGTGGGCGGCGCCTCCGACTTCACTGCCGAGATGAACGGGCAGCGCTCGACGACGGCGAGGATCTGCGCGGTGCTGATCTTCACCCCGGAGGCAACCGGGTAGTCCTGCAGCACGATGTCGGCACCGGTGGCCTCGTGGATGGCGGTGAAGTGGGCGGTCAGCAGGTCCGGATTCGGCGTGTTCACCTGCACCATGAGCGCGGCGAGGTTGGAGCCCGCGGCGCTCACGGCGGTGTTGGCCTGTTCGATCGCCACGTTCGTGGTCCGCGACGACAGCCCGACGACCAGCGGCGTCTCCTCGGCAGCCTCTGCGACCGTGGACACGGTCAGGATCTGCTCACCGGTATCGAGCGACGCGCCCTCACCGAACACCCCGAGCACCACCATGCCGGTGGCCGGGATGTGCGTGTACAGCTCGACTTCGCGTTTCAGCGACTCGGTGTCGACGGCGAACGACGGCCCGGTGAACGGCGTGGCAAGCACACCCCAGAGCCCCTTCTTCAGATGCGTCATGCGGCTTCCTCACTGTCAGGATTTTGATCTAGTACAAGGGACACAATGTGCTCGGCAATGGCGAGCGACGACGTCGCGGCCGGCGACGGCGCATTCCGCACCGCCAACACCGACCCGTGACGGGTGATCCGGAAGTCGTCCACCAGCGAGCCGTCGCGGTCCAGCGCCTGGGCGCGGATGCCGCTGGGCCCGGGAACGACGTCGTCAATGGTCAGCTCCGGCACGTACTTGCGGGCCTCTGCGACGAAGCGGCGCTTGCTCAGCGAACCCACCATTTCGACGGCGCCGGTACGCCAGTGCTGCTTCGCGAAGGCCCGGAAACCCGGGTACCCGACGGCGTCGCCCAGGTCCCGCGGCGAGACCGTGCCCCAGCCGTACGCCTCGCGGGCGAGCGCCAGCACCGCGT
Source organism: Arthrobacter sp. TJ-170 (assembly GCF_058269305.1). Taxonomy (NCBI): domain Bacteria; kingdom Bacillati; phylum Actinomycetota; class Actinomycetes; order Micrococcales; family Micrococcaceae; genus Arthrobacter; species Arthrobacter sp. TJ-170. The sequence goes on along the minus strand of NZ_JBZCNL010000004.1, from coordinate 328,333 downwards.
TCGGGCCGACCATCACCTCGCCGTCGGTACGCGGGGTCAGGTGCACGCCAAGGAAGGGGTACCGCGGGTCCGGCACCGGATACACCAGTCCACGGACGAGGGACCGCTTCTCCGGCTTGAGGAGGTAGTACTCCCCGCGGAAGGGCACAATCTTCGGCTCTTCGTCGTCGCCCGCGAGTTTCGCCACGCGGTCTGCGTGCAGCCCGGCGCAGATGATCACGGAGTCGAACACTTCCCACGTGTCCTCGTCGTTGTGGCGCCCGGTCACCAACGTTTCACCGCCGCGGGTGGTCAGCCCGGTCACCTCAAAGCCTGTGTGCACCGTCCCGCCGGCGGCCTCGATGTCCTCGGCGAACGCCCGCGTCACTGCGCCATAGTCCACGATGGCCGTGTGCGGGGAGTGCAGTCCGCCGACGCCTTCAACGTGCGGTTCAATCTCGCGAAGTTCGTCGCGGTTGATGATCCGCACACCCGGGACTCCGTTGGCCCGGGCGCGGGTCATGATGTCTTCCAGGCGCGATTCCTCGACCGCGTTCCGGGCAACAAGTACCTTGCCGCACTCGTCATAGGGGAGGCTGCGCTCGCCGCAGTACTCCTTCAGCAGTTCGACGCCCCGGCGGCACAGCGTCGCCTTCAGCGATCCGGGCGTGTAATACAGCCCGGCATGCACCACGCCGGAGTTCCGGCCCGTCTGGTGTGCGGCGAGTGTCGTTTCCTTTTCGAGGACGGTGACCTTCGCGTCCGGCTGCTGCTGGAGCAACCGCCGGGCGACGGCGGTGCCCAGGATGCCGCCGCCGATCACCGCATAACGTGTGGCTGTCATTGAGTCTCCTTAACAGGGGTCTGATTGCGTCGCAGCGAGGACAGTGTGAACACCGGAACTCCCCGCGACTTGCGGATCATCCGGCGCCCGATGCGGAAGGTAACGGCAGCAGCCAGCGCGACGACGCCGGCCACCTGCCAGGCGGTGGAGTACGAGGTGGCGCTCACCAGCAGCCCGAACAGCAGCGGCCCGCCGGCCGCGCCGAGCGAGAGCCCGGTCTGCACCACCCCGGTCGCCGAGGCGGCCGCCAGCCGGTTATCCCGCACGACGGCGAAGTGCAGCAGCCCCGGCCAGGTCCAGCCTGCGCTGTAGGCAAGGAGTGTGCCGGTCACCATCAGCGCGGTCGACCCGACACTGAGCATCCAGTAGCCGACGACGCCGGCCACCAGCAGGTTGGCGATCAGTACGTAGGGGCTGCGGGTTGGCATTCGATCCATGAGCGCGCCGAGCAGGATGCGGATGCCGAGGCCTATGACCGCCGCACCCGCGAAGAGGTACCCGGCGGTGCTGGGCGCAATGCCCGACTGCACCATGGAGTCCACGAGGAACACACCGAGCGAGGTGGCAGCCGCGGCAGCGAGACCGGCACCGACGGTGAGGACCACCAGCCCGGCGCGCGGGGTGCCCCGGTCTTCCGGGTGGGCTGCCGTCGTCATCGTTGTCATGGGTGCCTGTCCGCGGACCAGCGTCCAGAGGGCGAGCGACAGCGCCAGCGCGGCGCCGAAGAAAAAGGCATACCGCCAGCCGAGCACCAGCGCGACGCCGGGAACCGCCAGCCCGCCCAGTAACGACGCCGCAGGGATGGACGACTGCTTCACTCCGAACGCCAGGCCCAGCCGGTTACTGCCGATGCTGCGGGAAATGCCGAGATTGGCTGAGGGCTGCGCCATGGCGTTGGCAAGGCCGCCGATGAACAGCGCCGCCACCAGAACGGGGAACGACGGCGCTGCTCCGGCGCCTGCCAACGCCACGGTCGCGAGGCAGGCCGAGAAGACCATGCCACGCCCGGCTCCCACCCGCTGCACCACTCCGCCCAGCGGTCGGGCCAGAGTTCCGGACACCGCAAACAGGGTTGCTGTCGCGATGCCCATCTGCGCCGGCCCCATGTGGAGGTCGTCGCGGATCTGTACTGCCAGCGCGCCCAGAAGGAACGCGGGCAGCACCCCGGTAGTGGTGACGGAGACGGCCTGCAACAGGGTGGTTACAGGCCGTCCCGAGGACGGTAGGCTCACGCGGTTGTTTCGGAGGCACTGGCGGCTGCCGGTGCGGGTTCATCGTGGGAGTGCCGCTTCCGGCGGATGAAGTGCAGCACCAGACCGAGGGCCACCATACTTCCGCCAACCATCATGTAGAGCGGCTCCATCACCAGCAACGGCAGCGAGCCGAGACCGATCAGCGCCCGCTCAAGCCAGTTCGCAGGCCCTGCGATCCAACCGCCGAACGCCACGGCCAGGGAAGCCACCGTGATCGCCGAGACGACCAGCGCCAGGAGCACCGTCGCAACACCGCCCTGCATCAGCAGGCCGACGCCCGGGCCCGAGAGCACGAAGATGAACGGCACCAGGAAGGCCGAGAGGGTGTACCGCCAGGTCAGCCACATGGTTGGTATCGGCTTGCCGCCGGTGATGGCGGAGGCCGCGAACGGGGACAGCGCCGTCGGAGGCGAAACCTCGCTGAGCACGGAGTAGTAGAAGATGAACATCGCTGCGGCGAACGCGGGGACACCGACGTCCTGCAGCGCCGGGCCGATGATGACCCAGGAAATGATGAAGCTCGCCGTCACCGGAACCGCAAGGCCCAGCAGGATCACCGAGATAGCCGAGAACAGAGCCGTGAGGAACAGTGACCCGCCGGCGAAGTCCACGATGATGTTCGCGAGCTTCAGGCCGAGCCCGGTCAGCGTCATCACACCGACGATGATGCCGGCGGCCGCCATCACGGGAATGACGGAGAGTGCGCCGGTGGCGCCGATCGCCAGCGCATCCCAGATACGCTTCGGCGTCATCCACGATTCGCGGTCCAGGAAGCTGAGCAGGAAGGCGAGAATTGTGGCATACACAACGGCACGGAACGGCGTCATGCCCATGGCCATGAACACCACGATCGCGACCAGCGAGCTGAAGTGGTACCCAAAGCGCAAAAGCAGCTTGCCTGCCGGCTTGGTCTGCATCTGCACGGGCTTGGTCTTGAACCGCCGTGCGTCCATCTCGATTGCGAGGATGATGCCCAGGTAGTAGAGCAGGGTCGGGATGGTGGCCCAGATCAGCACCTGCAGGTAGGAGACGTTCAGCAGCGCAGCGATGATGAACGCAGCGGCGCCGAGGGTCGGAGGCGACATGATGGCGCCGATACCGGCGGCCGCGAGGACACCACCACCGTTTTCCTTCGGGTAGCCGGCCTTCTTCAGCAGCGGCCAGGAGATACCACCGAGGGTCACCGTGGTTGCAACACCGGAACCGGAGACCGTACCGAGCAGGAAGCCCGCGAGCGTCACGGTACGGCCGGGACCCGACTTGGACTGGCCGAATGCCGAGAAGGACAGGTCAATGAAGAACCTCGTGGCGCCGGATGCCGTGAGCACCGCGCCGTAGATAGTGAACAGGATGATGTACGTCGCTGCCACATCTGTCGGCACCCCGAAAATACCCTGGGTGCCCATCACGTTGTGGCCCACCAGACGGATCCACCCGAATGAAGACGTATTGAACGGCGCCGGGAAGTAGGGACCGAAGTAGGCGTACGCGAAGAAGCCGACCACCACTATCGGAACCAGGATGCCGACGGTCCGCCGGGCAGCTTCAAGGACCACCAGGAGCGCGATCGTACCCATGATGAGGTCGAGGTAGGTGGGGACCACTGCGCGCCGGAAGAACGAGTCCCAGTCACTGATTATGTAGAGGAACGGGACGGCGGCGATGATGGCCAGCGCCCAGTCCAGGATGTGCGGATTGTCGGACTTGCCCGCTGCTTTGTCCTTGTCCGTACGGCCCCAGCCGCGGTAGACGAGGAACGTCATGGACAGGCCGATCATCAGGAAGGCCGGCAGGTAGAACTGTGTGGCCATCGGGTTGAACACCCAGTACAGGCCGAAGGCGGACAGCGCGACGCCGACCACCTTGATGATCATTGCGGGCTTGCCGCTGAGGTGCCGGGCGGGCTTCTCCGCCTCGAACTCGGCAATCAGCGCTTCCTGGTCGATGGTTTCCAGGTCAGCGTCGTCCGCATCCGGTGAGCCCTTGAACTCCTCCTCGGTGCTCCGCTTCTCGGCTGCGGCAGTCTTCCGGTCAGCTGCGGTCATCCGGTGAGAACCTTGGCCGGCCTTGGTCTCGTGGTCCGGGTCCTCGACTAATGATTTCCGTCGCTTCCCCGCTCGGGCGGGCGCGGCACCTTTGCCGTCTGGTCGCTCGGTCATTGGGTCTCCTTGATGTCTAGCACAACGAACGGATTGTCGTTCCCGACGAGCGACCACAGCTCAAGCGGCGGTTGTCCGGGGACGTGGAGAGTACGCTGCCCGAGGTCGGTGGCAGCGATTGAAAGGCTCTGGAAGACCACCGGCCGGGACGGGTTCGGTGGTACAACGTAGTTGCGCCGGTCTTGTGAACCGGCAGGCAGGGGGGCATCAGGAACGCCGTAGTACTCCTCGAGGACGGCCAGCTGGTCGGCCGCTATCTCCACGAGACGGTAGGAGCCGTCGGCAAGCACCTCGTAACGCTCTTCAGCGAGGGTCTGGTAGATCGAGTTGCGGTAGCTCACCGCGAAGGTGTCCCCGGTCAGGGGCACCGTGGCAAGCTCGCCGTCGTCGTTCGAGATCACCAGGGAACGCTGCTCTGGGTCAGCGTTCCCGGCGGTCACGCCGGCCAGTGTGCCAAGGCACAACAGCACGGCGACGACGACGGCGAGCCTGCGCATGGTTGGTTAGCCGGCCTGGTCGAAGTAGTTCTGTGCGCCCGGGCAGGTTTCTACGAACGGAACGTCACCGGCGGTGGCGGGGTCCATCTCTTCCGCGGCGGGGTGCACCTGGATGAGCTGTTCCTTGTTCTCGAAGAGCGCCGTGGTGATGTCCTCCTGGAGCTGCTCATCCATGCTGGACGGGGCAACGAGGATATTCGGCGAGACGATCACCGGAACCGGTTCGGTCTGTCCCTCGTAGGTATTGGCTGGGATTTCCTCCTCGACGTAGAACTCACCGAACTCGTCGGCCATCGGTGCGGCGTACTCACCGATCGGCACGATCACCATGTCGCCGTCGGCCGCGAGGTCGATCAGCGCACCGGTTGGCAGGCCGCCTGACCAGAAGCCGGCGTCGATGGTGCCGTCACGCAGCGCTGCCACCGTCTCGGCAACGCCGAGCTGGCGGCGGTCAATGTCCGTCTCGGGGTCGAGACCGGCAGCCTCCAGGGTGCGGAGCGCGGCAACTTCTGTTGCCGAGCCGGGTGCGCCCACTGAGACAACCTTGCCCCTCATGTCCTCGACGGTCTGGATACCGGTGTCCCCAACCGTGACCGGCTGCAGGTAGTTGTTGTAGACGTTGCCGAGCGAGCAGATCTCCTGTGCGTTGCCCTCGAAGTCATTCACTCCCTCAACAGCGTCCGACACCACGTCACCCACCGCGAGGGCCAGCTGCGCGGCTCCGCTTTCAAGCAGCAGGATGTTGTCCACTGATGCATTGGTTTCCTGGACGGTGGCGTCGTAACCCTCGATGTTGTCGCGGATGACGGTCGCGAAACCGCCGCCCAGCGGGTAGTAAACGCCGCCGGTGCCGCCGGTCGCGATGGACAGTGCGCCACCGTCGCCGGCCTCTGCCCCGCCCGTACCGCCTCCGCCGCCGCCGGGTTCGGGGCTGCCGCAGGCGCTCAGGAACAGTGCCGGTGCAAGGACTGCGGCGGCAACGATGCGCGGTCCGCGTACCTTGTTCTTGGTGCTGGTCATGGGTCTCTCCCTTGATATGTGATCGGTTTCTGGTGCGGTATTGATCTTCACGGTGTTGATTTTGATGGTGTTTGTTCTCACTGCTGATGCCCCTTGTGTGGAGCCGTTTCGGCCGGGGCTGGGACGTCAGCCACGGCCAGCAGTCCCGCGAGGGTGCGGTAGTACCCCACGAGAACTGTCAGTTCTGTCATCCCGCCGGCGCCTAAGTGCTTTTGCGCCTCCGCACGGATGTCTTCTCCCACACCGGCTTCAGCGACCAGCTCCCGGGTGAGTTTGAGGGCAGCGGTTTCGCTGCCAGATGCGCCCGTCGGTATGCTGCCCGCCAACAGCTGCGCCAGCTCCTCTTCGGAAACGCCGACGACGGCGGCCGCGCGGCTGTGCGCGTACCACTCGTACTCGGACTTCAGGGCTGCCGCGACGGCGCAGATCACGAGTTCGCGGGTGCGGTCGGGGAGTTCGCCCTTGAACCGCAGCGCAGCGCCGAGTTCCTGCACCGCGTTGCCGATGGCGGGCGCGAAGAGGAGGGCATTGAACGGGCCGGCGAGGGAGCCGTCGTCGTACAGGATTGTGAACGGGCCGTTGGCGCGTGGGCCGGCGGTGATCCGGTCGTAGAGGTCCCGCTGTTCCTGGGAGAGGTCACCGGGAGCCAGAAGGGGGAAGAGGTCAGACAAGGGTTCGACCTCCGTCCACGTAGAGGACATGCCCGGTCACGAAGGACGCCTGCTCGGAGGAGAGGAAGAGGACGGGGCCGGTGAGGTCGTCGACGTTGCCGAGCCGCCCGGCGGGGACCAGCGACGTGTAGTGCTCGCGGACGCCCGGCTTGTCCAGGTGCGTCCGTGTGAGGTCTGTTTCGGTGTAACCGGGGGCGATCGCGTTGACGGTCACGCCGCTGGATGCCCATTCCCGTGCCATGACGCGCATCATCTGGTTGATGCCGCCCTTGCTCGCAGCGTAGGGCCCGTGGTCGGGGTGGGCGAGGAGCCCCGAGACGGAGGAGCAGTACACCTGCCGGCCCCAGCCCGCGTCCACCATGTGCTTTCCGGCGGCTCTGCCGAGGCGGAAGGCGCTTGAAAGGTTGATGTCGATGGTGCGCTGCCAGTCTTCATCCCTGGTCTCGAGGACGGGGACGCGATGGTTGACGCCGACAGCGTGGAGCAGGATATCGATGCCGCCGAGTGTTTCAACCGTTGCCCGGACGGCGTCTTCGCAGCCGCCAGCCGTCGAGAAGTCGGCTGCCAGGCCGTTCTCGTAGCCTTCGAGGCGTGATGCATCAATGTCCGCAACGACCACGCGGGAACCCGCCGCGTTGAACGCAGCGGCGCACGCGTCGCCTATGCCCCCGGCACCGGCGATAAGCACCCGCCGATCGGCAAGTCCTAGCCAGTTATCCACGTATTTTGCGGTTCCTCTGCTTCGTCATCGAATAAGCGCTATTGGAGATTGTATACAAAACGAGGTCAGGCTGTAACCCCCGTCACATAAAAAGTTAGCAGAGGTAACTTCGTTTTGGGGGAGCGTTATCGGAGTGTGACATGTTACTCGGGACGCCCCGGAACACGGAGCGAGGGCCGACGGAACCTTCCAGGCTCCGGCCGCGCTACGTGGCGTCGAGGAACCTGCGGAGGGCATCGACGGCGTGGTTGCGGTGATCGTCCAGGTGCTTCACGAGCCGATCAGCGTCACGGTCAGCGAAGGCGTCGATGATGAGGTTGTGCTCTTCCTCGACGCGGTGGCGGTTGGTGGGGGCGCCGTAGTACACGAAGCGGTACGTGTCAGTGGCGTCCCACAGGACCTGGATGAGCCGGTCGAGCCGCGGCATTCCGGACGCGGACAGCAGCGCGAAGTGGAACCGGCGGTTGGCTTCGGTCATCGGCAGGATATCGGCGGCGGCGCTCGCGGCCTCAACCTCAAGTGCGGCGTCCTTCATGGCCTGCAGCACCGATGCGTCCGCCCGCTTGACTGCGGCATATGCTGCCTCGGTTTCGAGGAGCTGCCGGATCCGGTACACCTCCAGGAGGTCGGCAAGTGACAGCCGGGCAACCTTGAATCCCCGATGCGGCTCGTAGACGATCTGCCCTTCACCCTCGAGGATCTTGAACGCTTCGCGCAGGGGGACCCGGCTGACCCCCAGCCGGTCAGCGAGAGCATCCTGCCGCAACGGTTCGCCCGGCTGTACCTCGCCGGCGATGATCATGCGGCGCAGTTCGGCCAGCGCGAAGGCCTGGGCGGTAGGGGGCCGCTTGCGCGATGTGGCGGTCATGTGCGCGTCCTCCCTCTTCCGGTCGCCGAAACTCCCTGTTGACTCTAGTTCAACACAAAGCCTCTTCCGGATTGCCCGGGGAGGAGAAGATGAGCCTGCCCGGGGTATTCAGCATTCTTGAGGAAAGCTTCGCCCAAAAGGACGCGGTGGCTTGAAGTATGTGGTTCACAGTGGGAACAGACTTCTCCGGGGCGGACCGTTCGCCGGCCCGGAGATAGATTTCGTCGACGGGTTGGGAGCGCGTGAGGTTGGCCTGGCTGAAGAGCAAACTGAACTGGGCTCTACCCGCGAAACCGGCATCGAACCTGGAACCGGCGGAGTGCGTGCCTGAGCATCTCCCCGTGCACCGACCGGAGGTTATTGCACGGCTCGCCGATGAGCTGCCCGCCGTGGCGGATGCCCTGCGCTATCGCGATAACTTCGCCAGGCTCCTCCCGCAGCGCATTCAGGCCCTCACCACCGAGATTCGCTCGAAGGACGAGCAGGCTGCGCTGGCCACGCTGCTCAGCCTCAAGGTGGGTTCGAGCATGGTCGGCGCACCCCGGCTTCAGCACGTGGTGTCCCAGTGCCTTACGGATATCCGGGCCGGTCGCCGGACCGGCTGTCTGCCGACGCTCGTGCGGGAAGCCGAGCGGTTCCTCACCTGCCTGGCCGATTCTGGCGACGGCGGCGCCGCAAGTCCGGGCTTCAACCCGACTCACGGGAGACACAGGGCCCAGGGCTAGTCGACCGGCATCATCCGGTAGCCGACACCACGGACAGTCTTGATGAAGCGCGGTTCCCTGGTGTCCTCACCGAGTTTCTTCCGCAGGTTCCGGATGTGCACCTCCACGAGGTGATGATCGTCCGTCCAGCCCTCACCCCACACGCGCTCCAACAGGGTTTCCCGTGACCACACGCGGCGCGAGCCGGTGATCAGGGTGGCGAGCAGATCGAACTCGATCTTTGTCAGCGGCAGTTCCTCACCGTTGAGGCGCGCCACCCGCCCCTCGACATCCACAGACAGGGCACCATGCACGACGACGGCCCCGTCACCTTCCGCGGTGTTCCGCGTCCCGTCGCCGTTACCCTGAACTGCCGTGCCGGGGGCGGCCCCGCCGTCAACGAAGGATCTCGGGCGGCGGAACATCGCCGCAACCCTTGCCCGCACCTCACGCGGGCTGAAGGGCTTGACGATGAAATCGTCGGCGCCGATCTCCAGCCCCATTACGCGTTCGATCTCCTCGACGCGAGCCGTGATCATGACGATGTAGGCGTCCGTCTGGGGCCGCAGCTGACGGCAGACCTCCATCCCGTCGAGGTCCGGCAGATTCAGGTCCAGCGTGACGAGGTCCGGCTGGTGCTCCCGCACGAGGTCCAGAGCTTCCCTGCCGCTTGCTGTCTCGATGATGTTGAATCCGACCATCGAAAGGGTGAGTACCAGGAGCTCGCGGATGTCAGAATCGTCCTCCACGATCACTGCCGTGCGCTCGAAAGAATCAGTACCCATACTCAGTACCTTGCCAGACGAGGGCGTGCCCGGGGAGCCGGGTTACCCGAATGTCTTTCCCAAATCTTGAGGAGGCTCCCGCACATCCTTGAGTTTCGTGGGCCACACTGAGGGGGTAGGTCCTGTTCCCGAGAGGACAGAACGCCGCACTGGTGGAGATTTCTGCCGTCCGCGCGGTGACCGTCGGAGCGTTCAGCAGCGTAGCGTTCCTTCGGTTGCCGTCGAGTCTCCCCACAGTCCCTGGTGCCACAGAACCGTTCCTCATATCCGCGGCAGCTCAATGCTGACCGTCGTGCCGACGCCCAGCTCGGAGTGGACGGACAGCTGCCCACCGTGCCGTTGCACGGCCTGCGCTGCGATGGACAGCCCCAGACCGGTTCCCGGAATCTCGGCCGCAACCGAATTGGAAGCCCGATAGAAACGGGTCAACAAATGGGGGAGTTCTTCCTCGGGGATGCCGATGCCGGAGTCCTCGATTGTTACGCGCACCGTGGCGTCGTCGGACAGGAAGCTCAGGGTGACCAAGCCGCCGTCGGGCGTGAATTTCACTGCGTTGGACAGCACGTTCACGAAGACGCGCTCCAGGAGTTCGCGCATTCCCCTGATTCGCTGGGGCGAATCGGCGGGGGCGAGCTGGATCGAGACACGTTTCCTGACGGCGAGCGGCAGCAGGTCCGTCACCACCGAATCAAGCAGGGGAACGAGGTCGATCGGGGCCGAGCCGAGTTCGGTGCCGGAGTCGAGCACAGACAGTGCCAGGACGTTCTCCACCAGTGTGCTCAACCGCTGGCCGTTGCGCTCGATGACCTTCAACATTCTCTGTGCGTCGGACGGCAGTTCACCGCCGTCGCCGTCCTGCAGCAGTTCAATGTAGCCAAGAATCGAGGACAGGGGAGTTCGCAGCTCATGGTGCACCGTCGCCACGAAGCCGTCCTTGGCGGCGTCGAGCTCCCGGAGGCGGTCCACCACCTGCTGCTGACCGACTATCAATTGCCCCTGAATCATTCCGTGCGCCAGGTTGCCGAGCAGGTGCTGGAGCAGGGCAATTTCGGCACTGGACCATTTGCGGGCGCCGCGGTCGGCGACAATCCAGAGCAGGCCGAACGGCGTTGCGCCTTCGCCGATGGGCAGCAGGAGTCCGCTGCGCGTGAAGCCGGCCATGCGGGCGTGGATGTTGGGCAGGGTATCGGGGACTTCGTCGAGCTGCCCGGCGATCACCGCGAGTGAGCCGGAGGTGCGCCACAGTTCGGTACCGACGACCTGCAGTTCGTCCAGCAGATCGGTGACGTCGCTGGGTTGCACGCTCCCATCCCCGCGCTGCCAGCGTGCAGAATCGCAGGAGATGCGCCCGTCGTCGAAGATGTGCAGCGTCACGTCTTCGGCATCAAGTGCTTCGCCGATTCCCTGCAGCGCCTTCTCGACCATCCGGGACGGCTCATTGGTCTGGCGAAGTTCGTCGGAGATGCGCCGCACCCGGTCCCGCAGGAACGCCGACTCATGCCGCCGTTCCTCGCGCAGCCGGTTGCGATGGATAGCAGTGTTGACCCGGTGCAGCAGATCATCGGTTGCGATGGGCAGCAGCAGGTAGTCGCTCGAGCGCATTGCCAGCTCGGGGTGGGAGATGACCTGTTCCGCCGTCTTCGCGGTCAGTACCACGGGGATGTTTCGCGGGAGCAGATGGTCGGCTTCCTTCGCGATGGTTGCCAGATACTCGAGTGCGGTCTCAGCGCCGACGACGGCGACATCAGCGGTGCCCTCGAGCGCTACCTCGATCGCCGGGCCGACGGTGCTGTGAGCGGCCACCGAGAAGCCGGCGTCCCGAAGGCTGTTCGCCAGCTCGTTGAGCAGGTCGACGTCGGAGTCAACCACCAGGGCAGTGCCCAGGGCAGCATCGAACTCGGCGGTTGCACCCAAGACTCGTCCCCTTGATTCGACCTGTGTTGTTGCAGGTTCTGCCGAGTCTAGCGACGTGCTCGTTGCCTTGCTGAAAAGTGGCGGTAGTATCGTGCATCAGCCGCCTCTGAGCGAAAGGCACCAGACGTGCGACGTGGCACCAATCTCCCCCGGATGGGGGACTTCAACCAGAGTGTCATTCTCGATGCCATTCGCCGTTCCAATGAGGGCCTGAGCAGGGTTGAGCTGGTGGATTTGATCGGCTTGTCCCCGCAGGCTGTCTCCAACATCACCCGTCGCCTGCTGGCGGAGGAACTGATTGTAGAGGCGGGTAAATCGGGCACCGGCCCGGGCAAGCCGCGGACCATCCTGCGCATCAACCCGTCCGGCCGGTACGCCATCGGCGTGCACCTGGACCCGGCGCTGATGACTGTGGTGCTGATGGACCTGATGGGCGCCGTGATACAGCGCCGTGTCCGTGAAACGCCGATAGGGACAGAACCAGGGCAGATTATCGACGCAATTGCAGGCGAGATACGTACGCTGCTCGCGGAGTCTTCGGTGGACCCAGCACGCATTGAGGGAATCGGGGTGGCACCTCCGGGGCCCATCGACCAGCCTGCGGGCACCGTCGTCAACCCTCCGCTCCTGCTTGGCTGGGATCGCGTTCCGCTGCGCGATGCCCTGGCGGAGGCTACCGAAATGCCGGTCTTTGTGGAGAAGGACGTGACGGCGGCTGCGGTCGCCGAGATCTGGGGCGGTGGACAGGAGAGCACGCAGAGCTTCGTGTTCATCTACATCGGGACGGGTATTGGCTGCGGCATCGTTGTTAACGGCGAGGTGCTGCGCGGGAGCTCGGGGAACGCCGGTGAGATCGGGCATATCGTCGCGGACCCCAACGGGCCGGAGTGCCCCTGCGGAATGCGCGGCTGTATTGCGGTGACGTGCGATCCGCAGTCATTGGTCCGCGAGGCGGAAGAGCGCGGAGTGCTGAGCGAGGAGGATCACCGCAACGGCGATGTGGCTGACGGGCTGCTGCAGTTGTGCGCTGCGGCGGAGGCGGGCGACAAGGTGGCATGCGACATCATCACCAGGGCTGCCGTCCGCACCGCACGGGCAGTCTCGGTACTGGTCAACGTGCTCGACGTCGACCGCGTGGTGTTCGGGGGGCCATTCTGGGCGCCGCTGGCCAACCGGTATCTGGAGATCGTGCCGTCGTCGTTATTGGACTTCCGTGCCGCACGCAGCATCCACCCGGTGGAGGTGGTTTCCACCGGCATCGGTCACGACGTCGCCGCGGTCGGTGCCGCCTGCCTCATGCTCGAGCGAACGCTTGGTCCGCGGGCAGAGCGGCTGATGCTGGCACGCTGATTTTCGAACGCATAATTCCCGTTCCCTTCGGGGTTGACACATACCCCCCGGGGGTATACATTCGTTCCTACCGGAGCAGGAAGTCCAAGCCCAGACAGGGCCGTTTACTCCTTGAAGGTCTCTCGATACGGCTGGAGCCGGCGTGTAGAACTACCGGATGCGCGTGCTGCGCCGCCCCCATGGTCACGGTGTTGGTTACCGTCACCGTCACCATTTGCCGGACCTCTCCGCCGCGGCGGCACACTCCGCGGACGGGCAGGTGCGGCTATACAACAGCAATGCCTGATTTCGAGGTCCGGGACATCCGTCCCGTGTGACCGAAGGAGAATCAACAATGAAACACCAGACGCACAGCCAGGCAGGCCCGTCGGTGTCAGATCACGAGACACACGGCCAGGCCATGCCTGCAACCCACCCGCAATCCGCCCTCGATGACGTACAGCGCCACTCCGCAGGGCATCAGGATGCCGATCACGAAGTCCATACGCATGGCCAGCACGCCGGGCACTCCACGGCCATGTTCCGGAATCGCTTCTGGATCAGTCTGATTCTGGCTGTTCCGGTTGTCCTGTTCAGCCACATGTTCGCCATGATCGTGGGTTACATACCCCCAGAGTTTCCCGGCTCCCTGTGGATCTCGCCGCTGCTGGGAACGGTCATCTTCTTCTACGGCGGTGCGCCGTTCCTCAGGGGCGGCATCACGGAGCTGAAGTCCCGCCAGCCCGGGATGATGCTGCTGATTGCCATGGCCATCAGTGTCGCATTCATCGCGTCCTGGATCACCACCCTCGGAATCGGGAACTTCAACCTCGACTTCTGGTGGGAGCTGGCCTTGCTGGTTGTCATCATGCTTTTGGGCCACTGGATGGAGATGCGCGCCCTCGGCTCAGCCGCCGGAGCGCTCGACGCACTGGCAGCGCTGCTGCCGGACGAAGCTGACAGGGTCACCGAAGCGGGGATCGAAACGGTCCCGGTCAGCGACCTGGTTCCCGGGGACGTTGTCCTTGTCCGGTCCGGTGCCCGAGTGCCGGCCGATGGTGACATTGTCGACGGCGCAGCAGAGTTCGACGAGTCTATGATCACCGGCGAATCCCGCACAGTCTCCCGTACCCCCGGCGATTCGGTGGTCGCCGGCACGGTCGCTACCGACAACGCAGTGCGGGTTAAGGTCACCGCCGTCGGGTCGGACACCACGCTGGCGGGGATCCAGCGCCTGGTCGCAGAGGCACAGGCCTCATCGTCCAAAGCCCAGGCCCTTGCCGACCGTGCGGCGGCGCTTCTGTTCTACTTCGCCCTGATCGCAGGCATCATCACCTTCATCGCCTGGCTGCTGCTGGGCAGCCCGAATGACGCGGTGATCCGCACCGTTACGGTGCTGGTCATTGCGTGCCCGCACGCGCTTGGGTTGGCCATCCCGCTCGTGATTGCCATTTCCACGGAGCGTGCAGCGAAGGGCGGGGTACTGATCAAGAACCGGATGGCCCTTGAGCGCATGCGGACCATCGACGTCGTCCTGTTCGACAAGACCGGCACCCTCACCGAAGGACGCCCTGCCGTCACCGCGGCCACCGCAACCGGGGGAGTCGGCGAAGCGGAGATGCTCGCCCTGGCGGGTGCAGCCGAATCCGACAGCGAGCATCCGGTTGCCCGGGCCATCGTCCAGGCGGCAGCGGACAATCCGGAAGCAGCGGCGTTCGGGTTCCGGGGGAACGCGTTCTCCTCCATGACCGGACGCGGTGTCCGCGCAACGGTCAACGGCGCCTCGGTTGCTGTCGGCGGGCCGAACATGCTGAAGGAACTCGCCCTGGATACGCCGCCGGACCTGGCGCGTGCAGTCCAGGAGTGGATTGCCCGCGGCGCCTCCGTACTGCACGTGGTGCAAGATGGTGCGGTCATCGGCGCACTGAGGCTTGAGGACCGCGTCCGCGACGAGTCGCGGGCCGCCGTCAAGGCCCTGCAGGACCGTGGGGTGAAGGTTGCCATGATCACCGGGGATGCACGGCAGGTGGCGGACGCGGTGGGTACCGAGTTGGGCATCGACGAGGTCTTCGCAGACGTGCTGCCACAGGACAAGGACTCCAAGGTTGCCGAACTGCAGGCTCGTGGACTGAAGGTGGCGATGGTCGGGGACGGCGTGAACGACGCACCGGCGCTGGCCCGTTCCGAAGTCGGCATCGCGATCGGTGCCGGTACCGACGTCGCGATGGAATCTGCCGGCGTCGTGCTGGCAGGAAACGATCCCCGATCGGTCCTGGCGATGATCGACCTGTCCCGCGCCAGCTACCGCAAGATGATCCAGAACCTGGTGTGGGCCACCGGGTACAACGTTCTCGCTGTGCCGCTCGCCGCAGGGGTGCTCGCCTTCGCGGGCATTGTCCTCTCGCCGGCGGCGGGTGCGGTACTGATGAGTGTGTCGACGATTGTGGTCGCGCTGAATGCGCAGCTGCTGCGCCGGATCGACCTCAACCCGGAACGCATTTCTAACTAGTTCACTACATTGGATTCGATGAGCAGGAAGGCAGCGGCGATGAGCGGCACAGGGAAGATCGGGACAGCCCTGGCCGTTCCGCGCGCCGTCGTGGGCTTCCTTGGCCTCACAGCCGTGATCGTCGGGATCCTTGCGGTGCACGTTTGGATGGGCGGTCACGGCCCCCATGCTGTCGCCCACGGCCCCCATGCTGTCGCCCACGGCCCCCATACTGTCGCCCACGGGTCCCATGCGGTCGCCCACGATTCGCGCACGGTGGCCGACATGGCGCCGACCGACATGGTGCCTGTCTCCCACCCGGACGACGGCGCCGCTGCACTGGGACTCTGCGTTCTCGCTTTCATTGTGGTCACCATCCTGGCGTTCCTGCTTCCCGCTGGGAGGCTCGTTCCCGGGTCTGTGCTGCTGCGCGGTCCACCGTTTATCCGGCTGCAGCCCCTGTCCATACCAACTCCTTCGCTGATCCGACTCTGTATCAGCCGGACCTGACTTCCGCCAGGCAGGAGCTGAATGCACCACGGAAGACTTCCAGTAGAACCAGAAGGATCAGATCACCATGAAGCGTTACCTTTCCCTGTCAGCGCTGAGCGTTGCAGCCGTTATTGCCCTCGCAGGTTGTGGCAGCGAGACCGGGCCGGCAAGCGACCCGCCCACTCCAACGCGGGAAACCGGGGCGACCAACCAATCCGCTGCCGAAGCAGGCTCCGCCCGGCACAACAATGTCGACGTCATGTTCGCGCAGATGATGATTCCCCACCACGAGCAGGCCGTGGAGATGAGCGCCATCATGTTCGCCAAGGACAACATCAGCCCGGAAGTCATGGACCTGGCCACGCGGATCAAGGATGCGCAGGCACCCGAGATCGAAACCATGACCGGCTGGCTGGAAGCCTGGGGCGAACCCGTTGAGATCGAAGGCGGTATGGATGGGCACCACATGGGCGCAATGGACGGCGAGGCCGGCATGTTGAGCGGGGACCAGATGGCCGAACTCGAATCCGCGGAAGGCGAGGAAGCAGCCCGGATATTCCTTGAGTCCATGACCGCGCACCACGTCGGCGCCGTTGACATGGCCAGGGAAGAGATCAGAAACGGCGAGAATCCCGAAGCCATCGCGCTCGCCGAGGAAATTGCGGAATCACAGGAGGTTGAGATTCAGGAGATGCAAGCCTTGCTCGAGGAACTGTAGGCGCGGCTCTGTTTGAGGTCCGCACTGAGCGATAGGGTGGTCGGAGGCCTCATCGGATAAGGGTTTCGGCACGGTGGTCCTGGAACTTTTGCGCAGCTGTGGTGACCGACGACGTCGGGAAGTCACCGGAGTTGCAGGAAAGGTTTCCGGGGCCATTGTGCCTTAAATCCACTCGACGTACTATTCCGGTATCGGAAGTCTCCCGATGCCTTAGTTTCAAAGGAGAAACCATGCGCGGCGCCTCTCGAACCCTCCCAGCGGCGGCGCTTGCCGCATTGCTCGTGTTGAGCGGCTGCTCCGGTGACGGTGACGGTGACGGTGACGGTGACGGAGAGGGGGAGGAAGCCTCCAACCAATCGCTGCGGATCATCTATCAGACAGCCGGCGACGCCTCACCGCTGGACACCCTGATGCAGACCACCAAGGAACAGTTCGAAGCCGCCAACGGGAGCGTCACGGTGGAACTGGAACCGGTCGAAGGCACCGACGAGGATTACAACACCCGCCTCGCGCTGTCACAGCGCTCGCCGGACACCGCTCCGGACGTCTTCTACGAGGACAGCTTCCGCCTGCGCTCCGACGTTGAGGCGGGCTACGTGCTGAACCTCGACGAGCACCTGGCCGGATGGGACGAGTGGGACGCTTTCAATGAAGCCGCGAAGGAAGCAGGAAAGGCCGACGACGGCAGCATCTACGCGGTGCCCCTCGGCACCGACACCCGGGTCATCTGGTACAACAAGCAGGTGCTGCAGGACGCCGGTGTTGAGGTCCCCTGGCAGCCGGAGTCCTGGGACGATCTCCTTGAAATGGCGCGAACCGTCAAGGAAGCGCAGCCCGAATCGCGTCCCTTCAGCATGTACGCCGGAACCGGCACAGGCGAGGGCACCGTCATGCAGAGCTTCTACGAACTGCTGTACGGCACCGGGAGCGGGGGCCTCTACGACGAAGAGTCCCAGAAATGGATCGTAGGCTCCCAGGGTTTCATCGACTCACTGGCGTTCCTGAAGACCCTCTACGAGGAGGAACTCGCCGTCACACCGGCCGAAGCCCTCGACCCCAACGTGTGGCAGGTCGTCCTCGGAACCATGCTGCCGGAGAACCGGATGGGAGCCACCGTTGAAGGTTCCTACGCGCCGTCGTTCTGGCAGGAAGGCGGCATGTTCGCGTGGCCGGAGTACGCCGACGTCATGGGCGTTGCGCCGTTCCCCACGCAGGACGGGCAGGAGCCCGGAGCCGTGAGTATGTCCGGCGGTTGGACGCTGGCGATCGGCGCGGGCACGGAGAACCCGGAGCTAGCGTTCGAGTTCCTCACCACCGCCATGAACCAGGAAAACCTGCTGCAGTACACGGTGGACAACTCGCAGATCGCAGTGCGTAGCGACATCGCGGAAGCGCCCGAGTACCTTGAGGCCAATCCGTTTGTCGAAGAGGTCTCCGCGGTGCTCGATGTGACGCACTACCGGCCCGCAACGTCGAACTACGCCGAGATCTCCACGGCGGTCCAGGAAGCCACCGAAGCTGTCATCACCGGTGGCGCAACACCGGAGGAAGCGGCAGCTACCTACGACGAAGCACTCACGTCGATCGTCGGCGAAGAGAACGTCGTCGAGGAGTAACCATTTCCTCCACGGTCACTTCCCGCGGCGCGTCCTCCGGCGCCGGGCACCGCGGCACCCGCGGGAACAACAGACAGGAGCGGGAGCGCAACGGACGGGCCTCCCGCTCCCTGGCTGCCGGGCTGAAACTCCTGCCCCTCGCGCCCGCGATCATCCTCATCGGCATCTTCCTCGCCGGGCCGATCGTGTGGTCCTTCTACGGGTCCTTTACCAACGCGGCGCTCACCGGCGCCAACGCGAAGGACCCCGAGTGGATCGGCCTCGAGAACTACACCACCCTGCTCGCCGATCCGTTGTTTCCCCAGTCACTGCTGCTCACCGTCGTCTTCGTGCTGGTCTCGGCGGTGATCGGGCAGAACTTCCTGGGACTCGGTCTCGCGCTGCTGATGCGGCGGGCGCACCGGGCGGTTGCCGCCGTCGTCGGCGTGTGTGTGGTGGCAGCGTGGGTGCTGCCGGAGATCGTTGCCGCATTCGTGGCGTACGCGTTCTTCTTCCGCGACGGGACGCTGAACCAGCTCACCGGCTTTGCGGGCGTGCCGGCTGTGGACTGGCTGTTCGAGCACCCGATGCTCGCCATCATCCTGGCGAATATCTGGCGGGGCACCGCGTTCTCAATGATGGTTTACCAGGCCGCGCTGAACGACGTCCCGCGGGAGGTCACGGAGGCGGCGGAGATCGACGGCGCTAACGGCACGAAGACGCTGGCCTATGTCACTGTTCCGATGATCCGGCGCAGTATCGCGACCAACCTGATGCTCATCACCCTGCAGACGCTCGCGGTGTTCACCCTGATCTACGTCATGACCGCCGGCGGCCCCACGAACCGCAGCACCACCCTGCCGATCATGGCCTATGAAGAAGCCTTCCGGTACAGCGACATCGGCTACGGCACCGCCATTGCCGTGGTCATGCTGATCATCGGCGCCGCGTTCTCCCTCGCGTACATCCGCCTCCTGCGCGAGAGGAACCCCTCATGAGCGCGCCGGTTTCCACGACGACGGCGGCGCCCGTAGCCGCGCCGGCGCGTAACTCCCGCCGTGGTCGCCGGGGCTCGCCGAGTTGGAGCGCGAGTGCTGTCCTGGCCGTTATTGCCTTGTGCTTTGTGGTGCCGCTGAGCTGGCTGGTGCTGGCATCCTTCGACCCTGAGGCGACGTACGAGACTGCGTTGCCGTCGTCGTTCTCGCTGGCGAACTTCACCGCCATCCTGACGCCGGAACAGACGTATCTGCCGCTGTGGAACAGCCTGATTCTTTCCGGCGGATCGGCGGCGCTGACGGCCATCGCGGCGGTGCTGGCGGCGTACCCGTTGTCCCGGTTCAACACGCGGTTCAACCGGCCGTTCCTCTACACGGTGCTCTTCGGGACGTGCCTGCCGATCACAGCGATCATGGTCCCGGTATACAGCCTGTTCGTGCAGTTGAACATGCTCGATTCGCTGGCGGCAACGACGTTCTTCATGGCCGCAACCTCGCTCCCCATGGCCATCTGGCTGACCAAGAACTTCATGGATTCGGTTCCGGTGTCGCTGGAGGAAGCGGCGTGGGTGGACGGCGCGTCCGCGATGAAGGCCCTGTGGTACATCGTGGTGCCGCTGATGCGGCCGGGCATCGGCGTCGTCTTCATCTTTGTGTTCATCCAGGCGTGGGGAAACTTCTTTGTGCCGTTCATCCTGCTGTTTTCGCTGGAGAACCAGCCGGCAGCGGTGAGTATCTTCCGGTTCTTCGGGCAGTTCGGGACAGTCGCGTACGGGCAGCTCGCCGCGTTCTCGATCCTTTACGCTCTGCCGGTGATTGTCTTGTACGTTCTTGTCTCACGCGTGTTCGGTGGGTCGTTCGCCATGTCGGGCGCCCTGAAAGGTTAGGTCAATGCACGACAATCGTCTCCTGGTCGAGGCCCGAATCGAGCGTTTGCTCACCGAACGGCTGACGCGTGCCGTGTGGCCGGTATCGGTACCCCTCGAGGTATCCGTCTGGCAGGCCCCGGGTGAGCCCGTGCCGTTTGCCTCGGCGGTGTCCGAGCGGTTCGAGCCGTTCATGGTGGGCTCCGCCTGGGGACGGCCCTGGGGGACCACCTGGTTCCGGTTCACGGGCGCCGTGCCGGTTGAGTGGTCACTCTCCGCCGGTCACGAGGTCGAGGCTGTGATCGACCTTGGATTCTCCACGATCATGCCCGGCTTCCAGGCCGAGGGCCTTGTCTATGTTCCCGATGGCCGGGTGGTCAAGGCGCTGGAGCCGTTGAACATGTGGGTTCCGCTGGATGCGGCGCCCGGTGCCGCCGTCGAGTTCTATGTGGAGGCCGCTTCCAACCCCAATGTGATCGACGGGTTCGACTATCAGCCCACCCCGTTGGGCTCCCTGACCACCGCCGGGTCTGATCCTCTCTATACGTTGCGCCGGGCGGAGGTGGCGCTGTTCGATCGGGAGGCGTGGGAGCTGGGCCAGGACGTGTGGACCCTGAATGGACTCATGCATGAGTTGCCCGTGGACCTGCCGCGCCGCCACGAAATCCTGCGCGCGCTGGAGAAGGCGGCGAACGCGGTCGACCCGTCTGACATCGGAGGTACCGCTGCGGCGGGGCGCGCGTGCCTCGCTGGTGTCCTGGCGTCGCCCGCCTATGCGAGTGCGCACCGGATGCACGCCGTCGGGCATGCGCACATCGATAGCGCATGGCTGTGGCCGGTGCGCGAGACGGTGCGGAAGGTGGCACGGACGTTTTCCAACGTGCTTGAGCTGATGGACCGTAACCCGGACTTTGTGTTTGCTGCCTCGTCGGCGCAGCAGTACGCCTGGCTCAAGTCTTCCTATCCGGACCTGTTCGAGCGGGTGGCCGAGAAGGTCCGGTCCGGGCAGTTTGTGCCTGCGGGCGGCATGTGGGTGGAGTCGGACACCAACATGCCCGGTGGCGAGGCGCTGGCGAGGCAGTTCGTCGCGGGCAAGCGGTTCTTCCTCGAGAACTTCGGGCTGGAGCCGCAGGAGGTGTGGCTGCCGGATTCCTTCGGGTATTCGGCGGCGTTGCCGCAGATTGTTCGGGCGGCGGGATCGCAATACTTTCTGACGCAGAAGATCTCGTGGAACGAGACGAATCTCTTCCCGCATCATTCCTTCAACTGGGAGGGCATCGACGGCACGAGGGTGTTCACTCACTTCCCGCCCGTAGACACCTATAACTCGGACCTGTGCGGCCGTGACCTCGCCCGCGCCCAGCGGAACTATCGGGAGAAGGGTGTGGCGAATACGTCGCTGGTGCCATTTGGCTGGGGCGACGGCGGCGGCGGACCCACCCGGGAGATGCTGGCGGCTGCTGAACGGACTTCTTCCCTGGAGGGCTCGCCTGCGTTGACGATGTCGTCGCCGGCGAGGTTCTTTGAGACGGCGTCGTCGGAGTATCCGGATGCTCCGGTGTGGTCGGGGGAGCTGTACCTTGAGTTCCACCGCGGGACCTATACGTCGCAGGCGCGCACCAAGCAGGGCAACCGGCGCTGTGAACACCTGTTGCGGGAGGCGGAGCTCTGGTGTGCTGTTGCTGCACTGCGCTCCGGGTTCTCCTATCCGTACGACGAGCTCGAAACCGCCTGGCACACTGTGCTGCTGCAGCAGTTCCACGACATTCTGCCTGGATCCTCCATTGCCTGGGTTCACGCGGAAGCGGAGCGCAACTATGCGGCCGTCCAGTCTTCGCTTGAGTCGCTCATCTCGGCGGCGCTGGCCGCGCTGTTGGGCACCGGTTCGGCGACGGTTGCGTTGAATGCCGGACCGTACGACGTCGGTGGTGTGCCTGCGCTGGGAGGTGCGGTGCCGTCGTCGACGGCTGATTATGAGCCGGTGCGGGAGGGATCCTCGTTTGTTCTGGAGAGTGACTCCCTGCGGTTGACGGTCGATGAGAACGGGTTGTTCGGTTCCTTGGTTGCCGGTGGCCGTGAGGTCATTCCGGCAGGTACCCGGGGGAATGTGTTCCAGCTGTTCCGGGATACGCCGAATCAGTGGGACGCATGGGACATCGACGAGCACTACAAGTTCAACGTCACCGAGCTGACGGAGGCTGCGGCTGTTGATGTGGTCGGTGCGGTGCTGCGGGTGGAGCGGGTGTTCGGGAAGTCCCGGCTGGTTCAGCGGATCTCGCTGAGCGCTGACGGCACGGCGGTGGATATGTCGATCGAGGTTGATTGGCATGAGCAGCAGAAACTCCTGAAGCTCGCGTTCCCGGTGGATGTCCTGGCGGACCGGGCCGCGTCCGAGATCCAGTTCGGGCACATTCAGCGGCCTACCGTCACGAACACGTCGTGGGATGCTGCCCGGTTTGAGACGGTGGCGCATCGCTGGGTGCATGTGGGGGAGCCCGGGTTCGGGGTGTCGTTGGCGAATGATTCGACGTATGGATACGACATCTCCCGTTCCGAGTCGAGCTCGGGTGTGCCGTACACGTTGATGCGGGCGTCGGTGTTGCGGGGGCCGCTGTTTCCTGATCCGCAGGCGGATCAGGGGCCGCACACCTTTGAGTTTTCGTTGCGGCCGGACTCGGGTATTGCTGATGCCGTCGCGGAGGGGTACCGGGTGAACCTGCCGGTCCGGGCGAGGACCGGGGTGGCGTCGTCGTCGGTTGATCCGGTGGTGACAGTGTCCAATCCTGCTGTGGTTGTCGAGGCGGTGAAGCTCGCGGAGGACCGCAGCGGCGACGTCGTTGTGCGGTTGTATGAGGCGTTTGGTGGTCGTGCTTCGGCGGTGGTATTGCCGGGGTTTGAGTACTCGTCGGTGGTTGCTACGGACTTGCTGGAGCGTTCAGTTTCCGTTGACTTCATGCATTCCGACGACGGCGGGGTTTCCCTTTCGTTGCGGCCGTTCCAGTTGGTGACTCTGCGCTTCCGGACGGGGGCGCTTTCGCGCTGATCAGGTCGTTTCGGTTCCCGTCCGTTCTCTCCCGCTCCGGCCTTGCTCGCTCTCACCTGTTCCCTTCCGCTCCGGCCTTGCTCGCTGTCGCCTGTTCCCTTCCGCTCCGAGCGGTGGGAGCATTGTTGGCATGAGCGAGACTTCCCAAGAAGACGCGCACCATCACGACGAACGCTTGCCTCCAAAGACGCCCGATGAGCACAGCGGGAACCAGGATCTTCAGGCTATGTTGCACCGGCGACAGGAGGCCGAAGAGAAGCTGCAGGAACGTCAGGAGGAAGCGGATCGTCGAGCTGCGGCGGAGCGCAGTGAAGGCGCAGATGGCGGGGGCCGCGGTGAAGGCGCGGATGCGGACGACTCCAGTCGCGAGGATGGGACAGACCGCGAGGACTGAAGCCGCGGGGATTGAGTCCGACCGCGGGGGACTCAAGCGCCCAAGTCTGGACACGCCGAGAGGTCTCGATCCGCGACGATTTAGACGAACCGTGGTTGATAAGCCCACGTCGGACTGAGACTCCTGGTCCTGCCGACGTCATGGTCCTTCCGGCGCGAGCCTATTTTCCGGCGCGAGCCTACTTTCCGGCTGTGAGCCTACTTTGGGCGCGAACCTATCACCCGTGCTCCTTCGAGCCAGCGCTCCGACAACCATTTGAATGCTCCCAACACGCACTTGAATGGTGCAGCGCCGCCCCCAACCCGCCGTTAGAAGGGTGGTGGGGGTTCGGGCAGGGTGGTGTAGGTCTTGCCTCCGAGTGAAGTGACGCGCGGCGCGCCGTCGTCATCGAAACCGGCAGGCCAGATGCCCTCGGTTTTGAGCGTGTGGTGGAGCTTGCACCGAGGTCTGAGATTTTCCAGCGCAGTTTTCCCGCCGTGCGCCCATGGAGTGACGTGGTCGATTTCGCAGGACATCGATGAACGGTTGCACCCGGGGTGGACGCAGGTCGGGTTGGTAACTCTCACCCAGTCCTGCAGGTGTTTCGGCGGCCGGTATCTGTCCCTGCCGACGCTGAGCACAGCCCCCGTTTCGGGGTGGATCAGGATCCTGGTGAAACTCGGCGCGTGAGCGGCCAGGTTCCGAGCGGTTTCCGGATCGATCGGACCATAACCGTCGAGCAACCCGTTCGCGCAGCCGGTCAGGTTCGGTACGTTGCTGTTGATCGAGTGCGGTGCAGTAGCGCCTGCCGCAACGCGTGGAACGTCGCCCGTGCGCGCTGCGTCCTCCGCAACAGACGCATCGTTCACTACAGCCCCGTCACCAGCACAGTCATGGGGATTCAGTGTTGCTGCTGTTCGGGACGATGTGGGTGCCGTTGTCCCGTTCGTTGCGTCCTGCCAGTCCGTATCAGCCCAGTCTGTTTTGCGGTGGCCGAGGAGGGTCATTACCGGGACGGTGACGAATACGCTCGCGCTGATCCCGCGGTAGCCGGTGCCCTTCTGCGGGTCCCCGGCACACGTGTGTGTGAGCACGTCAGCGAATACGTCTGCCCGTAACTGGGACAGGGTGCGCGACTCCTCGGGACCCTGCAGGGAGCGGGCAGCGGCGTCGACCCGGTTGAAGATCCCGTGTGCCTGCTCCGCGGGCAGGTACGCGCCAAGCCAGGCCATGCCGTCCTGCTCGGGTTGGACCGTGACGTCCCGGTCCTTGACCGCCCGGGCTGTGCGGAGGTTGATGGATTCCGGGTGCAGTTCCTCACGCAGCCGCCGGCAGGACCGGGCGAGTTTCGGGCGGGTCAAGGCTCCGGCCGTTTCCAGGACTGCCTCCTCGAACCCGGCCACCGCCTCGACCGGGATAGACCCGGATTCCTCCACGATGACCTGCGCCTGCACGGGGCTGATCCGGCCATCCTGAAGCGCTTTGCGTGTTGCCGGTAGTTCCTCGGTGAGCCTCAACGCTTCACCGAGCATCCGGTGCGCGGTCCGCCCGGGCACCCGCAACAGCGCAGCGATTTCCTGCGCGGCCAAGGTCCCGGTGAACCGCGGATCCGCCCTACCGCTCCGGAAACCTCGTGGTCCTGGACCTGATGGAAAACTTCGGCGGTCAGCGCCGCCTGCTGCGCTGCGACCCACGACGCCAACCGGTCCGCGGCCCGCAGCAAATCCAACGTGTCCGTCAAATTCCGGAACCGCCCGGACTGCACGGACTGCACGGATCCGGCGTCCTGCAGCCGGTGCACCAGAGCATACGGTGACGCGTTCTCCACCGCCGCACGCGCGTGCGCATCGAAACCGCCACCGTCCTCACCGTCGGGATACAGGGCATTCTCGAGTGCATCCTCCGACCAGTCCCAGGCCGCCTCCGCATAAGCGCGCTCAAGAGCCAGCTCATCAGCGTCCTCAACAATCTCCGCGGTCCCGATCTCCATACAAAACACTCAATCACCCACCTCTGACAAACCTGATCGAGCACTACCGACGCCGGTGCTACCCGACGGTCTCAGCACAGATTCACGAGGACGGGTCGCCGAGTACCAGCCGGCGAACAACAGAACGACCAGTGTCACGTCAACGACGTCACCGCCGTAGTACATCAACTGGGATCCAACCCGGGCATCATCAACGGGCACCCCAGCCGGCGGATGCACATAGAGCCACTTGGCGAGGGTTGAATGGGCGGCGATGAAGAGAATGAGCACGGCGGAACGGAGCCGCATCGACGTCGGGTGCGGGTTGGGATCCACGCCAACGATGGACGCCGTAAAGATGTACCCGGCCAGAAAAATGTGGACATGGACCACTGCATGTACCAGTGCAGAGGAGTGCACGAGCTGATACAGGTCTGTGGTGTAGAGCAGCCAGAGACCGCCGATGTTCACCGTCGAGGCGACTACGGGATGAGCCAGGACCCGAAACGGACCGGCACGGAGAACACGCGCGAGCGACCGTGCTGAGGACACCGGCAAGGCGCGGAGTGCGAGAGTGACAGGTGCAGCCAGCACCAGTAGCAACGGCGCCACCATCCCGACCAACAGGTGACCGACCATGTGCGCGGTGAAGGTCTCCGCAGCGACGGCGTAGAGGTATCCAGCGTCGGCAGAGGCCAGTCCCACATACCAAAAGACAGCCCGACGGCTCGGCCAACGTCCGCGGTTCCGTGCAGCCCGAAGCGCTACAGCATAACCAACGGCGGCCGCGAGCAGAACCAGTACAGCAACGCAGTCGAGCAGCACCCACCCCAGCCCGCTGCCCGTCGAATGGTCATGCATAGCCGGCTCCTCAGGCAGAGGCGCGAGGCCGGGTTCGCCACAGAACGAGCAGGCCGACCAACAGGACGAGTATTGCTGAGCCGATCCAGGTCAGGTCATAAGGCAACAGGTCCACCTCGTAGCGAATCTGGTGAATGCCAAGCAGTTTGTGGCTGACCAGGCCGTCGAGGAGTTGGAAGAACCCGACGCCGGCGGTCACCGCCCCAGCCCAGCGCCCCCACGCCACGTGCGTCCGGCGTCGGACATCGGCGAGCAGGAACAGGCCCCAGATGGTGATGAACCACCCGAAGGCATGAAAGAACCCGTCCGTCGTCAACGCAACGCGGGTTGTGGACAGGTCGTAGAAGTGGTGCCACTGCAAGGCGAGATGAAAGATGAACAGATCGATCATCGAGGCGGCAATCCCGCAGCCGAACAGGAACCCGGACAGCAACAGCCGTCGATCGAACGGAGACTCGGTTTCGGCTCCCAGATTGTGGTTCGTTTCAGCACTGGACATCGAGAACCTCTCAGGTGGCCGCGATCTGTTCCACCATTGTGCGGGCCACCGTGTCAGCGATCAACGGCCGGCCAACCGAACTGGCTTACCCGGGAGTCGCGCTGCTGCCTCGTTCTATCCCACATGAAGAACCCCGCCGCCGCGATGGCGAACTGGAACGGAATGGCGAGCAGAACCGCCGAGGTCTGCTCGTTCGAGACCAGCAGCAGCACGCTACTTGCCACGAGCGGGATGCCGAGCCATCGCGGGAGCACGCCCGACCGAAGGATGAAGATCCCGATCAGCACGAAGCCGACAATGAGGGTCACCATGCCGGCGACGACGAGATACGGCATCCCGGAGAAGTCCCCTCCGAAGAACACGGCCTGGATAAACACCGCTGCGAGCAGGACCAGGAAGCCGACGGCGGCACACGCCACGCCGGCATTCATGAGCTTTAGGGGCCCTCTGGATCTACGCGCCATCAGGGTCAGCCCGACCAAGCCGACCAGCACCAAGAGAGCAGCCACAGCACTGATGCCCGTCACGGTGCCCGACGCCGTCCGCATCGGCTGGGTGGCGCACTCACTTCCGACGCATCCAATTGGTTCGAGGGAATGGAGGAAAATTGCCAGCGCACCCAGCAACCCACCTGCCATCGCGGCAGGGCCGGCCAGATGCGAGGGGAGTCGGGACGAAAAAGCGGATGATGTATCCCGCGTCATGGATGACCGCCATCAACTAAGGAGACCCAGGAGCAAAGACGTTTCATGGTCACCTAGACGGACACAGCGCGTCAAGAGGCGGTATCGGGAGGGCACGGAACGCTTGCGACGGCGGACGACTACCGGGTGACAAGCGCAACTTCTGCATCACCTTGGTCAGGTTTAGCCGAGGCTTTCCCAAGGTTCGACATGTTGCTCCGGCGGGCTGGTTACCTTCGGAGTAACAAGTCAAGTGGACCCGAAAGGTAAGTCGTGCATTCATCATTCCGCTCCCTCGCCGCGGCAACGATCGCAGCCGTGGCACTCAGCACATTCGTTCCGGGCGCGGTCGCAACGGCTGCCCCCGCGGCAGGGGAACAGCAGATCCGCTACCTTGTCCGCTATGAGGCTGGCACCGACGTCGCTGCCGCAGCCGCGTCGCTCCGGAAATCAGGCAAGGCTGTGGGACGAACCTTCTCCACCGCCGTCCGTGCCGCCGTCGTTACGACGACGCCGACGCAGGCCGCGTCGCTTGCTGCCGCTCCAAACGTCGCTGCCGTTGAGCAGGACCTTCCCGTGCGGATCTCGGCCACGCAGTCCAATGCACCATGGGGCCTCGACCGCAGCGATCAGCGCGCGCTTCCCCTCTCGACCACCTACACCCCGCCCGCTGCCGGAGCCGGAGTGAACGTGTATGTCGTGGACACGGGCGTCCTCGCTTCCCATGCTGACTTCGGTGGCCGGGTAGCGTCCGGATACACCGCCATCGCCGACGGTCGAGGGTCCTCCGACTGCAACGGACACGGCACTCACGTCGCCGGTACGGTAGCCGGAACGACCTACGGCGTTGCCAAGTCCTCCACCGTGATTCCGGTCCGCGTTCTGAACTGCGACGGCGGTGGGTACATGTCCGACGTCGTAGCCGGCCTGGACTGGGTGGCCGCCCACCACGCAGCGGGTACTCCCGCTGTGGTGAACGTGAGCCTGGGAGGTGGCGCAAACTCCACCATTGATGCGGCGCTCCAGGGTGTTATCAATGACGGCGTCACCGCCGCGGTCGCTGCCGGAAACTCTTCGGTCGACGCATGCACCAGTTCGCCGGCACGGGTATCGGCAGCGCTGACCGTCGCGGCCAGCGACTCCTCGGACCGGCAGGCTTCGTTCTCCAACGTTGGCTCATGCGTCGATCTGTATGGGCCCGGGGTGGGGATCGCCTCGACCTATCACACGTCGAACACGGCAGTAGCAACCCTTTCCGGCACCTCGATGGCTTCGCCGCATGTGGCTGGCGCCGCCGCCGTCATGCTTTCCCAGAACCCGGCACTGACCCCTGCACAGGTCGCAACGAACATCAACGGCACGTCCACCGCTGGCGTTATTGGCGGAGCTTCGTCAGGCACGCCGAACCGGCTGTTGTTCGCGGGCGCCGGCACAGAAACGACCGCCACGAAACCGTCCGCCGCAACCAACGTGGTAGCTACCGCCGGCAGCAAGTCCGCCAAGATCAGCTGGACCAAGGGAAGCGACGGCGGTTCACTGCTGACCGGGCAGACCCTCTACGTCTACTCCGGCACCAGCAGGATCGCGGCGCTCGCTATCTCGGCGTCAGCGACGAGCGTCACGGTCACCGGCCTCCAGTCCCGCAGCTTCTACTCATTCAGTGTCGTTGCCACGAACAAGATCGGCAGCAGCCCCGAGTCCGCACGGTCCAATACGATACGGGCCCTCTAGGCGAGACGTGCAGGATCAGGAAGGCGGCGCCGTCGTGGGGTGATGCCTGACCTTCAATGGGGTACCCCCGCACAAAAGTGGCCCTTAGCTGCAGATCCCGCTGCTCGGAAGCAGCGGAATCTGTAGCTAAGGGCCACTTGTCGTAGGAGAGACACCCGAGACAGTCCAGCGTTATGGAAGCCGCGCTTCCCGAGAGGATCGAATCTGCGCGCTGAACCTGGCGACTATCCGCAAAGCGGCGGAGCTAACGCAGGATGACCTTGCGCAGCGTTTGGGAGTCGCGCAAAGCGTAGTTTCCAAGACCGAGCGACGTGAGGACATGCTTCTGTCCACGCTGATGGACTACCTCACGGCTGCCGGGGTGGAAGATGCACGGATGGTCGTCCACGTGAACGGGCGTGACATCGAATTGGACTTGCGCAATTTGCAGCACCGAGTCAACAGGTAACAGCGGCGGCAGACGTCCGACAGTGACGCTGACCGAGGGACAACACTTCAGCACTCGACGCTGCGGCGCCTGGCAGAAGCAATAGCCGAAGCCTTCCCTCAGAAGTGGCCTTTAGGTGCAGGATTGCCGCTCGGAAGCAGCGGTTCGGCGCCTAAGGGCCACTTCCCTGAACCCTTCGCAAGCGTTTACCGTCCATCAGCAGTGCAGGACTCCTTCGAGCTAACGATCCTCCAGAATCTAGATCGTGACGGGCAACATCACACTGCCAAATCACTGTAAACGCTTCCAAGTACTCGCGAGTAGCGGCTAGCATGTACACATGTCCAACGCCGTTTCCCTGGCCCCTGCTGTGTCCGCACAGCCTGCCGCGCCTGCTTTCCACGAACCCCTCCACGCAGCACATTCCGATGATGCGTGGTGGCGCTCGTCCGTGATTTACCAGGTGTACCCGAGGTCTTTCCGCGACCTGAACGGGGACGGCCAGGGTGACCTCGCTGGGATCACCGCAGAGCTGCACCACCTGGCCGACCTAAGTATCGATGCCATCTGGATGTCGCCGTTCTACACCTCGCCACAGCGCGACGGCGGCTACGACGTCGCTGATTACTGCGACGTCGACCCCATGTTTGGAACGCTCGATGACTTCGACCGGCTCGCGGCCCGCGCCTCCGAACTGGGTATCAGGCTGATCGTCGATCTGGTCCCCAACCACTGCTCGAGTGAGCACGTCCTGTTCAAGGCAGCCCTCGCAGCTGAGCCGGGATCCGAAGAACGCGCGATGTTCATCTTCCGCGACGGCACCGGACCGGACGGCTCCAATCCGCCGAACAACTGGCAGTCCCACTTCGGCGGGTCAGCCTGGACACGCACCGTGGACGCTGACGGCAACCCGGGCCAGTGGTACCTCCACCTCTTCGATTCCTCTCAGCCCGATTTCAACTGGAACAATCCCGCAGTGCATTCCGAGTTCGAGCGGATCCTCCGATTCTGGCTGGACCGCAACGTCACAGGCTTCCGCGTTGACGTTGCGCACGCCCTGGTCAAGGCCGAGGGCCTCCCGGACTGGCACGGGCGTCCCGACGGCTGCTCCACGGACGGCTACCCGGGCCATGCGGCGCCGATGTTCGGCCAGCAGGGTGTTCACGATATCTACCGCCGGTGGCGGTCCATCCTGAGCGAGTACGACGGCGACCGCATCCTCTGCGCTGAAGCCGTCGTCGATCCGTTGTCGCGTCTCGTCAACTGGGTGCGGGAAGACCAGATGCACCAGGCCTTCAACTTCGCCTACCTTCACCACCCGTGGAATGCGGCGAAGCTTCGCGAGATCATCACCGACTCGCTGCAGGCCTTCGACAGCGTGGGTGCTCCCACCACCTGGGTGCTGAGCAACCACGACGTCACCCGGCACGCAACACGGTTCGAGGAGGAGAATCCGGACGTCGGACTCGACCGGGCGCGGGCAGCTTCCCTCGCGATGCTCGCGCTGCCCGGAGGTGTCTACCTCTATCAGGGTGAAGAGCTTGGCCTGCCGGATCACCAGTCCATCCCGGATGAGCTGCGCCAGGATCCCACCTTCATCCGCACGGGTGGGGAACGCCTTGGCCGTGACGGTTGCCGGGTTCCGTTGCCCTGGCGGGCAGACGAACAACACTATGGCTTCGGGTCTGCGAACGGCGGGTGGCTGCCCCAGCCGGAAGACTGGTCATCTCTGGCCCGCGATATTCAGCAGGCCGACCCAGGCTCCACCCTCAACCTCTACCGTTCGGCGCTCGCACTCCGGAAACAGCTCCACCTCGGCGCCGGATCGTTGAGCTGGGCCGTCGACTTTGATCACACCGATACCGTTGCTTTCCTCAACAATGACGTCATGGTGATCATGAACATGGGAGAATCTGTTACTTACGTACCAACGGGCACGGTTATCGCCGCAAGCCATCCGGGGGCCGGTGCTGATGGCATTCTGGCGCCCAATCGGTGCGTATGGTTGAAACTCAACTAAAAGGACCCCGCGCGCGTCCATTGCTCTGAGGGAGGGCGTCGTGGTTGGCATCAAGGATGTGGCAGCGCTTGCCGGCGTCTCCACGGCCACGGTGTCCCGCGCGCTCAGCGGCAACGGGCAGGTCTCGGAACGCGCTCGGTTGAAGGTAGTTGAGGCCGCGAAACAGCTGGACTTCGTGCCGTCCTTCTCGGCGTCGTCGCTCGCGTCGGGCCGGAACCGGAACGTGGGCGTGGTTGTGCCGTCTGTCAACCGCTGGTACTACTCCCAGATTGTGGACAGTGTGGCGGCGTCCCTCCTGGACGCAGGCTATGACCTCACGCTCTACAACGTCAGCGACGGCGCCGGCCACCGCGACCGGGTGTTCTCCGAATTCCTGCTGCGTCAGCGGTGCGACGGCGTCATCTCCGTTTCGCTGCAGCTGTCCGACACCGAACTTGGACAGCTGCTCGCGGTGGGTAAGCCGATCGTCGGTATCGGCGGCCCGCTGCCGGGTGCGGACACCATCAGTGTCAACGAATTCGTAATAGCCCAACTGGCCACGGAGCATCTGATCAGTCTGGGGCACCGCCGCATTGCGTACATCGGCGGGCCGGAGGACGCCGCAAAGGACTTCAACATCTCGGAAGGTCGACGCCGCGGCTACGAGGTGGCCATGGAGGCCGCCGGGCTCGAAGTGGTGCAGTCGTGGCTGTCCTACGCGGACTTCACCATTCCGGGCGGATATGCGAGCGCCAAACAGGTGCTGGGCTATCCGAGGAACCGGCCGACCGCCGTCTTTTGTGCATCGGATGAGATGGCCATCGGCACCATTGTCGCCGCGCGGGACCTGGGCCTGCGGGTACCCGACGCGTTGTCAGTGATCGGAATTGACGGCTACGACCTCGGCGAGGTCTTCGGGCTGACCACGATTGCGCAGTACCCGGCGATGCAGGGGGCCCGGGCCGTCGAACGGATGCTGCAGCTGTTCGCCTGCGAGGCCGAGTCCGGGGAACGCACCAATCACACGGCCCACACAGAGATGATCGTGCGCTCCAGCACCGCAGCACCGATGGAGTAGGTGGTCAGTCCGGAGCGGTACCGAAGGGCGGTAACCGCAGCACGCGGCTACCGCCCTTCGGTAGTGGCTGACTGCTACTCCGCGCGGGTGTTCTGCGTAGCGAGAGTGTCCCAGAACGACGTATCAGCCGTATTGATCGAGCCATCCGCGATTGCCCGCACTGTGGCGTCGAGCGTGGTGATGGTCTGTTTGATCAGGTAGCCGTTGCTCTTCTGGCCGAGCACCGCGCCCTCATTGAAGTGGTCGGACATGCCGCGCATTTCGAACAATAGGGTGGAGATTCCGTACTCGACCGCAATTCCGTTCCGGCTGATGGTCTCGGCCGAACCGCCGTTGTACTTGCCGAGGTGTCCCCAGCCTGTGGAGTCGACTGCATCAAACACCACCGCACCGAAGCGCTTGGAACCCTCTAGGACTGCCGGCTCAACGTTGGGTGTGGTGGGATGCAGGATTGAGCCGGAGACCAGCTTGCCGTCGCGTTCGCTGCTGGTGCCCTGGTGGTGTAGGTCGATCATGTAGTCGATGTCGTACTTGGCCATGACGTTGTAGTGCAGCGCTTGTGTCTCAGGCTGGATCTTCGCGACATGGTCGCGGTTCAGATCCACACCGACGGCGTTGTACCGGGTGAGGTGCCGGTCGCCGCTGGCGATGTAGTCGTCAAGGGAGAAGTCCACATCGCCCATGGCACCGTCCGGATTCAGCATGGGGACAATCAGTACGTTGACGCCGTCGAGCACGCCGCCTGTCTTTCCTGTGCCGAGGTGCTTGATGAATTCAAGCGCGCCCTCAGTGGTGAGCTGCTCGTTGCCGTGCTGCTGGGTAAGGAAGAGGATGGTCGGGTTGTCCGGGTTGGAGATGTACTTAGCGAGGTACAGGTCTCGGCCCTTGACCGACTGGCCAATAACCTCCAGTTCCATTGCGTCCTGTTTGGCGTCCTGCGTCTTGAGGTAGTCCGCCATTTCGTCGTAGGTCCGGAGGATTGACGTGTTGATGGTTTCGTTGCCGTTGTAATTGGGGCCTTCACCAACCGCAAAGGTGGGCGCGGCGACGGCAACGGAGGAGACAGTGAGCGCGCCGGCGAGAGCGGCTGCAGCGAGTGATTTCTTCACAGGGAAGGGTGTTCCTTTCAAAGAGGCGAATCAGACGAGGTGTCACGACGTTACTTGCAGCAAGCAACTTCCTGATGCAATTCGACCAGATTCATGCCAATTTGGGTCTACCATCTTGACGAACACACGAGATGATGTTGTAGGCGTGGATCGCCAATGCCGTGGCGCGATGCAGGGACTACGGCGTGGTTTGGGCAGCGCCCGGTGCACAAGGACCCGGAATCGGCAACCCTGTCACTGGATCGATGGGCAGCCCTGTCACCGGATCGATGAGTAGTCCTGTCACCGGGTCGATGGCGAACCCCGTCACCGGGTCAATGGCAGCGTCCGGTGCGATCTCGCAGGTGGGCGGCGGGGTGACGGGTGCCGTCGGGTCCGCGGTGGGAAGAGGATCGGGGGTCGGGGTTGGGTCTGGGACCGTGGGCGTTGGGGCCGGAACGGTTGGAGTTGGATCCGGAACGATCGGGCTCGGGGCCGGGGCCACGGGAGTTGGATCCGGAACGATCGGGCTCGGGGCCGGGGCCACGGGGGTTGGGTCCGGAACGATCGGGCTTGGGGCCGGGGCCACGGGGGTTGGGTCCGGAACGATCGGGGCCGGGGCCACGGGGGTTGGATCGGGAACGATAGGCGTTGGATCCGGAACGATCGGGCTCGGGGCCGGGGCCACGGGGGTTGGGTCCGGAACGATCGGGCTCGGGGCCGGGGCCACGGGGGTTGGATCCGGAACGATCGGGCTCGGGGCCGGGGCCGGCGGGGTGGGATCCGATGGCGATGGCGAAGGTGAAGACGTGCCTGGCGCTGAGGGCGAGGGTGAAGACTTGTCTGGCGCTGACGGCGAGGGTGAAGACTTGTCTGGAGCCGAAGGCGTGGGGGTGGGAGAAGGCTTCGTGGTTGTCTTACCCGAGGATGGCGACGACGGCGACGGTGAGGCCGTCACAATCGAGCCCGGCGATGACTTCTCGGTGGTGGAGTACGACCTGCCGGCGGTGGGACGCTTCCCCTGAGCAGACAGTTCTGCGTCCACGCGGACCGGTGACTTGAAAGCCACCGGCTCAAGCGCATGCGCCTTCGGAGAGGCGAGATAGGCAACCCAGGCGGTGTCGCCGTCGCGCCCGTTGCCCGTTCCCGGAGTGAAGTTCGCGAGGCTCGGCATCTCAGCCGGACCGCCCTCCATCGCAATCAGCTTCCACTCGCTCGGATCCGTGTGCACACCGTTCAGGATGGTTTCGAAATGCAGATGGCAGCCGGTGGACCAGCCGCTGGTGCCAACGGTGGCGATGACCCGACCGGCGCCCACGCGGTCGCCGGTCTTGACCGCAATTCCCTCAAGGTGGTTGTAGGTGGTGACCAGGCCGTTGCCGTGGTCAAGTTCAACGCGGTTGCCGCCGCCCCAGGGGTGCCAGCCAACCGCGCGCACAACGCCGGCATCGGCCGAAAAGACCGGCGTACCGCAGGGTGCCGCGAAATCCTGACCGGAGTGGAACTCACCGTGCTCGCCGGTGATGGGGCTGGTCCGCAGGCCATACGGTGAACTGGGTGCCAGGAACTGCAGGGGCGCAACGAGCAGGCCCTTGCCAGGACGCTCCATGCTGCCGCCGAGGAACTCTGCCGTGGCCTTGTCAGCGTTCACCCGGGCGCGGGGAGACGCCTGCGGATCGGGAATCTGGCGACCGGGGACCAGGGAGTCGGTGGTGCCGAAGGGGGACTGGAACGTGGGCTGTCCGAGTACCTGCTCACCGACATAACCGGTATGAGGCTGGGTGGCGCCAGGCAGAATGTCTGTGCCGAGCGCGAGAATCGAGCCGCTGACGCTGGCCACGGGAGCCGCGGAGCCGACGGGGGGCACCGTGCTGGTGACCGGATAACTGAAAGAGGAGATGACAGCAACCGCCAGGCACACGCTGATGCCCGACCGGACCGCACGAGGGCGGCTCTTCAGGGCCGGATGGCCGGACGTTGGCCTAGCTTTTGTCACTGGTACTCCCCATGTGTCTCCCCTAGTGAAGGTCAGTTCCGACCGGACCCCCGGGGAGGAATCCGAACAATCAGCCTTCGCTAGGTGCCCGCAAGGGGCCCGTCATTGCTGGTGGCTGACATTCAGCCTAGTGGGCTGTCTGCCATGGAGATAGAGTGCTCCGCGTCTCTTGTGGAAACCTTGAGTGAACCTGCGGAGCACTATGGCAATACCTCAGAATCGGTGCGATTACTGCGGTGCGGCAACTACTGCGGAGCAATGACGTGCCAAGCGTCGCGCAGCACTTCCCAGCGGCGGTGGGTGAAGGGACCCCGCAGCTCGCCGTCATTGCTGACCCGGAACCCATGGTCGTCTACCGCGGTGATTTCCACAGTCTGCCCGCGCCCGATCCGTACGTCGCTGCGACGTGCGTGGTCACCGTGCTTCAGCCCCAGCGCGTACCCCACCCGGGCAGCCCGGCCCACCGATTTCCAGAGCACGACGTCGACAAATCCGTCATGCGGATTGGCGTCAGGTATGAGACGTGCACCTCCGCCAACGGTGCCGCCGAGCCCGAGGGCAACCATCAGGAGCGGGCGGGAGCCGTCATGCAGCTCCTCACCGTCGACCCGCACGCTCAGGTTCAATCCCGGTGAACTGACACCGGCGGCGATGGCACCCAGGTGATATCCCAGCTTTCCCGCCTTGATCCTCGACAGTTTCTTCTTTACGTCGGCACCCTTGGCCGCGGCATCCGCGCCGATCCCTATATGGAGGGCGTTGACAGCAATGCTGTCATCACTGACCAGCAGTTCCATTGCGCGTGCCGGTCCGGACATTGCACATTCGGCGGCGTGCAGCGGGTCGAGCGGAATCTTCAGCGACCGCGCAAGATCGTTTCCGGTGCCTACGGGAATGATGCCGATCGGCCCCACGGAGTCGAGCTTTCCGGCTCGGTAAAGGCACTGGATTGCGGCGTGGATGGAACCGTCACCGCCCAACAGGATCAGTTGGCGGCCGCCAAGGCCCGCGAGTGCGGTGTCAAGCGCGTCCAGGTCTTCTGTCCGCGCAAGTTCAAAGGTGGTGCCCCGCCTGGCTGACGCCGAGGCAAGGAAGGAAACGACGGCGTCGAGACTCCGCCCGTACGCCGTTCCGGCGGAGGAGTTCACGACCGCCAGAATGCCCTGACTATGCACAGGTGCTCTTGTCTGCAGGAGGGATTGGGACAACCGGCACTACGATAGTACGTCCGGTCAACGGGAGGCGAGGGGCGCCGTCGTACCGCCGGTCGCGCGGAGGAGATCAGCCGGCGAGAGCTCGATTTCGAGCCCCCTCCGGCCGCCCGAGACGAGGATCGCTTCGAAGACGAGCGCAGACTCGTCCAGCACCAGCGGGCTGGGTAGTCTCTGCCCGAGCGGCGATATTCCGCCGATAACGTACCCGGTCCGCCGCTCCGCAGCAGCCCGATCCGCCATGGTTGCCCGCTTGCTGCCGCACGCGGCACCCATCGCTTTCAGATTCAGTGAGCGGCTCACGGGAACGACGGCGACCGCCAGTTGCCTGCCGACATCCACCATGAGCGTCTTGAATACCCGGGACGGATCAACCGCCAGCTTCTCCGCTGCCTCCGTTCCATAGTGTTCGGCAGAGGAATCGTGGACGTAGCTGAGGGTACGGAAGGGAACGCCCAGTCTGGTCAGAAGCATGGTCGCGGGAGTTCCGGGCTTATCCAGGAATTTCATAATTTCCCCCGGGACGCTAGACAGTGACAGCAGTATCCCATCCCAATCCCACGGCCGCCACGAACACGCCTCACACGAGTATCTTTAGGCAGGACCATTCGGCGAGAGGGAACCTTCGTGCTCAAACTTTTTGAGGGCCCCAGCATTATCTTCACGGTTTTGGGTGCCATAGTTTTTGCGGCTGCACTTCTTCCCCGCCTTTTGCGGCGGGCACCCGTCTCCATGCCGATGGTGTTCCTTGCCGCAGGCATCGTGGTGTTTGCCCTGATTGACTATCTGCCCACACCGGACCCGGTGAAGTACGAAGTGGTCACCACGCACCTCACGGAGGTTTGCGTGATCATTTCCCTTATGGGTGCAGGCCTCGCCCTCGATCGACCGATCGGCTGGCGTGCCTGGTCCACCACGTGGCGCATGCTCGGGATCGTGATGCCTGTGTGCATCCTGGTGTTCGCCCTCATGGGTTACGCCTTCCTGGGGCTCGGAGTGGCCAGTGCCATCCTTGTGGCTGCCGCACTGGCTCCTACCGACCCCGTCCTCGCTTCGGAGGTCCAGGTGGGAGAGCCGGCCGACGGAGAGGAAGGGTTCGACCGTGAGGATGAGGTTCGGTTCGGCCTGACAAGCGAGGCCGGTCTCAACGACGGCCTCGCCTTTCCATTCGTGTACCTGGCCATCGGCATCAGCCTCGTCGGCACCGAGCCGAGCGCATGGTTTCCGCAGTGGTTCTTCATCGATGTCCTGTGGCGCATCGGATTCGGCGTGCTGCTCGGGTACGGCACGGGCAAGCTCCTCGGGCGCGTCTTCTTCTCCTCACGCGTAGACTCATTCCGCCTCTCCAGCCATTCCGAGGGGTTCGTTGCGCTCGCGGCGACGTTCCTGGCCTACGGCGTCACGGAAACATTCGAAGGGTACGGCTTCATCGCTGTGTTCGTCTGTGCCATCACCATTCGGGCCGCTGAGCGCGATCACGGCTACCACCGCGTGCTTCACAGCTACGTGGAACAACTCGAACGGTTGCTCTCCGTTGTCATTCTGGTTCTGCTGGGCGGGGCCATTGCACGGGGACTCCTCGAGACGATTGGCTGGACCGACGTCCTCCTTGCACTGGCCTTCCTGATTCTCGTCCGGCCGTTGGCCGGGTTCCTCGGGCTGCTCGGTGGCCAGACAGGTGCGCGGGAGAAGGTGGCGCTGGCGTTCTTCGGCGTCCGCGGAATTGGTTCCCTCTACTACCTCGGCTACGGGCTCAGCAACGGCGAGTTCGACGCCGAGGCGAACGAGGTCTGGGCTTTCGTGGGTCTTGTGGTGTCACTTTCAGTAGTGCTGCACGGGGTAACGGCAACGCCGGTCATGATGGCCCTCGACCGCGTCCGGAAGCGACAGGCGGATACCGAGGGGGAAGCGCCGAGAACCCATGTCTGACCCTTCCGCAGCACGCGATCGGTGGCCGGAGCCGCCTCCGCTGCGCACCCCTGCGCTGATGGACCAGTTCTGGGGCGACGCCGTCTTCCTGCACTGGCGCATCGCCAGCTCCGAGGCAGCCCGCTTCATGCCTGAGGGCACCGTTCCGGACGAGTACGACGGCGACTCCTGGGTGGGGCTCATCGGTTTCCGCATGTGCGGAGCAGGTCTGGGACGCGGATTGCCCGTGCCCTATTTCGGAACCTTCACCGAGGTGAACGTTCGGCTGTATTCGCGGGACTCCACCGGTGAGCGAGGCGTCGTTTTCCTCACCCTCGACGCGTCCCGCCTGGCGGTCGTGCTGGGTGCCCGTGCGGCAGGCATTCCCTACGTCTGGTCCCGTTGCCGGCCCCGGCACCGCGCGCAAGGCACCGGGTACTCCGTGAACAGGTTTCGCGGGGCCATGTCGTCGTTCGCGGTTGTGCCCACAGGGAGCACCGCCGCGGATCCGCTGTCCATTCACCTGACGGCGCGGTTCGGGCTCCACTCGCGGTTTGCGGGCCGGACTATCTACATCCCCAACACCCACTCACCATGGCCGCTCCAGACCGCCGTGCTGGATCACTGCGACGACGGGCTGGTGCGCGCCGCGGGTCTGGTGGTGGAGGGTCCTCCGGAATCGGTGCTCTACTCGCCCGGCGTGCAGACCCAGTTCGGGATGCCGCGCAGGGTCACGGAAACCTCCGGCGACTAGCCGGCTCCTAGCCCGCTAGTCGGTGACGAAGCCGCTCAGTTCGCTGGCGCCGTCGTCGTGCAGGTCTGCATCCACATTCTCGACCCGACCGGGAGTATTCCCGGAGTTCAGCCACTTCAGGAGCTGGTCAACGGACGAGGAGGGGCCGGCGGCCACCACGAGAACCGATCCATCGGGTTGGTTGGTAGCTGATCCCACAAGCCCTAGCTGCTCCGCCTTTTGGCGCGTACGGTAGCGGAATCCGACGCCCTGGACCTCACCCGTCACCGTGGCTACCAGGCGTACCGTGCTCATGCCATGCCCGAGGGTCGGATGTTGAGAGATTCGACGGTGGAATCGCGGGAGGCGTCCACCGCCAGCCGAACCGCCTTGGCGACCTGCGTGGGCTGGATCCACGCGGTGGGGGAGTAGTCCTTGCCCTCGAACTCGTGCAGTTCGGCCTGCATGTCCGTGGCCACCCTGCCCGGGTGAATGGAGGACACCCGGACGCCGTTGGGCCGCTCTTCCTCCCTCAGTGCGTCAGTGAGCGCCCGGAGCGCAAACTTGGTGCCGCTGTACACCGCCGACCCGGACCCCGAGGTGTAGCCTGAGCCCGAGTTGATCGCGATCACCTGTCCGCCGGCGGCACGGAGGGCAGGCAGCAGGAGACGGGTCAGTTTCGCGACGGCGAAGACGTTGATTTCGAAGCTTGTCCGCCAGGCGTCGTCGTCGAGGTCAGCCACGGCACCCATCCTCAGCACGCCGGCGGAGTGCACCAGCACGTCCAGCTGTCCGATGCCGGCGACATCCGTCTCCGAAACCTCACGCACGTCCAGCGCGAAGGGCTCAGCCGACGGGTACGACGACGCGATGGCCTCCAGAGAGGCGCGGTCCCGCCCGCCAAGCAACAGGTGGTGGTTTCGCGCGAGTTCGTCGGCAATGGCGCGGCCGATTCCCCGGGAGGCGCCGGTGATGAGTGCCACGGGCAGTGATTGCGAGGGAGTCATGGGTGAAATCCTAGGCGGACCGGAAGATCCGTGCAGGTCCGGCGAGCTGCACCACGGCTGAATTCGCGAAGGCTGCGCAAAAGTGCCCACTAGCGCAAGGGCCCGAGGCTTGGCAGGATGGAAAGCGGATTCCCATTCGTCCTCGAGAGGAACTTCGCTGATGCAGT
Organism: Arthrobacter sp. TJ-170; assembly: GCF_058269305.1. NCBI lineage: Bacteria > Bacillati > Actinomycetota > Actinomycetes > Micrococcales > Micrococcaceae > Arthrobacter > Arthrobacter sp. TJ-170. The sequence continues at coordinate 287,662 of NZ_JBZCNL010000004.1, read as the reverse complement.
ACACCCACCTCGGCCGCTCCGGCCTGTCCGTTTCCCGTCTGTGCCTTGGCACCATGAACTTCGGGCCCAAGACCGAGGAGTCGGATTCCCACTCGATCATGGACTCGGCCCACGCCTCCGGGATCAACTTCTTCGACACCGCCAACGTGTACGGCTGGGGCGTCAACAAGGGCCGTACGGAATCCATCGTCGGCCGGTGGTTCGCCAAGGGCGGGGGACGCCGGGAGAAGACCGTGCTGGCCACCAAGCTCTACGGCGATATGGACGAATGGCCCAACAACGGCAAGCTGTCCGCACTGAACATCCGCCGCGCCCTGGACGCCAGCCTCCAGCGCCTCCAAACCGACTACATCGACCTCTACCAGTTCCATCACGTCGACCGGAACACTCCCTGGGACGAGATCTGGCAGGCCATCGAGGTTGCAGTCCAGCAGGGCAAGATCCTGTACTCGGGCAGCAGCAACTTCGCCGGCTGGCACATTGCGCAGGCCCAGGCGGCGGCCGCACGCCGCAACTACACCGGGCTCATCAGCGAGCAGTCCATCTACAACCTGCTCACCAGGACCGTCGAACTCGAAGTCCTCCCCGCCGCCCAGGAATACGGGCTCGGCATCATCCCGTGGTCACCACTGCACGGCGGACTGCTCAGCGGCGTCCTGAAGAAAGAGAACGAGGGCGTCCGCCGGCTGGAGGGGCGCGCCGCTGACACCCTCGAGAAGCACCGCGACCAGATCCAGCGCTACGAGGACCTCGCCGAGAAGCTCGGGCACTCGCCGGCGGACCTTGGCCTGGCCTGGCTCCTTGCCCAGCCCGCCGTGACCGCACCCATCATCGGCCCGCGCACGCAGGAACAGCTCGACGGTGGCCTGCGTGCCCTGGAGATAAAGCTCGACGAGGACACCCTGTCCGCGCTCGACGACATCTTCCCCGGCCACAAGACAGCGCCCGAGGACTACGCATGGTGAGCGACCAGTGAAGATCCTGTGCATTGGCGGAACCGGGGTCATCAGCACCGCGGTGGTGGACCGGGCGCTCGCGCTCGGCTACTCAGTCACCATCCTGAACCGCGGCAGCTCCACCGAGCATCCGGCAGCGTCCCGCGCCGAACTGGTGCAGTCCGATATCCGGAAACCGGACGAAGTGCGCGCTGCCCTCGGTAACCGCACCTTCGACGTCGTCGTCGACTTCGTGGCCTTCACGCCGGACCACGTTGCCACGGACATCGAGCTGTTCACCGGACGCACCGGGCAGTACGTGTTCATCAGCTCGGCCTCGGCGTACCAGAAGCCCCCGGCGTCGCTGCCCATCCGCGAGTCGACTCCGCTGCGGAACCCGTTCTGGCAGTACTCACGGGACAAGATCGCGTGCGAAGACCTGCTGGTGGAGGAGTACCGGGAACGCGGCTTCCCGATCACCATCGTGCGCCCGTCACACACCTACGACCACACCAAGATCGCCATCACCGGCGGCTGGACCGACATCGCACGGATGCGGGCAGGGCGTCCAGTGCTGGTGCACGGTGACGGAACCTCCCTCTGGACGCTGACGCACAGCACCGACTTCGCGAAGGCGTTCGTCGGGCTGCTGGGAGTGCCCCAGGCGATCGGGGACAGCTTCACGATCACGTCGGACGAATTCCTCACCTGGAACCGCATCTACCAGTTGTTCGCCGATGCCGCCGGAGCACCCGAACCGGAGTTGATCCACGTTGCATCCGAGACCATCGCCGCATACCTTCCGGATCTTGGGCCGCAGATCATCGGGGACAAGCAGCACTCGGTGATCTTCGACAACACCAAGGTCAAGGCGCTGGTTCCCGACTTCGTCTGCACAACACCCTTTGCCCTCGGCGCGCGGGAAATTCTCGCCTGGTATGACGCAGATCCCAACCGTCAGCACATCGACTCCGAACTGGATGCAGGGTTTGACCGGATCATCGCGGAGGCGAGGCGGTTGTCTACCGGTAGCTGAACTGCTTGCAGGTGCGTTGGACGTCGAACTACGGTAAATCGACAGCACACTGACGAGGAGACGTAAGCATGGAAGTGCCCACTATTGTCTGGATTCTGACAATTGCAGGAATCGCGGGGCTGCTTCTCTTCGACTTCTTCTTCCACGTCCGCAAGGCCCACACGCCCTCGCTGAAGGAAGCCAGCATCTGGTCTGCCATCTACGTGGGGATCGCGCTGCTCTTCGGCGTGGGTGTGCTCATTTTCGGCGGTACTGACATGGGTACCGAGTACTTCGCCGGGTACATCACGGAGAAGGCGCTCTCCGTGGATAACCTCTTTGTCTTCCTCATCATCATGACCACCTTCAAGGTACCGCGTGCCGACCAGCAGAAAGTGCTCCTGTTCGGCATCGTGTTCTCACTGATCGCGCGGACCGGCTTCATCTTCCTGGGCGCCGCCCTGATTAACTCCTTCGCCTGGGTGTTCTACATCTTCGGCCTGATCCTGCTGCTCACCGCCGGCAACATCCTGAAGCCGAAGAACGTCGAGGAGGAAGAGACTTTTGTTGTCCGTCTGGCCCGGCGGTTCCTTCCGGCTACGGAACATTACGACGGCGACAAGCTCTTCACGATCGAAGACGGCAAGAAAGTCCTCACGCCGATGCTCCTGGTCATGGTGGCTATCGGCGGTACGGATATTCTGTTCGCCCTTGACTCCATCCCCGCAATCTTCGGGCTGACGCAGAGCGTCTTCATTGTTTTCACCGCGACGGCGTTTTCGTTGATGGGCCTGCGGCAGTTGTATTTCCTCATTGACGGGCTGCTGGACCGGCTCATCTACCTCTCCTACGGGCTGGCGGGCATCCTCGGCTTTATCGGCGTCAAGCTGATCCTTCACGCGCTGCACGAGAATACGGTTCCATTCATCAACAACGGTGAGCACGTCGAGGTTGTTGAAATCTCCACCGGGCTGTCTCTGAGCGTGATTCTCGGCGTCCTGATCGTCACGGTCTTGGCTTCCCTCCTCAGCCCGAAGGGCAAGGTGAAGAACCTCGTCTCAGGTGCCCGCCGCCATGCCATTCAATACGTCGATCTCAACTACGAGACGGACATCAACGAGCGTGAGCGGATTTTCAACAAGATGTGCGCGGAGGAGCAGATGCTCAGGAAGCAGCCCGAGAAGTACAAGCGCCTCATCCGCAATGAAACCGAGTTCATGGCGCTCCTCAGGCTCGCACATGAGGAACACGAGGCTGCGCTGGAACGCGAGCCCACCCGCTAGTTCCGCCAACAAGAGCACGACGACGGGTTCCCGCCTTGCAAGGGAGGGGACCCGTCGTCGTTGGTTGGTTGGCTGGTTTCTGCCGTTCAGGCGGCCAGGCTTGATTCCTGGGTGGCCAACCGAATCTGCCAGATGGCGTACTCGTCGGTGTGGAGGATGGCGCGGCGGCCGTCGGACTCATCCCGTATCCACACCACGCCAAGGCCGGGAGCGGTGTCCTCGACCAGGCCGCGATAGTGGACCTCGTCGCGGCGGTGGGCTTCGATGGTATCGCCTCGGCGCAGGATGCCGAGGTCGCGGATGCGGCTGATTTCTGTGGCGTTGATCAGAGACATTGCGGCTCCTTGGTAAGGATGGAACCGGCTTTTTCGCGCCGGTGAGACAAGCTTCCCGCGGCGGTGTTGCCGTCCAGTTACGGCCGGGTTATCTCTGCGGGTAGAACGTGTTGCCGTTGATGCTTCGGCGCCGAGGAGCGGAATAGTGCGCACGAGGCTGCCGTTACAACGGACATGACCAGGATCTACGCCCTGCACGAGAACCCTGAGTGGTTTCCTCCGTTCGCCAGCGCCTTCGAGGAGGAGGGGCTTGAGTTCGAACAGTGGCTGCTGACCGACGGTGTCCTCGACCTGGATGCAACGCCGCCGGAAGGCATCTTCTGGTCGAGGATCAGCGCGTCGGCGCATACCCGGGATCATGGGCTGTCCAAGGACTATGCCCGCGCGGTCCTGTCCTGGCTGGAGGCTCACGGCCGCAGGACCGTGAACGGGCGGCGCATCCTTGAACTCGAAATGAGCAAGGTGGACCAGTTGACCGCGCTCAAGGCAGCCGGCATCGATACGCCCCGGACGGTGGCCGCCATCGGACGCGACCGGATCCTGGAAGCAGCCAAGACGTTTCCGACTCCCTTCATCACCAAGCACAACCAGGGTGGAAAAGGGCTCGGTGTCCGCAAGTTCGAGAGCCACGAGGAACTTGCCGAGTACGTGGCGTCGGACGAGTTCGAGGAACCACAGGACGGTATCACCCTGGTACAGGAATTCATCCGGGCCGCTGAACCGGTCATCACCCGGGTGGAAATCGTGGGCGGTGAGTTTATCTACGCTATCCAGGCGGACACAGCGCGCGGAGGGTTCCAGCTCTGCCCGGCGGACGCCTGCGCCATTGATCCGACCACCGGCAAGCCGGTCATGCCGCCGGGTGCAACGATCGAACCGGAGGCAGATCAGCAACTGTTCAGCCTGCGCCGCGACTTCGATCATCCGATCATCGCGAAGTACCTGCAGTTCGCGCGCCGGAACAACATCGAGGTGTGCGGCATCGAATTCATGGAGACGGCGGACGGACGCGTACTCACCTACGACGTGAACACCAACACCAATTACAACGCCCTGGTCGAAGCCGATGCGCCGCGCTCCGCACCCAGGGCGCTCGCAAAGTATCTGGCGGCAGTGGCAGCCGCGCCGGCGCCGTCGTTCGCCTAGCGGTGCTGCGGGCCCAGCGGTAGCCTCGGAACTGCGGGCCCTACCCGATACGGAAGGAGCAGATGCAATGCCGAAGGTAACCAAGTCAGGGAAGGTCAAGACCGACGAGCTGCCCAGCACCCTGCAGCGGTCTGACAAATTGGCGCAGGAGATCTACGCCAAGACCCTCGATTCCGCGGAGGAACAGTACGGTGACGGCGAGCGGGCACACCGCACCGCGTACAGCGCGTTGAAGCACACCCACGAGAAAGTGGGCGACCACTGGGAGCAGAAGGACTCCAAGGGTCCGTCCGATGAGCAGGCCGAAGGCGGGCGTGGAACGTCGAAGGAGACTGCCGGGGGCGTGGACGCCAACGCAACCAAGGAGCACCTCTACGACATCGCGAAGAAGCTTGACGTGCCGAAGCGCTCGACCATGAACAAGCAGGAGCTGGTGGAGGCCATCCAGAAAGCCAATGACAGGGAAACCCGTAAAGCGCGATACTGACACCTATTACGCAACACAAACATTTCCTAATCGATGAAAGCCTAGGCTAACCTTACTTTCGTAACCATCCCGACGGTCCGTTCGATGCCGTCTCGAAAGTCAAGGAGCCCCCCGATGGCCCCCACACGCGTGCGCGGTTTGATCGCCGCGGCAGCGATTGCGGTAATGTCCCTCTCTGCATGCTCGACCGGCCCGTCCGGAGGCGGCTCCGAAGCTGCCGGAGCGAATGAAGGCGGCTCCGCTGAAGCGTTCCCCGTAACTATTGAGCACGCTTTCGGCGAGACCGTAATCGAGGAAAAGCCCGAGCGCGTGGCCACCGTCTCCTGGGTCAACGCCGATGTTGCCGTGGCGCTCGGCGTGGTTCCGGTCGGCATGCCGGCGGACGAGTATGGCGGAAATGACCAGGGCTCCACACCGTGGAAGGACGCCAAGCTCGAAGAGCTCGACGCCGCTATCGGCACCGAGAACGCGCCCGTTCAGTACTCCGAGGCTGACGGCATCGCCTTCGACGAGATTGCTGCGACCAACCCGGACATCATCCTCGCGGCATACTCCGGTCTCACTGAAGAGGATTACAACACGCTCAGCGAAATCGCTCCCGTGGTCGCCTATCCGGAGGTTGCGTACGGCACCGCGTGGCAGGATTCGACCGCAATGATCGGTGATGCTCTCGGCCTGACCGAAGAAGCGGAGCAGCTCGTGGCCGAGACCGAGGACCAGGTCGCCGAGGCCGCTGCGGAGTACCCCGCGATCGCGGGAAAGTCCTTCATCTTCGGCAACCTGGAACCGAACAGCTCCGAGGGCGTGAACATTTACACCGCCAGCGATAACCGTCCCCGTTTCCTCAGCCAGCTCGGCATGGAAATGGCTGACGTCGTTGCTGAGAACACCACCGGTGACGAGTTCTTCATCCCATGGTCAGCTGAGCGTGCCGACGAACTTGAGTCAGACGTGTTCGTGACCTGGGTTCCGGATGACGCCACCAAGAAAGCAATCGCCGAGGACCCGCTGCTGAGCCAGATCCCAGCGGTGAAGTCCGGTGCGCTTGTCGCCGACGCCGACAACACCCTCACCCTGTCCATCTCCGCAGCCAGCCCGCTGTCCCTCGTCTGGGCGCTGGACAAGTGGCTGCCGATGATCAACGAGGCCGCCGTTGCGGCTGAGGGAGCGTAACCCTCCAGAGAGATCACATGGGAGCGTCGTTGCCTTTGGGTGCTCGATGCACTGGAATGGTAAGGGTACTTCTCATCTACGCTCGGAGGCATCATGGATAACCTCGAACTCGAACAACTGCAGGCAGCCACAGCATGGGACCTCAACGGGGACAAGCTTGGGAACGTCTCGCAGGTGCACTTTGACGGAGTCTCGCGCAAGCCCGCCTGGGTGACCGTCGGGCTCGGATTGCTGAACACGAGGGAGAACTTCGTTCCGCTCGCCGGTTCACGGTTGGACGGCGACAATCTTTATGTCGCGGTCACCAAGGACACCATCAAGGACGCGCCGGACTTCACGGCTGAAGAAGGCCTCACGGCTGAACAGGAATCGAAGCTTCGGGACTATTACCGCATCTGAGATCGACAGACAGCAAAGCGGCCGTCCCCCATGGGGCTCGGCCGCTTTGCTGTCTGGGTGTGACTATGCCGCCTAGGTGAACAGCCCGACGATGTAGCCAACGAAGAACAGGAGCCCAAGCAGTACGAAGATGCCGATCAGCACCAACCAAATGCGGGAAGCCGCCTTCCCGGGTGCGTTTTCCTCGTGGCCCTGGGGCCCGGCTGTACTTGCTTCACCGGGAGGGGTTTCACCTGGAGGCACGCCGCCGCCGGGCTCCAGCCCTGTGACGTTGTCCTGTTCCGGATCCGGGTTTGAGGCGCTCATGACTGTTCCTGCTCAGAAGATTGAGGGGCGTTGGATGCCCGGGGAGTCCATGACATGGTGATGTTTGCGCCCTCGTCAGTCTCGCTGACGAAGAGATGCAGGTCTTCGCCGTAGAGATTCTCATGTTCGACGACGTCCCCCGCCTCGTGTGCGAGGTCAGCGAGCCGGCTGATGGCTACTGCCATTGCCCGGCCCCAGTCGTGCGGGTGCTTGCTGTCCGACTCTTCCGTTACCGAAAACTTCTTCTCCGCGCTGCCCATGGCTACTCCTCACTGCGCTCATACCGGTGCCTCAGGCTCTGTGCCTGTTCGCCCCCGTTGATAAGCAAGCTTTGTAGTGATCCTCGTCCCACAGTAGCAGTCCGACTACCAGGAGTCTTTCCCTGCTCCCCGCACCACCTTCCGCGCCGCATGGCCGATGATCGAACTGTAGGTGGGGTAGGCGAACTTCACGCGGGCAAGGGTGGCGACGTCCGTGCCGGCCGCCATCGCGGCCGCGACCGCCTGAATAACCTCCACTGCATTCTCGCCGACAGCGTGCGCACCGAGGATCAGTTCGCGGTGCCGGTCAGTGACCAATTTCAGGAATCCCTGCTCCCGGTCATCGATGATGGGGCGCTCCACCGCGCCATAGGGAACGACGACGACGGCGCACTCCAGGTCACGTTCCCTCGCGTTCTCCTCGGTCAGCCCCACCCCGGCATAGTCAGGGTCAGTGAAACCACCCTCCGGAAGCAGGTGGTGTGGCGTGGTGCGGTGCGCTCCGAGGACGGCGTTCTCCGCTGCGGTCTCACCCTCGAAGACCGCAGCCTGCACCAGCATGGACGTTCCATTGGCGTCTCCGGCAACGAAGATGTGCGGGACGTTGGACCGGAGGTAGTTGTCCACCGGGATAGCTCCCCGCGTTGCGGTGATCCCGGCGGCGTCCAGACCAAGACCGTCGATGTTCGCCGGCCAGCCGGCAGCCATGACCACCGCTCCAACCTGAGCCGACTCCACGCCATCGGTTCCCTGCCAGCTGATCTCGAGCCGGCCGTCGTCGTGCTTTTCGATGCTCTCCACACCACGGATGCCGACGTCCACGCGCACGCCGCGGGAACGGAAGCTTTCCGTCACGGCGGTGGAGACGGCCTCGTCCTCGGTGGTGAGAATGCGCGGGGCCAGGTCGAGGAGGGTGACGCGCGAGCCGAGCGCATCGAAAATGGTGGCGAGCTGCGCGCCCGTGTGGCCGCCTCCGATGATCGCAACGGCTTCGGGGAGGTCCGGAAGGTCCAGCACCTCATGGGGGAGCACGGCGTGCTCGGCGCCCGGGAGGGGGAGCCGGCGCGCGCTACCGCCGACGCACAGGATGATTGAGGCGGCAGTGACCGTGCGGCCCCCGATAGAGATTTCCTGGGGCGCGGTGAAGGCGGCCTCGCCCTCCAGCAGGGTGATCTTCAGGCGCTGCATGGACTCGCTGTACCCTTTTGCGTCCAGCACGCGGTCCACGGTGGAGCGGACCCGCCGGACCAGTTGCGGCCAGTCAACCGCGGGCTCCTGCACAACGATTCCGTACTCGCGGGCGGTGCGCACCTCCCGGTACAGCCGTGCCGTTTTTGCGAGCACCCGCGTAGGCACACAGCCCGAGTTGACGCACGTGCCGCCCAGCCGGGCACGCTCGACGACGGCGGTGCGTGCCCCCAGTTCCGCGGCGCGGGTTGCAGCAGCCATGCCTGCCGGGCCGGCACCGATGACCAGTACATCAAAATCCATAACGGCCTCCATGGCTCCCATCCTGCCCCATGGGACAGACAATCCGTCAGGGCGCCGCCGGATACCCAGGGCGCGCACTCAGGCGAAATATACCCCGATGCGGTTGCCGTCGATCTCTTCGATGCGGATGTCGATGTCGTACACCTCGCGCAGCAGCGACGTGTGCATCAACTCTGCGGGAGTGCCCTGGTGCACCACCGCGCCGTTTCGCATTGCGATGATCCGGTCCGAGTAACAGGACGCGAAGTTGATGTCATGGATGACCAGCACCACGGTCTTGCCAAGGTCCTCAACGGTGCGCCGGAGCATGCGCATCAGGTCCACGGCGTGCTTCATGTCGAGGTTGTTCAACGGCTCGTCCAGGAAGATGTAGTCGGTGTCCTGGGCCAGCACCATGGCGATGAACGCCCGCTGCCGCTGCCCGCCGGAGAGCTCATCCACGAACCTGTCAGCCATTGAACCCAGATCGAGGTAGTCCAGGGCACGCTCAATATGCAGGCGGTCCTGTGATGTCGGCCTGCCCTGGTTGTGCGGGAAGCGTCCGAATCCCACCAGATCGCGGACCGTCAGCCGGACGGTGAGCTGGTTATCCTGGCGCAGAATCGCCATTTTCCGTGCCAGCGTGTTGCTTGCCGTCGTACTTACGTCCATGCCCTCGATCACAACCGAACCGCTGTCCATGGGCAGCAGCCGGCTCATCATGGACAGCAGGGTGGACTTGCCTGCGCCGTTGGGGCCGATGATCGAGGTGATGCCGCCCTGGCGTATGGCGGCTGTTACGGAGTCGACGACGGTATCGGAGCCGTACGCCTTGGTCACGCCGGACAGCTGGATCATTTGATCGAACCTTTCAGGAGGAGGGCGATGAAAACGATCCCGCCGACGAACTCGATGACGATGCTCAGGGCGGTGTCGAAGCCGAAGACCCTCTCGAGGATCAGCTGACCGCCGAGGAGCGCGATGGCGCCCAGCAGGATGGCGATCGGCAGCACGTATTTGTGCCGGAACACCGCAGAGAGCTGGTAGGCGACCGATGCCACGAGCAGGCCGAAGAACGTGATCGGTCCCACCAGGGCAGTGGAGACTGCCACGAGCACCGAGCAGATCACCAGCACCTGCGTCACGGCGCTTTGGTGGTTCACGCCGAGGCTGAGGGCGGTTTCCCGTCCGAGGGTCAGAACGTCGAACTGGTTCCGGATGCGCCAGCCGGCCGCACTCGCGGCGAAGATGGCCAGCGCTGACACCCCCAACAGGGACGAGTCGACGTTATTGAAGCTGGCAAAGAACAGGTCCTGCAGAACCACAAACTCGCTCGGGTCAATGAGCCTCTGCAGCAGCGAGGAGATTCCGCGGAAGAGCGTGCCGAAGATAATGCCCACCAGCAGCACGAGGTGCAGCGACTTCCCGCCGCCGACGAAGAGCCAGCGGTAGAGCACCCAAGAGAACGCAACCATCAGAACCACCTCCATCAGGAAGCGGGCGCCTGAGCCCAGGGTGAGGAGGGCCTGCGTGCCGATGGTGAAGGCAAGGAACGTCTGCAGGAGGATGTACAGCGCGTCGAACCCCATGATCGACGGCGTGAGAATCCGGTTCCCCGTGACCGTCTGGAAGAGCACGGTGGATACCCCGACGGCGTAGGCCACCAGCAGCATCGACGCCACCTTGGTGGCGCGCAGCGGCAGGACATAGGCCAGGTTCCCCGAGAGGCCGATGGTCATGAACGTCAACGTCAGCGCGGCCGCAAGAAGACCCAGCACCAGGATCCAGGTCCGGGGACCGGGTCCCTGAAGGGGCCGCCGTCGTCGTACGGTCAGTGCGGGAGGCATTGCTTCAGGCGACACGGCGGCGGCTCCTCAGCAGGAGGTAGAGGAAGCCGGCGGCTCCGACGACGGACAGGACGGTGCCTACCGGGATCTCGTAGGGGAAACGGATCAGGCGGCCCAGGATGTCGCACAACAGGAGCAGGCCCGCGCCCAGCAGCGCAACCCACGGCACGGCCCGGCGCGCGTTGTCCCCGATCAGCATGGAGACGAGGTTGGGCACCAGCAGGCCGAGGAACGGCACTGCTCCGACGGTCACAACGACGACGGCGCTGATCAGCGCGACGATCACGAGTCCCAGACTCATCACCGCCCGGTAGTTGAGGCCAAGATTGGTGGTGAATTCGCTGCCCATCCCGGCGACGGTGAAGCGATCGGCGGCAAAATAGCCCACGATTGTGAGTGCCCCCACCAGCCAGAGGAATTCGTAACGGCCCGCGAGCACGCCGGAGAAATCGCCCACCATCCAGCTGTTCAGGCTCTGGAGCAGGTCGAACCGGTAGGCGAAGAAGGTGGTGACAGCGCCGATGATCCCGCCCAGCATGATGCCGACCAGCGGGACAATCAATGAATTCCGCAGGGGCACGCGCCGCAATATAAGCAGGAAGAGCGCTGTTCCGGCGACGGCGAAGACCGCTGCCACGCCCATCTTGGCCAGCAGAGGAGCTGCCGGTATCAGCACCGTGACAACGAGAATGCCGAGCATGGCGGACTCGACGGTCCCCACGGTGGAGGGCTCAACGAACTTGTTGCGCGCCATCAGCTGGATGATGAGCCCGGCCACGCCCACCGCCACGCCCGTCAGGAGAATGGCGAGGGTACGCGGGATTCGGCTGATGAGCAGGATCCGTCCGGCTGTGCCGTCGTCGGACTGGGAGAACAGGGCTGCCGGCGAGACGTCGCTGACACCGATGAGCAGGCTCGCAACAGAAAGGACGACGACGGCGAGCGCCGCAAGCCCGGCGCGTAACGCTGGGAACGGGCGGCGGGCCGTCGTCCGGACATCTGCCGGTGAAGGTGCTGTGATCACAGAATGGCCTTGTGCCGGTGACAGGTGAGTGTAACCGGCGGATGAGATCAGCTGATCAGTGCGTCGTTGACGGAGCTGACCATGGCCTCGACGTTGCCCAGGCCGTACCCCACGAGGTACCAGCTTGCGGCGTCGAGGTACACGATGTGATCCTCCTCTGCTGCGGTGGTGCCATTGACCAGATCGTTGTCCAGGACCGCGGAGGCGGCGTCACCGGACTCACCGATTGCGGAGTCGCGGTCAATCACGAAGAGGTAGTCGGGGTTGGTTTCAGCAATGAACTCGAAGGAGATGGACTGCCCGTGGGAACCGTCCTCAGTGACCTCAGCAGCCGGCTCGACGCCGAGGACGTCATGGATGAGGCCGAATCGGGATCCGGCGCCGTAGGCGGTCAGTTCACCGCCGCTGGTCAGGACGATCAGGCCTGTGCCGGAGCTGGCGGCGTTGCCCTGCGCCTCCGAGATGCCGGCGTCGATGGCGGTGAGGTGCTCGGTCACCTCAGCTTCCTTCTCGAAGATGCGGCCGAGCGTGGTGCTGACCCCCTTGAAGCTGTCGATCGGTGCGGCCTGGTCGACGCTCAGGTCGATGGTGGGGGCGATCTCGCTCAGCTCGTCGTAGTAGTCGGCGGTGCGGCCGGAGATGATGATGAGGTCCGGCGCGCCGGCGGCAATCGCCTCGAAATCGGGTTCCTTGACTGAACCGATCTTGGTGTAGTCATCGGACTCGTACGCGTCCAGCGCCTGGGGAAGATTTCCCTGCGGAACACCTGACACCGCAACGCCGAGTGCGTCCAGCGAGTCGAGCACTCCCAGGTCGAAGGTGTACACGTTCCCGGGATTGACAGGGACAGTTGTGCTTCCCTGTGCGTGTTCCACCGTAAGCGTGGTTCCGGTACCGGCTGCCTCATTGCCGGCGTCTGCGGAACCACCGCATGCCGTCAGGGCCAGGACGGTTGCCGCGAGCGCGGCAACCACACTGATTTTTCCAGGATTTTTCACGTGCGAGACTCCAGGGTGAGAAGGAACAGATGTCGGGAAGCATCATCAGTAGTGCTTCTCTTAGTAAGGTATGGCTTACCTAAGTCCATCTCCAAGCCGACGAGGAGTGAACTATCTCACGTTGATTTCAGGCTGCTTCTGTGAGCACTTACCCGCATCAGGTTGACGGGACGCCCGGTATCCGGTTCTCCCGGAACGCTTCAATGAAGAGCGCATAATCGCTCCGGACCGTTCGTGCATAGGTGTGGGAGAACTCGATGATGTCGTCGATGAACTCCTCCCGGCGCCCATCAACCACCTGCATGATGGCGCGCTCGGTCTGAAAATGAACGAGATCCTGGTCGCTGTCTTCGTCCGACGCGCAGTGCACCTTGGCGGTCGCCCGTCCGAGGTCCACGAGGACCGGTTCAATTTCGTCCGGTTCCGTGAGGTTGTCCCAGCTGAGGTCCGCCTTGTAGGGCGAGAGTTCGTCGACCACGAAGCCCGTGCTGTCAATCGTGGTGTAACCGAGGAAAGTGTCGGTGTGCACCTGCAGTGCCCGCTGGCTGATCACGGTCCGATGGCCGTCATGCTCGAAGTAGGAGCGCACGCGCTCATCCGTGACAACCCTGCTCGGCGCAGCGATATTGCCCTGCTTCATAGCCAGAATGATGTCGTTCTCCAGAGCCTCGTTGTACCCCTCGATGAGCACGTTGTAGGCGGGAAGGCCGGCGCTGCCGATGCCGAAACCCGAGCTTCCGACGATGTCCTTGACGTTGTAGAAGACCTCACGGCCCGAGCGCTTGCCCTCCGGGATAGTCCCCAGATAGTCCTTGAACGCTTCTTCAACCCTTCCGTATTCATCGTCGTCGAGGCGCCGAGTCTTACTGTTGTTCTGGAAATGGCGCTCATGGTTATCGACCAGCGTCATGGAGTCGAGCAGATCGGTTCGGCGGGACGACCGCGCAGTCAGAAGCACATCGTGGATGGTGCCCGAGGTGTTGCCAAGGTGAAGCGCGAAGTCGTCCTGGCCGGCGTCGTCGTAATGCTTCACCTGGTCCAGGTACGCGGACAGGTACGTGCGTGCCAGCGAGCGCACCGATTCCTCGGGGAGCGCCTTCTGCCAGCACATCAGCGCCAGCGATGTCGTGAACCGGCGCAGGTCCCAGGAGAAGTGACCGAGGTAGGCCTCGTCGAAATCGTTGATGTCGAACGTCAGCTGCCCCGTACTGCTCATGTAGGTGCCGAAGTTCTCCGCATGGAGGTCGCCGTGGATCCACACGCGGCTGGTTTTGTCATCGGCCCACTCGTCCGTCATCTCCCGCATGTCCGCGTAGAACAGGCAGGCGCTGCCGCGGTAGAAGGCGAACGGGTCGGCGGCCATTTTGCGGAACTTCGTGCGGAACCCATGCGGGTCTGCTTCCATGAGCGGCTTGAACGCCTCGACCAGGGTGTCGGCGATGAGCGATTGACGGGTTTCGCTGTCGACAGCTTTGTCTACCATTTCGTAAGTCTAGGCGCGCGCTGACGGCAGAGCAGGGCGTAAGCTCGAATCATGATCACCACGGCGAGCCTTGACGCGCGCCCCCGGGTGCTGCCGGTCCTGTCCGCTGCCCTGGTCTCCGCATCCGGTTTCATCACTTTCGCCCTGGAGCAGAGGCTGATCGGCTATCTGTTTCTTGCCGTGGCGCTCACGGTCGCGTACTTCACCGGCAAGGCGCTTTTTCGGGACCTGTCGCTGCTGGCCATCGGCCTTGTCATCATCAGCGCGGTGCCCATCACTACCGATATCAGCTTCAGCCACATGGCGATTATGGGTACGGCGATGCTCTTCGCCGTCGCGGTTCCCTATCTGCTGTCCCGATTCGTCTTCAAGGATCACGCCATCCGCTTTCCGGTGCTCACCGGCCAGAAATGGACCCGGACGGAGCGCTGGTACCTGGTTGCGGTGGTGATTATCGGTTATCTGGTGCTGCCGGTGTACATGATCCCCACCGGGGTCTACGAGAACTGGCCCGCGGCCTCGGACCCGGGAACAATTACTCGGTTGTTCCTGGGGACCAACGTCCTCGGTATCTGGGATGAGCTGTTCTTCATCTGCACCGCATTCACCCTGCTGCGCCGCCATCTGCCCGACTGGCAGGCCAACCTCCTCCAGGCAGTGCTGTTCACGTCATTCCTCTGGGAGCTGGGTTTCCACGCCTGGGGCCCGGTCCTCATCTACCCGTTCGCGCTGATCCAGGCCTGGATCTTCTCGAAGACCAAGTCGCTGAGTTACATCGTGAGCGTGCACCTCTTGTTCGACTTTGTGCTCTTCCTGGTTTTGCTGCACGCACACAACCGGGAGTGGTTCGACATTTTCCTCTACTAGTACCCAACAGGCCGGAACGGTAATTGGACTGACCCCCTGTGCCATCTGAGACTGTAGACGGATGGACTTTCTAGATACGATCACCCCCTTCCTGGCTGTCACGGGAGCGGTGTTCGCCGCCGCCGTGCTGGGGTGGATCCTTCGCCGCGCGGCAGCACGTGCGCTCCGAAAAGTGCCGCAGATCCATGACGCCACCCGTAAATTGCGCGGTCCGCTGCAGGTGGTGCTCGCCGTCCTCGGCGTCCGGATCGCCCTCGGTGCCACCGCGCGTGAGGCCGCCTGGTTCCCGCCCGTCGACTACGTGCTGGTGCTGGCACTCATCGGGTCCCTGGCGTGGCTGCTGATCGCGGTGCTCTCCATGGTGGAGACCATGGTGCTGGGGTACTACGAAAATGCCACCCGCGACAACCGGCGCGCCCGGCGGCTCAAGACCCAGATTATGCTCGCACGGCGGGTTGCCGTCGCGGTGATCATCACTCTCGCACTGGCCAGCCTGCTGCTGACCATTGACGAAGTGCGTGCGCTGGGGGCCGGAATCCTGGCCTCCGCCGGTCTCATCTCGATCGTCGCAGGCCTCGCCGTTCAGAGTTCGCTGAGCAACGTCTTCGCCGGCGTGCAGCTGGCCTTCACCGACGCAATCCGCGTGGACGACGTCGTTCTCGTCGAGGGCGAAATGGGGACGATCGAGGAGATCACCATGACCTACGTGGTGGTTCAGTCCTGGGATGAACGCCGCATCATCCTTCCCTCCACCTATTTCACCTCCACCCCGTTCGAGAACTGGACCCGCCGCCGCTCCGAGCTGTTGGGAACCGTGGAGCTGGACCTCGACTGGCGCGTGCCGATCGAGAACATGCGTTCCCGCCTGCGCGAGATCCTCGACAGCTCCGAGCTGTGGGATGGCCGTACCGGGACGCTGCAGATCACCGCGGCCACCGACGGCGTGGTTCGTGCACGGATTCTGGTGAGCGCGGCGGACAGCGGCAACCGGTGGGACCTGCAGTGCCTCGTCCGCGAAGAAATGGTCCGGTTCATCCAGACCGAGTTCCCCGACGCTCTGCCCCGCCAGCGCTGGGAGCAGGTATCGGCGCCGTCGTCCGTTGCGGCCGTGCCCGGCCAGACCGAGAACGACGACGTGGGCCGGCCCCGTCACGACGCCCGCCTCTTCTCCGGCTCCCCGGAGGCCGAGCGCCGCGGGGAGGACTTCAGCGGTCCGCGCGAGACCGTGCTCGATGAGCGGGACGCCCGCAGGGCATCCTGACACCGTACCTGACACGGTTGATGTGAGGTGGGATACATTTGGCTTCGGTAGCCGGACGAGGGGAGAAGCGATGAACGGGGGAGCGTCCGGTCACCGTTTCGTCCTCGAACTGGAGGAGGGCTATGTCCGCGTCGAGTGGAGCGAAGGCGTCACGGTGAGCGAACAGGATGCCCTGGAACTCGTCCGAAAGCTCGACGAAGTGAACCCGGACCTGTGCGACCCGATGCTGGTGATCCTGAATTCGATGGTCTCGCTCGACGCTGCGGCTCTGGCGATCTTCGCCGGATATCTGAACGTGGCAGCACTGGCGCTCGTGGGGCCTTCAGCGGTGGATCGGCTACTCACCACTTTCTTCAACGACGTTCATCGTCCGCGATATCCCACACGCCATTTTGCGGCGCCGGCCGCGGCAATCGAGTGGCTGCTGACGCCGGGACACAGCACATCTGAACCATGAGTCTGGGGGAGACCGAACAATGGAATATTCAGCCGACAATCATCCGCGTTTCCTGCTGACGGATGAGGGCGCCTTTCTTCGGTTGTGCTGGAATGCCGGGATAATTCTGGAGTTGCACGACGTGCAGGCGAGCATCTCCGCCGTCGAGGCGATGTCGCCCGCGTGCAAGCGGCCGCTGCTCGTGCACATAGACCTGGTTGACGGGATCACCGCTCCGGCCAGGGGCCTCCTGTTGGAAGAGACGTGCTCAAGCCGTACGGCCGTCCTCGGCAAGGACGAGGTTGCGCGCGTGATGACGGCCTTCAACTACCGCGCTGCAACGCCCAGCCGGTACTTCACGGATGAAGCACTGGCGGTCGGATGGCTGACCTCCGACGGCGCCGGCGCGCAGACGGGCTGAACCCCGAACGCTGCGCTCAGGTTCAGGCTGACCTCAGCGGCCGGGACGCAGGCTGGGGGAGCCGTCGTTCCCTTCTCCCTCAGCCATCCCGTCGAGCACCTGGCGGATGGCATCCACCGAGGTGTACTTCGGCTCCCAGCCCAGGACCGTACGGACGTGGTCGGTGTTCATGACCGGCGCCTGGGAAGCCATATCGATCCAGCCCGGGTCCGAAGCCTGCAACCGTAGACCCCATGTGGCCGCGACCAACCCACGGAGGACAGACACCGGCAGGTTGAACACACGTTTTGCTCCGAGGATGCCGGCCACGAGCGCCGGCGTGAGAACAGGATCCGCGGCGACGTTGAAGGCTCCGGATGCCCGATGCTTGACCGCCAGCCAGTAGGCCTCCGCAACGTCTTCCACGTGGAGCGCCTGAAACACGAACTCGGAAGGAATCGGCAGCACCTGCAGCAGACCCAGGCGCCGGACAAGACCTTTTGGAACCAGTGAGCCGAGGAAGTACCGACCTATCTGGCTACCCGCCTCTGTGTTGAAACTCAGGCCTGGGCGGAGCCTTGCCACGGGGATTTCCGGATACTTCTTCTCGAACTCATCCAGGAGGTCTTCCTGAACGGCCTTGTACCGGCTGTAGTGCGACGAGGGAATACCCCCGGTCGGCCAGGTCTCCGTGACCCGTTCGGTCTTCGGTGCGGGGCTGTATGCCGCAACCGAAGACGCGCAGACGAAGTGCCGCACCCCGGCGTCGGCGGCTGCGCGGAGTGCGTTCTGAGTGCCGGTCACGTTGGTGCGGTACAGGGCGTCCTCATCCCGGTTCGGCTGGATGGCCCACACCAGATGTACGACGGCGTCAGCACCCTGGAGTGCGGCGGTGAGACGTTCACGGCCGGCGTCAGTGCCGACGTCGGCGGTGTGCCACTCGACACCGCTGTACGGTGCGTGGTCCCTGGACGGCTCGCGGCGGGAAATCCCCACCAGTTCGATGGCAGGATTCTCGTCGCGGACCTGCTGGAGCCGGCGGAGGAGCGCCGTTCCCACGTTGCCGGTCGCTCCGATAACAGCAATGCGCATGTGGAACCCTTCAATCGTTGCGGAGACGTGAAAACCACACTAAACGCTCGACTACTTATTGCAATAGTAAGTATCCTTATGGTTCGGTTGAGGAAGGCAATTCGAACCGGAGGTAGAAACGTGGCCACTAAAGATCCAGCGAAGGCGGACTCGGCGGAGGAAGCAACCCAAGCCAAGGCAGCCTCGAGCCCGGACCCGGATGACTCCCGGAAGCCGGATGACCCTACCGATCTGGCCAAACCGGCCTGGGGGTACGTCTTCAAACGCACGTTGAACGAGTTCGGCAAGGACCAATGTACTGATATTGCAGCTGCCCTGACCTTCTTCGCGGTGCTGGCCATCTTCCCCGCGCTGCTGGCCCTGGTATCCATCCTCGGACTCTTCGGTCAGGCGCAGGCCACCACTGACACCGTGCTCAATATCGTCTCCAATATCGCGCCGCAGGCGGCGAACACCATCGAGCCGACGGTTGAGCAGTTGGCCTCTTCAGATGCAGCCGGCCTGACATTCGTCATCGGCTTACTCGGCGCGATCTGGTCCGCCTCCGGGTACGTCACCGCGTTCTCCCGTGCAATGAACCGCGTTTACGAAGTCGAGGAGGGACGCCCGTTCTGGAAGTTGCGCCCGATCATGCTGGTGATCACCGTCGTCGTACTGCTTCTGGTTGTGGTGATGGCGCTGCTGTTGATCGTGTCCGGGCCGGTGGCGGAAGCAATCGGCGGGGTAATTGGTCTCGGCCCAACTGCGTTGACCGTCTGGAACATCGCCAAGTGGCCGGTCCTGATTGCCGTCGCGGTACTGACGGTCGCGGTCCTGTACTATGCGACGCCCAATCTTCAGCAGCCCAAGTTCAAGTGGGTGAGTATCGGCTCGATGATTGCGCTGCTGGTCCTTGCCATCGCAACGGTGGCTTTCTCCTTCTACATCGCAAACTTCGGCAACTACCAGCAAACCTACGGCGCTATTGCCGGCGTCATCATCTTCCTGCTGTGGCTGTGGCTTGCGAATCTCTCCCTGCTGTTCGGGGCAGAAGTCGACGCCGAACTTGAGCGAGGCCGTGAATTGCAGGCGGGCATCAAGGCGGAGGAAACCGTGCAGTTGCCGCCCCGTGACACCAAGGCTGCCGAGAAGAAGCGCGACAAGCAGATCGAACTGGTCGATGAAGGTCGCGAACTGCGTCACAAATACGGCCGTGATCATGAGACCCAGAAGGCAGGCAAGTCATGACCCATATCGCTGACATGATCATCGCCCACCCGCGACCCTCCGGTCAGGTTCAGGCGGGGGACCTGGCGGCCACCATCGAGGCATGCCTGGACTGCGTCGCCACCTGCGGGAGTTGCGCGGACGCCTGCCTCGGTGAGGAGGGCATCGAGGACCTCCGGCACTGCATCCGGACGAATCAGGATTGCGCTGACATCTGCCTGGCCACCGCCCGGATGCTTCAACGCCAGGGCGGGCACCATCCCGCGGTCCTTGCGCCGTTGCTCGAGGCCTGTCTGCAGGCCTGCCGGAACTGTGCGGAGGAATGCGAGCGCCACGCCTCGATGCACGATCACTGCAGGATCTGTGCCGAAGCCTGCCGCCGCTGTGAAGCGGCCTGCACCGCGCTGCTTGGATCGCTTGCGCAGTAGGGGTTGCAGGTGCAGGTAGGAGAGCAAGCATCCCACCGCCGGTGCTCAACGAACTCCATTCATGACCGGTATACAACCACCTAGGGTGAAATCATGAGCCAATCCGACCACAGCACCAAGGGTGCCTACGTGGACTCCGGCAAGGAGTTCAAGCGGGACACCCAATACATTGAAACGCGGATCACGCGCGACGGCGCGGACGGCTTCCCGGTGGAGTCGGGGCGCTACCGTCTGATCGCCGCCCGGGCCTGCCCATGGGCCAACCGGGCAATTATCGTCCGGCGGCTCCTGGGGCTGGAGGAAGCCATCTCCATGGGTACGCCCGGGCCCACCCATGACAAGCGGTCCTGGACATTCGACCTCGATCCGGGGGGCAGGGACCCTGTGCTGGGGATCGAGCGGCTCCAGGAGGCATACTTCAAGCGGCATCCGGACTACCCCCGCGGTATTACCGTGCCGGCGATCGTCGACGTCAATTCCGGCGCAGTGGTCACGAACAACTTCCCGCAGATCACCCTCGACTTCTCCACGGAGTGGAAGGAACACCACCGGGAAGGTGCCCCTGACCTCTACCCGGAGGACCTGAGGGAGGAGATCGACTCTGTCAACAAACGGGTTTTCACGGAGGTCAACAACGGGGTCTACCGTTGCGGTTTCGCCGGATCGCAGGAAGCGTACAACGACGCCTATGACCGACTCTTCACCGCCCTGGACTGGCTCGAGGAAAGGCTGACCGGTCAGCGGTACCTGGTAGGTGATTCGATCACGGAAGCTGACGTGCGGCTCTTTACGACGCTGGCGCGGTTCGACCCGGTGTACCACGGCCACTTCAAGTGCAATCGGAACAAACTCACGGAGATGCCGGCTCTGTGGGGGTACGCGCGGGATCTCTTCCAAACCCCCGGTTTCGGCGACACGATCGACTTCGAGCAGATCAAGAAGCACTATTACATCGTCCACGAGGACATCAACCCCACGCAGATCGTGCCGAAGGGCCCGTCGCTGGACAACTGGCACACCGAACACCAGCGCGAGCGCCTCGGAGGAAGTCCTTTCGGGCGCGGAACCGCGCCCCCCGCGCCCTAGCGGAAAGTTTGTGCAGCTCCGGCGACTTCGGCGGCGCTGAAACCACCGGAGCTGCACAAACTTTCCAGGGTCACCCAGGGAAATAGCGAACAGAACCGTTTCCTAATGCTGCTATGCATAGGCTAGCCTTACTTGAGTCCGTCCCGGTGACTGTCCGGCGACTTCGGGTATTGGCTCAAGGAGGCAGGCATGGCACTCGATGCCCCTGCCTCTCCGCTGGACCTCCGCACGCAGCGCGCACCGAAACGGCCCGCCGCCCGGGGCGTGAAGCTGGTCGCTGCGTTCCTCGTGCTCGCGTTCGCGTGTGCTGCGTCCCTGGCAATCGGAGCCCGGCCCATCGGTGTGGAAACCCTTGTGCAGGCCCTGACAGCTCTGGACCCCGCTAACGGTGACCATGCCGTCGTACTCTCGCGCATCCCGCGAACCATCGTCGGCCTGCTCGCCGGAGCCGCCCTCGGCCTGGCTGGAGCAGCCATGCAGGGTGTCGCCCGCAACCCGCTCGCGGATCCGGGAATCCTCGGCATCAACTCCGGTGCCGCGCTCGCCGTCGTGATCGGTATCTTCGTCTTCGGTGTCACCAACTTCACCGGGTACATCTGGTTTGCCTTCCTCGGAGCAACCGCCGCCGCGGTGCTGGTCTACGCCGTCGCCAGCCTCGGGCGCGACGGCGCTACTCCCGTGAAGCTCGCGCTTGCCGGCGCTGCACTCTCCGCCGGGATGGTCTCGCTCCTGAACGCCGTGCTGGTTTCCAGCCAGCAGACCTTCGACACATTCAGGTTCTGGCAGGTAGGCTCCGTAGCCGGCCGCGGCTGGGACGTCATCTTGCCGGTGCTGCCGTTCCTTGCCTTCGGATTCGCCCTGACCCTGCTCACAGGCAAGGTGCTCAACAGCCTTTCACTCGGCGACGACATAGCCCGCGGACTGGGCCAGAACGTCACGCTCGCCCGCGCGCTCACGGCACTCGGCGTCGTCGTGCTCTGCGGAGCTGCGACAGCGGCCGCCGGCCCTATCGGATTTATCGGCCTCGTCATTCCGCACGTGGTGCGTGCGTTCACGGGCCCTGATTACAGGTGGATCCTTCCGTTCTCCATGGTGCTCGCGCCGGTGCTGCTGCTGGCCGCCGACATCCTCGGACGCGTTATCCTCCCGCCCGGTGAGGTGCAGGTGGGCATCCTCACCGCAATCATCGGTGCCCCCGTATTCATCTGGCTGGTGCGGCGCCGGAAGATGGCTGAATTATGAGCCTCGCAGTCCGTCCCACACCCGCTGAGCACGCAGGTGACAAAGGCCTGGGTCTCCCGCAGCGCCATCAGCTGCGCACTCAGCGGGCCGTGAAGATCGGTGTGCTGGCGTTCCTCGTCGTCGTGCTCAGCGCCGTCACGCTCCTGCTGGGCCGCTACACCGTCACCATCCCCGACTTCTTCCGCATCGTGGCAGGCGCCGACATCCCGGGAGCCAGTTTCATCGTGATGGAGAACCGGATTCCCCGCGTCCTGATCGGCGTCATGATCGGTGGAGCCTTCGGCGTTGCCGGAGCGGTGTTCCAGACCATGCTCCGCAATCCGCTTGCCAGCCCCGACATCATCGGCATCAGCTACGGAGCCAGCGCGGCGGCCGTCTTCGCGATCGCGTTCCTCGGCGCATCCGGCCTCGTCCTCTCAGGCTTCGCCATGGGCGGCGCCCTGGTGGTTGCGCTGGCCATCTATTTCATCTCCCGGCGGGGCTCGGTGGCAGGATACCGGCTCATCCTGGTCGGCATCGGGTTCGCGGCGGTCCTGCAGTCCGTGGTCAGCTTCCTCCTCACCCGCACCGACATCACCGTCGCAACCGACGCCCTCGCGTGGCTGAACGGTTCGCTCAACTCGAGCAACTGGGAACGCGTGAGCATACTGTCCGTTGCGCTGGTGATGTTGGCGCCCGCCGTCGTCGTACTGTCCCGCTCGCTGCGGGGGCTGGAACTGGGCGACGACGCCGCAGCCGGACTGGGCGTAAACGTCGAACGGTCACGGCTGGCGCTGATCGTCACCGGGGTGCTCCTCGCCGCAGTTGCGACGGCGGCTGCCGGGCCGGTCTCCTTCATCGCGTTCCTCTCCGGTCCGATCGCCCGGCGCCTCCTCGGCGGGTACCGCCCGCTGGTGACGGCAGCGCTGGTCGGAGCGGTCATCGTTCTGGCAGCGGATTTCGTGGGTGCGAACCTGATTCCAGGAGTTTCCCTGCCGGTCGGAGTGATCACGGGTGTGCTCGGCGCCCCGTTCCTCCTCTGGCTTCTTGCCACATCCAACCGATCAGGCCAGGGAGGCTGACATGAGGTTGAACGCCAAAGACCTGACACTCGCATACGACAACCGCCGGGTGGTCGAAGACCTCACCGTCGAACTGCCGACGGGCAAGATCACAGTCATCGTCGGGGCGAACGCCTGCGGCAAGTCCACCCTGCTCCGCGGCCTGGCGCGGTTGCTCAAGCCTGCGGCGGGAACGGTGCTCCTGGACGGCAAGGACATCCACTCACTGTCCACCCGCGCGGTGGCGAAGACCCTCGGGCTGCTCCCGCAAACCCCGGTGGCCCCGGACGGAATCGCCGTGGTGGACCTCGTGGGCCGTGGCCGCTACCCTCACCAGGGCTGGTTCCGGCAGTGGAGTCCCGACGACGACGCCGCCGTTGCCTCCGCCCTGCGCGTCACCGACACGCTGGAACTCGCAGACCGCAACGTCGACGAACTCTCCGGCGGCCAGCGGCAGCGCGTCTGGATTGCCATGGCGCTGGCGCAGCAAACCGACATCCTGCTTCTGGATGAACCGACCACATTCCTTGACGTGGCGCACCAGGTGGAAGTCCTCGACCTGATCACGGATCTGAACCGTACTGCGGGCACCACCGTCGCAATCGTCCTGCATGACCTGAACCTCGCCGCTCGTTACGCGGACCACCTGATCGCCATGAAGGGCGGCCGCATTGTCGCCGAGGGCTCGCCGTCGAGGGTGGTCACAGCGGAGACGGTCGCCGAGGTCTTCGGCCTGGAATCGCAGGTTATCCCTGATCCCGTTTCGGGCACGCCGATGGTCGTGCCCATCGGGCGGCATCACGCCGCCCCCCGCACTGCAAGCGCAAAGACCACCCCTGAGGGCGTCACGGGTTTTTTACCGAACCCGCAGGACGGGCTCCCCGCACCGGCAATGGAGGCAGCATCGTGACAGAAGTCAGCACAGCGCATCGGGCCCGAAGGACGAGAACGGAGTCAACGTCAGAGACGGGGCCGGAGGCAACTCCACGGACCGCCGCAGCTGCAGGTGCACAGGCGGCCGTGTCCGCGATCCGCGCGTTCAACGTCGTGGTCAGCCGTGTGGAGCACGTCAGCGCGAATTTCCGTCGCATCACGTTCGGTGGTGCCTGCCTTTCCGGCTTCGGCGTCCAGGGTTCCACCCTGGATCTGCGCATCAAGGTGATGATCCCGCCGACCGGCGGTGAAGGCGCGGACCTCGGCGCGCTCATGGACGGCGCGGGCAGCGGGTGGTACCAGCAGTGGCTTTCCCTCCAGCCCGCGGAACGCGGGGACATGCGCACGTACACGGTCCGCGAATCACGCTGCAATCAGGAGGTTCCTGAGCTGGACGTCGACTTCGTGATGCACTTCGACGCGGACGGGAAGGGCGGCCCGGCCTCGCAGTGGGCCGCATCGGCTGAGCCGGGCGACCGGGTATGGCTGATCGGGCCAAACATCCATGCCGCAACCTGCTCAACCGCCGGCGCGTACGGCGGCATCGAGTGGCGCCCCGGCCTGGCCCAGAACGTTCTGCTCGCGGGGGATGAGACGGCCGTTCCGGCCATCAGCGCCATCCTTGAGTCACTGCCGGAGGACATCAGCGGCCACGCGTTCCTGGAAGTCCCGGACGGATCTGACTGCCAGGACATCCGGACCCGTTCCGGCGTAGGTATCAGCTGGCTGGTGCGCGGCGGCCGTCCGCACGGTGAACTGCTCGATGCGGCCGTTCGTCAGGCGGTCAGGGTCCCGGGCTGGGTATCCCTGGCGGCGCCCTTCCGCGTGAGCCTGGGCTCCGACACACCCTCAGGGCAGGCACTTGCCGCGGCAGCCCGTGCCGGCGGTCCTGAACGGGCAGCCGGACCCGAGCCGGAGGACATCGACATTGACAAGACCATCCTCTGGGAGACGCCCCAGCTACTGGATGCCGCGGCCCTTGACGGCTCGCTGAACCCGGACAAGCCTTCGGGCGCGCTGCCGTTTTATGCCTGGATTGCCGGTGAAGCCGCTGTGGTCCGAGGGTTGCGCCGTTACCTCGTGCGAGACGTCGGCATCGACCGCAAGCAGGTCGCCTTCATGGGTTACTGGCGTAGGGGTAAATCCGAACTCTGATAGCACAGGGGGGACGCAATTCCCGTGATTGCCACATAACGAATTTGTAACTTTCGGCAGAGTGCCGTACCGTTGAATCAGGTCATGCGTATCATCGTGGCCGCCGGACTGTACGCCTAGCCCTGTCACCTGTCCGGTTCCTCATCCTCGAAGACAGGGGCGGAGAACCCAATCCGGGCAGTCAGTCTGCCTTTGGGGTGAAGCCTGCAAACTCCTTGATCCCGCCCAAGCGCGGCCATCAAGGTAAGGCCGAGTAACTCTTGCTCGAACCCGACAGCTAACTTCGCCGGCGTCAAGAGAGGCAATCCCTTGTCCCAGCATGATTCCGTGGGCACTCCTGTGCCTGTTTCGGCCGGTCACCGTTCATCGCCAACACATGCCGGAAGTCGGACCCGACGCGCTGAGCGCCGCCACGATCGTGCACGGCGCCGTGTCCGCGCGCTGCTCTGCGTCGGCGGAGCCCTCACAGCTGCGTCAGGGCTTGCGCTGACCCAGGCAGGGCCGCCATTGCTGACAGAGGCAGGGCTGGTGAGGGCGAGCGAGACGCAGAGCGTCACCGCCCCCGAGGGCGCCGCAGTGGATTTCAGCCGCGAGTCGGTTGCACCGTCGTCGCCCAACGACATGCCCGCTGGGGAGAGCAAGGTTTCGACGCTGTCCGAGGGCGAAATCACGGTCGCCCAAGCCGAACCCAGCCGTAAGCCGGCGGAGGCGCCCAGCAAGGAGCCGGCAGAAAAACCTGCTGAGGAACCATCGCTCGGTGCGCCGCTGAGCAAGCTTTCGGTGGCTTCCGCATACGGCAAGCGGATCAATCCGATGAGCGGGTATGGCGAGGAAATGCACACGGGCACGGATTTCGCCGGGGCCTGCGGCACGCCGGTACTTGCCGCGGGCTCAGGCACCGTAACCGAATCCGGGTGGCACCCCTATGGCGGGGGTCAGCGCATTGTGATCGACCACGGCGGGGGACTGCAGACCACCTACAACCACCTCGCCTCACTGGGCACCACCGTTGGTGAGAAAATCGACCGCGCAGAGGCTATCGGCGCAGTGGGAAGCACCGGCAACTCCACCGGCTGCCATCTGCATTTCGAAGTGGTCGTCGATGGGAAGACAGTCGACCCGGGCGGCCACCTCTAGCGACTACCGGGCTCCCGACGCTCGCGCCGGGTCCCTGACCCGCTGGACCTACGGCACCGGGTCGGTCAGGATCGCCGGGTCCTTCTTGCCGTACGGCATCCGCACCTTCAGCGAGTCCGGTTCCACCCGGAAGGACATGTGCGTGCCCTGGCCGAGCGGGTCGCCGTCGAGCTCGATTTCCAGCGGCGTGTCAGACTCCACCTCTGCGGCCTTGCACTGGTAGTACTCCACCGATGGGTCCTTGCCCTTGCCCCGCGCCAGGAGCTTGCCGACGACAGCGAACCACCCGAACTTGCCCCGCGGCGCGATGGTCATGATGTCCAGCAGCCCGTCGTTGAGCCTGGCGCCCGGAAAGATCTCCAGGCCGCCCATGATCTTTCCGCAGTTGCCTCCCATGACGCTGCGCAGGCGGCGGGTGACCCGCTTGCCGCCGTCGATCGAGATATGAACCTTGGAGGGCTTGCCCGGGAGGTTCCGGATGCCGGCGTCGACGTATGCGAGCCAGCCCAACTTGTCCTTGAGGTCGTCGCGGGTATCAGCCATCACCGAAGCGTCGAAGCCAAGCCCGGCCATCACGAGGAAGACATGCGCGTCCTGTGCCCGGTCCACATTCACATGCACCACATCGATCAGCCGTTCGGTGCCACCGAGTGCCGCTTCGACGGCTCCGCGGGGATCGTCGACGTCAATGTCGAGGTTGCGCGCGAGCAGGTTGCCGGTGCCCAGCGGCAGCAGGCCGAGTGCCGTCGTCGTGCCGGCCAGTTCCTCCGCCACGCACCGTACGGTGCCGTCGCCGCCGGCCGCGATGACGACGTCGACCCCTTCCCTGAGCGCCTCTTGTGCCTGGCCGTGCCCCGGATCATCCTCGGTGGTCTCAAGGAAGAGGGGTTCCTGCCACCCCTTCTCGAGGCTCAGTTCCGTGACGATTGCGCGGATATCCTCCTCGGTGGGCTTGACCGGGTTGAGGATCAGGGCGGCGCGCTTTGTCCGCGATTCCGACTGCGTTTCCGACCGCGTTTCAGACTCGGTGTCCGGCAAAGAAGCCATGGGTATTCTCCTGACGAGATTGGTTGTAATCGAGCTTAGCGTCTGCCCCTCACCCGGTGCGCGAAGAGTTTTTACGGGACTATGCTGGGTGGTCAAAACCAGAAGGAGGAGCCATGACACAGGACCAATCCAGCGCAGGCCGGGGCAGCGGGCCGGAAGAGGGTGCCGAGGAGGGCAACCCGCTGAGCGGATCTCCCACGTTCCCCAACCCGTCCACGGCCCGTCCCACCGGTGACACCACCGGGTTCAACGGCTCGTACACCGAGACCGAGCACCAGACCCAGCACGAGTACGACGCCGAGAACCAGCACGCCGAGGGTGACTCCAGTCCCCGTTCCGGCGAGGAGGACTGACACTATTGGGCACTGAGTCTCCGGGCACCGAATTCGCCCATCGTTATGTCGCTCTTGGCGATTCCTTCACCGAGGGCGTGGGGGACTGGGACCCGCAAAGTCCCAACGGCGTGCGCGGCTGGGCTGACCGCGTCGCCGAGCAGTTGGTCCTCGCCGACCCGTCCTGGGGCTACGCGAACCTGGCCATCCGCGGCCGGAAGATGCGGCAGATCCTCTCTGAACAGGTCGATGCGGCGCTCGCCCTGAAACCGACCCTGGCAACCATCTATGCAGGCGCCAATGACATTCTGCGGCCCTCCATCGACCTGGACGCGCTTCTCGAAGAGTACGACGCCGGCATCGCCCGCCTGCGGAACAGCGGTGCCGCTGTGGTCCTCTTCACCGGGTTCGACTCGTCGAAGTCGGCCGTTTTCGGCAAAACCCGCGGGCGCACAGCCATCTACAACGAACTTGTCCGGGAAATCGCGGACCGGCACGATGCCGAGGTGGCTGACTACTGGCGGATGCGGGAGTTCCAGAACTGGGGGTACTGGGACGTGGACCGGATGCATATGTCCGCTGCCGGGCATACGCTCATGGCGGTTCGGGTTCTGGAAGTCCTGAAGTCCGCGCACAGTATCGAACTGCCCGAACTCGAGGCGCGCCCGGCTGCCTCGCGGCTTGTCCAACTCCGGAAAGATGCCCTGTGGGCTCGTGACTACCTCGGACCGTGGGTGGGCAGGCGGCTACGCAGGCAGTCATCCGGGGACGCGTTCACCGCGAAGTACCCGGAACTGACCCACCCGGTTCGGACACAGCAAACAACGTCCCCGTGACAGCCGGTCGTCTGCGAGAATGATCGTCATGACTGGCGCGCGGTGGTTGAATCCGGCCGAAAGACAAGCGTGGCTTGCACTCT
The DNA here is from genome assembly GCF_058269305.1 of Arthrobacter sp. TJ-170. Lineage (NCBI taxonomy): Bacteria > Bacillati > Actinomycetota > Actinomycetes > Micrococcales > Micrococcaceae > Arthrobacter > Arthrobacter sp. TJ-170. The sequence goes on along the minus strand of NZ_JBZCNL010000004.1, from coordinate 258,920 downwards.
ATGCCGTGGCTACTATGCTGCCGGGGACGCTGGACGCCAATTTGAATAAGCGTGCCAAGATCACCCTGTTCGACTATCACGTCCTCGCCATGCTTTCGGAGGCAGAGGACCGGACGCTTCCCATGAGTGAGCTCGCCGGCCGGTCCAACGCTTCGCTTTCGCGGTTGAGTCATGTGGTCACAAAGCTGGAGACCCGCGGCTGGGTGCAGCGGAGCCAGAGCACCAGGGACCTCCGGGTTACCACCGCTTCCATCACCCAGGAAGGCCTTGGCAACCTGCAGTCACTCGCCGTCGAGCATGTGGAGCATGTCCGGCAGCTGGTTTTCCACGGGCTCGATGAGCGAGACATTGCTGACCTTGAGCGGGTGGGCAAAAAGATCCTGGCCAGGCTCGATGACGGCCACTGGATTCTGAAGCAGTCCCAGCCGGCGGGTTCGGTGTGAACAAGCCGTCCGTTCTGGCGCTGATTCTCGCTGGAGGCACCGGCGGACGGTTGGGCGCGCTTACAGACAGGAAAGCCAAGCCTGTTGTGCCGGTGGGCGGAACATACCGCCTTATCGACGTCCCGCTCTCGAACCTTCACCACAGCCACATCTCGGATGTCTGGGTGGTGGAGCAGTACCAGCCCAAATCGATTAATGACCATCTGGCCAACGGCCGTCCCTGGGATCTGGACCGCACCAACGGCGGACTGCGTATGCTGTCGCCTTTCCAGGGCGAGCACGGCGAAGGCTTCGCGGCAGGCAACGCGGACGGCCTGTACCGGCAGGCGGAATTCATCCGTCAGTTCGATCCGGACCTGGTTCTGGTCCTCAGCGCTGACCACCTCTATCAGCTCGACTACCGCGACGTCATCAAGACCCACCAGGACACCGGTGCGGTACTCACCATGGTGACCAAACAGTTCGACGGCGATGCCTCCCAACACGGTGTCGTAGAGGTGGAAGACGGCCTGGTGACCGCCTTCGAATACAAACCGGAGAAACCCCGCACCGATGTGGTGGCGGCAGAGATCTTTCTCTACTCCACCGACGTCCTGCTGGACACGCTCGAGGAACTGCATGAAAAGGAGGGTGAGCTGGAGGATTACGGGGACCAGCTGATCCCGTACCTGGTCGAAAACTGCACCGTCGCAGAGCACCGGCTCGATTCCTACTGGCTGGACCTCGGCACACCGAAGAGCTATTACCGTGCTCATATGGACCTGCTGGCAGGAAACGGCCTGGCTTTCGACGATCCCGCATGGCCGATCCTCAGCGCCAGCCCCCGCAGGCTGCCCGCCTTCATCGAGGGCACTGCGCGGATCGGGTCCAGTCTCATCTCACCGGGCGCACGCATTGCAGGATCCGTCACGCACAGCGTCATAGGGCCTGACGCAGTGGTGGAGGAGGGCGCCGTCGTCGAGCATTCAGTGGTGCTGGACCGGGTTCGCATCCCTGCGGGTACGGTGCTGCGGTGGGCTGTCGTGGACACCGGCGCCCACCTCAGTCCCGGCGAGATCGGTGAAACAGACGTTGTTACGGTCGTTGACGCCAACGGCGAGGCCACGCGTCCCGACGAGTCGAACGGCCGCTGAGGCCCTGCAATTGGTCTTAAAGCGGGCTGCCTCCTAGAATGGAAAGGCATCAGGTGGCGGAGCGTGCGCAATTGCTCCGGTTCTCGGGACTTTTTCTCGTCCGAGGTCCGGTAGTTAGGGGCTCAGGTTGCGCGAAAAACGCGAACATCCGGCGGTCATTTCGACCGTCATGACGGTGACGCCCCTGAACGCATTCCATGGCAGGTAGCACTGGCTGTTACCTGTTTCATTCAATCTTTGGAGGATCGTCATGGCAGCTCACTGCCAAGTGACTGGGGCCGAGCCGGGCTTCGGGCACAGCATCTCGCACTCGCACCGGCGCACCAAGCGCAGGTTCGACCCGAACATTCAGAAGAAGCGCTACTGGGTTCCGTCCCTGCGCCGTAACGTAACGCTGCAGGTTTCCGCCCGCGGCATCAAGACCATCGACGTCCGCGGTATCGACGCCGTCGTCGCTGAGATCCAGGCTCGGGGAGTGAAGCTCTAATGGCAAAGGACAAAGACGTACGTCCGATCATCAAGCTGAAGTCCACGGCCGGCACCGGGTACACCTACGTGACCCGCAAGAACCGCCGTAACGACCCGGACCGCATGGTTCTGATGAAGTATGACCCCAAGATTCGCAAGCACGTCGAATTCCGAGAGGAGCGCTAAACATGGCTAAGAAGTCAAAAATTGCTCGTAACGAGCAGCGCAAGGTCATTGTTGAGCGCTACGCGGCCAAGCGCCTGGAGCTCAAGAAGACGCTTGTCGATGAAAACGCAACGGATGAGGCTCGTGAGGCTGCACGCCTCGGCCTGCAGAAGCTGCCCCGCAACGCTTCGCCGGTTCGCCTGCGTAACCGCGACCAGATCGACGGGCGCCCCCGCGGCACCCTCCAGAAGTTCGGTATCTCGCGCGTTCGTTTCCGCGAGATGGCGCACCGCGGCGAGCTGCCCGGCGTGACCAAGTCCAGCTGGTAAATGCCTGAGGCTGAGACAGCTCAGTGAACTGGGATCAGGACGGTGACCATTCGGTCGCCGTCCTGATCGCTTTAACCCCATCGGTAGGTACCCGGGGCCGCTTTCAGGTGAAAAATAGGGCTGAATTCCGCTGAAAACCGGGCAAAGACGCGCCAATCTGCGGGACTTTGCGGTTGAAGCTGATAGGTTTTCCTCCAGAAGCTTCGCCAGCACGGTGAGGTTCTGAATAATCCGCACAAGTCCAGGAGGACATACATTGGCTAAGAAAGAGACCAAGAACCGCAGCGAACTGGTGGCCGAGGTAGCAGCAAAGGCTGACACCAGCCAGACTGCCGTGAACAGCGTGCTGGATGCCCTGTTCGACGTTCTCGCTTCCTCCGCCAAGAACGACGTGAAGGTCACCATCCCGGGCTGGCTGGCAGTCGAGCGTACCGAGCGTGCAGCACGCACCGGCCGCAACCCGCAGACGGGCGAAACCATCGAGATTGCAGCAGGCAGCAGCGTCAAGCTCACCGCCGGCTCCAAGCTCAAGGCTGCCGTCAAGTAAGTCAGCTGATTCGGGGACTGCCACCACCTGCGTGGCAGTCCCCGTTTTTGTTTAAGCCGGCACCGCGGGCAGGCCAGTGCGGAAGGCCACGTTAGTTGGTCGTTGTTCTACTGCGGGTAGACAATGGAGAGCGTGGCCACAACAACAAACCAGTCGAAGCCCGGCAGCGCGGGTGCCACCGGCCGGGCCGGGGTTAGCCCGGGCTGGCTGATCGCCGCGGGCATCACCGTCCTTGTCGCGGTGGTTTTGGCCCTCGCCTTCTCTGGTGCAGCCGCCCCCCGCCAGCTGAGCGACCCCGGCGTCCTCACCCGGTGGGGCCTGCCCGTATCCAAGGCACTTCACAACATCTCGATTGCCGCGGTCATCGGTTCACTCGTCTTTGCGGTGGTGATCCTGCCCCGGCATGCCGGCTCGAGCAACAGATCCGCCCGCTCCGGCACGGGCACTGCTGCTTCGGAGGCGGAGGAGACTCCCGCGTTCTCGAGGGTGATGGCGCTCGCGTCCTGGGCCGCCGTCGCCTGGACCCTCTCCGCCCTCGCCGTCCTTGTTTTGACCTACTCCGATGCCGCAGGATTGCCGCTCAGCGGTGATCCCGCCTACACCCAGGGCCTGGCTTCCTACCTCACCGACTTCGATACCGGCCGCGCCTGGTTGTCCACCGTCATGATCGCCGCCGTCGTGGCCACCATGACCTTCGGCGCCCGCTCCAGCGTGTGGCTGGCACTCACACTCGTGCTCTCACTGGGCGGCGTCCTGCCGATGGCCCTGATCGGCCATTCCGCGAGCGGCGATGACCACAATGCCGCCGTCAGCTCCATCCTGCTGCACCTGGTCGGCGTCTGCCTCTGGGTGGGTGGAATTATTGTCCTCGCAGTGATCAGCGGGAAGCTGGGAACGCAGACCACGGCGGTACTGAAGCGCTTATCCGCACTCGCAGGCTTCGCATTCGCGCTGGTCTTCCTCTCCGGCATCATCAACGCGAGCCTGCGGATCGGCAGCCTCTCACAGCTGGGCTCCGAGTGGGGCCTGCTGGTGACCTTCAAGGCAATCGCAACGATTCTTCTCGGCGGAATCGGCCTCATGCACCGGCAGTGGATCATTCCCGAGCTGGACACCAACATGTCCGCGCGCCGTGTGCTCTGGCAGCTCATCGCCGTCGAACTCGCCATCATGGGCGCAGTGTCCGGTGTCGCCGTTGCGCTCGCAAGGACCGCACCGCCGCGGTCGGAGGAACTTCAGCCCGACGCCACGCCCGCACGCATCCTCACCGGATACGAGCTGCCTCCGGAGCCGACGGCGATGCGCTGGCTTACGGAGTGGCGCCCGGACTGGCTGTGGATCGCTTTCACCGTCACGGTCGCCGTCGCCTACCTCCTGGGTATCCTGAAATTGCGCCGCCGCGGTGATTCCTGGCCCGTGCTCCGAACCATCTCCTGGTTCATCGGGTTGATCGCGCTGACGTACTTCACCTCAGGCGCCCCCGCCGTCTACGGCATGGTGCTGTTCAGCGCGCACATGATCGACCACATGGCCCTGACCATGGTGGTCCCGCTGTTCCTGGTGATCGGCGCACCGGTCACGCTCGCTCTGAAGGCCCTTACACCCCGCAGGGACGGCAGCCGGGGCATCCGGGAGTGGACCCTCGTGATCGTCCACTCGAAATTCTCGGCAGTGGTCACCCACCCGTTGTTCGCGGCTGCGAACTTCGCAGGATCCATCGTGATCTTCTACTACTCGCCCCTGTTCGGCTTCGCACTGCGCGAGCACGTGGGTCATGAGCTCATGAACCTGCACTTCCTGCTCACCGGATACATCTTCATCCTGACCATGATCGGCATCGACCCGATCCCGCGCCGCGCACCGTATCCGCTGCGGCTGCTGCTCCTCTTCGCCACCATGGCTTTCCATGCATTTTTCGGCGTCGCGCTGACAGGGGGCACCTCGCTGCTGCAGGCCTCCTGGTTCGGGAACATGGGCCGCGAATGGGGTCTCTCCGCGCTTGAAGACCAGCAGATCGGTGGTGCGGTGACCTGGGGAATCGGGGAAATTCCGACGCTCCTGCTCGCCATCGGGGTCGCGGTGATGTGGTCCCGCAGCGATGCGAGGGAGACGCGGCGCAAGGACCGGGCCGCGGACAGGAATAACGACGCCGAGCTCTCGGCTTATAACAACATGTTCGCCTCGCTGGCGGAACGGGACAACACCCGGACGTCCGCGGCCCGCGCACCACACGACACTCCCGCAGGACAGCGCACAACCCCACCAGGAGACCTTGAATGACCGAAACCTCGCTCCGCGTCGGCTACCGAGTCCGCGCCTCTGAACTCGTCGGGCGGAACTGGCTCAACACCGGGGGTAAGCAGCTGACGCTCGAGGACCTGCGCGGGAAGATCGTCCTGCTGGATTTCTGGACCTTCTGCTGCATCAACTGCCTCCACGTCCTCGACGAGCTCAGGCCGCTCGAAGCGAAATACTCCGACGTATTCGTCACCGTGGGAGTCCACTCCCCGAAGTTCGAGCATGAGGCCGATCCCGCAGCGCTCGCCGCAGCGGTGGAGCGGTACGAGATTCACCATCCGGTCCTGGACGATCCGGAGCTGGACACCTGGCAGGCGTACACCGCGCGGGCGTGGCCTACTCTCGTGGTCATCGACCCGGAGGGCTACATCGTTGCCCACCTGTCCGGGGAGGGCCATGCCGCCGGGCTGGAATCCCTCGTCGAGGAACTGGTCGCGGAACACGAAGCGAAGGGCACCCTGCACCGCGGGGACGGTCCCTACGTGCCGGCAGAGCCCACCGCGGGCAATCTTCGTTTCCCGGGCAAGGTGCTCGCCCTGCCCGCCACAAATACCTTCCTGGTAGGCGACAGCGGCCATCACCGCTTGGTGGAGCTGGAGTCCGACCTCGAGACCGTGCGCCGCACCATTGGAACCGGCACGCGCGGTTTCGCAGACGGTGGCCACGGCGAAGCCCAGTTCAATGAACCACAGGGGCTGACCCTCCTTCCCGCTGCTATAGCACGCCGGGTGGGGTACGACGTTGTCGTCGCCGACACAGTGAACCACCGCCTGCGGGCGGTGTCACTCGAAAGCGGTGCTGTAAGCACCATTGCAGGCAACGGCATCCAGCGGCTGCTCGATGCCGGCAACCAGGTCAAGGTCCGGCCCGTTGAGCTGCAGGAGGTTTCGCAAGACCTCGGCGGCGACCCCGACGACATCCCGGAGGATGCCGCGCCGCGGTTGGAAGACACATTCCTCGGTACGGACGCACTCAGCATTTCCCTCTCTTCGCCGTGGGACCTCATCTGGTCCGACACCCTTCAGCGGGTTGTTGTGGCCATGGCCGGAACTCACCAGATCTTCACCTTCGACCCGGTGACCGGCGCCGTGGACATCCTGGCGGGTACGGGGTTGGAGGGACTGCTCGACGGCGATGCCACCGCAGCCTGGTTCGCCCAGTCCTCGGGGCTGGCCGAGGACGCGCACGGCAACATCTGGGTCGCCGACTCGGAAACCTCCGCACTACGCGTACTGAGCTTCCTCACCGTCAACGGCAGAAGCCGCACTCAGGTTCAGTCGGCAATCGGTACTGGGCTGTTCGACTTCGGGTTCCGTGACGGTGACGCCGAACAGGCACGCCTCCAGCACCCGCTCGGCGTCACCGCGTTGCCGGACGGATCGGTAGCTGTCGCAGATACCTACAACGGCGCAATCCGCCGCTATGACCCCGCAACACGGCAGGTCTCCACCCTGATCCGGGGACTCGCTGAGCCCTCCGACGTCCTCGTTGATCAGGCGCCGGTGGAGTCGGGCGGAGAACCGCTGCTGATCGTCGTGGAGACGAACAAGCATCAGCTGGTCCGGGTCCCGATTCCCAAGGATGCCCTCGCGGTGGACGAGGGCGCGTCCCAGACGCAGCGCCCCAAGACCCCCGTGGCAGCCGGGGAGTTTGGTGTGACGGTGAGGTTCAGCGCGCCCAAGGGCCAGAAGCTGGACGACCGGTGGGGCGACCCCACGCAGCTCAAGATTTCCTCCTCGCCGGAGTCGCTCCTGGTATCGGGCGCTGGCACCGGCGTCGGCCTTCAGCGGCAGCTCGTCCTGTCGGATGAGGTGACCGAAGGAGTCCTGCACATCACGGCACGCGCTGCCGCCTGTGACGGCGAGCCCGGCGGTGAGATCCCGGACCACGCCGCGTGCCACCTGTACCAGCAGGACTGGGGCATCCCGGTGACGCTCAGTCCCGACGGCGAAACGGAACTGACGCTCGACCTGCGCGGCCTCGACTAGGCGGGCTTAGTACTCCACCACCGGGGTCACGTCGATGCCCTCGTCGGTGACGCCGAGGCGGGCGGTGAACCCGAACTCCTGTGGGACGCTCACGGGTTCAATGATGCCCGTGAACAAGTCCTGAAGGTTCGTTTCCAGCAGCACGGTGCCGGTAAGCGGGGAAATCACCCAGTCGCCGTTGTACGGTTCTATGCGGACTTCTGGGTACTCCGTGATGGACCAGTTGATCGGACCCGCGACCCGGTTGCCGGTCTCGAAGCCGAACGGGCAGTTGGCGGGCTGGAAAACCTTCTGCTCGGCGCAGGAGTCGAGGAACGTCTTCAGCTGCGCGGTGACAGCTTCAGTCAGTGCGGGAGTTGCGGCGGTGGCAAGGTTCAGGCTGGCCGGTGCCTGTTGACGGTCCGTGATGGCAACAGTCTGAGCGGGGGCGGCGAAGTACTCGCTCGTGTAGTGGGCTTCCACCTGTGCGGGGTAAAAGACGGCGAACTGGTTGCGCCCTTCCGGCATCAGCACCCGGGTTCCGTTCAGTGTGGCTTCTCTCTGGTTGATCACCGACACCTCGAGCGTGGGAAGGGTCGAGGGAACAAACTCCCACTGGTTGAAGAAAAGCCACTCCGTCCCGCTCTTTTCCAGCATGAACGCAGTGGTGTGCTCAGTTTCGTCGATGGTGTAGGTGACCCCGACCTCGACCCGGTTCTCACCGGAGGGGTGGGGCGAACCTACCTCGATGCTCTCCACGCCCTGCGTTGCCCGTTGCAGGGCTGGGCCGTCGAGGAGTGCCGCATTGGCGCCCGGAACGGTTGCGTTCAGCAGCCCCAGCGCCCGTTCTCCCTCGCCCTGGCGAAGCGCCTCCAGGTAGCTTTCCACCTGCTGGTGAGGGCCGAATACGTGTGTGTTGACCAGCATCACCGTTGCAATTGCCCCCACGATCGCGAGCATGAGTCCGAGCAGCCAGGCGGCGAGGATTCGGATCAGGCGGGACGAATGCACTCTCTAACGTTACCCAATGGCGGTGTGAGACCCACCAACGACGACGACGGCGTCGCCGCTGCGTCCCGACATGTCCACGTGCGTTCCAGCCGTCGTCGTCCTACGTCAGCGAGTGGCGGCGTGGCTACCTCCGCCACTGTCTCGGTGCCTGCCGCTGCCCGTGCCGCCGTCCCTTTCACGGTCGCTGCCGCGGTCACCGTTCGGGTCCATCGCGCGGTCCGCTTCATGCGCGCTGGCGAGTTCCTCAGCCCGTTCCTGATTCGCCTCGGCTGTGAGGGCTGCTCCGGCCTCGGCATCGCGCGTCAGGTTCTCGCCGGTCTCCGGGTCGAACAAATGAAGCTTGCGGGTATCGAGCCAGATTTCTGACTCGCGCCCGCCGCGGATGCGGCTGGCCGCATCAAGCGTGACCACAACCTGCGGCCGAAGCTCATCGGCGTCCATGTCCCGGGCGAGGTTGTCTAGAAGCTCGCGCACCTCGGGGGCCGGATCGAAGTTGATGTAGCCGTACTGTTCGTTTCCGAGCCACTCGGTGTGGGTGAGCGTGGCCCTGAAGGACGAGCCGTGCGGTTTCTTGGCATCATCGACGAGCTTGGCGTCCTCGAAGAACTCCGGGCGTACGCCCACGAGGACGACCTTCCGGCCCGCTGCCTTCGCCGCCTTGTCAGCAGGTACGTCCAGCGCCCCGAGTGAGGTCTGAAGCTTTCCGTTCTCGATGGTCGCCGGAAGGAAGTTCATCGACGGGGAGCCGATGAAGCCTGCAACGAAAAGGTTCACAGGCTGCTCGTAAAGTTCCCGCGGCGACGCGATCTGCTGCAGTTCACCCTTCTTGAGGACTGCTACCCGGTCGCCGAGAGTCATGGCTTCCGTCTGGTCGTGCGTGACGTAGACGGAGGTAGTTCCAAGACGGCGCTGCATTTGGGAGATTTCCGAGCGCATCTGTCCGCGCAGCTTCGCGTCAAGGTTTGAGAGCGGCTCATCGAACAGGAACGCATCCGCCTGGCGGACGATAGCCCGGCCCATGGCGACCCGCTGCCGCTGGCCACCCGAAAGATTCGCCGGCTTACGCTGTAGATGGTCCGTCAGTTCCAGGGTGGCGGCCGCCCCAGTGACCAGGCGCTGCACTTCCTCCTCGCTGTGCTTGCCCTTGGCGAGCCGAAGCGGGAAGGCAATGTTCTCGAACACGGTCAGGTGCGGATAGAGCGCATAGTTCTGGAACACCATTGCGAGGTTCCTGTCGCGTGGCGCCTTCGAGTTCACTCGCTCTTCGTTGATATAGAGATCGCCGGACGTAATGTCCTCGAGCCCCACGATCATGCGTAGCAGCGTCGACTTGCCGCAGCCTGAGGGCCCCACCAGGATGATGAACTCGCCATCCTCGATATCGATGCTGATGTCGTTGACGGCAGGGAACCCGTCTCCATACTTTTTGACGAGGTTCTTCAGCGTTATAGAAGCCATGTTCTGGATCCTCTTCCTTCAGTTTCTTCGGTTCTCAACCCTTGACTGCGCCTTGGGTCAGGCCTGAGACGATCTGCCGCTGGAACAGCAACACCAGCAGCACAACCGGAATGGTGACAATGATTGCGGCCGCCGAGATGGCGCCGGTAGGGGACTCGAACTGTGAAGCCCCGGTGAAGAACGCAAGTGCCGCGGGTACGGGCCGCGCCGCTTCCGTTGAAGTCAGCGAGATGCCGTACACGAAGTCGTTCCACGCGATGAAGAAGGCGATAATCGCCGTCGTGAATACACCGGGTGCAGCCAGGGGCACAATTGCCTTGCGGAACGCCTGCCAGGTTGTGGCACCGTCCACCTGGGCCGCCTGCTCGAGTTCCCACGGGATCTGACGGAAGAACGCAGCCAGCGTCCAGATTGAAATAGGAAGCGTGAGCGACAGGTACGGGATAATGAGGCCAAGCCAGGTGTCGTACAGGCCGATGTTCCGCCACAGGTTGAACAGCGGGGTCACGATCGAAATGACCGGGAAGATCGACACTGCCAGCGCCGTCGTCAGGATGACTTTCTTGCCGGGAAAGTCCAGTCGGGCAATTGCGTAGGCGCACAGTGTGGCAAGCACGACGGCGATGAACGTCGCTATGAGGGAGATTCCGATGGAATTCCACAAAGCGGAGAGGAATAGCCCCTGCGCGTCACCGACAAGGATCTGTTCGTAGTTATCGAGCGTCGCCAGGCCGGCGGAGGGCAGGAAACGTCCGCTGGTCAGGTCTCCGGGCGGTTTGAACGACGTGGCGAGGATGGATGCAACCGGAAACAGCGCGTAGATGAGGACGAAGATCGAGACGATCGTCCAGATGATCTTTTCGCGACCGGTGGACTTCATCGCTTTCCTCCCGTTGAGCCGGCGAGGTCAACCTTGAACACCTTGATCGCTATGAAGCTGATCAGAAGGACGCACGCGAAGAGGAGAACCGAGACCGCGGACCCGAGGCCGATCTCCAGTCTGCTGATGGACGTTCGATAAGCGAGGAGTGAGAGCACTTCAGTGCCGTACTGCCCGTTGGTCATGATGAACACGTTGTCGAAGATCCGGAAGGCGTCCAGAGCCCGGAACAGGACCGCAACCATGATGGCCGCCTTCATGTTCGGGATGATGACCTTGCGCATCTGCTCCCACCACGTTGCTCCATCCACCTTGGCGGCTTCCGTCAGCTCATCCGGAACCTGTGCCAGCCCGGCAAGGAGGAGGAGCGAGATGAACGGCGTGGTCTTCCAGATTTCCGAAGCCATGATGACCGGTAGCGCCGTGCTCGCCTGCGCGAACCAGTTCAGATCCTGATCGATCCCCGGTACCCAGTTGAACCAGGAGTTGACGTAGCCGGAGCTGATGTCGAACGCATAGAACCAGGCGTAGGCCGAGACCACGGTGATGATGCCGTAGGGCACCAGAATGGCTGTGCGTAGCCAGCCGCGGACGGCCTTGAGCGCCCGATGCATCACCAGAGCGAGCGCGAATCCGAGCACCAGTTCAACGGCGACCGTCACGACGGTGATCAGTAGCGTCACGAGGAGGTCCCGCCACCAGACCGGATCGCTGAGGACGGTCACGTAGTTCTGGAACAGAATGAACTGGCGCTCGTCCGGAGCCGTCAGCCGGAAGGCGAAGAGGGAATCGAAGAACGCCTGGATGATGGGATAAAGGGTGACCGCGAGCATGATGATGAAAGCCGGTCCCGCGAGCATCCAGCCGAGCCGACGCTCAGACTTTGCCCTGTCACTGTAGTCATTGGTGCGCCGGTCGGTCTTCATGGCCTCCGGGTTCTTGGTGATAGCGCTGGTCACAACAACCTCTCCCCTCGCAGCACAGCGGTGATGAACTCCTCGGATTGCTCCGGCGTGGTCTCCGGCGATACCTCGTCCGGCGGGGTCCACGTCTGTTGCAGACCGCTCGAGATCTCGTTGTAGAACGGGGTCTGCGGGCGGGGTGCTGCATTCTCCAGCGATTCACGGATGGTTTCCGCCATCGGGAACTGCTCCTCGATCCGCGGATCTTCATAGGCAACCGAGCTCGATGGCGGGTTGCCGTTGGTCAGGAAATACTCGGCCTGATTTTCCGGTTGCACGATGCACTCGATCGCCTGGTAGGCCAACTCGGGGTTGTCGCTGCTTGCGCCGACGCCGAGGTTGATGCCGCCAAGAGGCGGCGCCGTTTCCTGGTCTTCGTAAACCCGCGGGTAGAGGGCCCAACCGATGTCATCGAGTAGGGCCTGGTCGAGGGAGCCTCCCTCAACGGCACCCTGAGTCGCCGGCCAGACGAACGGATAGTTGACCATGAAGGACCCGCTCTCGCCCTGGAACTCGGTCAGAGAGGTGGCTTCCGTGGATGTCGCCAGTCCCGGTCCACCGAGTCCCTTGTCGCCGATGGTCCCGACGATGCGGGCGGCCTCCTGTCCGGCCTCACTCGCCAAACCGAGCTCGATTTCGTCAGCGGGCGCCTCCGGGTTCTCCAGGATGGTGCCACCAGCTGATTCGATCAGGGAATTTATCCAGACCGTCATCGATTCCGCCTGGGAGCCCTGCACGCCCAACTCAACATCCTGGGCTTCGGCCACTTCCATCAGCTGGTCCCAGGTGACCGGTTGCGACATGTCGAGGCCTGCTTCCTCTGCGACCGACTCGCGGTACCAGAGAATCTGCGTGTTGGCCCAGAACGGGACGGTAACCAGTTCGTCCTCGTACATTGCGCCCTGCAACGCACCTTCGAGGGTGTCTTGGGTGGTGCTCTGGGCGATGTCTTCAGGAACCGGTGCGAGGAAAGTGGCCAGTTCCGGGACGAACGGCGGGTCGATGCTCATGATGTCCAGGGAAGCGTCATTCGCCGCCAACCGGCGTGCGAGCTGCTCACGCTGCGCTGCAGCATCATTGGGCAGAAGTGAGGTTTCGATCCGGTATTCGCCGCCTGCCTCTTCGGTACAGAGCTGCGCAATTGCGGCCTGCCCGCCGGCATCAGGGTTGATGTACCAGGTGAGAGTCGGGACACCGGAGTCTGCTGGTCCGCATCCGCTGAGGAGGAGGGACGCCAGGCCCAGAGAGGAAATGGCTATTGCACCGGGATGCTTCCGAATCCGCTGTTGTTGCTGGTCGGTCCTGCGAATTCCCGGCATACGTACCCCGCCTCCACATCGAGCGTAAGAAACCCCGGCCCGGGGACTGATTGCAGTCGAGGGGACCGGAGCAACCTTGTCTTCTTGACCCTAAGCCTTCCGGGTAATTCGCGCTAGAAGAATTGCCGTGTGGTTGCGGCTCGGCCCGGGGGCAATTGGAGACACGAAAATGGCCCCGCGGGTAGCGGGGCCACCTGAAGGTTTGGTCAGTGATCGCGAATCAGAGGAGTGCGGCGTTGTTCAACGCGAACGGGGGACGCTGGAGCCCCTCCGTCAAACCTTCGGCCGGGTCAGTTCCCAGCTCGATGATCCGGTTGTCAGCGTTGACGTGCACGATGTTGGGCACATAGGAGCGCGCCTCTTCCGTGGTCATCGCCGCGTACGTGATGAGAATGACTGTGTCCCCCTCATGCACCAGATGCGCTGCAGGTCCGTTGATTCCGAGGACGCCGGAACCACGCTCGCCGGCAATAGTGTAGGTTTCCAGCCGCGCGCCGTTGGTGACGTCCACGATGGATACCATTTCGCCGGGCAGAATGTCGGCGGCGTCGAGGAGGTCCAGGTCGACAGTCACAGAACCCACGTAGTGAAGGTCCGCGTGGGTCACCGTAGCGCGGTGGATCTTGGACTTGAACATTGTGCGATTCATCGCGTCAAGTCTACGCTGGCGCCAGCCGGCCTGCCATGTGGGGTTGCGCACCCTCCCGATGCGGGCAGTTGCGGCGGAGGTGTTGTCGTAGCAGGGTCGGCCTGAGCGCTTCCGCAGCGCGATAATTGGCCCATGAGTGTCTTTCTCGTGGTTGTCCTCTTTGCCGTCGCAGCGCTGGCCGAAATCGGGGGCGCCTGGATGGTCTGGCAGAGCATGCGGGAGGGCCAGCCATGGTGGTGGGCAGGGCTGGGCGTGCTCGCGCTCGGCGCGTATGGGTTTGTAGCCACGCTGCAGCCTGACGCTAATTTCGGCCGGATACTCGCGGCCTACGGCGGCGTCTTCGTTGTGGGGTCCCTGGCGTGGGGAATGGCTCTCGACGGGTTTAGACCTGACCGCTGGGATCTCATCGGGTGCGCAACGTGCCTGGCCGGCGTTGCCGTGATCATGTTCGGACCGCGCACGGCGGCGTGAACGGAAACAGAGTGGAGCGGGCGACGGGAATCGAACCCGCGTATCGAGCTTGGGAAGCTAGCGCTCTACCATTGAGCTACGCCCGCAATGCGGCCTGAACCGCTCCATAAACACTACAACATCTCCTGGCGGCCTTCACGACACGTGCGGGTGACAGCGAGCCCGCCAACCTGCGGCTCAGCAGGGGCCCTCGCCAAGCTCGGTCCCAGGCTCGCTGGATGAGGCATCCTTGACCCACTCCACCAATTCTCTCCAGGGGCCTTGCACCGCGCTCTCGGCGACCGTCACCTCGTGGTAGCCGATTGCGATGTGATAGACGTAGCGGTCGCGTTCGGCGCCCTGGGTCTCGCCGGGGTCCGCCTGCTCGAGGAGGGGCAGCCAACGCTCCTCAACCTCTGCAGCGCTCACTTCGACACTCCACGTCCGCGTCAACCCGGCGAAGCCCCCAGAACGCGAGACCTCAATACGGGTCACAGCACTCCCACCTCCCGCCACGCGTAGTGGACCGCTTTTGCTGCCAGGGAGCCCTCACCGAAACGGGCCTTCGCGGACTCCACCGTCACGGTGGCGAACAGTGGAAAGTTGCAATCGGGAGGGATACGGCCCCCGGTTGCGGCGTCATACCAGATTTGCCCTGCACGTTCCCAGGCGTTGCCGCCCAACTGCATCGCCGCGATGTAAAAAGCATGATTCGGGATGCCCGAATTGATATGCACGCCACCGTTGTCAGACGTGGTGTCCACATAATCCGTCATAGTGCCGGGCTGAGGGTCCTTGCCGAGGACGTCGTCGTCGTAAGCGGTTCCAGGTGCCTTCAGCGAGCGGAGGGCAAGCCCCTCCACATGGTCCGTGAAGAGGCCCTCACCGATCAGCCAGCTGGCGGCGTCGGTCGAGTGACTGCGCACGCGCTGCTCCACCAGCACACCGAACACATCCGAAAGGGACTCATTGAGCGCCCCGGACTGGCCCTGATACCGCAGGTTCGAGGTGTACTGGGTGAATCCATGCGCTAGTTCGTGGCCTATCACCGTGAGCGAGGCGGTGAACCGCCCGAAAATTTCACCGTCCCCGTCGCCGAACACCATTTGGCAGCCGTCCCAGAATGCGTTGTCGTATTGCCGACCATAATGAACCGTGGCATTGAGCGGCAGGCCGGCGTCGTCAATGGATGACCTGCCGTACTCCTCGTTGAAGAGCGCATATGTTGCGCCGAGACCGTCATAGGCTTCATCCACCGCGATGTCACCTGTGGGTGGATCGCCTTCGCGGCGGACCGCCTCTCCCGGCAGGGACTCAGTGCCGCCGGCGTCGGAAATTGTCCTGCGAAGAACCAGCACGACGGCGGTGCCCGCCCCGCGCGACGTATCGCGGGGAGCCGTTGACCGCGCGCTATGGATCGGGTCCAGCTCCACCAGCGCTCGCCGGGCGGCAGCAGCAGCACTCTGATGCGCCGGATCCTCCAGGCTTGCAAGGCGGGCCAACAGATAGGGCGGAACAATGCTGCAGTGTACGGGTGCATCTGCGGGTGCGTTCATGCTGTCTCCTTGGTTTCTTCAAACCTACTGGCCGCGTCTGACACTCTTCAACGAATTGTCAGAATGCCGCGACAGGGCCGGCGCACGGAGGAACGGCGAAGAACTACGCTTATTTCATGAGCGTGGAGCGGAACACCCGCAACCTTGAAGCGGGCATCGAGAAGGACTTCTCCGGAAAGATGACCTACGGGTCCTACCTGGATCTGGACGCGCTCCTGTCGGCGCAGCACCCCGTCAGCAGGCCCGAGCACCACGACGAGATGCTGTTCATCATCCAGCACCAGACCTCTGAGCTCTGGCTGAAGCTCGTGCTGCACGAGCTGAGTGCGGTGAGGACCCACCTGCGCGCGGACGATCTGCGGGCGGCAATGAAGGGCATAGCCCGGATCAAGCACATCCAGCGCTCGCTGACCGAACAGTGGTCGGTGCTGGCGACGCTCACGCCGTCGGAGTACGCGGAATTCCGCGGAGCGCTAAAGGCGGCCAGCGGCTTCCAGTCCTACCAGTACCGCGCAGTCGAGTTCCTGCTCGGCAACAAAAACGCGGCGATGCTCCAGGTCTTCGAGAGCGATCCGCAGGCCCTTGACCTCCTGTCAGGTCTCCTCGAGGAGACAAGTATCTATGACGAATTCATCCGCTACCTCTCGCGGCGCGGGTACAACGTTCCCCAGGACCTGCTTGAACGGGACGTCACGCATGCCCACGAGTTCAGCCCCGCGCTGGTGCAGGTCTACAAGGAGGTCTATGAGGATTCCGCGGCGCACTGGGACGTCTACGAGGCCTGCGAGGAACTTGTGGACCTGGAGGACAACTTCCAGCTGTGGCGCTTCAGGCACCTGAAGACGGTGGAGCGCACCATCGGCCACAAGTCCGGGACGGGCGGGTCAAGCGGCGTCGGATTCCTCCAGAAGGCGCTTGAGCTGACGTTCTTCCCGGAGCTGTTCGCAGTGAGAACCGAGATCGGCCGCTGACATTGCCGATGAGATCGGTGCGAACTCCGTACGGTATTTTTAGACGGTGCTGATCTCCGACCGCGACATCCGAAGCGAAATTGCCTCCGAGCGAATTGTCCTCGACCCCTATGACCCCGCAATGGTTCAGCCTTCAAGCGTGGACGTCCGCATCGACCGGTATTTCCGCCTCTTCGACAACCACAAGTACGCGCACATCGATCCGGCGGAGAACCAGCCTGACCTGACCCGCCTGGTGGAAGTGGCACCGGATGAGCCGTTCATCCTCCATCCGGGGGAGTTCGTGCTCGGGTCGACGTACGAGATGGTCACCCTCCCTGATGACGTCGCGGCGCGGCTCGAGGGCAAGTCCTCACTGGGCCGCCTCGGCCTGCTCACCCACTCGACCGCAGGGTTCATTGATCCCGGCTTCTCGGGCCACGTCACGCTTGAGCTTTCCAATATGGCAACGTTGCCGATCAAGCTCTGGCCGGGCTCCAAGATCGGCCAGCTGTGCTTCTTCAAGCTCACCTCGCCGGCGGAGCACTCCTACGGTTCCGGTCAGTACGGTAACCGTTACCAGGGGCAGCGGGGCCCGACGGCGTCTCGGAGCCACTTGAACTTCCACCGGACACAGATTTCCGACGGTTCAATATCCCGCTGAGTGCGCAGATAAAGGGGCTTGCGCCGCGTCATTCCGTCGTTATGTGACCACTCAGCAGTGAAGGCCTGTGGGTAAGTCCGAGACGCGACCCTCCGACGACAACGATTGCTGGCATGCGTACACCGGAACCATTGCCGCAGAACTTCCTCGGCCGATCCTTTTCACTGTCCGAATCGGACGCCGCGGGTCTGGCACGCCATCGCACAGTTTCGGCGGGCCTGGTCATCCCCAGCCGCGGTTTGAGGGTGCCTTGGGGCGTCGAACAGGACCTGCCCGGTCGGCTGCGTCCTCTGGGTGCCTGACCCCTGGTTCAGCGTTCAGCTATTCGACGGAGACGCGATCGTGAACGCACACAAGCGCAGCTTCATGCCGGAACGGAAGGCACTAACGTCCATCGCGGAACTGCGGGGGACTGTACAGCGCCATCCGAAGATGCGCGGGATCCTGAATGCCCGTGCGGCATTGGAACTGCGGCTCAGACTGATTCTCGCAGGTCTGCCGGAACCGGAATTGGGTACGTCATCGTCGACTCTGCAGGCAGGGAGATCACATGGCCCGATCTCGCCTATCCGGAATATCGTGTGGCGCTCCAGTACGACGGTGGACACCACTTCGAGCGTGAACAGGCTGAGCTCGACACTGTGCGAAATGAAAAGACGGCGGGTGCGGGCTGGATTCAGATCACGGTCACCGCTCGGACGCTCGATGCCCTGAGGCAGGACAGCGTGGAGACGCGTGTCGCCCGGGCGTTACAGACGCGCGGTTGGGTCCGCTCTCCCCGTACGCTGAGTGCGTAGATAAACACCTTTTGCGGCGCGCATACGCTGTTTGTCTGCGCACTCAGCGGGGGCTGGGAGGGACCTACTCAGGGAGCGGGTACGACGGCGGGAGTCACCTTCGCGGGCGGCTTCACCGGGAGCAGCACCAGCAGGCCGGCGAGCAGCACAATCAGGATCCCGAGGATCCCGAACCGCTGTTCCCCGAATACAGCGATGGACAGCGAGAACAGCGCCGGAGCCAGGAAGCTGACGGCTCGGCCCGTGGTGGCGTACAGCCCGAACATCTCACCCTCCTCGCCCCGCGGCGAGAGGCGCGCCAGGTACGCGCGTGAAGAGGCCTGAGCCGGACCCACGAAGAGGGTCAGCAGGAGTCCGAAGACCCAGAACGTCGTGTCACCGCTCCATTGCAGACCCAGCACCTGCTGGTCCGCCGCTCCGAGCGCCATCACGGCCGTGCCCGAAATCAGGAGTCCGATCAGGGCCACAATGATGACCAGCTTGGGCCCAACCCGGTCGTCGAAGAAGCCGCCGATCACGGCCCCGACCGCTGCGATGACATTGCCGACAATCGCGAACAGGATCACCTCGCTGAGCGTGAACCCGAACGTGCCTGCCGCGATGATGCCTCCGAAGGTGAACACCGCGGCGAGCCCGTCACGGAAGATCGCGCTCGCGAGCAGGAAGAAAATGGTGTGCGGGCTTGTGCGGTAGATGGCCTTGATGCGCCGGAAGAGCAGTACATAGGACGCGAGGAAACCCAGTCTGTCAGCATTCCGCTGCCGGGGAACTTCAGGCACCGCGAACATCACCGGGAGCGCAAACGTGAAGAACCAGAGCGCGGAGAAAACAGCCACCAGCCGAATGTTCAGGGCATCCTCGGTGCTCGACCCGAACCATTCGAAGGCCGGCTGCACGAAGGCGACCAGGACGATCACGAGTGCGGCAATGCCACCCACATAACCCATGGCCCAACCGAACCCGCTGACCTTGCCGATGCTGGACGGGGTCGAAATCTGCGTGAGCATGGCGTTGTAGTTGACACCTGCGAACTCGAAGAAGATATTCGCTGCCGCAATGAGGGCAACCCCGAGAATCAACAGTTCCGGGCGGGGGAACACAAAAAAACACAGCGCCGTCAGCACGGTTACCGTCAGGGTGTGGACGCCCAGCCAGAGCTTCCGGCGACCGCCGACATCGGACCGCTGACCCGTTACAGGAGCCAGGACGGCAATGAGGAGGCCTGCAATGGCCAGGCCCCAGCCGAGCACCCCGGAGGCGTAGGTTTCCCCACCGAAGACGTCCGATGTCAGATACACCGTGAAAACGAACGTTGTCATGACGGCGTTGAAAGCAGCAGAGCCCCAGTCCCACGACGCCCACGCGAGAACGGGTTTTGTCAGTAGGCGTCCAGTGTGCTGTGCGGAATCCGTACCCATAGGCTGCATGCTATCCGCTGCGCCTAAAAACTGGTTCGAGTCCCTGCTTATTCCACGCGCCTTGGGCGTTGCGCGGAGGGCGGAACCTGCCGGAGGAGCAGTGTATGCCACGGGTAGAATGTAGTCACGCCCTTGACCGTCAGCTGACCGTCTCGATCAGAGAGTTCAGGAGATCATCGTGCTGCTTGTGCTCACCGCCCTCTTCGCGGTGTCCGCAGTAGCGCCACTGATCTTCCGCCTGATGGGGCGCTCGGCGTTCTATGTCCTAGCCGCCGTACCTGCGGCCGGGTTCGTCTGGCTCCTCGCCACCTTCGCTGACTACACCGGAGCAGCACAGGTCAGCGCCAGCGGCCAACCCAACGCGCCGCCGTCCGTCGTCGTTCCCTGGATTCCGCAGCTGCAGCTGGAACTGGCCTTCCGCATGGACGCACTGTCGGCCGTGCTCAGCATTCTTGTTCTCGGCGTCGGATCCCTCGTGCTCTTCTATTGCGCGCGCTACTTCAAACAGGATGACGCCGACATCGGCCCCTTCGGCGCCCAGTTGCTGGCGTTCGCCGGCGCGATGTTCGGTCTCGTCATCGCCGATGACCTCATCCTCCTCTTCATCTTCTGGGAACTGACAACGGTTCTGTCCTATCTGCTGATCGGCTACTCCCGGCACCGCCTTTCGGCCAGACGGGCAGCGCTGCAGGCACTCATCGTGACGACGCTCGGCGGCCTGATCATGCTCGTGGGCCTGATCATCCTGGGACAGTCGGCCGAAACCTACCGCCTGTCGGACATCCTCGCCCGTGCCGAAACCCTCACCGGCCCGGCAATCGAGACGGCGATCGTTTTGATCCTCGTCGGCGCCATCTCCAAGTCCGCGCTCGTGCCCTTCCACTTCTGGCTCCCCAGCGCCATGGCAGCCCCGACGCCGGTGAGCGCCTACCTGCATGCCGCCGCCATGGTGAAGGCCGGCATCTACCTCATTGCGCGCTTTGCCCCCGGGTTCTCCGAGAACCTGCTGTGGTCCCCGGTTGTCCTCGGCCTCGGGCTCGCGACCATGATCTTCGGCGGATGGCGCGCACTTCGCCAGCATGACCTGAAGCTACTCCTCGCGTATGGCACGGTGAGCCAGCTCGGTTTCCTGACCATCGTGGTCGGCCAGGGAGGGCAGGAGGCGGCGCTCGCCGGGCTGGGTCTCCTCCTCGCGCACGGGTTTTTCAAGGCGACCCTCTTCCTGGTGGTCGGTATCATCGACCACCAGTCGGGCACGCGCGACATCCGGAAGCTTTGCGGAGTCGGTCGGTCCGCGCCCGTGCTGGCCTCCGTCGCCGTCATCGCTGCGGCCTCCATGGCAGGCATACCGCCCCTCCTGGGTTTTGTGGCAAAGGAGTCGGTGCTCGAAGCCTTCATCCACCAAGCGCAGGAAGGTGTGCTGGGCGTGGTGGCTCTCGTGGGAATCATCCTTGGCTCCATGCTGACCCTGGCCTACAGCGCCCGTTTCATCTGGGGCGGTTTCGCGCGGAAATCCGCCACACCGACCCCTTTCGAACGCGTCGAGCCGTCCTTCCTTTTCGCCCCGGCGCTGCTTGCCGTTGCTTCCGTTGTATTCGGTGTGCTGCCCGCTCCGCTGGACGCGGCGATCCAGCCGTACGTGCGTACCTTCCCGGCCGCGGAAGAGACGCCGCACCTGCTGCTGTGGCACGGAGTCACCCCAGCGTTGTTCCTGTCCCTGCTCTCGATCGCGGGCGGCCTCGCGCTGTTCCTGATGCGAGACCGTTTCGAGCGGATTCAGGCCCGGATCGCCCCGGACATCGACGCGGAACGGAACTACAAGAGCGTCATCGGCGTGCTCGACGACGTAGCAGTCTGGCTCACTGGCCGTACACAGCGCGGTTCACTCGCGTTCTACCTGTTCATCATCCTGTCGATGGCGATCATCGCTCCGCTCTCGGCACTGATCATCTTCGACGCACCGCTCCCACGGGCCTGGCGCCTGGCCGATTCCCCCGCCCAGCTCATTGCCGGCGTCGCGGTCCTTCTTGGCCTGGTCGCGGCACTGCGCGCCACCAAGCGCTTCATGGCCGTCCTCATGGTCGGAATCACCGGTTACGGGATGGCGCTGATCTTCGCGCTGCATGGCGCCCCCGACCTCGCGCTGACCCAGCTGCTGATCGAGACCATCGTGCTGGTCGCATTCGTACTCGCGCTGCGGTCCCTCCCGGCACGTCTGCGGCAACGGGAACCGGGAGTCCAGCACCGGCTGCTCCGGGCGGTGCTGGGTATTTCCTTCGGTGTGGTCATGGTTACCATCGCCATGTCTGCGATGGCGTCGCGGGTTGCGGACCCCATCTCGCTGAGCTTCCCGTCGCTGGCGTACGACGACGGCGGCGGCGCCAACATCGTCAATGTCACGTTGGTGGACATCCGGGCCTGGGACACCTTCGGCGAGATCAGCGTCCTCGCAATCGCGGCAACAGGCGTGGCAAGCCTGATCTTCATCCGCGGCCGCGGCGACGGACGGGTGCGCGCTGAGGGAGTGGAGAGCGGAACCGTCGGGCGAAACAGGGAACCGTTCGATGCGTACGGCCGGGAGGCCGCAGCGCTCGAGCTGGCCAAGAAGTTCGCAAGTTCCGTCAACGATGCCTGGCTTGTGGCAGGTCGGACGCTGGCCCCTGAACGCCGCTCGATCATCTTCGAGGTGATTACCCGGCTGTTGTTCCACTCAATCATCGTCTTCTCGATCTACCTCCTGCTCGCAGGCCACAATGCGCCCGGTGGCGGATTCGCCGGCGGACTCATGGCCGGACTGGCACTGACCATCCGCTACCTGGCAGGCGGTCGCTTCGAACTCGCTGAAGCAACTCCTATCAGCGCAGGGTTGTTACTGGGCAGCGGACTGGCCACGGCTGCACTCACGGCCATCGTGCCGCTGTTCCTCGGCGGCGCGGTGTTCCAGAGCGCAATCATCGAGCTGACGTGGCCAGTCTTCGGGGACATAAAGTTCGTGACCTCGACAATGTTCGACATCGGCGTCTACCTGGTTGTGGTCGGTCTGGTGCTCGACGTGCTGCGCAGCCTCGGATCTGAGATCGACGAACGCAGCGAGGAAGCAACGGCAACCATGGACGCCGGGCCCCGAGCGCCGGAGACACCCCGGGAACCGGAAGAAGAGGTGGTTCCGTGAGCGTCAACATCACGCTGCTCGTCGTCATGGGCGGATTCTTCGCCGCGGGCATCTACCTGCTCCTGGAGCGTAGCCTGACCCGCGTTCTGCTGGGCCTGATCCTGCTTGCCAACGGGGCGAACATGCTGCTTCTGGCCGCGGGTGGGCCAGGGGGCAGGGCCCCGCTCTACGCATCCGATATCCCCGCTGAGGACTACAGCGATCCGCTTCCCCAGGCGCTGATCCTCACGGCTATCGTCATTTCCTTCGCCGTGACTGCCTTCGTGCTCGGCATCATCTACCGGTCGTGGATTCTCGGACGGCAGGACGAAGTCCAGGATGACATCGAAGACCGGCGGGTGGCGTCCCAGAGCAGCTTCGATGCTGAGGATGACGCGGACATACCCATCGAAACAACGGAGTTCACGCCGGTCGAGGAGGCCGAGGAAGCGCCGGGCGCCCAGCGGACGGCAACCGGCAGAAGACCGGGCAAACCGCGGACGGAGGGGCGATGAACATCGTGAACCTGGCACCTCTGGCGGTAGTGCTGCCCTTCTTCGGTGCAGCGCTGGCCTTCGTACTCATCCGTCGTTCCAGGGCGCAGCGCACGGTCAGCATCACGACACTCTGTGTGACACTGCTGATCGAAATTTTCCTTCTCGTTGATACCAGCGGGAGGGGCACAACGGCGGTCTTCGTCGGCAACTGGGCCGCGCCGTTCGGCATCACGATGGTAGTGGACCAATTTTCTGCCCTGATGCTGGTCGTTTCCTCGGCGGTGAGCCTCGCCGTCCTGATCTACGCCACGGGGCAGGGCATGACCGACGGCGATAAGGACGCCCCGGTCTCGATCTTTCACCCCACCTACCTCATTCTGGTGGCCGGAGTCTCGAACGCGTTCCTTGCCGGTGACCTGTTCAACCTGTATGTAGGGTTCGAAATCCTGCTCACGGCGAGCTATGTGCTCATGACCCTTGGCGGCACCACGCCGAGGATCCGCGCGGGCGTAACCTACGTCGTCGTGAGCGTCGTTTCGTCGCTGCTGTTCCTGATCAGCATCGGCATGATCTATGCGGCCACGGGCACAATTAACATGGCCGACCTGGCGTTGAAGCTCGCGGATATCGACCATGCAACGCAGATGGTCCTGCATCTGATGCTCCTGGTCGCGTTCGGCATCAAGGCTGCGGTCTTCCCGCTGGCCTTCTGGCTGCCCGACTCCTATCCGACCGCGCCCGCCCCGGTGACTGCCGTGTTTGCGGGCCTGTTGACCAAGGTCGGCGTCTACGCGATGGTGCGGACCGAAACTCTCCTGTTTCCCGGAGACCGCATCAACACGCTGCTTATGGTGGTAGCGATGCTCACTATGATTGTGGGCATCCTGGGTGCCCTCGCGCAGTCGGATATCAAACGTATGCTCTCCTTCACCTTGATCAGCCACATCGGTTACATGATCTTCGGGCTCGCGGTATCAACGGTGATCGGCCTCGGCGCCGCGGTGTACTACGTTGCCCACCACATCATCGTGCAGACCAGCCTGTTCCTCGTGACCGGGCTGATCGAGCGACGCGGGGGAACGGCCAACATGGACCGCCTCGGCGGCCTTGCGAAGCTCTCCCCGTTCCTGGCACTGCTGTTTTTCATACCGGGCATGAACCTTGCGGGCATCCCGCCGTTCTCCGGATTCCTCGGGAAGCTGGGACTGCTTAAGGCGGGCGTGGAGCTGGGGACACCCCTGGCGTACGTGCTGGTCGGGGCAAGCGTACTGACGAGCCTCCTCACCCTGCTGGCGGTTGCACGTGTGTGGAACCGGGCATTCTGGCGCCAGCCGGAGGACGCCACACACCCGGACCCGATTCTGCTGATGACGTCGCCCGACGGCTCCGCCGTAACCACCTCGCGGAGGGTCTCCGGGCACAGTACCGGAAAGTTCGCGGGCAGGAACCCCGTGAACCTGCTCCCGCGGTCGATGGTCGGAGCCACCACCGGCCTGGTGTTGCTGGGCGTCAGCCTGACAATTATGGGAGGACCGCTTTTCGCCCTGAGCGAACAGGCCGCACAACAAATGCTTGAGCGAACCCCCTACATCGACGCTGTACTCGGCGACGGTGCTACCGAAGCGGCAGGTGCCACGCCATGACCAGACAACGAATCCCGTTCCGGGTCGAACTGCCGCTGCTGATCTGGCTCGTTCTTGTCTGGGGGGCGCTCTGGCAGGACTTCAGCCCGGGCAACCTGATCTTCGGTGCCATCATCGCGTTCGCCGTGGCAAACCTGCTCTACCTGCCGCCGGTCGAGCTCAGTGGACGCTTCAATGTGTTCTACGCTGCCGGTTTCGCCGTGCGCTTTGTGTACGAGCTGGTGCTGGCCAGCTTCCAGGTGTTCTGGCTGGCCCTCACCCATGGCCCGCGGCTGAAGAACGCTGTGGTTGCGGTACGCCTGCGCAGCCCATCCGACCTCCTGGTCACGGCCACCGGACACGCCATCTCATTGATTCCGGGGTCTCTCGTGATCGAAGTGGACCGCTCCACTTCCACCCTCTACCTGCACTGCCTGAATGTCGCCGGCCCCGATGACGCAGAAAAGGTGCGCCGGAATGTCCGGCGCACCGAGGAGTGGCTGATCCGTGTGATGGGAACCAGGGAGGACCTGGCACTGCTGCTCACCGCCGCCCCTCATCACCTCGAGGAAAGGGGACGCCCATGACCGTCATGCTCGGCGTCATCGCTGCGGTTCTCGGCGTCTCGGCCGTTTGCGCCATCTACCGGGCGGCTCGCGGACCGACGATTCTGGACCGTGTCATTGCCGTAGACGTACTGCTGGCCATCGTCGGCGGGGCGTTGGCCGCGGACATGGTGTTCAACGGCCACACCAACACTCTGGTAATCCTGGTGGCCACCTCCCTCATCGGGTTCATCGCCTCGGTGGCAGTTGCCCGATTCGTCATCGAAAGGAAGTGAGCCGCCGATGGATGCTGCCCTGGATATCCTTACCGCGGTCCTGCTCCTTGGCGGGGCGCTCATGTCGCTGGCGGCCGCCGTCGGGCTTATGCGGTTTCCGGACCTGCTGAGCCGCATGCATGCGGCAACAAAGCCGCAGGTTCTTGGGCTGCTGTTGTTTCTGCTGGCAATTGCAGTGGAGCAGCGCTCGTGGGCGGTTGTGCCCGTACTGATTGTCTGCTGGGTTTTCCAGCTGCTCACGGCGCCGGTCTCGGCGCACATGGTAGGGCGCGCCGGCTACCGCACCAGGCACCTGCGGAAGGACCTGCTCAGCATGGACGAGCTGGACGAGGTCGTGGAACACGCGGCCACCCGGCGCCGTGAGGCGGGCGACCGCGCGTCCGACGACTGACGCTTACGTGATGTGGCGTGTGTTCTCGTAGCGGCGGATGGCGCGCTGCGTGGTGCGGTTGGTGAGCACGCGGATGGTGGTGCTGACCGTACCGGATATCACGGCGAACACGAGCGCTGACCGCAGGCTGTTCTCCAGACCTTCAGTGTCTTTCGGCGGTTCGTTTCCGGTCACCCGCTTCCAGATGAAGTCCACCACCTGCGTGCCTACGAGGCCCGCCACAAGGCCCAGTCCAACACCCATCAGTTTGAAGATCGTATTCATGGTGCCTCCTTCAGTCGGCTTAGCTTTGGTCCCAGCCTAGCGTTATCGGGACCATCGATGGACGACCACGACGCCGGTACCACGGCCGGCGGGTGTACAGTTGGTATCGCTCAAAACAACGACAGGGGAGCGCAGCCACGCATGTGGTGGGCGCTGAGAGTGCGGACCACCGCAGACCCTCGAACCTGATCCGGTTAGTACCGGCGAAGGGAGTCGAGTTCTCAGGGCGACCGGCGCCCTGCCGGAAGGCCTTCCCCTCCTGTACCCAGGAGGATCAACAATCATGACTGCAACACAGAGTCCTACACCGTCCACATCCCGCCGCCGCTACGAATGGCGCGTCGTCGACATTGTGGTCGCCTCAGTCATCTCCGTGGCCGTAGGCGTCATCTTCTTTGCCTGGTCGGCCGGTTACAGCGGTATTGCCGCCGTGACCGCTGCGTACCCGCCGCTGGCCGGACTGTACTCCGGCGGCTGGCTCATCGCCGGTGTGCTCGGCGGGCTCATCATCCGCAAGCCCGGTGCCGCGATCTACTGCGAGGTACTGGCAGCGGCCGTGTCGGCGCTGATCGGCACGCAGTTCGGTATGGCCGTACTCCTCTCCGGTCTGGTGCAGGGCATCGGCGCTGAGCTGGTGTTCGCATTGTTCCTCTACCGGCGCTGGAACATCGGTGTGGCCATCCTCGCGGGCCTCAGCGCAGGTCTTGCCCTCGCGGTGAGCGAGAACATCATGTACAACGTCGAGTGGGCCATGGAATACAAGCTGATGTACGGAGTCTTCGCTGCCGTTTCGGGTGTGGTGCTCGCCGGTGTGCTGCCGTGGCTCGCCACCCGTGGGCTCGCGAAGACCGGTGCGCTGTCATCCTTCGCCGCGGGCCGCACGGCCGACGTTTAGCATGAGCACGACGGGGGTGTCCGCCCCGGCCTCGATCACGGCGCAGGGGTGGGGGTGGCGCCACCCCGGCCGGGTGCGCTGGGCGGTCCGGGATATCGACCTGACCATCGAGGCGGGCCAGCGCGTGCTGCTCCTCGGTGCGTCCGGCGCGGGGAAGTCCACGCTGCTGCATGGACTGGCAGGGGTGGTGGGTGACCAGGACGAGGGCGAGCAGGCCGGCGAACTCACGGTCGACGGCGTCAGCCCGGCTGCTGCACGCGGCCGTTCCGGCCTGGTCCTCCAGGATCCGGACACCCAGCTGGTGCTGGCCCGGGTGGGTGACGAGGTAGCGTTCGGTGCCGAGAACCTGGCCGTGCCCCGCGCCGAGATCTGGCCGCGCGTGCATCGGGCCCTCGACGACGTCGGCCTCGACGTTGCGTTGAATCATCCCACCACGGCGCTCTCCGGCGGCCAGAAGCAGCGGCTGGCCCTGGCGGCGGTCCTCGCGATGCAGCCGGGGCTGCTGCTCCTCGACGAGCCGACCGCCAACCTTGACCCCGCAGGGGTGATCGAGGTGAGGGACGCCGTCGTCCGCGTGCTCGACCGGACTTCAGCCACACTCGTGGTGGTGGAGCACCGGGTCGAGGTGTGGGCCGATGTGGTGGACCGCGTGGTGGTGCTCGACTCCGACGGCGGCATCCTCGCCGACGGTGAACCGGACGCAGTGCTCCGGCACGGGTCAACGCGTTCGCGGCTCATCGAAGCCGGCGTCTGGGTGCCGGGCTACCGGCCGGAAACGCCCGCCGTCGAAACCTCGGCCGGACCGGACCTGCTGCAGGCGGCCGGGCTGGCCGTCGCGCGGTCAAAGCGTGGACGGGCAGTGCTCGACGACGTTGACCTCACCCTCCGGACGGGAGAGGCGGTCAGCGTGCTCGGACCGAACGGAGCCGGAAAGTCAACGCTCGCGCTCACCATCGCCGGACTGCTCAGGCCGCGCGGCGGAACACTCACCGCTCTTGAACCGCTCGCCCGCGGAGCCGGGACCAAGCCGTCGGAGTGGAAATCCGCCGAACTGGTGAGCCGGATCGGTACGGTTTTTCAGGAGCCCGAGCACCAGTTCCTGACCAATACGGTACTCGAGGAGCTTGAATTCGGTCCACGCCGGGTGGCCCGCTCCGACGAAGCGGAAATTCGACGCCGTATTGACCCCATCGCGGAGCGGCTACGCCTGACCGGGCTCCTGAAAGCGAATCCCTACACTCTCTCCGGAGGCGAAAAGCGGCGCCTGTCCGTTGCGACAATGCTCGCCACCAACCCGGACATCCTGATCCTGGACGAACCGACGTTCGGCCAGGACGCCAATACCTGGGCTGAGCTGGTTGCCCTGCTCGCCGAACTCATTCACGGGGGGACCTGCGTGGTCTCGGTAACCCATGACCGTGAGTACACGGCTGCGCTCGGGAGCCGGGTGGTGGCCGTCGACGGAACCTCCGCAACGCTGGAGGTGGTGGCGTGAGCGCCGACGTATTGAACCCTGAGATCACCGGCCGGGTGCTCCCGAGGGCCAATCCGCTCTCGAAGCTCTTCGCCGCGGTGGTGATCACCGTGGTGGTGATGCTCAGCGTGGACTGGGTGAGTGCCGGCGTCGTTCTCGGCAGTGAACTGCTGCTGCTGCCACTGCTGGGAATCAGCGTGCGCAGGCTTTTGCTGCGGACGTGGCCCTTTGTTGTCGCGGCGATCGTCGCGGCGTACGGCACAGCATTGCTCGCGGAGAAGACCGGGCGGGTTCTCTTCGAACTGGGGCCCGTGCTGTTCACCGAGGATTCGGTCAACGCCGGAATGGCCATTGGACTGCGTGGGCTCGCGATCGCGCTTCCCGGGCTCTTTCTGCTCGCCAGTACGGACCCGACGGACCTCGCTGACGCGCTGGCCCAGCGGTTGAAGGCCCCGCACCGGTTTGTGCTGGGAGCGCTCGCGGGAATGCGGCTGGTGGGGCTCCTCTTCGAGGAGTGGCGGACGCTCGGCCTCGCCCGGCGTGCGCGCGGCGTGAGCCATGAGGGAAACCCGGCTGCACGCTTCGGGAACTTTCTCGGGCAGGCGTTCGGGCTCATGGTCCAGGCCATCCGGAGGGCCACCAGATTGGCGGTGGCCATGGAGGCGCGTGGCTTCGGGGCCGGTCCGCGCACGTGGGCCCGGGAGAGCACGTTCAGCCGCGTCGACGCCGTCGTCGTTCTGGCGGGCCTGCTGATCGCAGGGCTCGCCGTGACCGCCGCGGTATATGCGGGAACCTGGAACTTCATCCTCGGTTAGCAAGCCCTGTTCGTAACCCGCTTCGGAGGTGCATCATGAAGAGAACCGGTGCGGGATGCGGCAGGGTTTTCACAACGTCGCACCGCGTCAGTGGTTCGGGTACTGCGGTGTGATGTCTAGCGATGTCTAGTGTGGGGAACGAGCATGGCCGATGGACAGCCGGACTGGCTCAACGTCATCAGGGATAACCACCTGCGCCCGTTGCGGCGGTTCGTCCGCCGCCTGACCCCGGACGCTTTCCTGGCTGATGAGGTGGTCCAGCTGACCCTGCTGCGGGCGTGGGAGCATCCGGTCATGCGCGGACACAGTGAGCTCGAGATTCGCGCCTGGCTCTTTGTGGTTGCCCGGAACATCCTCGTCGACTCGTTCCGCAGCGGCTTCCGCCGCCACGAATTCGACGTGGACGAGGTCCCGGAAATTCCTTCCGACGACGAGGTGGAGCAGCTTCTGACGTCCTGGTTGCTGACGGATGCGCTCAACGAACTCTCGCCGCAGCACCGTGACGTGGTGCTGCACTTCTACTTCCGCGGCGAGACCGTGGCGGAGATTTCACGGGCCCTCTCCATACCGGAGGGGACCGTGAAATCCCGTCTTCACTATGCGCTACGCTCCCTGAAGACAGCGCTGCTTGCCCAGGATGCAGCCTCGGGAAGTTAGACCTCTCCGACCGTCACTGGATCATCGTGCCGTCGGGAGCGACGACGTACCAGACCTCATTCACACCCTGGCCCCTGGTGTCGCCCGCGGCCTCATCCTCAGCGAAGTAGTAGATCGGCATGCCGTTGATCGTGACCTGCATGTCGCCGTCGGGCGTTTGGATGGTGCCCACTTCTCCTGTGACGCCCTCCACCTCGGGCGACTCACTGTCTGTCAGCACCGGCGGCCATGCCTCCAGGCAGCCACCCTCACAGGCGCTGACCCCGGAATCCGGCTCATCGTTGGTGAAGACGTAGACCACCATGCCCTCTGCATCGACGACCACCTCACCCAGGTCGGTTTCCGCGACGCCGAGCGGGGTTCCAACTGTTCCTCCACCGGCAGGCTCGCCGGTTGCCCCCTCGGTATCCCCCTCGGTTGCCTCCACGGGGGGGTCCACCTCGGCCGGGTCCTCGGTAGGCGGTGCTTCCATCGCGGTTTCTTCACCTGCGGGAATGTCCTCGCTCTGGGTATCTGAGCCGCCACAGCCGGTGAGCGCCAGCAGGCAGATGGCGATGACGGCGAACAGGACGCGGATTGCTTTTCTCATGGTGATTCCTCCCGTGATCACCCCTGAACACCGGGGGTGGAAGTGGCCACTCGACCCCTCTGCCGGGAAGACGCTCGAACTACCCCGAATGGTTCAATGTGCGGTCGAACTCACAGCTGAATCCCAGATTCAGCCTGCGGCGAGGGCCTTGCCGAGGTCCGTCTGAAGATCACTTACGTCCTCAAGACCCACCGAGAGCCGGATAACGCCGTCCGACAGCCCGATGGCCGCGCGCCCTTCAGCACCCATAGCACGGTGGGTCGTGGTGGCAGGGTGGGTGATCAGTGTCTTCGAATCGCCAAGGTTGTTGGAGATGTCGATGATGTCCAGCGCATCGAGCAGTGCGAACGCCCGCTCCTTCGCCCGGCCCTCGGGGGCGTCCAGTTCGAATGTGACCACCGTGCCACCGGCCGTCATCTGGGCAGCGGCGAGATCGAACTGCGGGTGAGATTCGAGCAGGGGATAGCGCACCCAGGTCACTGCCGGTTGAGCTTCCAGCCAGCGGGCGAGGGTCAGCGCCGAGGACGAGGAGTGGTTGACCCGCAGGGAGAGCGTCTCGAGTCCCTTCAGGAGGGTCCAGGCGTTGAAGGAGGACAGGGCCGGACCGGTGTGCCGCATGAGGGTCTTCACCGGACCCTCGATGAATTCCTTGCGGCCGAGAATTGCGCCGCCCAGGACCCTGCCCTGGCCGTCCATGTGCTTGGTGCCGGAATAGACAACGACGTCGGCACCCAGTTCCGTGCACCGCTGCAACAGCGGTGTGGCAAAGACATTGTCCACGACGACCTGCGCGCCCGCGGCATGGCCGAGTTCCACGACTGCCCGGATGTCGACGATTTCCTGCATCGGGTTCGAAGGGGATTCGAAGAACACCGCGGTGGTATGGACGCTCAACGCTTCTTCCCACTGGTCGAGGTCCCAGCCGTCCACGAAGACCGTCTCCACGCCCCAGCGCGGGAGGACTTCATTCAGGATGACGAAGCAGGAGCCGAACAGGCTGCGGGAGGCGACTACGCGGTCGCCGGCAGCCAGGAGCGCTCCGAGCGCGGTGAAGACGGCGGACATACCGCTGGCGGTGGCGAAGCACGCTTCCGCTCCTTCAAGAAGACGCAGTCGTTCCTGAAACATGGCGACTGTGGGGTTGCCGTACCGGGAGTAGACAAAGCGGTCGACGTCGCCGGTGAACGCGGCCTCCGCCGCAGCCGCGGAGGAATACACGAATCCCGAGTTCAGGAAGAGGGCCTCGGACGTTTCCTCGAAATTGGACCGTGCGAGCCCACCGCGGACGGCGAGGGTGTCGGGCGACCAGGCGGCGGTGTCGTCGTCCGGCCGTTGGATCCGGGGGTAGCCACCGTTGCCGGCGATCGGCTCCCGACCCGCTGCCGGAGAGAACGACGACGGCGTGGACTCACTCACCGGCGTCGCCCTGCCCGTTGGCCCGACTGGCAGCCGCGGATTCGGCACTGCCGGATTCAGGGGTACCGGATTCGGCGTGGGCGGTGGTCGCAAGGCCGCTGGAGCGCCAGCCGCCGTTCGCCTCGAAACCGTGCAGCACGTTGTAGGCGGTGTGCCCGGCAGCCGTTGCACTCTGCGCCGCGGCAACCGAGCGGACGCCCGAGCGGCAGAGGAACAGCAGTTCCCTGCCCTTGAGGCCGTTCAGCTGGTTGAGGAAGGAGACATTGCGGGTGCCGTCGGAACGGTTCCACTCCAGGAAGAGGGGGACGGTCCCGGCATCGGTGAGGTCAGGGACGCCGACGGTCTGCCACTCCTCGACTGTGCGGACATCCACGAGGACGGCGCCCTTGCTGACGCGTTCCACCGCTTCGCGCGGCGTGATGTCTCCGGCGTAGCCGTTGCCTGGCTGCTGATGGGGGGTGTAATGCTGTGACACTGTGTCTCCTCACGCTGTGCACGCTGGTGATCGTGGATCCTGATCGGTGTGCCGAGTAGTCACCTGAGGCACCCCGCCGTGAAAGAGGGTTGCCGGCCAGCAAGTCAGGGCTTGGCACTGGCGCTCGTTACTCCGGATTGAACCTAGCACCGGTAACCCGGTCTGCCACGCTGTGCCGTAATGTGCGGTAACGCCTGCGCGTGCGCTATATGTTCCGGTTCAGGAGACTGCCTGCACCAGGGCTCCGAGTTCGGCGGTCAACTCGGGAGACACCGTGACCGGCTTCCCGTCAATCGACCCGACTTCGGCGAGCAGGCGGACGCTCGAAATCAACCAGACGCCCTCGGAGTTGAACAGGTCCTCCGGCACCAGTGGGCCATAACCGAGTTCCCAGCCCGCATCACGGGCGGTCGCGAACAAGGCCCCCTGCGACGTTCCGGGCAGGATCCCGCTCTCCAGCTGCGGTGTGATGAGTTGCTTGACGCCGTCGGTCACCCGGGCAATCAGGACCGTCGACGTCGGGCCTTCGAGCACCTTGCCGTCGGTGGAGGTGAAGATGACGTCGTGGGCGCCGTGGGAGCGGGCGTAGCGGAGGGCGGCCATGTTCACCGCGTAGGAGAGAGTCTTGGCCCCCATCAGCAGCCACGGCGCGCGCTGCGCGACGGTGCTGTCATAACCGCGGTCCAGGAGGAGTACCGAGAGGCGCTGCCCGCGCAGCCCCTTGGGTAGCGGTGAGACCAGCACCCAGGAGGTCGCACCGGCCCCTTCCTCCCCGCGGGTGGCGACGAGTTTGACCACCAGTTCGCCGTCGTCGCCGGTTTCCTTCAGCGCGGTGGCGATGGCGCGTTCCCACGCGTCCGACGGCGGCACCTTCAGTTCCAGCGCCTCGGCAGAGGTCGCCAGCCGGGCCAGATGCGCCTGCAGCTTCCGGGGCGCGCCGTTGACGGCGAGCATGGTCTCGAAGATGCCGTCGCCGCGCGTGATCCCGGTGTCAGTGACCTTGAGCTGCGGCTGCGTCGCGTCAGCGATCCGGCCGGCGGGGGAGGAGGAGTCCAGGAACACCAGAACAGTCATGGGCACCAGCCTAGCGACCGAGGGCCCCGGGGCGAGCGCTATGGGCCGGCGTTCTCAGGAATCGGGATTGCTTTCCTCGTTCAGGCCGCGCTGTGCCCAGTCCGCTTCGTCAGAGGCCTCCTCAGGGAGGGGATCGGTGGCGTCCGGAACCTGGTCTAGTGCGTAGTCGATGAGCCCGGCGTCGACCCGCTCCTGCTCCGTGGCTGCCGCCAGGGCGTCATCATCCAGGCGTTCGGGCTCTCCTGCGTGCCCCTGGTAGATCCGGTTGGGCAGGAATTCGTTGTCCGGCTCCTGAACATCGTCCAGGCTGGGCGTGTTTTCATCGCGGGAGCTGGTCATGACCTTTCTCCTTCGTTGATCCGTCCTTTGCCTGTTCAATGCTTCCACACGGGATGAGGTGACGGAAGGCCGCGTGCAGCGAGCAATGTGGACTATGCCGGAAAGGACGAGCCCAGCGCGGACAATACCCCGAACGCCTTCGTCCGCACTTCCTCCCACTCCTCGGACGGGTCGGAATCGGCCGTGATCGCGCCGCCTACGCCGAGCGTGAGGCGGGTGTCGTCGTCGTCATTCTCCATCACGAGCGTACGAATGACGACGGCGAGGTCCGCTGCCCCATCGAGCGAAAAGTACCCGGCGGCGCCCGAATAGACACCCCGCGGTGCACCTTCGAG
The DNA here is from genome assembly GCF_058269305.1 of Arthrobacter sp. TJ-170. NCBI lineage: Bacteria > Bacillati > Actinomycetota > Actinomycetes > Micrococcales > Micrococcaceae > Arthrobacter > Arthrobacter sp. TJ-170. Next base: position 224,621 of record NZ_JBZCNL010000004.1, on the reverse strand, counting down.
CCGGTCGAGGATAACCATGGTGCTGATTTTCGGCGCGCCCGTCATGGAACCGGCAGGGAACGCGGCGGCGACTGCTTCGGCGCGGGAGGACCCGGGCCGCAGCTGCGCGTCGATAGTGCTGACCATCTGGTGCACCGTTGCGTACGTTTCGATGTCGCACAGGCGGCTCACCGTGACGGTGCCGGGGATGGCCAGGTGGGAGAGGTCGTTGCGCAGCAGGTCCACGATCATGATGTTTTCCGCGCGGTCCTTGGTGCTGGTGCGCAGCTCGGCCTGCAGGGCGGCGTCCTCGTCAGGATCGGCGGAGCGGCGCCGGGTGCCCTTGATCGGTTCGGCGCGCATCCCGCCGGACGAGTCGAGCCGGAGGAACCGCTCCGGCGAGGTGCTGGCAATAGCAAGGCCGGGGAAAGAGAAGTAGTGCGCAAACGGAGCCGGGTTGGCACGCCGCAGCTCAAGGTAGGCCTCGAAGGGCCGAACCGGACCCTCCGCGTGAGCCGTGAGGGCGGTTGTCAGGCACACCTCGTACGAGTTGCCGTCGGCGATCTCCGCCTTTGCCGTGCGGATCTTCTCCAGGTACTGCTCGCGTGTATCGCGTGCGGAGAAGCGGGGAGCGGGCAGCGGCTCGGCCGGAGCCGGAGCAGTTCCGCCCGAGAGTACGACGGCGCGAGCACGTTCCAGCCAGGCATCGGCGTCAGTGTCTCGGGAGCCGTCACGCAGGGTCAGAAGGTGGGTGCGCCGATCTCGCTGATCGAGGACGACGGCGCGGCCCGCGAAGAGCAGCGAGGCGTCCGGGACCGTGCCGCGCATGTCGGTGCCCGGTGTGGTGGAACCGCCGGTTTCCCGCTTCAGCTCGTAGCCGAGGTAGCCGAGCCAACCGAGGGCGAACGGACCGGGGTAGGTGTCGGGCAGCCGGACGGCCCGCCTGCCCCATACGCCGTCGAGCCAGCGGAAAAACGGCCCGGCGATACGCGCGGTGACCGGACCACTGGTGACCGAGGTGGTGCCGTCGGTGTGCTGGGCGAGCTGGCCGAACCGTCCGCCGTCGTCCGCCAGTATCGAGAACCGGCTGCGGCCCTGGGGGTCCTCGGTGGTGGAGCTGTCCAGCCAGACGGCCGAGGCGGCCGCCCCGTAGAGCTCTCGGAACACCGTTGCGGCCTCAGGGAACGTCTCGATCGTGTCGACCTGCAGTGTGAGGCCGCGCCGCGCCGCCCGTTCCATCGACATGAGGAACTCGCACTGGGGCAACCCGCTCAGGGCGCGGCGAAGCTGATCCGGGACAGCGTTTCCGCGGTGACCCTGCACCAGCAGATCGGCGTGGGGTGCGGGATGGTCTCCCGCGAGCCAGTGTTCCTCCTGGTCGGACCAGCGCTGCCAGAACGGAGCGTACGTGTCGCCGTCACGGGTCAGTGCGCTCGTGCGTCGGAGGTCGTCGGCGGCGTTGATCCAGACGACCACGTCGAGGAACTCACGCGCGGCTTCGCACGCCGCGCCCACTCCCTCCACCACCACAATGTCCGCGGGCTGTGTGAGGCGGGTGTCGCCGTCGTGGTTCGCGGTCCAGTCCCAGGCCGCCCACCGGGCGGGCAGCCCGGATGCGAGCGGGGTGAGCACAGAGCGGACGTACCGCTCCATACCGTCGGCAAGACCGTCCCAGCCGGGGTAGATGTCCTCAAGATGGAACAGGCTCACGGTGTGGTGTTCCCGCAACAGCGTTGTAAGCTCCACCGCCAGCGTCGTTTTGCCCGCGCCCGATCGGCCGTCCACGGCGATGATGAGCGGAAGGACGGCGTTTGCCGGCTTGTGTGCCATGAATCAGGAGAATGCCAGCAGTGCGCCCACGGCGACAAACAGCGTGCCGAAGATGCGGTTGAGCAGGCGTTGTCCGCGCGGACCGCTGGTGAATCGGCTGAAGGAGCGCGCCGCCGCGGCGAAGAAGAGCCACATCACCAGAACATCGATAACGACGACGGTGCCCGCCAAAACACCGTACTGGCCCAGAAGCTCCTGCTCCGGCCGGATGAACTGCGGCACGAACGCCAGGAAGAACACGATTGCCTTGGGATTGAGCAGGTTCACCCAGAGTCCCCGGCGGAACATCGACACCGCGCCTTCGGCGTGCAGCGTGGCGGCCTGCTCGGCGGGAATCGGACGTTCGAGGAACTTCCGGATGCCGAGGTACACCAGGTAGGCGGCGCCTGCATAGCGGATGATGTTGAAGGCCAGCGGCGACCCGGCTACCAGGAGCCCGACTCCGGCGGCCACCACGGCGATATGCACGAGCAGGGCCACCTGCTGGCCGAGGATGCCCCACATGGAACGCCGGAACCCCACCGTGAGGGAGTTGCTCATGGTGTTCACGGCACCGGCTCCCGGAGTGAAGCTGATGAGCGTCTGGGCGCCGACCAGCGCCAGCCAAATCGAGAGGGTCACTGAATAATCTTAGGGGCGTCCGCCGCAGCCTCCTGCCCCTGCCACCAGCTCACAGTCGCGGCCGCGCCGTCCCGGAGAGGAGTAGGTCGGAGTCCAAGGAGTGCCTCGCTGCGCGCGGAGTCCATCACGAACGGGTTCTCGAACTGGTACAGCATCTCCGCGAGCTCCCGCATGTCGCTCGTGACCTTTCCGAGCGAGCGGACCATCCAGCCTGGAATCGGGCGGACCCGTGGCTCTGGTGCGCCGGCGGCACGAGCGAACTCCTGGGCGATCCCGCGTTGTGTCGGAGCAGGAGCTGTCGGTGCGTGCAGTACGGAGTTCCAGAGCTGCTTGTTCCGGGCTGCCGCAATCATGGCTGCCGCGAGGTCGGGAACATAGGTGAAGGAGTGCGGTAGGTCCGCGTCCCCCAGCGGCCGGAAGGTCTTTCCGGCCAACACCCGCGGGATTACGCGCTCGCCGGCATGGGAGGTCCGGACCCGGGGCCCGTAGAAGTCAGACGAGACCACGCTGACCGTCGCCGTAGCGGAGGCTTCCCGCTCCCGCAGCAGCCCGGCGCGCACTCCGCGTTTGCCTGTGGCGGCTGCCCGGGAAGAGCCTTCGGTCATGACTTCATCCGGCTGATCGTATGAATACAGGCTTTCCGGGAAGACGACGACGGCGCCTGCCTTCGCTGCCGCCTCCAGCACAACCCGCTCGGCGAGGGGCAGTTCCGCTTCCCAGGCAGCGGCGGTGTAGGCGGAACCATGAATGCAGTGGAAGACGGCTGCCGCGCCGTCGACGGCTACTTCCATTTCCCGCTGGTCTGATGCATTGGCAAGGACACGCTCGACGCCGGCAAGGTCCGGACCGCTCCCCGAGCGGGTAAGGATCCGCACCCGTGCGCCCTGGCCCGCCAATTGTTCTGCCACGGTCCAGCCCACCGGGCCGGCTCCAGTGACTATGTACAGCTGCGCCATTTCTTCTCCTGGTTGATCGATGCAAGTTTTGATGGATTCAAATGAGAGCACTGCTCTCGCATAAGGATGCGCGCAGTCGATGGTCCTGTCAAGAGCACCGCTCTCTAAAGTTGACACCGCTCTCGAGGGTGGGGAGCATGGATGCATGGCTCTCACACCCCGCGAACGTGCCCGCGCCCAAACCATGGAGGACATCACCCGGATAGGACGGGAACACCTCGCCGTTCATGGAGCTGCCGCACTCTCGCTGCGGGCCATCGCCCGGGAACTGGGCTTGGTTTCTTCGGCGGTGTACCGATACGTGAAGAGCCGGGACGAACTCCTGACGCTCCTCGTGGTCGATGCCTATACGGAACTCGGCGACGAAGTGGACCACGCCGTCTCACTGGCACCCGCCTCCGATCACGCGGCAAGGTTCTTCGCGCTCGCACATGCGGTGCGCGGCTGGGCTCTGAGGGAGCCGGCCCGTTATGCTCTGCTCTTCGGCAGTCCCGTGCCGGGTTATCACGCGCCCGCGGAGCAAACCACCGGGCCCGGTACACGTGTCATCAGGGCGCTTGTTCGGATATTCGACGACGCCTACCGATCCGGCACGGGCGAGGCGTTGCCTGATATTCCGCATGGCACGACCAGTCAGGGTCAGCTGTCGGTGGATCTTTCGCGCATTCGGGAAGAAATGGACCTGGCGGCCAGCGATGACCTGATCGTGCGGGGCACGCTCGTCTGGGCTGCCATTTTTGGCGTTGTCAGCTTCGAAGTCTTCGGCCAGTACGGCGCCGGCACCTTCTCGGACCCGGAGAAGCTGTTCGAGCAGCACCTGCTGGTGCTGAAGGACATTGTCTCGCTGTAGTTAAGCCTGTATCTGCCGAAGCATTTACCGAGCCGCGTGACCCCGCGCGAGATCCTCCTGCACGTACTGGACAATGCCGGGAACGGCGTCGTGAATCATCTGCCAGGTGGCTTCGAAGTCTGCCCCATCCCCGTACCACGGGTCATAGATGCCGAGCTCGGAGACCGGCGTGCCGGCGGTCGACGGGTCGAACTCGCGAAGCAGCCGCACCCGGCTGCGACTGTCGGCGTCAGGGGCTTCGAGCCGCAGGTCCTCATAGTGGTCCACGTCGAGCGCAAGAATGAGATCCCGCTCCGCGTACCAGGTCGGATCGAATTTCCGCGCGCGGTGTGTTTCGCTCTCCAGACCCAGCTCGGTGAGCTTCGCGGCGGCTCGCTCGTCGATCGGGTTGCCGGTCTCCCAGCCGGTGGTGCCGGCGGAGTCCACCAGGACGTCGTCGTTCAGTCCGGCCTCCTCGAAGGCGCGGTTGAGCATGATTTCGGCCATGGGGGAGCGGCAGATATTGCCGGTGCAGACAGTGACGATCCGGTACATGGGTCAATCGTAGGTACTGAAGCAAGACAGGCGCACGGGGGCGTGCCGAACTCCCCGGCTTCTTGACGCCGCTCATGACCGTCAGGTCACTCCTGCGGTTCCTCCACTGCTCGCTGGCGCGCGTGGACCGTGGCGTCGGTCACCTTGCGCATCATGGTGCTGAGCAATTCAAGCTCCTCAGCGGAAAAGTCGGAAAGTGCCCTTTCCACTTCGCGGGCCAGCGGCGCAAAAAGGCGGGACCCGGTTGCGAGTGCCTTCTCCGTCATCTCGAGGTGAACCTGCCTGCGGTCCACGGAACTGCGGGAGCGGCGAACATGACCTGCCTCGTCGAGGCGGTCGATGAGCGCGGTGGTCGCCGGTGAACTCAGGTTCAGCGCCTGCCGCAGCATTCCGGGCGTCACCGTTGCACCCGCTCGGGCAGCACCCATCATGATTCCGAGCGCGTTGAGGTCCGTCCGGTGCAGGGCATCCCGAACGCTGATGGTGTCCACGTAGCGGTCCGTCTCGACGGTGAACTGCTGCAACAGGGACATCAACTCGCGTGGTGCGGTGGCGGCCATATTCCTCCTCTTCATTTAACAGAGTAGGATACTGCCAATTATCTCCATCGTGGATATAGTAGGCAGCAGAGATAATTCAGAGAGGTCAGGAATGTTCCAGAAGAAGTGGGTCCGGGCAATTCTCCCGGCGTTCATAGTGGTGTTGTGGTTTATCGGCGCCGGATTCGGCGGGCCCACCTTCGGAAAGTTGGAGGGCGTCTCCAGTAATGACCAGGCTTCGTTCCTTCCGGCCAATGCCGAATCAACGGAGGCCGGAGAACTGCAGGAGGCATTTACGGAGTCAACGGCATTACCCGCCGTGATTGTCGTCGAGTCGGAGACGGAGATTCCGCCGCAGGAACTGGCGCGGTACCAGGAACTCGCGGGGGAGTTGGAGAAGGTGCCTGGACTTGAAGCGGCCTCGGATGGGCAGCCTGCAGTAGTCGGCCCCATTCCTTCCGAGGATGCCCTTGCCGTCCAGTACATCGCCTCTGTGTCCGACGACGGCGAGTTGGGCGAGGTTGTGGTCGAACTGCGCGAGGTGCTTGAGGCGGAACTGCCCGAGGGTACCGAGGGCTACGTCACGGGTCCGGCCGGATTCACCGCGGACCTGGTCAGTGCCTTCGGTGGCATCGACGGAATCCTGCTGGCAGTCGCACTGACCGCCGTATTCCTGATCCTGTTGGCCGTCTACCGCGCCCTCATCCTGCCCTTCCTGGTGCTTCTCACTTCGGTCTTTGCCCTCGCCACGTCGATCCTGCTTGTGTATGCGCTGGCCTTGTGGGGCTGGATTGAGCTGAGCGGCCAGAGCCAGGGCATCCTGTCGATCCTTGTGATCGGCGCGGCTACTGATTACGCGCTGCTTCTGGTTGCCCGGTACAGGGAGACGCTCAGGGAGTTCAGCTCCAAGTGGGACGCGATGAAGGCTGCCTATCGCGCCTCAGTGGAGCCCATCATTGCCTCGGGAGCCACGGTGATCCTCGCGCTGCTGTGTCTTCTCTTCTCCGACCTCAATTCCAACCGCAGCCTGGGTCCGATCGCCGCCATCGGCATTGTCTTCTCCCTGCTTGCCGCCCTGACCCTTCTCCCTGCGTTTCTCCTGGTCTTCGGCCGGAGTGCGTTCTGGCCGCTGCGGCCAAAGGTCGGCACCCATCCCGGCGGTGTTCATGACCGCAACGTCACCGGCCTTGAAGGTCTGCGCGGCATCTGGAAGCGCGCCGGCAGCCTGGTTGCGCGGTTCTCCCGACCGGTGTGGATCGTGTCGCTGCTGGTGCTGGTCGCCGGTTCGTTGGGACTGCTCCAGTTGCAGGCGTCGGGTGTGCCGCAGTCGTCCCTCATCCTGGCCCCGTCCAACGCTGTGGACGGTCAGGACGCGCTCGCGCGCCACTTCGACGCCGGCGCAGGCAGCCCCGTCACGATCGTTGCTCCCGAAGGCCGACAGGATGGCGTGCTTGAGGTCACCGAAGCACAGGAGGGAGTGGCAGAGGCGACCGTGGTCGCCGATGGCGCAGGCGACGTCGTCGTACGCGAAGGCAACGTCCTCGTCAGGGCGACACTTGATTACCAGGCGGACTCCGCCGAAGCGGAGGAGCTGGTCAAGCAGCTGCGCGTGGACCTGGATGCCGTGAGCCCGGACGTGCTGGTGGGCGGGGTGACCGCAGTGGCACTGGATACCAACGAGACCGCGCAGGCTGACCTGGCGAAGATCATCCCGATCGTCCTCGTGGTCATTCTCCTGATTCTCATGCTGCTGCTGCGGTCCGTGCTGGCGCCGGTGCTCCTCATCGGCTCGGTGGTGCTGTCCTATGCGACGGCGCTCGGCGTGTCGGCACTGGTGTTCAACAACCTCCTCGGGTTCGATGGCGCAGATGCTTCCGTGCCGCTCTTCGGCTTCGTCTTCCTGGTGGCGCTGGGTGTCGACTACAACATCTTCCTGATGACCCGCGTACGGGAGGAATCGCTGCGGATTGGAACCCGGCCGGGCATTCTCCGCGGGCTGGGAGTGACCGGCGGCGTTATCACCTCGGCGGGCATCGTGCTGGCGGCAACATTTGCGGCTCTGGGCGTTATCCCCATCCTGTTCCTCGCACAGATCGCCTTCATTGTGGCATTCGGTGTGCTGCTGGACACCGTGATCGTCCGATCCCTGCTGGTTCCGGCGCTCGCCTATGACATTGGCCCGAAGATCTGGTGGCCGTCCGCACTCTCACGGCACGACGGCGGCGCTGCAGCTCCGCCCCATGCGAAGCACCGGGCGGGCTCCTCCACTGAAACGCATGATGCAGTGGGAGCGTCCGGACAGTCCCACTGACCCCATGCGGGACGTTCGAAGGCAGTCCTTCCCGAGAAGTTGAGCCCTCCCGACTCAACCTTGGTTTGACACCTGAGCATGGCGTAGTAGGGTTGAGTGCAGAACGCTCAATGTGAGCGGAACCTGACAAAGCAGCCAACGGTCCTTGACCGCCGGCTCGTCGAAAGGAACACGCATGTCACGTGCAGTAGGTATCGACCTCGGTACAACCAACTCGGTCGTCTCCGTGCTTGAAGGTGGCGAGCCCACCGTTATCGCCAACGCGGAAGGCGCGCGCACCACTCCGTCCATCGTCGCTTTCTCCAAGGGCGGCGAGGTTCTGGTCGGCGAGATCGCGAAGCGCCAGGCCGTCAACAACATCGACCGCACCATTGCCTCCGTCAAGCGCCACATGGGCACTGACTGGACAAAGCAGATCGATGACAAGACCTACACGCCGCAGGAAATCTCTGCCCGCATCCTGCAGAAGCTGAAGACCGACGCCGAGAGCTACCTCGGCGAGAAGGTCACAGACGCCGTCGTCACCGTTCCGGCGTACTTCAACGACGCTGAGCGTCAGGCAACCAAGGAAGCCGGCGAAATCGCGGGCCTGAACGTCCTGCGCATCGTCAACGAGCCCACCGCCGCGGCCCTGGCCTACGGTCTGGACAAAGGCAAGGAAGACGAGCTCATCCTCGTGTTCGACCTCGGTGGCGGTACGTTCGACGTCTCGCTCCTGGAAGTCGGCAAGGACGAGGATGACTTCTCCACCATCCAGGTTCGTGCCACTTCCGGTGACAACCGCCTCGGCGGCGATGACTGGGATCAGCGGGTCGTAGAGTTCCTGCTCTCCCAGGCAAAGGCCAAGGGCGCAGACCTGTCGAAGGACAAGATTGCCCTGCAGCGTCTGAAGGAAGCTGCTGAGCAGGCCAAGAAGGAACTGTCCTCTGCCAGCTCCACTAACATCTCCCTGCAGTACCTTTCCGTCACTCCCGACGGACCGGTGCACCTCGACGAGCACCTGAGCCGTGCCAAGTTCCAGGACCTCACCAAGGACCTGCTTGACCGCACCAGGAAGCCGTTCCACGACGTCATCACCGAAGCCGGCATCAAGGTTTCCGACATCGACCACATCGTCCTCGTCGGTGGCTCCACCCGTATGCCCGCTGTTTCGGAACTGGTGAAGGAACTGGCCGGCGGCAAGGAGCCCAACAAGGGAGTGAACCCGGATGAGGTAGTCGCCGTCGGCGCTGCCCTCCAGGCCGGTGTGCTGAAGGGCGAGCGCAAGGACGTCCTCCTGATCGACGTGACCCCGCTGTCGCTGGGCATTGAGACCAAGGGCGGCGTGATGACCAAGCTCATCGAGCGCAACACTGCCATCCCCACCAAGCGCAGTGAGACCTTCACAACCGCGGATGACAACCAGCCTTCGGTTGCCATCCAGGTGTTCCAGGGCGAGCGTGAGTTTACTCGCGACAACAAGCCTCTGGGCACCTTCGAGCTCACCGGTATTGCACCGGCGCCGCGCGGTGTTCCTCAGGTTGAGGTCACCTTCGACCTTGACGCCAACGGCATCGTGCACGTGTCCGCCAAGGACAAGGGCACCGGCAAGGAGCAGTCGATGACCATCACCGGCGGCACCGCGCTGTCGAAGGAAGACATCGACCGCATGGTCCGTGAGGCTGAAGAGCACGCTGCCGAGGACAAGCAGCGCCGTGAGGCCGCGGATGTCCGCAACTCGGCCGAGCAGCTGGCCTACTCCGTTGGCAAGCTCATCGACGACAACTCCGACAAGCTGCCCGAAGATGTCAAGACCGAGGTGCAGTCCGACGTCGATGCACTCAAGAAGGCTCTGGAGTCGCAGGATAACGACGACGAGGTGAAGGCTGCCTTCGAGAAGCTGCAGACCTCCCAGACCAAGCTCGGCGAGGCCATCTACGCCCAGGCTCAGCAGGAAGGTGCCGCCGGTCCCGGCGCTACCCCCACCGGTGAGCCCAGCGAAAACGGATCCAAGGCTGACGACGAAGACATCGTCGATGCCGAGGTCGTTGACGAAGACGAGAAGAAGTAGCCATGCCGCACCACGGAAACGAAGAAGAACACTCAGAGCCAGTGAGCTTCCGAGATAACCGGAAGATCGACCCGGAGACTGGGGAGATCCGTGGGCAGCACGGCACAGCCGAAACAGACGGCACGGGCACCCCTGGCTCGGCACCCTTCGCGGGGGCCGGCCAGGAGCCCGGCGCCGGAACCGGGCAGGATGCCTCGGACTCGGTGCACCTGGACGGAGCGGACGCCGGTGTTGATGCACTGGCGCAGGCAGAAGCGATCCTCAATGAGGCCGGTGGCGGAGAAGAGCTTCCTCAGGCGTCCACCAACGTTGAGGCCGAGCTTCGGAATGACCTGCTCCGGCTTCAGGCCGAGTACGTCAACTACCGGAAGCGGGTGGAGCGGGACCGCGACGTCGCACGGGATATGGCAGTGATCGGGGTACTGAACTCGCTCATGCCGGTGCTCGACGACATTGACGCCGCCCGCCAGCACGGCGACCTTGCGGACGGGCCCTTCGCCGCTATCTCCACCAAGCTGGAGAACGCGCTGAAAACCTACGGTCTCTCGCGCATCGATGAGACCGGCGTGGAGTTCGACCCGAACGTCCACGAAGCGCTCATCCAGCAGCCAAGCCCGGACGTCCAGTTCGACAGCGTCAGCCAGATCCTCCGCGCCGGTTACAAGAAGGGTGACCGCGTCCTGCGCGCAGCCCAGGTGATCGTAGCGGTACCGGAGTAGCTGAGCACGCCGTCCCCTCCGAACGGGGGCAACGAAATTCCTACGGGCCTGGCGGCCGCTCGGAATATCAAAGCCCCCTTCCTCGGAGGGGACGGCGGCAATGCTTCCACGAACAGGACAACTTAAAGTTTAAGAGAGAGGAGGGGTCAGATGGCTAGTCAGGATTGGGTCGACAAGGACTTCTACAAGATCCTTGGCGTGCCCAAGGACGCCTCCGACGCCGACATCAAGAAGGCTTACCGGAAGCTCGCGCGCAAGCACCACCCCGACCAGAACCAGAGCACCGGCGGCTCGGACCGGATGTTCAAGGACATCTCCGAGGCCTACTCGGTGCTGTCCGATCCCGAGGAGCGTCAGCAGTATGACGCGATCCGCGCCATGGGAAGCGGAGCACGCTTCACCGCGGGCGGCCCGGGCGGGGCAGGCGGCGGTGCCGGCTTTGACGACATGTTCGGGAACCTCTTCGGTCAGACGGCGGGTCGCCAGCGTGGAGGTTTCGGCGGCGGCAGCAACCTGCCTCCGGAGTTCGCCGATCTGTTCGGCGGAGGCGGCGGCTACTCTTCCGGCGGTGGATTCCCCGGGGGCGGTGGATTCCCTGGGTATCAGGCGCCGCCACGCAAGGGCGCAGACCGCACGGCGAGCACCAGCATCTCCTTCGCCGGGTCCATCCGCGGCACCACCATCGGCCTGCGTGAACCGTCCGGCGAGGTGATCGACGTTCGTATTCCTCCCGGCATCCGTGACGGGCAGAAGGTCCGTGTACGCGGAAAGGGCCAGGCCGGGCCGTCAGGAAACGGTGACCTCATGGTCACTGTGAATGTGAAGCCGCATCCGTTCTTCCAGCGCGACGGCGACAACATCAGGGTGCACGTACCTGTCACCTTCCCCGAGGCAACGCTCGGTGCGCAGGTGGAGGTGCCCACCCTGGACGGTGAGATCGTCAAGGTGAAGGTGCCGGCGGGTACTCCGTCCGGCAGGACCCTGCGGGTCAAGGGCCGTGGAGTGAAGACTTCGAAGGGCACGGGCGATCTGCTGGTGACCATCGACGTCGTCGTTCCGCAGAATCTGAACAAGGACGCAGCGGCCGCCGTCGAAGCATTCGCCACCGCCACGAAGGATGCCGATCCGCGTAACAACCTCGCCGAGAAGGCGCGGCTTTAGGGTGTGGGGAATCTAGCCAGCAGAAGGGAGCGACACCATGTCTGTTGATATCAATATGCCGATCTATGTGATCTCCGTGGCGGCGGAGCTGGCAGACATGCATCCCCAGACGCTGCGTCAGTACGACCGGCTGGGCCTCGTCACTCCCAGCAGGGCGCCGGGGCGGGCCCGCCGGTATTCCCAGCGCGATGTCAATGTCCTGCGCGAAGTGCAGCGGCTGTCCCATGAGGGCGTCTCGTTGGAAGGGATCCGGCGCATCCTTGAACTGGAGAATCAGGTCATGGCGCTCCAGCACAGGGTCAGCGAACTCACCGAAGAGCTGGCACAGCGACGGAAATCGGAGACCAGCCGTGTCTTCGCTGCCGGTCTCGCGGGTGACGTCGTCACCCTCGCCCGGGGCCAGCGTCCCCGCCCGCGCAGCCAGGCACTCATGATCTGGCGCGGGGATCCCTCCCGCTGAGGGCCCCCACGTAGCGCAACCTCCAATTCCACGGCACACTTATATACATGCCTGATTCAGAGTTCGCTGACGCCGCGGAAGTCCTGCTGGAGGGTGTTCTCCAGCTCCTCCTCTTTGGTGGAGCGGTCCTGGGTGTGCTGGCCATCGGTGCGGCAACCGGTACCTGGTTGCTCGTGCGCCGTGTCCGCCATTCGGGGGTCCTCCGCCGCCGGATCGAGCGCGGGTCCAGCCGCCTGCGGTCCTTCTCCACGGATGCATCGGCACGGGAGCTCGCCAGGCTCCGGCTCCAGCTTGAGCGCTCCACGGACGCCACCCGCCGCTCCGTTGCGGCGGCTATCGCACAGGGCTCTCCCACGGGGGACCTGGCTGCAACCGCTGAGGATCTCACCCGGGCCGAAGCCGTACTCGGTGAACGCCTTGCGCTTGCCGAACAGGAACCGAACAGGGCGCTCCGTGAAGACCTTGCAGGCGGCATCGGCGAGCAGGTCAACTCCCTCTGCGAACTGTCGGCTCAGCTGCGTCGGGCCCTTCTCGAGGTTCATCAGGTCTCCGGCAGCAGGCAGCTTGAGCGTGCCACCTCGCGCCTCACTACGGAAATCGGTGCCCTGAGGACCTGGAATGCCGCCTACGGCACCGGCACGCGGCGGGCCTAGGACCAGTGTCTGTACGCCGCCGCATCTCACGCATCCTTTCCTCGCGCCGCAACGCTGCTGAACCGGTCGATCCCATCGCCGCGCTCGGGCAGACCCAGCGGCAACAGGAGGAAAACCTCGACCGTGCCCGCCGCAGTGTTGCCGACCTCGCCGCTGTACGGCACCGGGTCGACAGCCTCGCCCGGCAGGCAGCGGCAGACCTCGACGCGTGCAACCGCGAGGCGGAACGCGCGGTTGCGGACAACAACGACGACGCCGCCCGGGCCGCGCTTCGCCGCGCACTGGACGTGCAGAAAAGGCTCGAGGCTCTGACCCGCCAGCGCGATGGCGTCGATCAGCAGTTCCACTCCCTCGAAGCAGACCTGTACCGGCTTGAAACCTCATTGCAGGAAAATGCAGTCCGCTACGAATCCCTCAAGGCCCAGCACGGCGCCACCCAGGCGGCGCTGGACGTTCAGGGTGCGGTGTCCGCTTCAGCGGGAAGCAGTGTGGAAACCGCTCGTGCCGCGCGCGAGGCGGAGCAGGAAGCCAGGCGTCTGAGGCATCTGCAGGCAGCCCAAGAGGAACTCACCTGGTCGGACCCGTCCTCCGGGAAGCTCGAACAGGCGTTCGGCGAGCTCGAGGCACGTGAGGCAGCCGAGCAGGAACTCCGGCAGCTGAAAGAAAAGGCACAGGACCGCCGTCGAGGGCAGGCATAGGCCTTGCGGGCCCGGGAGGGAAGCGTCAGGGCGGGTTGCTAGGCTCAGGTCATGGGTGAGACCAACGCCGCCGACATCCGCGGCAAACAGTTCCTGGTGGTAGGAGCAACGGGCCAGCTCGGTTCGCGCATAGCTGCAGAACTGGACGCAAGGGGAGCGCGGCTGATCCTCAGCGGACGCGATGAAGCGAAACTCAGCGCTGTCGCTCATCGGTTGGGCGCCCGGTCCGTCGCTGCTGATCTCACCCTGCCCGGAGGGCCCGCCCGCATCGCCGATACGTTGGATGACGAGCCTCTGGACGGCGTGGTTTATGCCGCGGGCGTCGTGGCCTTCGGTTCCCTCGCGGAGCTCGACGATGACACTCTGGACGAGCTGCTGCTCACCAACTTCGTGGGCTTCGCCCGGCTCCTCCGGGCTGTTGTCCCGCGGCTGAGCAAGGGATCGCAGGTGGTCCAGATCAGCGCTGTCGTCGCCGATAGTCCCACCGGAGGCATGGCGGCGTACTCCGCGAGCAAGGCGGCGCTGAGCGCGTTCGGCAAGGCTGCTGCGCTCGAGTTGCGCCGTAGCGGGGTGCGCGTCCTCGATGTTCGGCCCCCGCACACTGAAACCGGGTTGGCGCACCGTCCCATCGAGGGAGTGGCACCCCGCCTGCCGCAGGGCAAGGACCCTGATGCTGTTGCCCGCCGAATCGTTGACGCTATGGCCGCGGGGGAGCGGGACCTGCCGTCGTCGTCGTTTGATTGAGTCAGGTTTGGTCGCTTCAACGCCGCACCCGGATACGCTTCGATCTATGGCAATTGAACCGGATACCAAGGACTGGACCTGGGTGTTGGAACGAGCCTGCACCGAATGCGGATTCGACCCGGCAGACTATCCGACTGATCGCATCGCGGAGCAACACAGAGCAGATCTGCCTCGGTGGCGGACCGTCCTCGAACGGGCCGACGTTCGCGACCGCCCCGACGAGAGCACCTGGTCAGCACTTGAGTATGCTACCCACGTCCGGGACGTCTACGTGCTGTTCACTGAACGCACGGAACTGATGTTGGCGCAGGAGGACCCGCTCTTCGAGAACTGGGACCAGGACCGCACGGCACAGGAGGAAAACTACGCCGCCGAGGATCCGGCCAGGGTGGCAGGCGAGCTTGCAGATGTGGGCGAGGCGTACACCGCGCTGCTGGATTCGGTGACGGACTGGGACCGTGTAGGGCGGCGAAGCAATGGGTCGGGATTCACTGTCGCAACCCTCGCGCAGTACGGACTGCACGACGTCGTCCATCACCTTTACGACGTCCGCGCCTGACGGCAGCGGCTAAAACACCCGCCGGTACGCCAGGTCGAAGATCATGCGGCCGGCGTCATGGGCCTTGTTTTCAAAGCTCGTGAGAATCCGGCCCTCGAAACGCGGTGCCCAGCCTCCGAGCATGTCCTCGCCTTCGCGGGCCGAGGCCGTACCGGCGGGCTCGCGTCCCTCACGGCGGGGCGTCCCGCCGACTTCGTGCTCGACGCCGCTGGCCCACACCTGGGTCAGGGGACTGTCCCCCCCGGCGCGTTCGCCCTCGTGCAGGTTCTCGAACAATGGTGAGGCGTTGGCGGCCTCGCGCATTTGCGCCGCGTAGTCCGACCAGTCGGTGGCGAGGCGCAGAATGCCGCCGGGTTCCAGCACGCGCCCGGCCAGCTCGATGAAGGAGTCCTTGACGAGCCGGCGCTTATGGTGGCGGGTCTTGTGCCAGGGGTCGGGGAAGAAGACCCACAGTTCGGCGACCGACGCGGGACTGATCATCGTGGCCAGGGCTTCTGCCGCGTTCACCTGCGCGACGCGCACGTTGGTCAGCCCCCGCTGGTCAATTCGAAGCAGGGTCTGGGCCAGCCCCGGCTTGTACACCTCGAGGGCGAGGAAGTTGCGCGCGGGGTGCTCGGCTGCTGCATGCGCCACCGCTTCACCCAGTCCCGATCCGACCTCGATCACCAGGGGTGCATCGCGCCCGAAGGAGGCAGCGGCGTCGTACTCCCACATGGGGTCCACAGAAGTGTCCGCCGCGGAACTGCGCGGAACCTCCACGACGAGGCCTTCGGACAGCTCCGCCCATGCATCACGACGGCGGCCCTGGAGTCGTGAGCCGCGGCGCACGAAGGAGACGGGCTGGGCAGGGAAGGGCTGGGGCTCAGGGTGCGTGCTCATCGGTACAAGCGTAGCGAGGCACGCCAAGCCGGCGGTCCGGACGGGTCAGGCGCCCGAAAGCTCGGCGATCCGCGCCACTGCCAGTTGCGCATAGAGGGCGGTGCCGTCGGCGAGGATGCTGTCGTCGAAGGTGGCGTAGGGGGAGTGGTTGAACGCGGTTCCCGCCGGATCGACACCCGGTTGGACGGCGGACAGGAAAACGAAACTCCCGGGCACGGCCGCCAGCACCCGGGAGAAGTCCTCTGAGCCGCTGAGGGGATTGGCCATCTGCGTGTACCGCTCGTCGCCGAACAACTCACCGACGTGCTTCTCAACGTTCGAGGTCTCCGTGGGGTCCGTTACCGTCAGCGGATACTCCGTCTCATACTCCACCGTTGCGTAGAGTCCGTGCGCTTCGGCGATGCCGTTCACCAGGCGCGGGATCGCGGTTCGCATCAGCTCCCGGTTCTGCTCGGAGAAGGTCCGGATCGTCGCTTCTATGCGCGCTGATTCGGGGATGACGTTCCGCTTGGTTCCCGCATGCAGAAGACCGACGGTCAGCACCACGGGATCGAACATGTCGAACTGCCGCGTGATCATCGTCTGCAGGCTGGTCACAATTTCTGCCGCAACGGTGACGGGGTCTTTGGCACGGTGGGGTGCCGACCCATGGCCGCCGACGCCGTGGACGGTCACATCAAGCGAATTGGACGCTGACATCAGCGTGCCGGGCCGGCTGGCGAACAGGCCATTGGGCAGCAACGAGGACACAACGTGAATGCCGTAGGCCGCGTCCGGCCGCCGCCCTGCGGCCTCGAGTACACCCTCGCGGATCATCACCCCTGCGCCATCAAAACCCTCCTCGCCAGGCTGGAACATCAGTACGACGTCGCCCGCCAGCTCCTCGCGCCGGTCAGCAAGGATCCGCGCGGCTCCGGCGAGCATTGCCGTGTGCAGATCGTGGCCGCAGGCATGCATGGCCCCGTCAATCCGGGATGTGTAGTGGACTCCGGTCTGCTCCTGCACAGGAAGAGCGTCCATGTCTCCGCGCAGCAGAACCACCGGCTTCTGTCCGTTCGACGACGGTGCCGTTCCGCGCAGAACTGCGGTCACCGACGTCGTGTCCTTGCCCACGCTCACCTCGTAGGGAAGCCCGTCCAGCGCTTCCAGCACCTTCTCCTGGGTACGGGGCAGGTGCAGGCCGACCTCCGGTTCCTGATGCAGGCGGTGACGCAGTTCAGTTACTTCCCCGGACAGATCTGCAGCATGGGAGCGGATGGCAGCGGCGGTGGACATGGTTCCTCCTGCGGTGTGGTGAGGTTTCAGTGCGGCGCGCGTGGTGGGCTTGCTCACACAATCCCCATCCTCACCAACGGCCGTCAGGAGCGCAACCAGACCACTGATAGACTGGATCCACTTGCTTGCGGCACATGAAGCTTTTTACGAAGACCAACAGCCGCAGCCTGCGTCGATGAACGCATTCTTTTGTCCCGCGCTATCTCGCAAGATTGTGAGAGCGGTTGACACTGTCTGACTTTCCTTCGGCGGACTCTGGGCACCAACCGGTGCGCAGGGAAGATGAGAAGAAAGTTCGTGTACTTTACATGACTACCTTTGCTGCGCTTGGCGTGCCCACAGCGCTGGTCCGTTCCCTTACCGACCAGGGAATCACTGAACCGTTCCCCATTCAGGTCAAGACCCTCCCCGACACCCTTGCGGGCCGGGACGTTCTTGGCCGCGGCCGTACCGGCTCCGGTAAAACGCTCGCGTTTGCGCTGCCCATGGTGTCGCGCCTGGCCGAGCGCGAGGCAGCCTACCGCCGCAAGCCGGGCCGCCCGCTGGCGCTCATCCTTGCTCCCACACGTGAGCTTGCTACGCAGATCAACGCGACCGTCGAGCCGCTGGCCGCCGAGCTTGGCCTGAACACCACCGTCATCTACGGTGGCGTCTCACAGGCTCGCCAGGAAAAAGCGCTGCGTGCCGGCGTCGACATTGTTATTGCCTGCCCCGGACGGCTTGAAGACCTGATGCGCCAGAAGCTGGTGACGCTCGAGTCGGTGGAGATCACCGTGCTGGACGAGGCCGACCACATGGCCGACCTCGGCTTCCTGCCCGTCGTGAAGCGGATCCTGGACACCACACCAACCGAAGGTCAGCGCATGCTGTTCTCGGCCACCCTGGATAACGGCGTGGACAAGATTGTCCAGCGGTACCTGTCCAACCCGCTGACCCACTCCGTGGACACGACACAGGCTTCGGTCACCACCATGGAGCACCACGTGCTGCTGATCGGCGACCAGACCCAGAAGAAGCAGCTCATTGTGCAGCTCGCCTCCGGCAAGGGCAAGCGCGTCCTGTTCATGCGCACCAAGCACCACGCCCGCAAGCTCGCCAAGACCCTGACCGACGCCGGTATCCCCGCCGTCGACCTGCACGGCAACCTTTCGCAGAATGCGCGCGACCGCAACCTGGCTGAGTTCTCCACCGGTGATGTGCGCGTGCTTGTCGCCACTGACGTCGCAGCGCGCGGAGTGCACGTTGACGACGTCGAGCTCGTGGTCCACGTTGATCCGCCCACGGAACACAAGGCGTACCTGCACCGCTCCGGCCGTACTGCCCGTGCCGGTTCCGACGGTACCGTCGTGACCATCACCCTGCCCGAGCAAAAGGGCGAAGTGCAGAAGCTCATGAAGGCCGCAGGTGTGAGCGTCGGCTTCGAGAACGTCACAGCGACCTCCCCGCTCGTGGGCAAGCTGATCGGTGAGGCAGCAGAAAAGATTGACCCGCGCACCCGTGCCGCCCTCCTGGCGCAGCGCGAGACCCCGCGCGGTTCAGGCGCCTCGACCGGCGCCAACGCCGAGCGCAAGCGTGCCCGACGCGCGGCTCCCGCTGCCGGCGGCCGCGGTGGCCGCGGCGGTCGGGGCCGCGTTGCAGCCGAGCCCCAGGGCAATCGTGCGGAGCGCCGCAAGGACCAGCCGCAGGCGCCTCGCTTCGGAACTGACAGTGAGCGTCGTACCGGTGAGGGTGCCGCAGCCGGCGGCAACCGTACCCGCCGCCCCCGTCCGGCCCGCTCGGGTGACGTCGCTGCCCACAGCGCCACGGCCAGTCGCGGCTCGCAGGGCAAGGCGCAGCCGGGCTCGGGTCAGCGCAGCCACGCGCCGTCGTCGTCCGGCCGTCCCGCCGGTAGCCGCGGCTCCGGCCCCCGCAGGGCAGGCGCACCAGCCTCCAACGAGCGCCGCGGCCGCTAAGTAGCAAGCCAATAACACTGCCCACCGAGCTGAAACAGCCGGTGGGCAGTGTTGTTTCTGCACGGGTGGGAAAACAGTTCAGGGAAGACCCTCATGGTCTTTCGATGCTCAAGGCAGGAAGAATAGACCCATGAATGCACTCCTGAACATCATCTGGCTTCTCTTCGGCGGAATCTGGCTGGCGGTCGGCTACTTCCTGGCCGGGATCGTGTGCTGTCTGCTCATTGTCACCATCCCCTTTGGAATAGCATCGTTTCGCATCGGAGCCTACGCGCTGTGGCCGTTCGGGCGGTCCGTGGTGGACCGCGGCGGGCGCACCTATTTCTTCTCCACCCTGGGCAACGTGATCTGGGTTGTGGTGGCGGGCGTCTGGATTGCCATTGGCCACGTGCTGACATCCATTCCGATGTTCCTCAGCATCATCGGGATTCCGCTCGGCATCGCGAATATCAAGTTGATCCCGGTGTCACTCATGCCGTTGGGCAAGGAGATCGTTCCGACGTCGGGCACCCGGCTGCCGCAGCAGCTGCGGTAGCGCTTTACTGACCGGCCCCACGGAGGAATTCCTCCATCAGCGGGCCACCGGAAATGGACCCGCGTTCGCCTTCTCCGACAAAGACGGCGACAGCGAGATCGCCCTGCAGAGCCACCACCCAGGCATGGGTTCGCGGTGGATCCTCCGTGCCGAATTCAGCCGTGCCGGTCTTGGCGAGAACCGGTTCGCCGGGGATGTCCGCGAGCAGTTGTGCCCCTCCCACAGTGACGACGGCGCCCATCATCTCCTTCAGGGCCGCCGCCTCGTCGGCGGTCAGGTTGCTGGGTGCCGGCGCTTCTTCCGGCGTGGCTGTCGCCTCCGGTGAAGCTGACGACGACGGCGCCTCCTCCTGAGCCGCCAGGAGCGTCGGGTCAACCCGTTCGCCGGCCCCGACGGAAGCCGCCATGATGGCCAGTGACAGCGGCGAAACCAGGATTTCGCCCTGCCCGATCATCGACGCGGCATGGGTGATTCCATCGGCCTCCGTGGGAACAGAGCCGAAGAACGCCGGAGTGCCAATGGGAACGTCGATCCCGATTCCGAGGTCCGCAGCAGCCGTTGCGAGTGCCTCCTGGGAAACGACTTCCCGCTGCGAGATGAATCCGGTGTTACAGGACTGTGCGAGCGCCTGCAGCAGGGGGATCTCACCGGTGAATTCCGCCGGGTAACCGGGTACGTTCTTGAACGCGCGGCCCTCGACGTCCAGCTCCTCCGGGCAGCTTGTGGTGGTTTCCGGGGTGAAGCCGTTCCTGAGCAGGGCGAGCGAGGTAACCACCTTGAAGGTGGATCCGGGCGGATACTGGCCGAGCAGCGCGGCCTGCAACCCCTCGCTTCCCGGTCCGTTGGCGACCGTCAGAATTTCTCCGGTGGACGGGCGGATGGCAACAATGGAGGAGGCGGAGGGTTCTTCCGCGAGTACGTTCTCAGCGAGTGTCTGCAGCGCCGGATCAAGAGTGATCTCCAACGGTTTCCCGGGCACAGGTGCCTTCTCGAACAGGACCTCGCTGCTGCGTGCTTCGCCTTCTCCGGTCACGGCCTCGATGAGCATGCCGGGTGTTCCGCCCAGTTGCTGGTCATGCTGCAGCTGGAGGCCGGACAGCCCTGCGACGTCGCCGGCCTTGAGCCGCCCGTCCGACTTTTCCACCAGTTCGGCCGTTACGGCCCCGACGGATCCCAGAAGTTCACGGGCGAAGGTGCGTGTGGGGGCAAGCGGCATGGTGTCTGGAATCCCCACGGTGCCGGGGATGGCGTTCAGCTCTTCGTCGGAGACGGGGCGGTCCTCGGTGTCACGGAAGACTATAGCCTCGACGAAGGCCTGCTCACCGGCGCCGACCACCTGTTCGGTGTAGGCGGCGGAGTCGATGCCCACCAGTTCCGCGAGCGCCGCCGCGGAAGATTCCAGTTCGGACGGGTCAAGGAGGGTCTTGTCGATTCCTACCCGGATGACCGGCCGGTCAGTGACGAGTACCTCACCCCCTGCGCCGAGGATCTCCCCGCGCTCGGCCGGAGTCCTGGAGGCCACGAGCGAGGCTTCCTCGCCGAGGCCATCGACCGCGACGGAGGGGTCCCAGCCCACCTGCCAAACGTCGTCGACCAGGGTCAGCTCCGCCGTAGTGGTGTAGGTCCAGTCCTTGTCGCTCGCGTCGATGTCCCATACGTGGTTGAGCTGGGCCGTAGCCGTGTCCTCGCCTGTGGATTCCACTGATGCGACGGTCACTGTGGGCGAGACCGGATCAAGGGCAGCGGTGATCTCTTCCAGTTGGGCTGTGGCCTGTTCGGGGGAGATCGAATCGAGAGTAACGCCCGTCAGGTCCGCGTTCGTCAGGCCTTCGGCGAGGGTTGTTGCCGCATCTTCGGCGGTAGGGCCATCCTGCGTGCAGGCGGTCAGCGTCAGCGCCATCGCGGCGATGGTCAGGACGGAAGTGATGTCAGCTTTCCCCATGCGCTCCATTATCGCCCACCGGGCTTTCCGTTTGTTTCCCTTTCCACAGCGGCTTGCCGCGCTCTGTCGGGCAGGCCGCCACCGGAATACCATCGAGAGCATGACCCTTACTCGAACTGAACTGGCGGCCGGCTTCACCGTGAGCGCACAAGGTTTCGGCGGCATGGCGCTGACCGAGGTCTACGGAGGACTCGATCAGCAGCAGGCCCTGAAGACTCTCCATCAC
Source organism: Arthrobacter sp. TJ-170 (assembly GCF_058269305.1). Lineage (NCBI taxonomy): Bacteria > Bacillati > Actinomycetota > Actinomycetes > Micrococcales > Micrococcaceae > Arthrobacter > Arthrobacter sp. TJ-170. The sequence goes on along the minus strand of NZ_JBZCNL010000004.1, from coordinate 203,148 downwards.
GCCGTCGATGCAGGAGTGACGTTCATCGACACTGCGGACATCTACGGTGCAGGCAGTAATGAGGAGCTCGTGGGCGAACTGCTCGCCCAGCGGCGGGACGAGGTGGAAGTTGCCACCAAGTTCGGCATCGAGGGAAGCCCGGCTGCGGGTTACACCGGCATACGCGGTGATTCCGCCTATGTCCGAAGCGCGGCTGAGGCGAGCCTGCGGCGGTTGGGAACGGACGTCATCGACCTTTACTACATGCACCGACGGGACACCTCGGTGCCGATCGAGGAGACAGTCGGCGCAATGGCTGAGCTCGTCACAGCTGGGAAGGTGCGCCACCTGGGCCTGTCCGAGGTCACTGCGGACGAGCTCGCCGCCGCCCACGCCGTGCACCCGATCGCCGCTGTGCAGAGCGAGTGGTCGATCTGGAGCCGGGACGTCGAACGCCAGGTCGTGCCGCGAGCCGCCGAACTCGGTGTCGGGTTCGTGCCCTATTCGCCGCTCGGGCGGGGTTTCCTCACCGGCGCGGTCCAATCCCAGTCCCTGTCAGAGGGTGATTTCCGTCATCGCGTGCCGAGATTCAGCGCCGATGCGATGCAGGCCAATGCCGCCGTGGTGGAGGCTGTCCAGTCAGTGGCGGTCAGCACCGGTGCTACGCCCGCGCAGGTTGCGCTGGCCTGGCTTGCGCAGCAGGGCCACAGGTTCGGGCTCCCGGTAGTTCCGATTCCCGGCACCCGCAAGCCCGAGCGCATCGACGAGAACATCGGTGCTCTTTCGATCACTCTCTCCGAGGCGGATTGTGACGTCCTGGACGCCGCAGCCGATCTCGTCGTGGGGGAGCGCAGCGCCGACCCCAATTGGGTCTCCAAAGGTCGGGAGGTTTGAACCGGGCCGGAGCATCAAGGTGGGTTCGCCTGAAGTGAAAACGGGCTCGCGACGCTGCGCACGAAAGTTGAGCGTAGTACACTCAACTTAGTCGTTGTGGTATTGCAGGGAGGCCAGCATGGACACGAAGTTCACCACCAAAAGTCAGGAAGCTCTGAACGCTTCCGCTATGAATGCCTCCACCGCGGGCAACCCGCAGGTGGAGCCGGCGCATCTGCTGAAAGCGCTGATGGACCAGCGCGAAGGCGTGGCTGTCGCGCTGCTCTCGGGCGCGGGTATCAGCGCGGACAGCGTCAGCGTCAAGGCGAGCACCGCGATCAAGGCCATGCCGTCGTCGTCGGGCTCGTCTGTAGCGCAGGCACAGTTCTCACGGCCTATGCTGCAGGTCATCACGGCCGCGCAGCAGGAGGCGGAGTCACTCGGCGACTCCTATGTATCCACCGAGCACCTGCTGCTCGGACTCGCCGCTGACTCCGGCGCCACCGGCAGGATCCTGCGTGAAGAAGGCGCCTCGCGGGATGCCCTTCTCGCTGCGCTTCCCGGGGTGCGCGGTGATCGGCGCGTAACCAGTCCGGATCCCGAGAACACCTTCCAGGCGCTTGAGAAGTTCGGCGTAGATCTGACGGAGATTGCCCGCTCGGGCAAGCTGGACCCGGTGATCGGCCGCGATACCGAGATTCGTCGCGTGGTGCAGGTGCTCTCGCGCCGTACCAAGAACAACCCGGTGCTGATCGGTGAACCGGGCGTCGGCAAAACCGCCGTCGTGGAAGGCCTGGCCCAGCGCATGGTTGCCGGTGACGTACCTGAGTCGTTGCGGGGGAAGTCGCTCATCAGCCTGGACCTTGGTTCGATGATCGCCGGCGCCAAGTACCGTGGCGAGTTCGAGGAACGGCTCAAGGCCGTACTCGAAGAGATCAAGGCTTCCAACGGCCAGGTCGTCACTTTCATTGATGAGCTGCACACCGTCGTCGGAGCCGGCGCCTCCGAGGGATCCATGGATGCCGGCAATATGCTCAAGCCCATGCTTGCCCGCGGTGAGTTGCGGCTGATCGGCGCAACCACGCTGGATGAGTACGGCAAAAACATCGAGAAGGACGCCGCGCTGGAACGCCGCTTCCAGCAGGTCTATGTGGGTGAGCCGAGTGTCGAGGACACCATCGGCATCCTGCGAGGGCTCAAGGAGCGTTACGAAGCGCATCACAAGGTCTCAATTGCCGACTCGGCGCTGGTTGCGGCCGCTACGCTGTCCAACCGGTACATCTCGGGCCGGCAGTTGCCGGACAAGGCGATTGACCTCGTGGACGAAGCGGCGTCCCGCCTGCGTATGGAGATCGACTCCGCCCCGGAGGAGATTGACCAGCTGCGCCGGGTCGTCGACCGCCTCACCATGGAGGAGCTGGCGCTGGAAAGCGAATCCGACGAGGCCTCGGCGGAGCGACTTGCGGCTCTCCGCGCGGACATGGCCGACCGTAAGGAGCAGCTTGCCGCGCTGAACGCCCGGTGGGAGGCTGAGAAAGCCGGACTGAACCGCATCGGCGACCTGAAGGCAATGCTGGATGAGCTGCGTTCGCAGCAGGAGCGTACCGAGCGCGAGGGCGACTTTGAGACGGCTTCGCGCATTCTCTACGGTGAGATCCCACAGGTGCAGCGAGAGCTGGATGCTGCACAGGCTGAGGAGGAGCGGTCCGCTGACTCGCCGGATCTGATGGTTGCGGAGGAAGTCACCGCGTCGGACATCGCTGAGGTCATCTCCGCGTGGACCGGCATTCCAGCCGGGCGCATGCTCCAGGGCGAAAGCCAGAAGCTGCTGCATATGGAGGAGAACCTCGGGAACCGCCTGATCGGGCAGAAGAAAGCAGTCGCGTCGGTCTCCGACGCTGTGCGCCGTGCCCGCGCAGGTATCTCGGACCCGGACCGTCCCACCGGATCGTTCCTGTTCCTTGGTCCCACCGGCGTCGGCAAAACCGAGCTCGCCAAGGCGCTCGCGGAGTTCCTGTTCGACGACGAGCGCGCCATGATCCGGATCGACATGTCCGAGTACTCCGAGAAGCACGCGGTCGCGCGGCTGGTTGGGGCACCTCCGGGCTACGTCGGTTATGACGAAGGCGGACAGCTCACCGAGGCGGTCCGGCGCCGGCCCTACAGTGTTGTGCTGCTTGACGAGGTTGAGAAGGCCCATCCTGAAGCCTTCGACATCCTCCTGCAGGTGCTCGACGATGGCCGGCTCACCGACGGCCAGGGGCGCACAGTGGACTTCCGCAATGTGATCCTGGTGATGACTTCGAACCTTGGCTCCCAGTTCCTGGTGGACCCGACGCTCGACGAATCGGCCCGGCGGGACGCCGTCATGTCAATCGTCAACGTGAGCTTCAAGCCGGAGTTCCTCAACCGGCTCGACGACATCATCATGTTCGACGCACTGAGCCTCGAGGAGCTGTCGCGAATCGTGGATCTGCAGGTGCAGGCTCTCGCCGGTCGCCTTCAGGACCGCCGACTCACGCTCGACGTCACCGATGCGGCGAGGGAGTGGCTGGCGCTCACGGGCTTCGACCCCGCGTACGGTGCCCGGCCGCTTCGCCGCCTGGTGCAGCGCGAGATCGGCGACCGCCTGGCCCGCGGGCTGCTGGCCGGCGAGATCAACGACGGCGACAAGGTCCGTGTGGATCGCGCAGCGGACGGAGCAGAAGGGCTGACGGTTACCGGTGTGAGGGAATAACGCGGCCTCTGTCAGCCCGTCTGTCCAGCGCAAGCGGCGGGCTACTCGGCGAGGAGGGTGTCCGTGATGACGTTGCCTTCGTCGGAAACCACGAAGCAGTCAATACGCCGGTCGCCATCGGCCCAGGTCCCCGAGGTTGGGGTGACCTGGGTGAGCGTGAGTTCCGGGTAACCGGCGGCCGCGTTCTCGTCGATCGGCACCGAGTTGCACAGGTCATCACCGCTGGCGGTCAGCGCGGCTTCCCCGGGGAAATCCGCATCCTCGGAAAAGCTGGTGGTCGCCAGCAGCTGGGCGTTGTGCGGCGTGGTGCAGGAGACCGTTGTGACGTCGGCACTGACGTCCACCGAATCGAATCCGAGGATGCAGGCACCGGCGCCCAGTTCCAGCGGCGAGATGTTCTCGGCAATGATTCCGTCAGCGCCCGGTGTGGTGTTCGGAGTAGACCCTGCCGCCGAATCGCCTGACGCCAATGCGTTGACAATGCCCGTGATCGCGAAGATCAGCAGGGCAATCACCAGCAGACCCACTATGCGAGGAAAATCAGCATCTTTCGTTTCGAACCCTTCGAGGATCGTCCCGCCGCACGCGCCCGAATGCGGGTGGGTGCAGGGGCATCAGGGTTCGCCGGGGGCAGACCGTAGGCGCCGCCCACGGGTGGTACGGGGCTTCCCGGAGCTTGCGGATGGGGGCGAGGGAAAGGCTGCGCCCAAGGTGCGTCAGGAGCTTTGTCTTCTGACGCTGCGTCTTCTTGAGCTGTGTTCTCCGCGGCCGAGGTGTCGGTAGCGGGAGAGGTCGGCGGGCTGTCAGGCAACTGATCTGCGTTTTTCTCTTGCCCGGCTTTCCCCGGACCATCAGCAGGCGGTGCGGGGATCCCCGCGGGCAGATCGGTTGCATCGCCCGGAGCGCCTCCCGCATCGCCGGCAGTGCCTCCGGCAGGTGCAGTGCCCGAGGGTGCTGCACCCTCAGCAGGGTCCTCGGCCGGACGGGGGCCGGCCACGAGCGTCCCCACATTCTCGGCTTCCTGGGCGACCGAATCGGCTTCTGCGGCTGCCTCCTCCAGCGAAGCGGCCTCGGCCACATCGTCGCTGATCTCCGCCCCTTCGAGGGTCGGCTCGCTCAGACGGAGCTCCTCCGCACTTGTGTTGAGGGTCGGCTCAACCGCATCAGCGGAGACATCCGGGTCGGAGAGGCGAACGTCGTCAGCGCTCAGGAGTTCCGGTTCCGGTACAGCGGCTTCGCCCGCTGCGGAATCGCCATCCTCCGGCTTGTCCGGCTGATCGCTCATAGTGAACTGCCCTTTCATGTGCCTGCCGCGGTGACGGGCTGATTCTGGTCCAAAGTACCCCACGACTCTAGCCAACTATGGGGCTTTTCCGCATGGGCGGGGGATAACCGCACAACTATTGCGGGAAGCAACGGCGTCGGCCAGCACGTCGGACCTGTGAAACCATGTAATCTATACGTACGACACATTGACCGGATACTCCGGGGCCTCGTTGCGCCTTTATTCTCAAGGCCCGGCGACCACCTCCGGATCGACGCACAAAAGGGGGTCACGCCATGGGGCGCGGCCGTCAGAAGGCGAAAGCCACCAAGCAGGCACGGGACATGAAGTACTTTAGCCCGGCCACAGACTATTCGGCGCTGCAGCGTGAGCTCACAGGCCCCGGTAGTCGTGCCTCCCGCCGCGATGACCCGGTTGAACCGGATTATTCGGCGTATGAGGACAAGTACGCGGACGAGTTCGATGATGAAGAGGACGACGGCGGCTCCCGCCGCATCGGCTAAGCTCGCTCGGCCGTCGGATTTCACTTAACAAACGGCGCATCGATCCCCTTTGAGGGCGGTGCGCCGTTTTGTGTTGGCTTTCTCTATCGCGGTGTCCAGGTGGGTCAGCTCCATAACCGCCCCCGCGGCCGCGAGTACTGCCTGTGCTCAGGCTTGCTGTCGCATCCGGGGCACATCGCCCTGGCGCTGCTCCGCCGGCCGGGTAGTGCTCTGGCGCACCACGAGGCTGGTGGCCAGGTCCAGTTTGAGGTTGTTGGGGCGCTCGCCCTCGCGTAGGCGCAGGACCATCCGGGTGGCTTCCTCCGCCATCTGGATGAGCGGCTGATGAACTGTCGTCAGGGCGGGGCTGGACCACTGTGCCAGCTGCAGATCGTCATAGCCGACAATCGAGAGTTCCTCAGGCACGCGCAGTCCGAGCTGCCGGGCCGCATCGAGGACGCCCAGCGCCTGTAGGTCGCTCCCTGCGAAGATTGCGGTCGGCGGTTGTTCGCCGCGCAGCAGCGCGAAGGCATGGTCCCTCCCGCCGTCGACGTGGAAGTTGCCGTACCTGATTAATTCAGGATCAATCGGCAACGAGGCCATATTCATGGCGGAGCGATAGCCGTCCACCCGGGCCAGCGAACACATCATGTCCTCAGGTCCGCTGATGACCGCCACACGGGAATGTCCCAGTTCAATCAGGTGGCGCGTGGCCATCATGCCGCCGGCCCAGTTCGCGGAGCCCACGGACGGAACGTCCGGCGCGGGATCTCCGGCCGGGTCAATGATCACGAAAGGGATCCCACGCGCATCGAGCTTCTGCCGGAAGTCCTGTGGCAGCTCCGAAAAGACGAGGACAACGCCGGCCGGCCGGCGGGACATGACGCCCTCGATCCACTCAGCTCCCGGCGCCTGGCGCGTACCGGTTTCCGTCAGAACCACGCTCATCCCGTGTTCGCGCGCCACATTCTCCACGCCGCGGATCAATTCGAGCGCCCAGGCACTCTCAAGTTCGTGGAAGACGAGTTCGACGAGGCCTGTCCGGGTAGTGGAAGCCTGCCGACGCCGGTACCCATGTTCTTCGAGCAGCTTCTCAACTTTCGCTCGAGTTTTCGGGGACACGTCCGCGCGCCCGTTGAGCACTTTTGAAATCGTCGAGAGCGAAACCCCAGCCGCTGTCGCAAGCTGGGCGAGGGTAACGCGTGGTTCTTCCACAGGATTCGACATGTCGTCAGCTTACCTCCGCCACTCTCCAACGCAATGAACTGTTCATCGCATTATGTGACCGCCCGCACCTTTTCGCCTTGCACTTTGTGAGAACCGATATATACACTCGGGGCGTCACATAACTTTCGGTATAATTATCGAAACTTTCGAAAGGCGTTCGATGAAGAACAACCGAACCTGGATGGCGCGGGGCATTGCCGGCAGCGCTGTCATGATGCTGGGACTGACGCTCGCCGGATGCGGCGGGGGAGGCGGCGACGCGTCCAATCGCCCCGAAGGTGAAATTCACGTCGCGGTATACGGTGATGCAGGCAACAAGGTCGAGCAGTCCATGGTGGACAAGTTCAATGCCACCTCCGACGTGAAGGTCGTCCTCGACACCATCCCCGGCGCGGACTACCAGAGCAAGCTGCAGACCATCATTGATACCGACTCGGCGCCGGACGTGTTCTTCAACTGGGGCGGCGGCAGTATCGCGAACTTCGTGGACGCGGGGCTTCTCATGCCGCTCGACGAGTTCATTGAGGAAGATCCGCAGCTGAAGGAAGCATTCCTTTCCTCGGTCTTCGAGACGGCGGTCATCGATGGCAAGGCTTACGGCATCCCGATGCGCGGTACGCAGCCGGTCATGCTGTTCAACAACTCCGAGGTACTCAAGGAAGCGGGCATCGATGCACCGCCAGCCACCTGGGATGAACTGCTGGACGCCGTGGAGAAACTGAAGGCAATCGGTGTCACGCCGATTGCCCTGGGCGGGGCGGACCAGTGGCCCACCCAGATGTGGTTCCAATACGTTTTCGACCGTGTGGCCGGACCGGAACTGTTCCAGGCGGCACTCGACGGCGACACCAGCGTCTGGGATTCCGATGAAAGTCGTGAGGCACTCGGGATGCTGCGTGAGCTGATTGACGCGGGCGCCTTCGGCACCAACTTCGACTCCGTCAAGTTCACCGACGGCGGTTCGCCCGCACTGCTCTCCAGCGGCCGCGCAGGTTTTGAAGTGATGGGCTCGTGGGCGTACGCGACCCACCAGGACTCGGACCCCGAGTTCGCGGAAAACGTCCTCGGTTACAGTGAATTCCCCGCGATCGAGGGCGGCGAGGGCGATCCGAAGAACCTCGCCGGCAATACCAACAACTTCTACTCCGTCCACAAGGACACCCGCTATCCCGAAGAGGTCGCCGAGTTCCTGAAGCTGATGTACTCGGACGAGTTCGTCCACGAGCAGGTGGCTATCGGCAATCTGCCCACCACGACCAACACGGAGAAGTTCCTCGACGAGGCAGCCGATCCGGAGTACGCCAAGTACCAGTTCAACCTCGTACAGGACGCGCCGAACTTCCAGCTCTCCTGGGATCAGGCTTACCCGCCCGAGGCTACCGTGACCATCCACACCGCGGTGTCGCAGTTCTTCAACGGCCAGATCGACGAAGACGGCTTCATCAAGGCCATGCAGAGCCTTTAGGAAACACCATGACAACGCTTGCTACCCGCAGGCGTCCAGCGCCGGGCGGCTCCACCGTGAGCCGCCCGGCCCGCTCGGGCGCCTCCTCCGTGGGACGCCCCGGCTTTGCCTGGGCACTACCGGCCACCATTTTCTTCGCGCTGTTCGCTCTCGTTCCGCTCGCGGCGGTGGCGGTCCTGTCCTTCACCTCCTGGAGCGGCCTCGGTGACCCCAAATTCGTGGGTTTCGAGAACTGGGAAGCGCTCATCGCCGATCCCGTGATGCTCAAGAGCCTCTGGCTGAGCCTGCTCTTCATCGTGCTCGGTGTCATCACCCAGACACCGTTGAGCATCCTGCTCGGCGTCTGGGCCGCGGGTAACCAGCGGAACCGCGCAATCCTGAGCGCCATTTACTTCGTTCCGCTGCTGCTCTCTTCCGCTGCGATCTCCGTACTCTGGCGGGCGCTCCTTGACCCGAACTTCGGGATTCCAGGGCAGATGCCCTGGCTGTTCGGCGACGGAAACCTGCTCGGCAGCCAGGCCGGCGCCATCGGTGTCCTGATCTTCGTGGGAATGTGGCAGTTCACCCCGTTCCATACCCTGATCTACCAGGGCGCAGCGAAGTCCATTCCATCAGTGCTCTACCAGGCGGCGTCCATCGACGGTGCCGGAACTGTGCGCCAGTTCTTCTCGATCACCCTGCCGCAGCTGCGGAACACGGCGATCACCTCGATTATCCTCATGGTCGTCGGCGGCCTGACCACGTTCGAAACTGTGCTCATCCTGACCAACGGCGGGCCGGGCACCGACACCACCATCACCGCCTTCTACATGTACCAGGAGGCGTTCCAGAGCTTCGACTTCGGCGTCGGCAGCGCAATCGCCCTCGTACTTGTGATCGTGGCAACCGCGATATCGCTGGTGGTCGTCAAGGTCTCGGGCTACGACAAGATGACCAGCTCTCTGGAGGGAGTGTAATGAAGCCCCGTCCCAACTACCTTGCCGGCGTCGGCTCTTTCATCTGGCTGCTGATCGTCGCCCTTCCCCTCTACGTCATGCTGTCCGGGACCTTCCAGACACGCGCCGAATTTGGTGACGGTGGACCGCTCGCCCTCCCGAGCAGCTTCACGCTGCAGAACTACGTGGACGCCATCACCAGCGGGTTCGGGCGGTACTTCCTCAATACCGTCGTCGTGACGGCCGGAGTGGTCGGCATTGTTCTGCTGCTTGTTCCGCCGCTCAGCTATGCGATTGTGCGCAGCCGGAGCCGCGGAGCGTCCTTCGTATTCCGCTTCTTCCTCCTGGGCCTGGCAATTCCGGCGCAGGCGGTGATCGTGCCGGTGTTCTACCTCATCAACACCGTTGGCCTGTACGACAACCTGATCGGCGTCATCCTTCCCACCGCAGCGTTCGCGCTACCTATCTGCACGCTGATCCTCAGCGGAACGATGCGCGACATAACAGGAGAGCTGTACGAGGCCATGGCCATGGACGGCGCCAGCCCTGCGCGTGCCTTCTTCCGCCTGGTCCTCCCGCTGTCCAAAGGCGGAATTTCGACAATCGCCGTCTTCTCTGCCCTGCAGGCATGGAACGGGTTCCTCTTTCCCCTCATCCTCACCCAGTCCGAGAGTACCCGCGTGGTGACCCTCGGTCTCTTCAACTTCCAGACCCAGTACGGCGTCAACATCCCGGGGCTGCTGGCCGCAGTAACCCTCTCGATGGTGCCCGTCCTGCTTGTCTATCTGTTTGCGCGCCGCGCGCTTGTCCAGGGCCTCATGGGCGCTGGCGGAAAGTAACCATGACTGAAACAACACTGCACGACGCCCTCTGGCGTAACACCACGGCGGCACCGGAGGACCGGGTCGAAGCCCTGATCAGGGCGATGACGCTTCGCGAGAAGATCGCCCAGCTCGTCGGCGTCTGGGTCGGCGCCAACACGGAGGGCGGGGAGGTGGCTCCCCATCAGAACGACATGAACGAGGCGGTCGACCTTGACGAGCTTCTGCCCCACGGCCTTGGACAGCTGACGCGTCCGTTCGGGACAGCTCCGGTGGAACCGGGGCTGGGCGCACTTTCCCTGCAGCGCACGCAGGAGCGGATCGTGGCAGCCAACCGGTTCGGTATTCCGGCGCTCGTCCACGAGGAGTGCCTGGCCGGGTTCGCAGCATGGAAGGCGACGGCGTACCCGGTGCCCCTGGCATGGGGAGCCACGTTCAATCCTGACCTGGTGCGCACGATGTCCTCCACCATCGGCGCGGACCTCAGGTCCGTCGGCGTACACCAGGGCCTTGCACCTGTGCTCGACGTCGTCCGGGATGCGCGCTGGGGCCGGGTCGAGGAGACCATCGGCGAGGACCCATACCTGATCGGGACCATCGCGACGGCCTATGTGCAGGGACTTGAACAGGCTGGGATCGTTGCCACCCTCAAGCACTTCGTCGGCTACTCGGCGTCGAAGGCAGGGCGCAACCTGGCACCGGTTTCGGTCGGTGAGCGCGAGCGGGCAGATGTCCTGCTGCCGCCGTTCGAGATGGCGATCCGGGAGTCCGGTGTGCGCTCCGTCATGCATGCCTACACGGATATCGACGGCATCCCGACCGCAGCGGACGGCTCGCTGCTCACCGGGCTCCTCAGGGACACCTGGGGATTCGACGGCACGGTGGTCGCCGACTATTTCGGGATCGCCTTCCTGAAGGAACTCCATCGCGTGGCTGCGACTCTGGGCGAGGCAGCTGCTGCCGCCCTCACCGCCGGAGTCGACGTCGAGCTTCCTACCATCCACGCCTTCGGTGAGCACCTGATCGCAGAGATCGACGGCGGGCGGCTGGGGGAAGACATCGTTGACAGGGCATTGCGCCGGGTACTGCGCCAGAAGCTCGACCTCGGCCTGCTCGATCCGGAATGGTCACCCATTCCTCCGGCTCTCACCGATACGGAGCCCGCCACGACGCCGGTCATCGACCTGGACACGGCGGCCGGCCGGCACGTCGCAAGCGAACTGGCCGAGCAGTCCATCGTCCTGGTTCGGAACGACGGCATCCTGCCGCTCGCGTTCACCCCACGGGTTGCCCTTGTCGGACCGAACGCCGATACACACCGCGCGTTCCTCGGCTGTTACTCCTTCCCGGCCCACGTCGGTGAACAGCACCCGGAGGTTGAACTGGGACTTGCCATTCCGACCGTCGCCGAGGCGCTGCACCGGGAGCTTCCCGCCAGTGACATCACTGTGGCTGCCGGCTGCACCATCGACGGGACCGCGACCACCGGGTTCGACGAAGCGCTCGCGGTTGCCGGGGGCGCAGACGTGGTCATCGCCGTGCTCGGCGATCGGGCGGGTCTTTTCGGGCGTGGAACCAGCGGTGAGGGATGCGACGCAGAGTCCCTCTCGCTCCCGGGAGTTCAACAGCAACTGCTCGACGAGCTGCTCGGGACGGGCAAGCCGGTCGTCGTTGTGCTGCTGACCGGGCGACCGTATGCCCTCGGAGCAGCCGCACGTGAGGCAGCCGCCGTCGTGCAGGGGTTCTTCCCCGGTGAAGAGGGTGCAGCGGCCGTGGCCGGTGTCCTCAGCGGGCGGATCAATCCAAGCGGGCGCCTGCCCGTCAGTGTCCCGGGCACTCCGGGAGCCCAACCCTCCACCTATCTCGCCGCTCCGCTGGCACAGGCGAGCGGCGTGTCCAACATCAACCCGACAGCCGCATTCGGTTTCGGCCACGGAATCAGCTACACCGAATTCACCTGGCAGAACCTGGAAGCGGACGCCGTTTCCGCGCCGACTGACGGCGAGGTGACGGTCAGCGTGCAGGTGGCCAATACAGGTGGGCGCGACGGCGTCGAGATCGTTCAGCTGTACCTGCACGATCCCGTGGCATCGGTGGTTCGCCCCGTACAGCGGCTCGTCGCCTACGCGCGGGTTCCGCTCGCTGCGCGCTCATCAGCGCGGGTGGCATTCACCGTCCCGGCGGACGTGACGGCGTTTACCGGCCGGGACGGCCTGCGCATCGTCGAACCAGGGGAGCTGGAGCTCCGGTTCGGAGCGTCCAGCAGCGACATCCGGCTGACTGCCCCCCTCACCCTCACCGGGGAGACCCGGGTTGTGGACCATACCAGGCGGCTTCACTGTGAAGTGGGGATAGAGAGTCTGTAGGGTCCGAATAAGCACGGCAGACCGTCGCCGCCAACCGACGGCGGTCTGCCGCTCCACTCCCCGGCAGGGTTGCGTCAGGAACTGATCGCCCGCACGCTGGCCCGGGTGACGAGCTTGGTGGAGAGTTCGATCCGCGGACTCTCCACGGATTCTCCGCGAACCAGCCGGGCGAGCGTGCGCGCCGCAAGCGATCCCATTTCGGAGAGCGGCTGTCGCACCGTGGTGAGAGGCGGAGAGGCCCATCCGGCTTCAGGCAGGTCGTCGAACCCGATCACGCTGAGGTCATCCGGAATACGCAGGCCACGCTGGCGCGCAGCCTCGTATACGCCGAGGGCCATCTGGTCGCTCGCGGCGAAAATTGCCGTCGGAGGGTCCGGATGGGAGAGGAGTTCGGTTCCCGCAGCGAAACCCGAGGGGTAATCGAAGTCTCCGGTGACCACGAGGTCGGGATCGGCTGTGATGCCTGCGGCTTCGAGCCCTGCCCGGTACCCGTCCAATCGTGCCCGGCTGCACCACAGTCCCGGCCGTCCGGCGACAAACCCGATGCGCCGGTGGTTCTGCTGGATCAGGTGCTCGGTTGCCGTCACTGCTCCGGTCCAGTTGGTCGCGCCGATGGTGGGCACCTCAAGGTCCGGCACACCGGCGGGGTCCACCACCACCACCGGAAGGTTGAGCCGTTGAAGCTCCGCGTGGAGAAACGAATCCAGGTCAGTGGTCACGAGGATGGCGCCGTCGCTGGTCCGGGCGCCGAGCGCGTCGAGCCACTTGCGTGTGGAATCAGCTCCGCCGCGGCGGTGGATTGCCGAAACCACGACGGACATGCCCTCTGCATTGAGGGCTTCCTCAACGCCGCGAATGATCTCGACGGCCCAGGGACTGTCGAGATCATTGAACACCAGGTCCACCAAATTCGACGGCGCCGCCTGCACGCCGCGGCGGCGGTAACCGTACTCACGCAGCAGGTTCTCAATGCGCTCGCGCGTCGCCGGAGCGACGTCCGAGCGGCCATTCAGGACACGCGACACAGTGGGAATGGAGACCCCTGCTGCCGCGGCGATCGCCGAGATCGTGACGGCTGGTTGGGCGTTGTCCTGCAAGGTCTTCCTCCTGTGCGCTCCGGGAGCGGACGAAGGTGCCCCGGATAATTTTTCGGCCGCACCCTTGACCTCATGCGTGCGGCGTTCCTAACATACAACAGCGGTAGTTCCGGAAAGTTCCGGAAAAGTTCCGATCGAGGTATCGGACAGCCGCACCAGGCACCTCAAAGGAGAGCACATGTTGGTCCATCAGTCCCTTGCCGCGGCGGTCCTCGCATCGGCATTGATTCTTCCTACGGCGCTTCCGGCCCTCGCCGAGCAGCGCCAGGCTCCGCAGGCCCCCGGACTTGAGAAGCAGGACACCCTCCGTTGGGTTGCGCCGCAGGATCTCAAAATCGGCACAGCCGTAGCCGGCGGCGGTCATCACGAAACCCAGCCCTACCCGGACCCGTTCACTTTCGATCAGGAATACCGGGAGCGGCTTGCGGCGGAATTCAATTCCGTCTCCCCCGAGAACCAGCTCAAGTGGGAATTTGTCCACCCTGAACGGGATACCTACCGCTTCGCTGAGATGGACGCGATCGTGGAGTTTGCACAGCAGAACAAGCAGGTGGTCCGCGGCCACACCCTGTTCTGGCACAGCCAGAACCCAGCATGGCTTGAGGAGGGCAATTTCTCCAAGGATGAGTTGCGGGCAATCCTGAAGGAGCACATCCAGACGGTCGTAGGCCGGTATGCCGGCAAGATCCAGCAGTGGGACGTCGCCAACGAGATCTTCAACGGGGACGGGACGCTGCGCACCAAGGACAACATCTGGATCCGTGAACTCGGACCGGAAATTATCGCTGACTCCTTCCGCTGGGCCCATGAGGCAGACCCCAAGGCCAAGCTGTTCTTCAACGACTACGGGGTGGAGGGCATCAACGCCAAGAGCAACGCCTACCTCGAACTCATCCCTCGCCTGCAGGCGCAGGGGGTTCCGGTTGACGGCTTCGCCATCCAGGGGCACCTCAGCACCCGCTACGGCTTCCCCGGGGACCTCCAGGCGAACCTCCAGCGCTTCGACGATCTCGGGCTCGAAACGGCAATCACCGAGATCGACGTGCGCATGGACATCGCACCGGGCACAACCCCGACGGCGGCCCAGTTGCAGAAGCAGGCAAGCTACTATGATCGGGCCCTGGAAGCCTGCGTGGCGGTGGAGGAGTGCAATTCCTTCACCATCTGGGGCTTCGTCGACAAGTACTCCTGGGTTCCCGTCTTCTTTGCGGGCGAAGGAGAAGCAACGGTCATGTGGAACGACTTCACCCGGAAACCCGCCTACTACGCACTGCAGGAGACCCTCGAGCAGGCATCTCCGGGCCGGGGTAACCGATGAGGCAGCGGCGTCTCGTTGCGGGCGCCACGGCGTTCGGCCTGATCGCGGGAGCCGGCGCGCTCGCGCTGCCGGCTGCGCAGGCGGAGGAAGCGTCGGTGCTGCTGAGCGAAGACTTCGAAGACGGCAGTTTCAGTCCGCTGACGCAGAACGGCGGGCCGGCACTCTCGGTGGTGGACGCCGACGGTGATAAGGCACTGCTGGTGCAGGGAAGGACGAACGACTATGACGGCATCAAGACACCGGCAAGCCTCCTGCAGGCAGGAGGCACCTACACCTTCTCCGCGCAGGTGAAGCTGTCAGCAGCCGCCGGGACGACGACGTCGGCACGCTTCGTCGTTGAGCCCGCCTACAGCTGGGTAGGCAACACCACCGTCTCCGCTGACGCCTGGACCACTGTGAGCGGCACGTTCAACGCCCCCGCCGGAGCCGATCCGACAACCTTGCGGGCCTATCTCGGAACTGGAGACCTCGGGGCACCCTATGACTACCTCGTGGACGACGTCGTGATCACCGGCACGGCCGCCCCGGCCGACGGCGGCACCTGGCAACTCGCTCCCGATCCATCCTTCGTTCCCGGCGGAGCGGTCAGCCCCACGACCTCACCGCTCGCAGCCGCGCGCGGTGAGGGAAACGCAGTTGCCCTTACGTTCGATGACGGGCCGAACCCGGGTGAGACGACAGCCGTGCTCGACTTCCTGCGTGACAAGGGGATCACCGCGACGTTCTGCGTGATCGGGCAGAATATCCAGGCCGCAGGCGGTGCGGAACTGCTCCGGCGGATCGTTGCCGAAGGACATACACTGTGCAACCACGGAACGTCCTACGCCGACATGGGGTCCTGGACTCAGGCGCAGATCGAGACTGACCTCAAGGAGAACCTGCGGATCATCCGGGACGCTGCGGGCGATCCCACCCTGCCGGTGCCCTACTTCCGGGCCCCCAACGGCAGCTGGGGCGCCACCGGCGAGGTGGCAGCGGCCCTCGGAATGCAGCCGCTGGGTCTCGGCAACGTCATCTTCGACTGGGACGGCAACGATCTCAGCGAGGCAACCCTGACGGCAAACGTTCGCGCGGCCTTCACCCCCGGCGCGGTGGTGCTGGCGCACGACGGCGGCGGTGACCGCACGAACACGGTCCGCGCCGTGACGACGGTCGTCAGCGAAAAGCTCGCCGAAGGCTGGACATTCACCCTTCCGCGCGGCGGCGCCGGAACCGAGGGGTTCAGCGGCATCACCTCCGGCTTCGAAACCGGTACTGACGGCTGGACGGCGCGCGGCGACGGCGTGGAGGTAGCGCCCAGCGCGGACGCCCGCACCGGCACCGGAAGTCTCCTCGTCACCAACCGCACCCAACCCTGGCACGGGGCCGCGCTCGACGTGACGGCGGGCCTGCCTGTCGGCGCCGCAGTGGAAATCTCCGTCTGGGCAAAGCTGGCGCCGGGGCAGTCCCCGGCCTCGCTCAAGATTTCCGTGCAGCGGGACAACGGCGGGGGCAGCGCCTATGAGGGCGTTGCGGGAGCCGGCGCCATGGTCACGGCAGACGGCTGGACGGAACTCAAGGGCACCTACACGCTCGGTGCGGCGGCCGACAAGGCTCAGGTCTATGTCGAGGGAGAGACAGGAGTCTATTTCCTGCTGGATGACTTCAGCCTCGCCCCGATCACCGAAAAGCCGATCCAGACAGACGTGCCGGCGCTGAAGGACGTGCTCGGTGCCCAGGGCATTGAACACGTCGGCGTAGCCATCGATGCGCGGGAAACCGCCGGCACCGCTGCCGACCTGGTGCGCAAGCATTTCAATGCCTTCACCCCGGAGAACGCGGGAAAGCCGGAAAGCGTGCAGCCGGTCGAGGGTCAGTTCGCCTTCACGCAGCTGGACCAGTTGCTGGACTTCGCGGACGCCAACAATGTGCAGGTCTACGGACATGTGCTGGCCTGGCACTCGCAGACCCCGGCGTGGTTCTTCAAGGACGGTGAGCGTGATCTCACCAACAGCCCGGAGGACCAGGCGCTACTCAAGGCACGCATGGAAGCTCACATTAAGGGCATCGCGGATCACATCAATGCCCGCTACCCGGACGGGAACAGCCCTATCTGGGCGTGGGACGTGGTCAACGAAACCATTGCCGACGGCGACACCGCCAACCCTCATGACATGCGGGACAGCCGGTGGTTCCAGGTCCTCGGGGAAACCTTCGTGGATGAGGCGTTCCACCTCGCGGACCGCTACTTCCCGCAGGCGGCTCTGTTCATCAATGACTACAACACCGAGATGCCGGAGAAACGGGCAGACTACCTCGAACTGATCCGCGCACTCGAGGCCCGGAATGTACCGATTGACGGGGTGGGGCACCAGGCCCACGTCGACGTCGCGCGCCCCGTGCAGTGGCTCGAGGACTCGATCAAGGCGGTGGAAGCCGCGAACCCGGAACTCCTGCAGGCCATCACGGAGCTGGACGTCAACGCGTCCACGGAGAACCAGGGAGCGGACGTGAGTGGCGCACCCCAGGATCCGTACAGTCCTGCATTCGAGAATGATGAGGACGCAGCGGCGGAAGTCGGGTATTACTACCGGGACCTGTTCGCCATGCTGCGCGAACACAACGAGTCGGTTGATGCTGTGACCTTCTGGGGTATCAGCAACGCCCGTACCTGGCTGCGGACCTGGCCCATGGCCCGGCCCTGGGAACAGCCGCTTCCGTTCGACGACGAACTGCAGGTCACTCCGGCCTACTGGGGGATCGTCGACCCGGCCAGGCTGCCCGCGCGTCCGGACGATGTGCTCCCGCCGCGGATCGCGGGCCAGTCGGACATCGCAGTGGTGTCCAATGGTGCCAGCGGCGCCAAGGTGAAGTACAACCTTCCGTCTGCCATTGACACCCTCGACGGCGTGGTGCCGCTGAACTGTGCGCCCGGGACTGGCAGCCGCTTCCCGGTCGGGATCACCACGGTGACCTGCACGGCCACGGACGAAGCGGGTAACACCCGGACAAGTTCGTTCGACATCGTCGTGACGCGCAAACAGGCCGGCAAGTCCTGAGGGATTCTGCCGGGCTGCCGCTGAACGGCTGAGCACTGCGAAGCCCCTGCACTCCACGTAAGGAGTGCAGGGGCTTCGTAGTGTCTGCGAGTCGCAGAAATCAGGCGTACGCGCCGACCAGCCGCACCGCGCCGCCGTCGACTCCCTTGGCTCCCTGTACGTAGTCCGGCCCGTCGGTGCTTTCACCGGAGGCACCGGCCACCTGGCCCATGACCCACGCGGGTACACCGCGCTCATTGAGGCGTGCTACGGCGTCGTCGGCGCCCGCGGCGGAGACTACAGCGACCATCCCGACCCCGAGGTTCAATGTCCGCTCCAGGTCCGGCAGCGGTACGCTGCCGAGTTCTGAAACCAGGCTGAAGACCGGCGGAAGTGACCAGGTCGAGCGGTCCACGGTTGCCTCAAGTCCCCGGGGAAGGACCCGCGCGAGGTTGGCAGCGAGGCCGCCGCCGGTCACGTGGCTGAAGCCGTGGACGGCGCCGTCGGAATCGAGGGGGAAGTGGCGGGCGAGATCGAGACAGTCGGCCGCGTAAACGCGTGTGGGCTCAAGGAGTTCCTCACCAAGCGTGCGTCCGAGCTCGGACACCTGACGGTCCAGTGCCCAGCCGGCCTGGTTGATGACCCGGCGGACCAGCGAGTAGCCGTTCGAGTGCAGGCCGGAGGAGGCCATGCCGATGATGACGTCGCCTTCCCGCACCCGGTCCGGGCCGAGAAGGGCGTCGGCTTCGACCACACCGGTGGCGGCGCCCGCGACGTCATACTCGTGTTCGCCCAGGAGCCCGGGGTGCTCGGCGGTCTCTCCGCCCACCAGAGCCGTGCCGGCAACCGAGCAGGCCGCGGCGATACCGCGCACAATAGCGGCGATGCGCTCGGGGACAACCTTGCCGCAGGCGATGTAGTCAGTCATGTACAGCGGTTCGGCACCGACCACGACGATGTCGTCCACCACCATGCCCACGAGGTCGAAACCGATCGTGTCGTGGATGTCCATGGCCTGCGCAATCGCCACCTTGGTGCCCACACCGTCGGTGGAGGTCGCGAGCAGGGGCTTGCGGTAGGTCAGGAGCTTCGAAACGTCATAGAGACCCGCGAATCCGCCGACGCCGCCCACCACGTTGGCCGAGTGGGTGGCCTTGATGGCGTCCTTCATGAGCTCCACCGCCCGATCGCCGGCTTCGACGTCTACTCCGGCGCTTGCATAGGTGATGGGGTCAGAAGAGGTCATACCCGCTCTTTCTTGTCAGCTTCGGTCAAAAGGGTTTCAAGTTCGTTGCCCGGCCCGGGATCGCATCCGGTGGCGCCCGGCTTCTCGGCGGGATCGACCCTCTCAAGGAGGTTCTTGCCGCGGCGGTCTTCCTCGGGCAGCGCGATGGGGTAGTCGCCGGTGAAGCATGCCGTGCACAGACGGTCGCGCGGTTGCTTCGTGGCCTCGATCATGCCGTCTTCCGAAATGTAGGACAGGCTGTCCGCGCCGATGGACTTGCTGATCTCGTCGACGGCGGCACCGTTTGCGATCAGCTCGGCGCGCGACGCGAAGTCGATCCCGTAGAAGCATGGCCAGCGAACCGGCGGGGAAGAGATCTTCACGTGCACTTCGGCGGCGCCGGCCTCGCGGAGCATGCGCACGACGGCGCGCTGCGTGTTGCCGCGGACAATGGAGTCATCGACTACGACGATCCGCTTCCCGCGGATCACCGATTCCAGCGCGTTGAGCTTCAGCCGGATGCCCAGCTGCCGGAGCGTCTGGCTGGGCTGGATGAAGGTGCGTCCCACATAGGCGTTCTTCACGAACCCGTGGGCGAAGGGGATGCCGGATTCCTCCGCGAACCCAACTGCTGCCGGTGTTCCGGACTCGGGAACCGGGATGACGACGTCGGCCTCGGCCTGGTTCTCCCGGGCGAGCTGTCGGCCCATTTCCACGCGGGAGTCGTACACCGAGCGGCCGGCAATGGCGGCGTCCGGGCGCGCGAGGTAGACGTACTCGAAGACGCAACCGGCCGCCGTCGTCGGTGCGAAGCGGCGGGAGCGGACGCCGCCCTCATCGATGGCGATGAACTCACCCGGTTCGATTTCCCGGATGAAACTGGCGCCGACGGTGGCGAGCGCCGCCTGCTCCGATGCGACAACCCAACCGCGCTCGAGCCGGCCGAGCACCAGCGGGCGTACACCGTAGGCGTCGCGGGCAGCGTACAGCGTGCCCTCATCCATGAACACGAAGCAGAAGGCGCCCTCGATCGTGGGCAACAGGTCCATGGCCGTGTCCTCGAGGGAGCGGCCGTCGTCACCGGCGAGCAGCGTGGTGACCAGTGCGGTGTCGGAGGTGTTGCCCTGCGCCATCTCACCGGAGCGGGGCTTGCCGTGGCGCTTGAGGACCGTCTGGTACAGGTCTGCCGAATTGGTGAGATTGCCGTTGTGGGCAAGCGCTACGGTCCCGGCGGCGGTTGCGCCGAGCGTGGGCTGCGCGTTGGCCCAGTTGGAGGAGCCGGTGGTGGAGTAGCGGCAGTGACCAACGGCGATGTGGCCGGTGAGGGTGTTCAGTGTGGCCTCGTCGAATACCTGAGAGACCAGCCCCATGTCCTTATAGACGTTGATCCGGGTGCCGTCGCTGGTGGCTATGCCCGCTGACTCCTGCCCGCGATGCTGGAGGGCGTAGAGCCCGTAGTACGTAAGTTTGGCGACTTCCTCGCCGGGAGCCCATACGCCGAAGACGCCGCAGGCATCCTGGGGGCCTTTTTCGTTGGGGAGTAGATCGTGGGAAAGCTGTCCGTCACCGCGCACCATTGCTCTATTCTCTCACGGCGTAATGGTGCTCCATCTCGCGTCCCCGTCACATAACGGAGCGGTCAGTCACACGTCGTCGTCGTTGGTTCGCTCCGCCGTCGCCTGCTTCATGCGGCGGACGCTGATCCGGTCGAGAAGCAGTGCCATGAGACCGCCCACAAGGAGTCCGGGGACCGCGAAAACCACGGTGAAGAAGCCGAGCACAGACTCCCGGGTGAGCGTGGGATCAGCAGGACCGGTGTAGGCCACGATCAGCGCGGCGATGAACCCGATCAACGCTCCCAGTCCCATGAACGGAGCGAATTTAGGGGCCCGTCGGATGGTGACCTGACGGCGCTGCGGAGGCTGCTGCGAACTCATGCTTAAAGGCTACCGGGATCAGCTCCCGCGCTTGACCAGCTGGTAACCGGCCTCATCGAAGACAAGTGTGTAGTCCTCACCCGGGTAGGTCTCCTCGGCGTGCTGCTCCGCGCTGGCAGGACGCGTGGGCCCCCAGCTCCAGTCCTCGGCGTCCACCACGAGGTAATCCGGTGCCGGATTCTCGTTGCCGATCCAATACACCTCCGTATCCGGCACCAGGTACGGCATGAGCACCACCCCCGACTCCACGGTGGATCCCGCCGGGATGCGGTCCATCATCCGGTGCGCCGCGTCCCAGCGTGGTGACTGCTGGAAGGTTTCAGGCTTTTCCAGCGCGCCGAGCGGCTCGCCCGGCAGCAGCATGAGCGCAACCACGGTGACAACGGGTACGACGGCGGCGCTATACGAGCGCAGCCAGCCTCGCCTGCTGCGGCGGGCGGCGAGGATCGCGTCGATGAGTGCGGCAAACAGGATGGGCATGAGCACGGCGTTGTAGTGCCAGTCCGTGCCCCAGTAGGACGGATTCTCGGCAGCGAAGCGCCACACCAGGGTGGGCAGCATCACGACGGCCAGGGGCGAGCGAAGGAACAGGAACCCGCCGGTGATCAGGAGCAGCCACAGCGTCTCGTATTTTTCCACGGCTGTGAGCATGGTGAAGATGGTGCTGACAGGGTTGGCCAGCAGCGCGTCGACGTCGATGCCGTCGGAGTAGTCGTAGGTTCCGCCGCTGTTCAGCGCCGGGAGTATGACGCGCACCGACAGGACCACCCAGGCGAGCCCCCAGAGCGCCAGCCACAGGCCCGCCTGGAACCGGTCACGGAAACGCCAGGCCAGCACTAGCCCGAAGGCGAACACGGTCAGCCCCATGTCCTCCTTCACGAACACCAGCAGGGCGCCGGCGACGACGGCGGTGCGGAGCCGGCCCTCGATGTACGCCGCCAGCGCCAGAGCCAACAGCGGTAACGCCAGTGCTACCTCGTGGAACTGCACGGCGACGGCGCCCTGGATCCCCCAGGACAGGCCGTAGGCCGTTCCGAGGAAGAACCCCGGAACACGTCCGACATGCCGCACGGCCAGGCGCGTGAGGACCAGGACCGACCACCCCACCAGCAGGTTCTGCAGGATGAGCAGGGTCAGCCCCGAGGGGAAGATCGCGTACGCAGGCCCCAGAATGATGAGCAGCGGATGGAAATGGTCTCCGAGGAGATTGAACCCGTGGCCTTTGATGGGCACAATCGGCGCTTCCAAGCCTGCATACGCCTTTGCGAGCTGCGTGAAGATGCCGAGGTCCCAGGACGGGGTATCGAGCCTGTTCCACTGGGCAATGGAGAAGACCGTGTAGAGGGCAGTGACCACTCCGGCAACCGCCCAGGCCTCGACCGGTTGGCATCGGACAGCGGCGAGTACGCGGCGAACTCCCCGGACCAGGAAGTTCGGTTGGGTAGAGCGCTCGCGCTCGAGGATCATGCCGGACCCGAGGCAGGGGAGGGCGCTGGATGCGGGAAGAGGGGCAGCAGTGCCGACAGGTCGGCCCGCTGGCCGGAGGCCAGGACGGCCCCGGACGCAACGGCCTGGGTCCAACGGAGTTCGCCGGTGACCAGCGCGAGCCAGGTATCTGCATCCGTTTCGATGACGTTGGGCGGAGTCCCGCGGGTGTGGCGGGGGCCTTCAACGCACTGGGTGACGCCGAGCGGGGGCACCCGCACCTCCACGCTGTTGCCGGGTGCGCGGGCGGCGAGCTCCTCCAGGGAGTAGCGCACCGCCGTCGTCCGTTCAGTGCGGTCGGTGCTGCCGGCGGCCACCGCGCGGACCGCAGCGTCACCGGCTGCCGCAGGGATACGCCGTCGTGCCATGGTCAGTCCAACAGGGCCATGACCGGAGCGGCGAGGCGCAGCTTGCCCACGGGCTCGCCGCCGCCGAGCACAGGCTGCACAACCTTCTCCAGCACGGGAGCAACCGATTCGGCGTCGAGTGCGCCGGAGGCGGCAAGGAGGGTCAGCCCCACGAGCGTAGTGGCCCGGATGTTGCCGTCCAGAACCTTGAGCGCCATGGAGACGCCGGTGGGCGCGGCCATCACAAGGACACCCTCGGCGCCGTTCTTGGCGAGAATCCCGAGGTCCTCCATGACCACGGAGTTCTCCCGGCCGTGTCCGTGAACGGCCCAGGGATAGTCGAGCATGGCTGTTGCAATGGTGGCCGCGCGGGCGTCCGCGTTCTTGTCTCCGGGGGCCTTGGCGATCTTGCCGATACCGCGCGCCAGCCCGGTGAGGGACACGGCAGCGAGCGGAGCTCCACACCCGTCAACCGCCCAGTGCTGGATCCGCTCTTCCGTGTATTCCTCGATGACCCCGGCGATCCGCTGCTGCAGGGGATGATCGCGGTCGAGGTAGGTCTTGTGATCCCATGAGTTCTCGGTACAGGCCCACAGGAACGCGGCGTGCTTGCCTGAGCAGTTGAACGCCAGGCGCTGGCGCCCCTTGTCGTTGCGGATCAGCCAGTGGCGGGCTTCCTCGTCCTGGGGCCAGTCGGCCGGGCACTGCAGATCATCCTCGGTGACCCCTGCTGCGCTGAGCATGGACTTCACGACGTCCATGTGCTCGTGGCTGCCCACATGGCTGGCCGCTGCCAGGGCCACCTGCGGTCCACGCAGCGGAACGCCCGCCTGCATGGACGCCAGGGCCTGGAACGGCTTCAGGGTGGAGCGCGGAAAGATCGGCGCGTTTACGTCCCCAAGTTCCGTGACGGTGGTGCCGTCCGCCGCGATTACGACGGCGGAGCCGATGTGGCGGGACTCGATGAAGCCGTTACGCTCCAGGACCGCGAGATCAACCGCGCTGGAGGAAGAGAAGGTGGAGGGCATGCTTCCAGTATTGCGCATCATCCGTTGCTCGTTCCCGACGTGCCTCGTGCCCACCGGAGCGGAGGGTCATCCGGCGGCACAAGTCGGGAGGCGCGGTTACTCTGCCGAGAACTGGACCGTGTGCCAGCCCGACGCGCCGTCCGGAACCGTGTCCGCGCGTTCTTCGGTCTGGACGCCGTCCGGGTCATAGGCCCGTGAGCGGATCCGGTGTGAACCGGGCTCAAGCTGCACCTCGTGTGTCCACTGCCGCCAGGTGTCCACTGTGTACTCGGCTGCCAGGGTGGCTTCTTCCCAGGGACCGTCGTCGACCTGTACTTCCACCTTGTCGATCCCGCGGTTCTGCGCCCAGGCGGTGCCGCCGACGCGGAGCGCTCCGGCGGGGACGTTGGCGAAGGGTCGTGGTACCTCGACCCGCGACTGCGTCTTGATGGGGCCGCGCTCGGACCAGCCGCGGTCGGTCCAGTACGCCCTGGCGTCGGCGAAGCGGGTCACCTCGAGGTCAACCACCCACTTGGTCGCCGAGACGTACCCGTACAGCCCGGGGACCACCATGCGCACCGGGTAGCCGTGTTCGAGCGGAAGCGGCTCGTCATTCATCGCGACGGCGAGGATGGCGTCGCGCTCGTCCTGCAGGATGGGCAGGGGAGTGGAAGCGCTGAAGCCGTCGGTGCTCGTGGACAGGACCATGTCCGCGCCCTCTGTCGGGCGGGCGCGTTCGAGGAGCTTGCGGATCGGGTAGCCGAGCCACTTGGCGTTGCCCACCAGGTCCCCGCCGATCGGGTTGGATACGCAGGTGAGGGTGATGTGCCGCTCTATCAGTTCCGAGTCCAGGAGGTCCTGGAAACTGATCCGGATCTCCTCCTCCACCATGCCGTGGACGCGCAGTTCCCAGGTGTCGACGTCGATGGTGGGTACCTGGAGTGCGGTGTCGATCCGGTAGAAGTCGGGGTTCGGTGTGAGCCACGGCTCGACCCCGTCAAGGTCCACGTCCACTCCCGCCGGCACCGGCATCGCGGGGCTCGCGGGCGCCGGGAAGCTCAGTCGCTCACGGGCCATGTTCACGGTGTTGCGGATTCCGCTGACTACTGCGCCTCCCGCTGCTGTGGCGGCGGCGACGACGGCGGTAACTCCCGCTGCGGCGAAGAACACTCGCCTGCTGACGGCGCGCCCCGGTGCCGCATGAGCGGCGCTGAAGGCGTCGTCGTCGTTGGTTTCTGCGGCTGCGGTGGTGGGCTGGGAAGCATGCAGCTTCCGGATCATCCACCGCAGCACGGCGAGGCCGGCCAGCGTGCCCACGACCGACGGCACCGCGTCGAGCGGGGAGGCCCCGGCGCGGGAGACGACGGCGGCGACCATCACGGCGCCCATGAGCAGGACACCCGCGACGCCGAAAATCCAGCGCCGCCAGGCCAGGTAGCCGAGGACGGCGGCGAGGACGATGATCGTGACAGCCATGCCGATGAAGAGCGCAAGCTTGTCATTGGTGCCGAAGGTGTCGATCGCGAAGTCCTTCAGCCACGATGGCGTGAAGTCGATGAAGGTTGAACCCAGCGCGATCAGCGGCGCGGATCGGGGTGAGAGGAACGCACCGATCAGTTCAGCGACGCCCAGCACCAGCCCTGCCGCCAGAATTCCGGCGAACATCGGGAGTACTGCTGATGAGGCGCTACGCCTGAACGTGCGATCGGTTTTCATACTGAGTGTTCGGAGAGAGCGAGCCAGTGTATTGGTGCTGCAGTTTTTGTCGCCTATCTGCTGCTATCTGCGTCGCTTGACAGCAGGTAGGCAACAAAAACTTCTGTAGTCATTACTTTGGCACAGGACCGAGCCAGTACCCTGAACTACTGTGAAGGTTCTTGTGATAGGCCCCGGAGGCCGCGAACACGCCATTGTCCGAGCGCTTCTGGTTGATCCGTTCGTGAGCGAGGTGCACGCGGCTCCCGGCAACGCCGGAATGGCCCAGGACGTACCCGTTCACGCGATCGACGCGAACAACCCCGACGCCGTGACGGAGCTGGCTGCCCGGCTGGGCTCCGACCTGGTGGTCGTGGGGCCGGAAGCGCCGCTCGCCGCGGGTGTGGCGGACGCGCTGATCGCAGCCGGTGTCCCCGTTTTCGGACCCACGAAGGCCGCGGCGCAGCTGGAGGCGTCGAAGGCGTTCGCCAAGCAGGTCATGGCCGCCGCGTCCGTTCCGACGGCGATGGCGAAGGTGGCTTCGAACGCCGCCGAAGCGAAGGAAGCGCTGGACTCCTTCGGCGCACCGTATGTCGTCAAGGATGACGGACTCGCCGCGGGCAAGGGAGTCGTGGTGACCTCAGACCACGCGGCTGCCCTTGAGCATGCGCAGGCGTGCTTCGACGCCGGCGGCTCCGTAGTGATCGAGGAGTACCTTGACGGCCCCGAGGTGTCGCTCTTTGTCCTCTCCGACGGATCCACCGTGGTTCCCCTCGCGCCGGCGCAGGATTTCAAGCGCATCTTCGACTACGACGAGGGGCCGAACACCGGCGGCATGGGCGCCTATTCGCCGCTGGAGTGGGTACCCGCGGGCCTGGTTGATGAAGTAATTGAGCGCGTCGCGCAGCCCACCATCGACGAGATGGCACGCCGCGGCACCCCCTTCACCGGCGTCCTCTACTGCGGGCTGGCGCTGACCTCCCGCGGGCTGCGCGTCATCGAGTTCAACGCCCGGTTCGGCGACCCTGAGACCCAGGCCGTGCTCGCCCGTCTCAAGACCCCCTTGGGGGGTCTCCTCCTCGCTGCCGCGAAGGGTGAACTGGACACCGTCGACAATCTCAACTGGTCCTCCGAGGCGGCAGTCGCCGTCGTGCTTGCCTCCGCAAACTACCCCGATACGCCGCGCACCGGTGATCCCATCAACGGCCTGGCCGACGTCGCCGCACTGGAAGGCGTGCACGTCCTGCATGCCGGCACCGCGCTCGCGGAGGACGGCTCGGTGGTGTCCGCCGGCGGGCGGGTGCTCGCCGTCGTCGGCCTCGGGGAGGATCTCTCCGAAGCGCGTGACAGGGCGTACGACGGCGTGAGCCGGCTTGAATTGGAAGGCGGCCAGTACCGCACGGATATCGCTGCGAAGGCTGCGCGCAGCGAGGTTGTCGTTTCGCAGGCGGCTTCAGTGACGGGTGAGGCGTAGGCATGGCACAGGAACTTGCGGGCTGGCGGCACATCTACTCGGGGAAGGTGCGGGACCTCTACGAGCCCGAAACGGGTGAGGACGATCGCGTGCTTGTGGTCGCCAGCGACCGGATCAGCGCCTACGACTACGTGCTGTCCTCCGAGATCCCGGACAAGGGACGGGTGCTGACGCAGCTGAGCCTGTGGTGGTTCGAGCAGCTGTCCGGCATCCCCAACCATGTCCTGTCCACCGACGTTCCCGCCGAGGTTGCCGGGCGGGCCATGATCTGCCAGCGGCTGGAGATGTATCCCGTCGAGTGCATCGCCCGCGGGTACCTGACCGGCACCGGGTTGCTGGAGTACAAGGCGTCGCGGACCGTGTGTTCGCTGCCGCTGCCCGAAGGACTGGTGGACGGCTCGCGGCTGGAAGAGCCGCTGTTCACCCCGTCGGCCAAGGCGGAGGTAGGCGAGCACGACGAGAACATCAGCTACGACGCCGTCGTCATGATGGTGGGCGATGACCTCGCGGACAAGCTGCGCTCGTTGACGCTCGACATCTACTCCCGTGCGGAGTCGATCGCGCGGGACCGGGGGATCATCCTCGCGGACACCAAGGTGGAGTTCGGGATGTCGCGCACCGGAGAAGTGACCCTCGGGGATGAGGTACTGACACCGGATTCGTCGCGGTTCTGGGACGCCGCGCTGTACTCGCCGGGCAAGGCGCAGCCGTCCTTCGACAAGCAGTTCGTGCGCGACTGGCTCACGTCCGACGATGCCGGTTGGGACCGCGTCTCTGAACCGCCCGCGCTGCCGGCCGACGTGGTTGAGAAGACCCGCGCCCGCTACATCGAGGCATACGAGCGGCTGACGGGCGAAAAGTTCGTCTAGAGCATTCGGGAAACAGCGTTCCGGAAACACAAAAGGTGCCCGCACCAGCGGGCACCTTTTTCTCTGTCGGGGTGACAGGATTTGAACCTGCGGCCTCGTCGTCCCGAACGACGCGCGCTACCAAGCTGCGCCACACCCCGATGTCTTTCACGGCCATAAGAGCTGCGAAAGCAACCTCTCAAGGATAACGGAGAAAGTCGTCAGTTACGAACTAGAGCGAACCAGCTCGCCACCGGAACATAACTAGACCAGCGAGTCCCGCCACGCGGCGTGCAGCGTCGCGAATCGGCCGTTGCCGCTGATGAGGTCGGCGGGCGTTCCGTCCTCGACCACGGTGCCGTCGTGCACCACCAGAACACGGTCGGCAATTTCCACCGTCGAGAGCCGGTGGGCAATGATCAGCGCGGTCCGGTTGCCCAGCAGCTTCTGCAGGCCCTGCTGCACCAGCCGCTCGCTCGGGATATCCAGGGACGAAGTCGCCTCATCCAGGATCAGCACTGCCGGGTCCGCGAGGAAGGCCCGGGCGAAGCTGATGAGCTGCCGCTGCCCGGAGGAGACCCGGCCGCCGCGCTTGTTCACATCGGTGTCATAGCCCTCGGGCAGCGAGGTGATGAACTCGTGGGCTCCCACCGCCCTGGCGGCTCCCTCGATCTCCTCCCGGCTCGCCTCCGGCTTGCCGAGAGCGATGTTGTCCGCCACGCTGCCGCTGAACAGGAACGCCTCCTGGGTGACCATGACGACGGCGCGGCGGAGGTCCTCCGGCGCGAGCTGGCGAAGGTCCACGCCGTCGAGCGTTACGCGTCCTGTCGAGACGTCATAGAACCGGGCAATCACCTTGGCAAGCGTCGACTTCCCGGCACCGGTCTGTCCGACGAGCGCAACCGTCTGCCCGGCAGGAATGGTGAGATCCATGCGCGGAAGGATGACCGGGCCATCCCCGTAACGGAACTCGACGCCGTCGAACTCGATCCTGCCCTCTGCATTCTTCAGGACTACCGGGTTCTTCGGAGGACGAACGGTCGGTACCTCCTCGAGCAGCCCGGACACCTTCTCCAGGGCTGCGGCAGCCGACTGGAACGAGTTGTAGAACATCGCCATCTGGTCCACCGGCTGGAAGAAACGCTTGCTGTAGAGGAGCAGGGCCAGCAGCGCGCCGATCTCCAGGGACCCGCCGAGAACGCGGAAACCGCCGAACAGCAGCACCGCAGCCACGGTCACGTTGCCGATCAGCACCAGCCCCGGCTGGAAGACACCGTTGAGGTTGATTGAGCGCACCGTCACGCGGCGGTAGTCCTCCGCGAGCTCGTCGTAACGGTCCGCGTTGACCTTCTCGCGGCGGAAGGCCTTCACGGCGCGAATACCGGTCATGGTCTCGATGAAGTGAACGATCAGCTTGGCTGAGACCACCCGCGATGACCGGTACGCGATCTGCGAATGCTTCTGGTACCAGCGGGCCAGGAACGTCATCGGGATGGCCGCGACGAGGATCAGCAGCCCGGTGGGCCAGTCGAGCACAAAGATGGTGACGGCGGTGAAGATCATGTACATGAGGCCGGATGCCAGGGAGCTGACGCCGGAATCGAGCAGTTCGCGAAGTGCCTCAAGGTCGGAGGTCTGGCGGGAAATAATGCGCCCGGAGGTGTACTTTTCGTGGAATTCCAGGCTGAGCCGCTGCGTGTGCCGGAAGACGCGCACGCGCAGGTCCAGCAGCATCTCCTGGCTCAGCCTGGCTGCGGCGAGGACATAACCGGCGGTGAGCGTTGCCGCCAGCACGGCCGCAACGAGGTACGTGATGCCCGCAGCCCAGAGCAGCCCGGAGTCGCCCTGCAGCATCGAGGGAAGCGCATGGTCGATACCGAAGGCGATGATGGCGGGCCCGGCCACCCGGGCCATCTGCGAGAAGACCACCAGGAACGCGGTCCAGATGAACTGCCTGCGGTTGGGACGGATCAGCGACCCGAGGAGTTTGAAGGACCGTGACCGGACGGACTTGTTCTGCGCCCGGTCGAGCATCACCTCGTCCTCGTTGTGGACTCCGGAGGAAATGGCCGACGACGACTTGATCCTGGCCGGCTTCGGTGAGGTACTCATGCGCGGGCCTCCTGGTCATTGTGCTCCAGCTCTTCCAGCTCGCTGTCCAGATCCACCGGCTCCTCGGTCAGGCTCGCGATGACGTAGCGGTAGTGGTCACTGCGCGCCAGCAGCTCGGTGTGGCTGCCGACGTCCGCGATGCGTCCGTTTTCCATCAGGGCCACCCGGTCGGCCAGCGCGACCGTCGAGGGGCGATGTGCCACGATCAGCGTTGTGGTGTCGGAGAGGACTTCGCGGAGCCGTTCCTCAACCAGTTCCTCGGTGCGCACGTCCAGCGCCGACAGCGGGTCGTCGAGGACCAGGACCTTCGGTTTGGCAGCGATGGCACGGGCAAGCGCAAGCCGCTGCCGCTGCCCGCCGGAGAGGCTGAGGCCTTCTTCGCCGATCAGCGTGTCGACGCCGTCGGGAAGGGAATACACGAAGTGTGCCTGCGCCACATCCAGGGCCTCGGCGAGGATAGCGTCGGCGTCGTCGTCGTTCCTCGCGTCCGCACCCATCAGCACGTTTTCACGGACTGAATTCGAGAACAGCGTAGTGTCCTCGAAGGCCACTGCAACGTGCCGGCGCAGTTCCTCAATGGTGAGTTCGCGCAGGTCGATCCCATCGATCCGGATGGTGCCACCGGTGACGTCGTAGAGCCGGGGAACCAGCTGGAGCAGGGTGCTCTTGCCGCAGCCTGTCACACCAACCAGCGCCATGGTTTCACCGGCTTTCAGGGTGAGGTTGACGCCGTCGATGACCGACGTTGACGTGTCTTCGGCGTCGGGATAGCGGAAATGTACGTCGTCGAACGTGACCTCTCCCCGCGGGTCATGCAGGATGCGCGGATTGGGAGGGTCCGTGATGGTGTTCTCGGACTCCATGACCTCGTAGTGCCGGTCGATCGCCGTCTTGGCGGTGAACGTCATGGCAAGCAGGGGACCGATGAATTCGACCCGTCCTGCGACCACTCCGGCGGTTGCGAAGAAGGCTACTAGGCCGCCGATGGTGACCTCGCCGTTCACGGCCAGGAGGATGCCCGTCACAAGCGAAGCACCGAGCGCCAGCTCGGGCAGCAGCGTGACGATGAGCGAGAACGTTGCCAGGCTCCTGGCCTTGTGAATCTCCGTTTCACGCAGTTCCTCGGCCTGGTCGCTGAACGCGTCGAGGGCTTCCCTGCTCCGCCCGAAGGCCTTCAGGACGCGGATGCCGTGGACGGATTCCTCCACCGTGGTAGCGAGATCGCCGGCCTGGTCCTGACTCTTGCGCGAAACCCGGCTGTAGGAGGTGCGGAACCGGAATCCGTAGATCATCACGGGGATCGCGGCTGTAATGAAGATCAGCGCCAGGGGCCAGCTCATGAAGAACATGATGGCCACGCCTGCGGTCACCGTGAGAGCGTCGACCACGAGCATGATGGCGCCGAATGCCATCCACCGCCGCATGAGGTTGAGGTCGGTCATCGCGCGGGACAGCAGCTGACCGCTTCCCCAGCGGTCGTGGAAAGCCACGGCAAGGTTCTGCAGGTGCCGGTAGAACGAGGTGCGCAGATTGGTTTCGACGGTGGTGGCGGGATTGATGACGAAAAACCGCCGCAGCGCGACGAACGCTGCTTCGAGCACCCCGAGCAGGAGCACGATCCCGGACGCAATCCACACGGTGGAGGTGGACTGCCCTTCGGCAAGGGCGTCGTTGACGAGCACCCGGAACACCTGCGGGATGGCCAGGACCATGATGCTGGCCCCGAGCGCGGCGATGAGCCCGAGAACCAACCGCGGAATGATCGGCTTCAGATGCGGGTACAACCGGCTGAGAGACTCCCACAGCGTTGTTTGCGTCGGCATGCTCTTCCCTCGAAAGTTGAAGATAGGAGGGAGGCGATTATTTCGTGTCCCCCAGCAACAATCCTATGTCAGGCCGAGCTTGACGCCCGTCAGGAGTGCCGGTGGGTACCCAGCACTCAGCGGGACGTAAGCGTCAGCAATACTGCTTCGGGGCGGCACGCGAAACGGACTGGAGCAAACCGCGACGTTCCAATGCCGGCGGAAACATTCAGCGGGACAGCCCTGCCGTTGTTCTCCCACCGGGTCAGGCCCCGCGCACGCCAGGTTGGCAGGTCGCAGTTGCTCACGAGCGCGCCGTAGCCGGGTACGCATACCTGACCGCCGTGCGTGTGACCGGCGAGGATCAGATCCGCTCCGCCATTGGTGAAGGCGTCGAGGACACGCTGGTACGGGGCATGCGCGACGCCGACACGGAGATGCGGTGCCTCGGCTGCGGTGCTGCTTCCCGAGGGGAACCCGACGAACCTGTCCCGATTCAGGTGCGGATCATCGACGCCGCTGAGATCGAGGCGCACTCCGCGGACAGCAACTGACTGGCACCGGTTGGTGAGGTCAACCCAGCCGGCAGCGCCGAACCGGGCGAACATCTGCTGCCAGGGCAGTTCCTTCGGCGGCTTGCTTCCATTGTGCGATGACGGTCCGCCAAGGTACCTGAACGGATTCTGCAGGCTTGGAGCGTAGTAATCGTTGGATCCGGGCACGAAGACACCGGGGAAATCCAGAAGGGGTTCCAGCGCTTCCAGCAGGGGAGTCACGGCCTTGGGGTGGCTGAGGTTGTCACCCGTGTTGACCACGAGGTCGGGCTTCAGATCGGCCAGCTCCTGCAGCCATCTGGACTTCGCTTCCTGGCGGGGAACCATATGGATGTCCGACAGATGCAGGATCTGAAGCGGCCGACTGCGCGGGGGAAGGATTGCGAGGGTCTCGGTGCGGAGGCCGAACAGGTTCCTTTCGACCAGCGCGGCGTAGCCTAAAGTGGCGACGCCGGTCGCCGCGGTCAGACCGAGCGTGACGGCAGCGCCGGTGCGCGATCTCGCTTTAGTTGTCCCCACGATCAGCCGTTGCCTCCACCATTGCCGTTGCCGTTTCCAACACCGTTCCCATTGTCGCCCGAATTGTTCGACGACTGATCGGGCCGCGGACGCTCCATCGGGCGGTTGGCGGTCATTCTGGACGGCGGGTCAGCGAACGGCTTCGGCTTGTACGAACCCTGAATCTGCTCCATGTAGCGCGCCCAGGACGGTGCGGCAACGAACGCGCCGTCAATCTCGTCATACACCCGTCCACCGATCTTGAGGGCAGACAGCGAGGTGCTGTTTTCCTTCCAGTTGCCAACCCAGCTCGCGGTGGCCATCGCCGAGTTGTAACCCACGAACCAGGTCTGCGACCGGGCATCGTTGGTACCGGTCTTGCCGGCCATCGGAATGTCACCGAACTCCAGCAGCTGACCTGAGCCACGCTCCATCACTTCCTGAGTGGCGTAGTTGACGCCGCGAGCCAGCTCCTTCGGGATGACCTGCTCGCACTTGGGTTCCGGTACGGGGAAGGTGGTGCCGTCGACGGCGGTGACCTCTACGAGAGCCAGGGGCTCGCAGGTCAGGCCCTCAGCCGCGAGCGCGGCGAACGCCGTTGCCATCGAGATGGGAGCAACCTCGCTGCCACCACCGATCAGGGCAGAGGGCTGGATCTGCAGAGGCGAGTATTCGCCGCTGGCGCTCTTGCCGTCGTGCACGCCCAGCTTCGACGCGATCTCGAAGGGCTTGCAGAGGTCAACCTGCTTCGCGGTGTACATGGTCACGGTGTTGTAGGACTGCGCGAGCCCTTCAAGCACCGTGTAGTTGCCGTAGTTGATATCGCCGTAGTTCTGCGGTTCGTAACCTTCGGCATCGGGAAGGACGTATTCTCCACCGGGCAGGCAGCTGGCCTCCCAGGTTTCCCCCTGCTCGTATTTCCTCTTGCTGCCGTCCACGACGGTGCCGAGGGAACGGCCGTCCTCAAGCCAGGCCGCGACCACGAAGGGCTTGAACGTTGATCCGGGCTGGTAGCCGCCGAGGCCGCCGAGCGGCTTGTTTGGATCTCCGCCTGCGTACTGATCGACGTTGAAGTTGAGCACGGAGTCACCTGCGGTCTCGCCCGGCATGAAGCGCGTGTTCTGTGCCATGACCAGAATCTTTCCGGTCCCGGGCTGCATGCTCACCATCGAGTGGCCCACCGCAGCGTCGGTGGTTTCCCGGTTCGCGGTCTCGTTGATAGCGGTCTGGGCAGCGGCCTGCGCGCGGGCGTCGAGGGTTGTCTTGATGGTGAGGCCGCCGCGATACAGCAACTTCTCGCGATCTTCGCGGGTTTCGCCGTAGGCCGGATCGTTGAGGACCAGGTGGGTGACGTAATCGCAGAAGTAGGGTGCCTGCTCAGCGCCGACACATCCGTTGAGGACCGGGGTGATGGCGAGGCCCAGATCAGACGCGACTGCGGCGTCGTGCTCTTCCTGCGTGATCTTTCCGGTCTCAAGCATGCGGCCGATTACCAGGTTGCGGCGCTCGAGCGAACGCTCCGGGTACAACTCGGGGCTGTAGAAGGTGGGACCGTTGACCACTCCGGCGAGGAGGGCGGCCTGCTGGATGTTCAGGTCCTTGGCCTCGACGTTGAAGAAGTACTTGGACGCAGCCTGAACCCCGTAGGTGTTGCCGGTGAACGGCACGATGTTGAGGTAGCCGGCCAGGATCTCCTCCTTGCTCAGCTCCTTCTCCACAGCGATAGCGAGCTTGGCCTCGCGGATCTTGTCGCCCAGAGTCTTCTGTCCGCTGAAGGTGATGTCCCCGCCGCTCTGCATGCTGGCGTCGATGAGCACGTTGTTGACGTACTGCTGGGTGATGGTTGAGGCGCCGCGGGTGGTGTCGCTGCTGATGTTGCTGATTGCAGCGCTGATGATGCCCTGCAGGTCTACGCCGCCATGGTTGTAGAACTGATCGTCCTCGATAGCGATCAGCGCATCCGTCATGTTTTCGGAGACCTCATCCAGCGTTACGGGCTGGCGGTTCTCCTCGTACAGGGTGGCGATCGGTGAGCCGTCGGAGGCGACAATCTTGGAGGGCTGCGCGAGCGCGCCGCGCTCAAGCTCAGCCGGAAGATTCTCGAAGAACTGGATCGAAGCGGATGCTCCGGTACCGGCAGCAGCAGCTACGGGCACCAGAAGGCCCGCAGCAAGCACCCCGCTCAATCCACTGATTCCAAGAAATGCAATGATTTTCCCAAGGGTGGTTGCCGTGTCAAAGAAAGGTGATTTACGAGCAGCCATGTATTCCAGTTTACTAGCACGCGCTACCCTGTGAGTCATGACCAAATGGGAGTACGCCACAATTCCGCTCATCATCCACGCGACCAAGCAAATTCTCGACCAATGGGGTGAGGATGGCTGGGAGCTGGTACAGGTGGTGCCAGGGCCTGAGGGTAACGGCCTCGTTGCATACCTCAAGCGTGAGAAGAACGCCTCATGACCAGCGCGAATGAAGCGGTCTCCGCTGTCGAGAGCAGGCTCCAGGAGCTGGGGATCACCCTTCCGGCGGTGGCAGCCCCGGTGGCGGCCTATATCCCCGCGGTCGTGTCAGGCAACCACGTCTACACCTCGGGGCAGCTTCCCTTTATTAACGGCGAACTCCCAGCAACGGGCAAGGTCGGTGGTGATATAGGCGCGGAGCAGGCCAAGGCTTATGCGGCGACCTGTGCTGTCAATGCCCTTGCCGCCGTGAAGTCCCAGATTGGGGATCTGGACCGGGTTAGCCGGATCGTCAAGGTCGTCGGTTTCGTAGCATCCGACCCCTCCTTCACTGGCCAGCCCGGGGTGATCAACGGAGCTTCCGAGCTGCTCGGGCAGGTCTTCGGCGAAGCGGGCGCACACGCACGTTCCGCCGTCGGGGTTGCCGTACTACCATTGGATGCGCCCGTCGAAGTCGAAATTATCGCGGAGTTCATCTAGTTTCGTGAATCGTTCAAGCACCAGGTTGTTTCCAGTCCCGGACGAGCAGCAGGGCGCCGCACGCAGTTGGATTGATCACGGCGAGCGCACCCCCATGAAGCCGCGACCGGCGTCGTCGGTCGTGTTGATTCGTGACGCTCCGGCGGGCACCGAGGTGTACCTCTCGTATCGCCGCGGGGAATCGCCGCTCGGGGTGGTGGCGTTCCCGGGCGGCAGCGTGGAAGAGAGCGACGACGACCACATCACCTGGTTTGGTCCCTCACCCGCCCAGTGGGCCGCGGCGCTTGCCACGGACGATCATCATGTCGCCCGGCGCTTTGTTGTTGCCGCGATCCGGGAGCTGTTCGAGGAAACCGGCGTCCTGTTGGCGGGACCGGACGCTTCGAGCCTGATTGAGGGAACCCGACATCCCCAGTGGATGGAGGCACGAGAAGCCATGGCGGCCGGTGACAAGACCTTCGCTGAGATCCTCGGTAAGCGCGGACTGGGCGTGCGCACTGACCTCATCAAGCCGCTGTCGGCCTGGCTCAGCCCCGACTTCGCGCATCGCCGCTTCGATACCCGGTACTTCGCGGCGGCACAGCCGGTGAATCAGGAGCCCACCCTGCTCGCGAGCAAGGGTGTCTGGGGGCAGTGGCGGTGGTCCGCTGAGGAGATCATGCAGCGGAACACCACCGCACTCGGCGATGAGATCGGCCAGCCGAACACCGTCGGTCGGACCTTGAGCGAGTTGACCGTTCCCGCCGTTGAACTGATCCTCGAGAAAATCGGTTCCTCGCGCGGCTGTATCGCCTACCTGTCCCACAAGCGGCCCATGAAGGTATATTCGCCTCGCCTGATCGAGGCGGACGGGGAACCCAAGATTGAAGTCGAGTGCTCAACCGCCACGGAAGGTTCCGAGCAGCGCGGCCGGTAGCCGCCATCGTCGTTCTCCCTCCCCTGGAACTTTCGCGCACCTATGGTGGCTTCCCTGCGCCGTAACCCGCCTGACCTACGGAAAGTTCCCGGCTGTGGATAGCCAGCACGCAGGGGATGCCGAATGCGCTGAGATGGACCATGCCCAGACGCACGCCCCTGCCTGAGGAACTGGCTGCCCGGTCGTTTACGTTGCGAGAGGCTCTCAGCGCGGACCTGTCGAGAAGTCGAACCCGTGCTAAGGACCTGAACACACCCAGTCGGGAAGTCCGAATTCCGGCCGGTGTTACCCAACCCGTGCTGTCGCGTTGCCGGCCATATGTAGACCTACTCCCGGGAAGTTTCGTCTCGCATACCACTGCGGCGGATATCCACGGGATTCACCTGCCGCCGTGGATCTCGCGGGAGAGCTTGCACCTGTCCCGGGGCAAGCAGTCGGCCGCACCCCGCAGGAAGGGAGGGAGTGACAGGACACCGGCTCGACGTCTCAGAAAGGGACGTGGTTGAGATCGACGGCTTGTCGGTGACGAACGTGGCTCGATCTCGCAACGCTGCTCTCTCTCGAGGATCTCGTGGTGGCCGGTGACCAGATTGTGAGCGAGCACGTCCGCTCCTTCGATCGTTTGCGTGTCGGTGTTGATTCTCCTCCAGAGACGCTTGTGCGCTTGATCCTCGAGGACGCAGGCTTGCCCGAGTTTGTGGTGAACTACCCGCTGCGCGACCCCGCTCGGGAAATCATCGCCTGGACTGATCTTGGCTGTGAGGCATTCAGGACCTGCATCGAATACGACGGCGAGCATCACCTGACGTCTGAGCAGCAAGCCAGGGACATGGCACGGGACGCAAAGGTTGCGGAGATTGAATGGGCTCAAGTGAAACTGAACCGGCTTGATCTGCAGGAGGGCGGTTGGCGAGTCGTTTCGAAGGTACGGAAAGCTCTTCTACGGCAAGGATGGCGCCCGGGATCTCACGAAGTTTTGCGCAGCTTAGGTGACTCCGACCGTTGGGAAATCGCCTGATCTGCCCGGAAGTTACGGATGATGAGGTGCTGAGACGTCGACGGCGGGTGGTCCCATGGTGACCACCCGCCGTCGTACTGGTGGGAGCTTTTGTGCATGTCCGGCGGCATCGCGGCCTCCGAATTCCCCCGATCTGCCCGAAAGTTCCGAGGGTGAAAGCTGAAGGCCTAGCGGCTCCGCTGGCGCAGGCGCTGGATGTCGAGGATGACGACGGCGCGTGCCTCCAGACGCAGCCAGCCGCGCTGCACGAACTCCGCGAGGGCCTTGTTCACCGTTTCACGGGAGGCTCCAACGAGTTGTGCGAGCTCTTCCTGGGTGAGTTCATGCGCCACGAGGATGCCGTCCGTCGCGGGCCGGCCGAAGCGGTCCGCGAGGTCGAGCAGGGCCTTGGCCACGCGCCCCGGAACGTCGGAAAAGACGAGGTCTGCGAGGGACTCGTTGGTGCGGCGCAACCGGCGGGCCAGAGCCTGCAGCAGCTGGGCAGACACCTCGGGCCGGGTCTCCAGCAGCGCGCGGAGGTTCTCGTTCTTGAGTCCTGCGAGGCGGGTTTCTGACACAGCCGTGGCCGTCGCGGTGCGCGGGCTGGGGTCGAACAGGGCCATCTCACCGAACAGCTCGCCGGGGCCGAGGATTGCAAGCAGGTTCTCGCGTCCGTCCTGCGCGGTGCGGCCCAGCTTGATCTTTCCGGAGACGATGAAGTAGAGCTGGTCGCCCTGGTCGCCCTCCCGGAAGACCGACGCGCCGCGGGACAGATCCACTTCGGTCAGCTCGTCAGTGAGTGCCGCAAAGACCTCGTCGCCCAACGAAGCGAATAGGGGCGCCCTGCGCAGTACCTCGATATCCATGAAATCTCCTATGTATGATGCAAACCAGCCAGTTTCCCGTCTTTTCCCATCTTGCCGTACGCAGAGACGTTGTGACACCTGCTACACGCGTGTTCGCCCATGGGGTAGGGGAAATCACGCCGAGCCGCTCGGCGGACTGTCAGCCCGGGACCGTAGAATCGAAGCTCAGCAGGGGAAGTGCCGCGCTTCCTGAGAGGGGAGTGGAGTGTTCGGCTTTACGCTCCTGGACATCATCCTGATCCTGATGCTGATCGGCTACCTGATTACAGGGCTGAAGAACGGCTTCCTCGTTACCCTCGGCGGGATCATCGGGTTCGCTGCCGGTGCCGTTGCTGCCTTCTTCGCCATTCCGCTGGTAAGCGCCTGGGTATCAGAAGACGCCTGGCGGCTGGCAGCGGTGATAGCCACTGCGTTGATCCTGGTCATCATCGGGCAGGCGCTGGGCGCCGGTTTGGGGCGCGCACTCAGTAGCAGGGCGGGCTCGGTTCCCGTGCGCGTCGTAGACCGTCTGCTAGGCGGCGCCACGAACGTTGTTGTAGCGGCGCTCGTGCTCTCCATGCTCGCGTTCAGCATCAGCACCATGGGAGTGCCATTCC
Organism: Arthrobacter sp. TJ-170; assembly: GCF_058269305.1. NCBI lineage: Bacteria > Bacillati > Actinomycetota > Actinomycetes > Micrococcales > Micrococcaceae > Arthrobacter > Arthrobacter sp. TJ-170. The sequence goes on along the minus strand of NZ_JBZCNL010000004.1, from coordinate 164,245 downwards.
TGTCCCAGGCGATCGCGTCGTCGAAGGTGCTGGACAGCATCGATGTCCTGACGCCGTCGCCGGTGCGCGCCTGGATGGCGGAGATCCGTTCCATCGCGGTGGCCGACGGGATTCCCACCCTCCTCGAGGGCGTGGCGCCGGCCACACCCGCTCCGGTACCGGACGCGTCCGTGGATACGCCGGAGCTTGCCGCTGCCTCGCAGTCCGTCCTGCGGATTGCAGGTACGGCGTTCCAATGCGGCCAGAACCAGACCGGGTCAGGTTTCGTCATCGCACCCGGCAGGGTGGTCACCAACGCCCACGTAGTCGCCGGTGTGAACCAGCCGGTGGTGGAGGTACCGGGTGAGGACGCCATGCCCGGCAATGTTGTCTACTTCGACCCGGTCAGGGATCTCGCCGTGATTGCGGTGGACGGACTCGACCGTGCGCCGCTTGTGCTCGGTGAAGGGCTCGAGACAGGCGCCACCGCCGCTTTCGCGGGGTATCCCGCCGGCGGGCCGTTCCAGATTCAGCCGGCCAGCGTACAGAACCGTTCCGACGTGCTCGTTGAGAACATCTACGGTGCCGACCCGACGGCGATCAACGTTTACTCGCTCGCCGCCAACGTCCAGCAGGGGAACTCCGGAGGGCCGTTGCTGGACATGCAGGGGCGGGTTGCCGGCCTCATCTTCGCCAAATCCACTGCCGATCTCCCCGTGGGGTACGCGCTCACGCTTGACGAACTCCGCCCCGTCGTCGAACAATCCCCGGCACTCAACGAGACCGTATCCGCCGGGCAGTGCACCGAACGCTAACCCTGCAACATTCTCCGACTGATCGGGATACCGACCGCGTAATCAAATCGTGATGGCTTGCTGGCGGGAAATACTGCGAGCGTCAATGCTGAGAGTTAGGCTCGTCACATTAGGTAACACGGCATGCCGTGCGCCACACGGACACAGTGACGTGTCCGACCGGTACCAGATCACCAGGAGCCTCAATGTTCACAAGCAAAACGGCGCGGGGGACGCATCCCACAAGGAAGCGTGCTGCCGCCTTCACTGCCGGCGCCGCAATCAGCGCCATGCTGCTCAGCGGTTGCGTCCAGAGCGATCGTGAAGAAGGCGGCAGCACAGGAGATGCGGAAGCTGTTGACTCGACCTTCGTGTTCGCTGCATCGTCCGACCCGGCATCGCTTGACCCGGCATTCGCAAGCGACGGCGAGTCCTTCCGCGTCAGCCGGCAGATCTTTGAAGGTCTCGTCGGCGTGGAGCCCGGGACTGCTGACCCGGCGCCACTGCTGGCCGAGTCCTGGGAGACGTCCGAGGACGGACTCTCCACTACGTTCCAGCTGAGGGAAGGCGTCACCTTCCACGACGGCACTGAGTTCAACGCCGAAGCTGTCTGCTTCAACTTCGACCGCTGGTATAACTTCACCGGCCTGGCCCAGGCGCCGTCGGTGTCCTACTACTACAACAACCTCTTCCGCGGTTTTGCAGACTCACCGGAAGCCGCTGTCTACGAGTCCTGCGAGGTGAACGGCGACCAGGAGGTCACCGTCACGCTGGCAAAGCCGTTCGCAGGCTTCGTCCCAGCGCTCTCGCTTCCCGCATTCGCCATGCAGAGCCCCACCGCGCTGCAGGAGTACAACGCCGATGACATCGGCGGCTCCGCGGAGGCACCCCAGCTGAGCGAGTACGCGGAGGGGCACCCGGTTGGCACCGGCCCATTCAAGTTCGACTCCTGGAACGTCGGCGAGGACCTCACTATCTCCGCCTACGACGAATACTGGGGCGAGCAGGGAGATGTCCAGAACGTAATCTTCCGTATCATCGATGACCCGCAGGCCCGTACGCAGGCCCTGCAGGCTGGAACCATCGACGGCTTCGACCTCGTGGCACCGGCCGATATTCCGGTCCTGGAGGACGACGGCTTCAAGATCGTCCAGCGCGATCCGTTCACGATCCTCTACCTCGGCATCAACCACGCTGTCGAAGAATTGAGCGATCCGCTGGTACGCCAGGCCATCCACCACGCAATCGACAAGCAGGCCCTGATCGACCAGACGCTGCCCGAGGGCACCCAGCTGGCCACCCAGTTCATCCCGGATGTCGTGGACGGGTACAACGAGGACGTCACCACGTACGAGTACGATCCTGAGCGTGCAAAGGAACTGCTCGCTGAAGCCGGGTACCCGGACGGGTTCGAGGTCCAGTTCAACTACCCAACGGACGTTTCCCGCCCCTACATGCCGACTCCTGAGCAGGTCTTCACCAACATCAGCGCCCAGCTGAAAGAGGTAGGCATCACCGTCACTCCGGCGCCCGATGTCTGGACGCCTGACTACCTGGACCGTATCCAGGGCTCGGAGGACCACGGACTGCACCTGCTCGGCTGGACCGGCGACTACAACGACACCGACAACTTCATCGGCGTCTTCTTCGGTCAGGAAAAGATGGAGTTCGGTTTCGACAACCCCGAGCTCTTCGACGCACTGAGCGAGGCCCGCGGCATGACCGACCGCGAGGAACAGACCGAAATGTACGAGGAGATCAACGAGCAGATTGCGGAGTTCAACCCGGCGATCCCGCTGGCGCATCCGGCGCCGTCGTTGGCCTTTGCTCCGCGGGTGGAGTCCTACCCGGCGAGCCCGGTCAATGACGAAGTCTTCAACATGATCGAACTGAGCGAGTAACAACATTGGCGGAGGGGCCGGTCACGCGGGTCCCTCCGCTTTTGTCTGCACTCGTTCGCTTGGGTACCGCACTGTTGAAAGGACACTGTGCTTCGCGTCATTGGTAAACGTCTTGCCCTGCTGGTTCCCACCCTGTTTGGACTGTCCGTCCTGCTATTCCTCTGGGTGAGAGCACTGCCGGGCGGTCCGGCCACAGCTCTGCTGGGAGAGCGGGCAACCCCCGAGGCGGTCGCCCGCGTCAACGAACTGTATGGGTTCGACCAGCCGTTGATTCTTCAGTACTTCACCTACATGGGGAAACTGCTCCAGGGTGATTTCGGTACGTCAATCATCACCGGCCGGCCGGTCCTCACCGAGTTCGCCACCCGCTTCCCGGCAACCATCGAACTCAGCATCGTCGCGCTGATCTTCGCGATCGGCATCGGTATCCCGCTGGGCTACCTCGCAGCGCGCCATTACGGGCGGGTGCTGGACCATGGTTCGGTGGTCCTCAGCCTGATCGGGATTACCATCCCGGTGTTTTTCCTGGCGTTCATCCTGAAGTACCTGTTCGCCATCCAGTGGCCCATCCTGCCCCCGGACGGACGGCAGAATCCCCGGATCAACGCCACCCATTTCACGGACTTCTACGTCCTGGACGGCATCCTCACGGGAGAGTACGACGCCGCGTGGGACGCCTTCCAGCACCTGATCCTTCCGGGGCTGGCCCTCGGAACCATCCCGCTTGCCATCATTGTGCGCATCACGCGTGCTTCAGTGCTGGAAGTGCAGAACGCTGACTACGTGCGGACGGCACGCGCAAAGGGCCTGATGGAGAAGACAATCCGCAGCCGCTTCATCCTGCGCAACGCCATGCTGCCTGTTGTGACGACGATCGGTCTGCAGACCGGTCTGCTGATTTCAGGTGCGGTTCTTACCGAGACCGTATTTGCGTTCAACGGCATTGGACGTTTTCTCCGCGACGCCATCTTCGAACTCGACTACCCGGTGCTGCAGGGCTTCATCATCTTCATCGCCATCCTGTACGCGCTGATCAACCTCCTCGTTGACATCTCCTACACCATCATCGATCCAAGGGTGCGTGTGCAATGAGTACTGTCTTGCCTCCCGCCGCGGGCGGGCCAACCTCTCCCACCACGGAGCCAACCCTTGAAGAAGGCGGCGGAACCGGTCTCTGGAAAGACGCATTCCACAGGCTGCGCCGGAACCCGCAAGCCATCACCGGTGCCGTCATCATCGGGTTGTTCCTGCTGGTCGCCGCACTGGCGCCTATTCTGGCGCCCTATGGCGGGGAAGCGCTGCCCGGCCGTACGCAGATCACACCCATCAACATTCCCGGACCGGGTGAGCTGCCGGAATATCCCCTGGGGCTCGACCGCTTCGGCGGCGATGTGCTCAGCAAACTGATCTGGGGTGCGCAGGCCTCGTTGCTGATCGGTGTCATTTCGACCGCGATCGGTCTGGCTGGTGGAATGCTCCTGGGGCTACTGGCCGGAGGGCTGGGCGGCTGGGTGGACAGCGTCATCATGCGCTTTGTGGACATCCTGCTGTCGGTCCCGAACCTGCTGCTCGCTGTGAGCATCGCGGCGATACTGGGGCAGGGGCCGTATGCGGTGATGATCGCGATCGGTGTTTCGCAGTTGCCGATCTTCGCCCGCCTGCTCCGGTCCTCCATGCTCTCGCAGCGTGGGTCGGACTACATTCTCGCCGCGCAGACACTCGGCCTGAGCAAACGCACCATCACGATGAGCCACCTGCTTCCCAACAGCGTCGGTCCGGTGATTGTGCAGGCGACGCTGTCCCTCGCCACCGCCGTCATCGATGCCGCTGCCCTGTCCTTCCTCGGACTCGGCGGCGGGCTCCCGCAGACAGCTGAATGGGGCCGCATGCTCACGTACGCGCAGGCAGAACTGGCGTCCTCACCGCATCTGGCGTTCCTGCCCGGTGCGTGTATCGCCATCACCGCGCTCGGGTTCACCCTGCTGGGAGAGTCGCTGCGCGAGGCACTGGACCCGAAGACCCGGCAAAAGTAGCCCCGAGGCCTGAAAGTACGACGGCGGCCGGTCACCTCTCCAAGGGAGGGTGACCGGCCGCCGTCGTACCGTGGTGGATCCGGGGGCTCAGGCGATGTTCAGTTCGTTGCCCGGGATGGAGGCCAAAAGCTTCCGGGTATAGGGGTGGCGGGGGTTCTGGAACACTTCCTCGGAACTCGCAGCTTCAACCAGCTCGCCGTCCTTCATGACGCACACATAGTCCGAGATGAGCCGGACCACGGCGAGGTCGTGGGAAATGAACAGGTAACTCAAACCCATCTGGGACTGCAGGTCGCCCAGAAGCTTGAGGATCTGCGCCTGGACCAGCACGTCGAGGGCCGAGACGGGCTCATCACACACGATCAGTTCGGGCTTCAACGCCAGGGCGCGGGCGATGGCGACGCGCTGGCGCTGACCGCCGGACAGCTCCGACGGGTAGCGCCGCAGGGCGTTGTGGGGCAGAGCCACCTGGTCCATCAGCTCCCGAACCCGGGCAGAGCGCTCCTTCTTCGAACCACGCTTGTACGCGTTGAGGGGCTCCTCCACGATGCGCTCGATGGTGAACATCGGGTTCAGCGACGAGTACGGGTCCTGGAACACCGGCTGCACGCGCTGCCGGAAGTCGTCGAGGTGCGCCTTGTCGAGGGTTGCCACGTCCATGCCGTCGAAGGTCATGGTGCCGGATGTGGGTTCGATCAGCTTGAGGAGCATGCGCGCCGTCGTCGTTTTGCCTGATCCGGACTCACCCACGATTGCGACGGTCTGCCCGCGCGGGATGTCCAGCGTGACGTTCTTCGCGGCGTAGAAATCCTCGGAGCTGCCGCGTCGCTTGTAGATCTTGGTCAGGTCACGGATCTCGACGATATTGTCGGTAGGAGCCGCTTCCTCGACCGACTCGGCGTCCGCCTGATGCTCCTGGAAGGCGGCCTGCGCCGCGGCTGTGCGCTTCGCGGCGTCCTCGTGATACGCACCGGGGCGCAGCCGGACAGCCGCTACGCTCGGCGCAGCCCGGACGAGAGACCGTGTGTAGGGGTGCTGGGGATCATTGAGGAGCTGCGCGGCGGGGCCGGTCTCCACAACACGGCCGCGGTGCATCACCACGAGCTCCGACGCGCGTTCAGCTGCCAGACCCAGGTCGTGGGTGATCAGCAGGACAGAGGTTCCGAGCTGCTCGGTCATGGAATCGAGCTGGTCCAGGATGGTGCGCTGCACGGTGACGTCGAGGGCGCTGGTGGGCTCATCGGCGATCAGCAAACGCGGACGGCACGCCAGACCGATGGCGATCAGCGCGCGCTGGCGCATGCCGCCTGAGAACTCGTGCGGGTACTGCTTGGCACGGTCGGCGGCATCGGGCAGGCCTGCCGCAGACAGCACCTCGACCACGCGCTCCTTGACGTTTTTCTTGTTCGCCAGGCCATGGACCATCAGCGTCTCGGCCACCTGCGTGCCGATCTTGGCCACCGGGTTGAGGTTGGACATGGGATCCTGTGGTACCAGCCCGATCGCGCGGCCCCGGATGCTGCGCATCGCCGATTCGGGGAGCGGGACCAGATCGCGGCCCTCGAACAGGATGCTGCCGCGGGTGACCCGCCCGTTGCCGGGCAAAAGCCCGATGCAGGCCATCGCCGTCGTCGATTTCCCGGAACCTGACTCGCCCACGATCGCCAGCGTCTTTCCCCGGTGGAGAGTGAAGCTGGCGTCCTCGACGGCGGATACCTCGCCGTAGGTAGTGCGGAAGCTGACTGCCAGGTTCTTCACCTGAAGCATGGGAGCATTTTCGGCGCCATCGACAACGCTGTCGATTGAGGTGATTTCCGTCATAGGTCTATCGTGCCTCATAACCGCCGGTCATCAGGTCCTGCCGCGTCAGTTTCCGGACAAGGTGGTCAACGGCCAACCGGTAGCCGTCCACGCCCGCCCCCACGATGACAGCGTCGACCACCGCCGACAGATAGGAGTGATGCCGGAACTCCTCCCGCTGGTGCACGTTGCTGATGTGCACCTCGACGGTCGGCAGGTTTACTGCGCTGATCGCATCCCGCAGCGCAACCGAGGTGTGGGTATAGGCGGCGGCGTTGATGATGATCCCGTCCGCCGTTCCCGCAGCACGCTGGATGGCGTCAACCAGCTCGCCCTCATGATTGGACTGCCTGCAGTTGACGGCCCACCCGTGTGCACCGGCGGCCGAAGCGCAGAGCTCCTCCACATCGTCGAGCGTGTGTGATCCGTACACGCCCGGCTCCCGGGTGCCAAGCAGGTTCAGGTTCGGGCCGTTGAGGATCAGCAGGGTAGTGGTCGCCATGGCTTAACTATGCCTGATGCGGGGGTTGCGCCCCGCTGGGTGCGCCGGGCGTCAGTCGCTCGTCAGCGCAGGCCGGCGCAGGCGTGCTGCCGCCGTCGCGCCGGCAACCGTCACGATGCTCATGAGCGCCAGTACGACGCCGGGATGCCACCACGCGCCGTCTGTCGCCTCGCCGAAGGCCTGGGTGATCGACGGCGCGAAACCGGCGACGATCGCGGCGATGCTGTAGGAGAAGGACAGGGCGGTGAAGCTGGTGCTCGGTTCGAAGAGGTCGGCCATGAGTCCTCCGAGAGCAGCCCAGCTGGCGGTCGGCAGGATTCCGCCGAGCAGAATCGCCGCGACATACAGGGGGGCGTCCGCAATGCTGATGACCCAGTACAGCGGGAAGCTGATCAGCGCGGTGCCAACGGCACCGCCCGCCACGACCTTCGCCGAACCGATCTTCATGGCCAGCCAGCCGAAAGCCGGAATGGTCGCCAACTGCAGCAACGAACCGATGAGCGCCGCGTTCAGCACCGTTGCTTCCGACAGGCCCAGCCGCTCGGTCCCGTACGCCTGCGTGTAGGAAACCATGAGGAAGTAGGAGCCGATGCCGAGGACGGCTGACGCAATGGCCACAACGACGGCGGCCGGCTGGGACTGCAGCACGCTCAGCAGCGGTACGCGCACCTTCTGTGTGGTCCGGAAGACCGGCGTCTCGTCGATCGCGAGGCGAAGGTAGAGGGCGACGGCGAGGAAGGGGAAGGCGAGCAGGAACGGGATGCGCCAGCCCCACGTGCTCATGACGTCCGGAACGGTTACGGCCAGGATGAGGAAGATCAGCGAGATCAGCATGGTGCCCACTGGGGAGCCCAACTGGGGGATGGCCGCGTACAGTGCGCGCTTGCGTTCGCTCGCGTGTTCGGTGGCGATCAGAATCGATCCGCCCCACTCACCTCCCAGCGACAGGCCCTGGAGCAGGCGCAGGACGGTCAGGATGATGGGCGCCCACACGCCGATGACGCTGTAATCGGGAAGAAGACCCACGGAGCCCGTGGCGAGGCCCATGAGCAGGATGGTCCAGATGAGGGTTTTCTTCCGGCCGATCCGGTCACCAAGGTGACCGAACAGGATGGCCCCGAGCGGACGGGCGACGAAGCCCATCGCGAAGATCAGGAACGCCGACAGGGTGCCGGCGAGCGGGTCCTGCGCGGCGAAGAAGACCTCGTTGAAGACAAGTGCGGCGGCGGTGCCGAAAACGTAGAAGTCGTAGGACTCAAGGGATGTTCCCACGAAGGACGCGGCAGCGGTCTTCCGGGCCATTCCGGGGCGGACGGCCGGCGTCGGGCGGGATGCGGTAGAGGTGGACACGATTCGAAATTGTCCTCGCCGCCCGCCCGGCGCGGCCACTTTTTCCCGGCAACGTCACAGGCCTGCTTGACCCAGCTCACAGTCCTGTCGCCCGGCGTTCGCTTCGAGTGAAGCGGCGGCCGGGCGACAGGGATCCGGCAGGACCCTACTTACGCAGTGACGCGGCGATCTGCTGCATGATTGTCGGATCGGACAGCGTGGTGGCATCGCCCACCTCGCGGCCCTCCGCGACGTCCTTCAGCAGGCGGCGCATGATCTTGCCCGAGCGTGTCTTGGGCAGCTCCGGAACCACCAGGATGTTGCGCGGCTTCGCGATCGGTCCGATCTCCTTGGCGACGTGGTTGCGCAGGGTGGTGACGACGTCGTCGTCCTGAACCGCTGAGCCACGCAGGATTACGAAGGCAACCACCGCTTCACCGGTGGTCTCGTCCGATGCACCGACGACGGCGGCCTCCGCCACGGACGGGTGGCTCACCAGCGCCGACTCGATTTCCGTTGTTGACAGGCGGTGACCGGAGACGTTCATGACGTCATCCACCCGGCCGAGCAGCCAGATGTCGCCGTCCTCGTCCCGTTTGGCGCCGTCGCCCGCGAAATACATGTTGTCGAACCGGGACCAGTAGGTGTCCTTGTACCGCTCCGGGTCACCCCAGATTCCGCGGAGCATCGCCGGCCAGGGCTCGCGGATCACAAGGTAGCCTCCGGAGCCGTTGGGGACGGACTGGCCCATCTCATCAACGACGTCCACCGCGATGCCGGGCATGGGGACCTGCGCGGAGCCCGGTTTGCACGCCGTGACGCCGGGCAGCGGGGCGATCATGTGCGCGCCGGTTTCGGTCTGCCACCAGGTGTCGACGATCGGTGCGCGGGTTTCCGAGCGTCCTCCGTTGCCGCCGATGATTTCCCGGTACCACATCCACGCTTCGGGGTTGATGGGTTCGCCGACCGAGCCGAGGACGCGGATGGAGGAAAGGTCGAACTTCGCGGGGATGTCGCGGCCCCACTTCATGAAGGTACGGATGGCTGTGGGCGCGGTGTACAGGATCGAGACCTTGTACTTCTCGACCAGCTCCCACCAGCGGCCCTGGTGCGGGGTATCCGGAGTGCCCTCGTACATCAGCTGCGTGGCGCCGTTGACCAGCGGGGAGTAGGCGACGTAGCTGTGGCCCGTGACCCAGCCGATATCCGCGGTGCACCAGAAAACGTCGGTCTCGGGGTGCAGGTCGAAGGTGTTTTTCTGGGTGAACGCCGTCTGGGTGAGAAAACCGCCGGTGGTGTGCAGGATGCCCTTCGGCTTCCCGGTGGTCCCTGAGGTGTAGAGGATGAAGAGCGGATGCTCGGAATCGTGTCCCTCGGCGGTGTGCTCCTCGGAAGCCGGTTCGACGACGTCCTCCCACCACACGTCCCGGCCTTCGGTCCATTCGACCGGTTCGCCGTTGCGCTTGACCACAACCACGTTCTCCACGGTGTGCCCGGGACGTTCCAGGGCGCCGTCCACGGCGGGTTTCAGGGGGCTTGGCTTGCCACGGCGGTACGTGCCGTCGGAAGTGACCACCAGCTTGGCTTCGGCGTCGTCGATCCGGCTGCGGAGGGCGTCGGCCGAGAATCCGCCGAAGACCACGGAGTGGATGGCCCCGATGCGTGCGCAGGCCAGCATGGTGATGACTGCTTCGGGGATCATGGGCAGGTAGATGGCTACGCGGTCCCCTTTGGCGACGCCGAGGGACTCGAAGGCGTTGGCGGCCTTCTTTACTGCGGTGGTGAGTTCGGCGTAGGTGTACGTGCGGGTGTCGCCGGGCTCGCCCTCGAAGTGGATGGCGACCCGGTCACCGCGGCCCTGCTCCACATGGCGGTCCAGCGCGTTGTAGGCCGCGTTGACCTTCCCTCCGACAAACCACTTGGCAAAGGGGGCTTCCGACCAGTCGAGGGCCTGCGAGAAATCCTCGTGCCAGGTCAGCAGTTCACGTGCCTGATTGGCCCAGAACTCCGGGCCTTCCTTACCCTGCTCATACAGGTCGGCCGTGGCGATGGCGTTGGCCCTGAAACCCTCGCTGGGCGGGAAGCGCCGTTCCTCATGCAGCAGATTTTCGAATGCGTCACCCGCGTGAATCTGGGTGTCTTCAGACATTGTTGAACCCCTTAGGCCAATCGGTGCTTCGGGCGGACGTGAACAGACTTCAACAGCCCGCGTATGTGTCGTGTCCCACATTAGTAGCGGCTTCGCCCGAACGGTGTGCCAGTGGTCACAAGACAGATGCGAAAGGCACTGTTTCTGCGATGAGCGGTGAGCGCGCGACGCCGACATGTCCCATCATTGATATGAAAGGAAGTGGGCGTTGACTAGGGTTGTCAAAGAAATCCGAAACCGGCGCAACGCCCTCGGCACCCTGACTGCGGCACGCGCCGCCGTTATGAAACGGAGAATCCAGACATGACCGAACAGCGCCAGTACGACGGCGGCGCCGGCACCGCGCATAGCTCGCCGGTGCAGCAATCCGGCCGGTCCGAGACACCAGCTGATCCCTCCACGTCCGACGAACACACCGGGCCGGAGGCTGTAGCCGGTCCCTTCACCCTCCGCGAGACAGTCATCGGCGCTTCCGTGCTGGTGATGTTCATCGGCACCATCCTGCCCTTCGCGGACGGCGTCAACCTCTGGCGCACGTTCTCCCTGTTTTTCCTCGGTATCGGAATTCTCCTGCCGGTCACCGCCCTGGCGCTGTTGGTGGGCCGCCGGCTCGGCGCGAAGGGTCTGCGCGTCGGTTCGCTGTCCGTGGACCAGTTCGCCTCCGTGACCGCGTCGTTCGCCACTGCCTTCTTTTTCCTGCAGACGGTCACTACATTCGGTATCGGCTCCTTCGTCGCGCTGCTCGGATCGGTCGCATTCTTTGTGGCCACGGTCGGCGGCCCCCACCTTGGCGTCTTCAAGCCCGACTTCTCAGGGCGTCCGTCGTCGTCTGCGCACCGCATTGCCCGCGAGGCGCTGCCCGCCAAGCCCCGCCCGCCCAAGCCGGTCCCGGGAGAAACGGCCAGTGGCTGGAACAGCCCACACACGTCCGATGCACCCATTACGAGCGGTCCGAGCAGCGCCGGCTACAGCGCCGGTTACGCCGTGGCGGGTTACGCGGCAGGCCAGGGAGCTGCTGCCTCGAAGAGCCCCGCCGTCGAGCAGCAGCCCGAGGATCACGCATTGCAGTCCGAGAGCGCCCAGGCGCACAAAGAAACCCGCGAAGAGCAGACCGCCCCTGGTGGGGCAACGGCCGTTCAGGCTGCCCCCGCCGAGGCCACGGCCGGTCAGGCTCAGCCCGCCCCGGCTGAGACCGGCACTGATGCTCCCGCCGAGTCCGACGGCCCCGCGGCTACCGTGGCGCAGCCCAAGGTTGAGGAAGCATCCGGGAAGAGCGTCGCGGAACAGACGTCCCAGCAGGCTGCACACACTGATGAGCAGGCGGCACACCCGCGGACGGAGTCAATTTCGGCTACACGTGAGGCCGAGGATGACGAGCCCGTGGTTGAGGCCTTCTGGTTCGCCGTCGGAACGCCGCGCTCAGTGGTGGATGAGCAGACGGGAGCAACGCTGTTTGTCCTGCAGCCCGGGGATTGGGAAGTCGGTATCGAGGACCGCGGACACGAATTCCTGGTTCAGGACAAGAGGACGGGCCGCATCGGCGTGATGCGGGACCTGCGGAACATTGAGCGCGCTCCCACCGAGGGGTAGCCACACGGAACGAACGGGTCGGCGGGAACGGAAGGGGAAGACGGGGTCAGCGTGGATGTATCACCTATCGCTCTGAAGCGCCGCGCGCGCAGGATTCATCGCGAACTCGCCGACACCTATCCCTACGCGGTCGCCGAACTGGACTTTCGCAACCCCTTCGAACTGCTGGTCGCAACTGTCCTGTCGGCGCAGACCACGGATGTCCGGGTCAACCTGACCACGCCGGCGCTGTTCGCACGCTATCCCGATGCACGCACTCTCGCCGAAGCCCCCGAAGACGAACTCCAGGACATGATCCGTCCCACCGGGTTTTTCAGGGCAAAGTCCCGGAGCCTGCTCGCGCTCGCCACCAGGATCGTCGACGACTTCGATGGTGAGGTGCCGGGCCGCCTGGAGGACCTGGTCACCCTGCCGGGTGTGGGACGCAAGACGGCCAACGTGGTGCTCGGCAACGCCTTCGGAGTACCCGGTATCTCCGTTGATACCCACTTCGGCCGGCTGTCCCGCCGCTTCGGGTGGACCACGGAAGACGACCCGGTGAAAGTGGAGTCCGACGTCGCCTCCCTGTTCGAGCGGAAGGACTGGACAATGCTCTCGCACCGAGTGATTTTCCACGGACGCCGCATCTGTCATGCCAAGAAGCCGGCCTGCGGCGCGTGCCCGGTGGCAGCGCTCTGCCCCTCCTACGGCGAGGGTGAGGTGGACCAGGAGAAGGCGCGGAAACTGCTCAAGTACGAGTTTGCGCCCGGTCGCGAAGAGCTGCACCGCCGCATGCGGGAGGGCGCCTCGCGTGCCGAGCTCCTGGCCGCCGGGTTCACGCTGAGCCCATGAGCGCGTACAGCCAGTTGAAGGCCTTCGCCGAGCGTTCGACACCCATCGGTCCTGGTGTGGATACCACCGAGTCCTGGCAGCTGCGGGGCATGGACATCGCAACTGCCAGGGCCGCAGCCGTCCTCATCCTCTTCGGGCACCTCGATGATCGGCCGGCCAGGGTCCACTCCACCGCGGTGCCCGATGATCTCGATGTCCTGTTCGTGACACGCGCTGGAACATTGCGCAGCCATCCCGGTCAGGTGGCCTTCCCGGGCGGGAAAATTGACGACGGCGACGCCGATCCCGCCGCTGCAGCCCTGCGCGAGGCGGAGGAGGAGACCGGGCTGGATCCCGCCGGCGTTGAAATCCTTGGCGCCCTCCCGGAGGTCAGCCTCCCGGTCAGCAATTACCTGGTGACTCCGGTGCTCGCGTGGTGGGCCTCGCCGACGCCGGTGCGCGTGGTGGACCATGCCGAGTCATCACACGTCTTTCGTGCACCCGTCGCTGACCTGCTCTCAGCCGAGGTGCGCTTCACCGCGGTGGTCCGGCGGAACGGACGTATCCACAGCACGCCGGCCTTCACGATCGACGGAATCACGATCTGGGGCTTCACCGGCCTGCTGCTTTCGAGGCTTTTCGACGGGTTGGGCTGGACGCAGCCCTGGGATGAGACCAGGGAACGCGACGCGCCCATTTAGCTACTTCGCATCAGCGTAGGAGTCCACCACAACAACGCTCACCGGGAACTCCACCGGGATCTCGCCGAACATCAGCCGCGCGGCGGCGCGGGCGGCCTCGGTGACCATGGCGGACACCTGGTCCGCGAGTTCGCGCGGCACGTGCAACATCACCTCGTCATGCAGGAAGAAGACGAGGTGCGCTCGGGCGAAGTCGGCAGTGTCCGTGCGCAGCCGGCGTCGTAATTCGGCCAGCCAGCACAGGGCCCATTCGGCCGCGGTCGCCTGGACAATGAAGTTGCGGGTGAAGCGGCCGCGTGACCGCGCGAGGGAATCAGCCCGCTGCTGCTCCGCGGCGCTGCTGGTGCGCTGCGCAGCGAGCCACCGGTCCGAGGGCGGTGGGCAGCCGCGGCCCAGGAAGCTGGCGACGACGCCGCCCGCCTCGCCCGTTCGTGCCGCCGCCTCCACCACGGAGATTGCCTGCGGATAGGTGCGGGTGAGCTGCGGCATGAGACGGCCGGATTCGCCCGTGGTTGCGCCGTACATGGCACCGAGCATCGCGACCTTCGCCTTGGCGCGGTCGCCGCTGAATCCCTGGTCCGCAATGCCCTGGTAGAGGTCGAGGCCGCGTCCGGCTGCGGCCAGGGCGGAATCCCGGCCGAGCGCGGCGAGCACCCGTGGTTCCAGCTGCGCGGCATCCGCGACGATGAGTACGTTGCCGGGGTCCGCGCGGACGGCGTCGCGTACCTGATGGGGGATCTGCAGCGCACCGCCGCCGCGTGATGCCCACCGCCCGGACATACTGCCGCCCACGACGTACTCGGGCCGGAACCGGCCGTCGTGCACCCAGGTGTCCAGCCAGGTCCAGCCGTTGGCGGTGAGGAGCCGGGAGAGTTTCTTGTACTGCAGCAGCGGTGCGATTGCGGGGTGGTTATGGCGCTGGAGCTCCCATGATCGGGTGGACGAAACTTCGATGCCGGCCCGGTGAAGGGCGCGCAGGAGCTCCTGCGGGGAGTCGGGGTTGAATCGTGGATTGTCCAGGGCTGCGCGGAGCTCGCCGGCAAGCCGCTCGAGTTCGGCGGGGCGATGACCTTCCCTCGGGCGGAGTCCGAGCTGCGATTCAAGCAGGTTGTTGTGGATGTCTGCGCGCCACGGGATTCCGTGGAACTCCAACTCCGCGGCGATCAGGGCGCCGGCAGACTCGGCCGCCAGCAGCAGGGCCAGTTGGGCCGGACGCTTGCTGTTCCTGAGCGCGTGCTGCTGCGCCGCGAACTCCTCCGTGACCTCGAGTGCATCGGCGCCGGCTACGGGTTGAACGGCCTCGAACAGGCTGCCCTGGAGCGGCGACGGCGCCACGGGCGGCAAGGCACGGCCGGGATTCGCGTCCTCGGCCTCGGCCGGTCGTGACTGCAGGCGGCTTCGGTAGCCGGTCTCGGCACAGTCCGGGGAATGGCGCATGATCTCGCGGCTGAGGGCGATGTCATGGCAGCGCTCAACACTGATACCGGCGGCGAGCAGGCCGGGATACCAGGTCCGGGTGCTGTCCCAGACCCATCGGGTTTCGGGACGCTGCAGCCTGCGGACCGTCTCTGCCAGCTGGTCTGCCGGAACGACTACGGCCTCCGCAGTTGGGATTCCCGCCGGGTTCAGGGGCAGGAACGCTACCTGCGCACCGTCCGATCCGCTGATGCGCTGCCCGATCGATGGCGGCGCGAGGACGATGTACACGCCTCCTATTGTTGCCCACCCCGAGGCGCCGACTATTCCTGCACTTCTGCTGGAGATATCCACATACGCAGTACACGGACGTGGCGTGGCTTCTCCCGGCGCGCAGGCTTTCCCTATGTCTTCCTGGATTCCGGCTGCTGATTCGGCCGCCGTCGTGCTGGTCAGCTCCTCGCAACGCATTCGCGACGAGGTGGCACGCGTTGCTGTTGCTGCGGGTCTGGTGCTGGCCAGCGCCGCCTCGGTAAGTGACGCTCTGGCGATGCGCCCCGCCGTCGCGCTGCTGGACAGCGAGAGTGCGAGGCACGCTGTCCCGGGATGTGCGGTCATCGTGGTCGGACTCGATGGTGAGGAATCAAACGCCTGGACCGCGGCTGCGCGGTGCAATGCGGATCGGGTGGCGATCCTGCCACAGGCTTCCGGCTGGCTGGCCGAACACCTGGGCATGCTCCAGCGCGCCAGGGATGAGGGAACCGTCGTCGGAGTGCTGGGCGCGGCAGGGGGAGTAGGCGCCAGCACCATCAGCGTGTGGCTTGCCGCCTGTGCGGCAGCACGGAGCCTGCGCCCGCTGCTCGTTGACGGTGACCCGTTCGGCGGTGGGTTGGAGCTTGCCCTCGGCAGTGAAGGACTGCCCGGGGTACGGTGGCCGGACCTTGGTGAGGTTCGCGGCACCTTGAACCCGGACCAGCTGGTTCACGCACTGCCGTCGATGGACGGGTTCTCACTGCTGTCGATGGGCACCGAACCGCCGGTTCCGGGCGTGCTCGCATCCGCAGCGGTACCCCCGATCATGGAGGCGGCGCGGTCCGCATTCGAACTCACGGTGGTCGATGTGGCGCGCGGCTGGTCAGCGGACGGGTCCCTGCTTCCGTACTGCGACAGCATCCTTCTTGTGGTTCCCGGTCGTGTCCGGGCAATCTCGGCCGCGCGGTCCCTGGTGACCCAGCTCCAGCCGCTTCCCGTCCGGGCTGTGGTCCGGGGTCCGCTCGGCCCGAACCTCGACCCCGGCAGGGTTGCAGATGCAGTCGGCGTGCCGGGAGCCGGCTACCTGCCTCACCTTCGTGCCGCTGCCGCCACCGAGAACCAGGGGAGGGTCCTGGAACCGGCACGTCACCGAGCCGTCCGGTCCTTCGGGCGTTCCGTCCTCGACGCCGTGCTACCTGAAACGCTGAAGGCGGCCGCATGAACCGGGAGGTCAGGACCCGCCGGGCCCGCCAAACCGCCCAACTCTCGGATGCGGCCATGGTCGCGCAGGTCCGTGACGCCGTGCTGAGCGAGGCCGCACCGGTTACAGGAGCCAGACTGGCGGCCGCCGTGCAATCGACCGGACGACTACTCGGTTCCGAGGGAGCCTTCCGCACGCTGGACCGGGTCCGCGCTGAACTGCAGGGGCTCGGTCCGTTACAGCGCTTCGCCGAGGATCCGGCGGTGACGGACATTCTTGTCAACGGCCCGGGCGCCGTCTGGGTTGACGACGGCGCCGGCCTGCGTCGCACCGACCTCACCTTCGCGAACGATGCGGACGTGCGCGCGCTCGCAGCCCGGCTCATTGCCGCGGGCGGGCGCCGACTGGATGACGGAAATCCCTGCGTGGACGTGCGTCTGGACCGTTTCCGGGTGCATGCGGTTCTGCCGCCGCTCTCCACGGCCGGAACGCTGCTGTCCATTCGCATCCAGCGGCAACGCCACTTCTCCTTCGACGAGCTGGTGGCCTCGGGTGCGCTGGACCACCAGATGGCCGCGGTGCTGCGCGGGATAGTGAGGAAGCGGCTGAACTTCCTTATCAGCGGCGCCACGGGCACTGGGAAGACCACCCTGCTCGCCGCCCTGTTGTCACTGAGCGGACCCGATGAGCGGTTGGTCACGGTCGAAGACTCTGCTGAGCTCAGTCCTGCCCATCCCCATGTCATTGGACTCCAGAGCAGGCACGGCAATGTGGAGGGCAGCGGGTCGGTGGACCTCGCCGAACTGGTCAGGCAGGCCCTCAGGATGCGGCCGGACCGGCTCATCGTCGGTGAGTGCCGCGGCGCCGAGGTACGTGAACTGTTGGCAGCGATGAATACCGGACACGACGGCGCGGGCGGGACTATCCACGCGAACTCGGCCACGAGTGTCCCCGCCCGGCTGTCGGCGCTCGCAGCCCTCGCCGGGATGGAGGCGGCACCGCTGGCGCTGCAGGCAGCCAACGCGCTCGACGTCGTCATCCATGTCATCCGTGCCGGACCCGGACGGACCGTCTCGGAGATCGGTGTTGTCGAGAAGGCTCCTGGCGGTGAGCTGGTGGTCCGGGCAGCGCTGACACGAAACGGCGCCACGTCGGACCGTGGACCGGCGTGGGAAATGCTGGCGGCGAAGCTGGACCGGGGCCGCTGACTTGAGCAGCGCACTCGTAGCCGGATTGATCTTCGCCGCCTGCTGGGTCCTCGCAGTGCCGCGCCGCCCACTGAATGCCGCGGAGTCCAGACGGCGAAGTTTCATTGCGCTCACCCGGGCTCCCCTTCGGAAGAGACGTCCGAAGACTGACCCACATGAAATTCCCCTGTTCGTCCACCAACTGACAGGCCTTCTTCAGGCCGGACGGACCCCCTCGCAGCTGTGGGGTGATGCGTTCGGCGTCCACGGCAACACAGGATCAGGGTTCTCGGTTGCGGTCAGGCCGACGCTCCAATCGGCCCATCAGGCTGCGCAGCTTGGTCTCAGCGTCCCGGAGGTCCTGCGCGAAGCTGCGTCCCGCACTCGTGATCCTGCGTTGAGGACGCTCTGGCAGGATCTGGCGGCATGCCAGGAGGTTGCCGAGCGCAGCGGGGCGCCCCTGGCCGCCGTCCTTGCGCGTTATGCGGTGCAGCGCGAATCCCAGCTGGACTCCGATGCTGCCCGCGACACCGCGCTCGCAGGTCCCCGCGCCACCGTCCGGCTGCTCTCCTGGCTGCCGTTGTTCGGACTGGCAGTCGGTTACCTGATCGGGGTCGACCCGCTGGCCGTCCTCCTCGGTTCTGTGCCGGGCATCGCAGCGTTATGTGCCGGGTTCGTGCTCATGGTGGCAGGCAGGATCTGGTCGAGCCGTCTCGTTCGGGCAGCCGCAGGAGAACCAGCATGACCGGTGTACTTGTCGCGGCGCTCCTCTGGGCCGGCTGTTGGCTGCTTCACCGTTCACCCCCGCTTGGGTATCGATGGTCAGCCGGTATGCGGAGCGATCCCGTCGGGATTGAACGGGAAGGGCTCCGCGACCCGGCACTGATGATGGATCTCATGGCAGCCATGCTCGCCGTCGGATCACCACTGGACCGGGGACTGGACGTCCTCGCGCGTTCATCCTCACCGCCGGTCAGTGCTGCCCTGACCGCAGTCAAAACAGCACTGGACCTTGGCGCGCCCTGGGAGGTGGCGTGGGCGGCGGTCCCTTCCACCGGGAGCACCCAAGCCGCGCATGAACTCGGGCATGCGCTGCGATTCGCCGGAACAACAGGAGCCCCGTCCGCCGCCGTGGTCACCGCGCACGCCGCACAGTGCAGGCGCAGGAGGAACCGGGAAGCGGAGCAGCGCGCTGCCGCTCTCGGTGTGCGGCTGGTCGTGCCGCTGGGCCTGTGTTCCTTGCCGGCATTTGTGTGCCTTGGCGTCATCCCGATCCTTGTCGGTTTGTTTCCCGCCTTCAGCTGACAGCTTGCCCGTCGTGGGTGAACCCGGCAGCGGAACGCGTCCGCTCCGTCTGATGCTCCACAGCCCACGGGAATGCCTGCACTTGTCCACTTAGCGGCCTCTCCATCAGCTCTGAACCCGCCCACGCGAAACACTCGAAACAGCCGCTGACGCGGTTTGGCCGGAACGGCACACGCTGCCCCGGCAGCCCGGAAGTACCCACAAGAAACAATCAACCAAGGAGTTGTCATGACACGTTCCACCACCGCAGCAACAACAACCGCCTACGAGGACCGGCGGGAATCCCCGGCCCAGGAACCGCCGCTGGCGACTGTTACCTCACTGCGGCCCGAGACCGTTGAGTCCGGCCGCAGGAGGTCCGGGCTCATGCGATCAGAGGCAGGACTGGCCACCGCCGAGTACGCGATCGCAACGCTGGCTGCTGTGGGCTTCGCCGCACTGCTCGTCGCCGTGCTGTCGAGCGGGGAGATCCGCGGCATGCTCATGTCGCTGATCACCAGCGCCCTCAGCTTCGGCTGACGTTTCATGCGGCGGACAGGATCGCAGGTGAGGAACCCCACCGAGGACGGGGCAGTAACAGCGGAGGTGGCAGTGGCGTTTCCTGCGGTGGTTGCACTGTTGGCAGTTGTCCTCGCCGCTGCGGCAGTGGGACTGTCCCAGCTGCGCATCGAGGAAGCGGCAAGGGCCGGTGCCCGTGAAGTCATGCGAGGCGAGACGGCCGCCGTCGTTGGGGCGACTGTCCGCCGTATCGCCGGAGAGCAGGCGCACATCGCTGTTCAGTCCGGGGACGCCTTCAACACGGTGACCGTATCGACCACTGTTGACGTGCCCGTGCTTGACCTGTTCGACGTCGACCTCTCGGCTAGCGCAGTTGCCGTGCCGGAGCGGAAATGACGTGCTGCCACCCGGGACGGGAAAGCGGGGCCGGCACAACGTTGATGGCGGGTGTCGCAATGGCCGCGGTGCTGCTGCTCTCGGTTGTCGTCCTGTTCGCCCAGGCGTCTGTAGCGGCATCGAGGGCAGCAACGGCAGCAGACCTGTCAGCCCTCGCGGCGGCCGACGCCGCGAGGGGGCTCCGCGATGGGAACCCGTGCGTGGTCGCCGCGGAGGTTGCCCGGCACCAGAACGCACGGCTTACGGGCTGCTCGGTTGAGGGAGGATCCGGACACATAGTCGAGGTTCACACCGAGGTGGATTCCATTCCGGCACTGCCTCCGGCGTCGGGGCGGGCACGAGCAGGCCCACCGCCCGTTCCCTGATTGACCCGTTCCCTGATTGAAAGGAGGACTACGCGTCGAGCATGCCGTTGCCTGGCGCAGGCTCACCGTCCGGAGCCTGCGCCAGCAGCATGTCGAGCAGGGCCAGCGCGCCGTCCTTGCTCAGGGGGTTGTTGCGGTTGCCGCACTTGGGCGACTGGACGCAGGAGGGACAACCGGTGTCGCACTCACACGCCCGTATCGCCTCCGCAGTCGCGCTGAGCCACGTTTCCGCCGCCTCGAAACCCCGCTCGGAGAAGCCGGCGCCACCCGGATGGCCGTCATATACGAAGATGGTCGGCAGTCCTGTGTCAGCGTGCAGCGCGGTCGACACCCCGCCGATATCCCATCGGTCGCTCGACGCAACCAGCGGCAGCAGGCCGATGGCGGCATGTTCCGCGGCGTGGAGCGCGCCCGGAAGATCCGCCGCAGTGATGCCGCTGCGCTCGAGCAGCTGGTTATCACATTCGAACCACACGCTTTTCGTAAAAAGCTCACGTGCGCCGAGATCCAGCGGCTCCTCGCCAAGGATTTCGTTGGAAACGAACGCCTTCCGCTGGAAGGAAATCACCTGGGTGGTCACCTTCACCTCCCCGAAGCACACCCGGATAGGACCCCACGGCACATTGCGTTGCTCAGAGATCACCTCAATCTGTGTGACGTCCCGTGCCTGCGTGTAGTAGTCCGGGTTTGAACGGGTCACCATCGCGCAATGGTCCTGCTCGTTCAGTTCATCCACAACGTAGCTTTGGCCCTGGTGCACGTACACCGCGCCGGTGTGCGCCTGATAGTGGCTCTGGGGCGAGTCCATGGTCCCGAGTACCGTCCCAGTGTCACTCTCGATGATGTTGATGGGCCCACCGCCGTCCGCGCGCAGGTTGACCATGCCCGCAGCGCTCTGCGGATGTGTCCAGAACCAGCCCGCAGGGCGGTGGCGCAGCAACCCCTGATCCACCAGCTGATCCAGCAGCGCCGGCGCGGTCTCGCCGAAGAGCGGCAGGTCCTCGACGGTCAGCGGCAGCTCTGCGGCGGCTGCGCACAGATGCGGTCCAAGGACATAGGGATTGGCGGGATCGAACACCGTGGCCTCGACCCCAACGTCAAACACCGATTCCGGATGATGGACCAGATAAGTGTCCAGCGGATCATCACTGGCGACGAAGGCGGCAAGCGCGTCCTGGCCGGAACGGCCCGCCCGACCGATCTGCTGCAGCAGCGACGCGCGGGTACCGGGCCAGCCGGCCACCAGGACCGCGTCCAGGCCGGAAATGTCGATCCCAAGCTCCAGTGCGGACGTGCTCGCGACGCCCAGCAGCCGACCGGAACGCAGTGCCGCCTCCAGCTGACGGCGCTCCTCGGGTAGGTATCCCGACCGGTATGCCGCAACACGCGGCGGGAGTTTCGCGTCCACCTCACTGAGCAGCCGCTTGGTGTTGGCGGCGATGCTTTCCGCTCCGCGGCGCGATTTGATGAAGGCGATCGTCCGGACCTGCGCCGACACCAGGTTTGCCAGCAGATCCGAGGTCTCCGCGATGACAGTCCTGCGCTGCCGGGCGCCGTTCTCACCCCGAAGGTCGGTCAGCTGCGGCTCCCAGAAAGCTACCGTCGTCGACCCGTGCGGCGAGGTGTCCTCGCTGAAAGCACTGACCGGTGCGCCGATGAGCTTCCCGAAGGACTGCGCGGGTGCAGCCGAGGTCGCCGACGCCCCGATGAACACCGGGTCCGCCCCGTAGTACGCGCACACCCGGCGCAGCCTCCGCAGCAGATTGGCAACGTGCGATCCGAAGACGCCGCGGTAGCTGTGGGCTTCATCCACGATCACGTAGGTGAGACGCCGGAAGAACCGCGACCACCAGGCGTGATTTGGAAGGATCCCGTAGTGGAGCATGTCCGGGTTCGCCAGCACCAGATTGGCGTGGTCGCGGATCCAGCGTCGCGCGCCAGGGTCGGTGTCGCCGTCGTACGTGTCTGCGCGGACGGTAGCCAGCCCAAGGGACGAGATGGCGGAGAGCTGGTCCGCAGCCAGCGCTTTCGTCGGCGACAGATAGAGCGCGACGGCGCCGGCCGGCTCAAGCGAGACCTTTTCCGCCAGTGCGGAACGGTGGATCGCATCCAGGACAGGCAGTTGGTAGCTGAGGGACTTCCCGGACGCAGTGCCCGTGGCGATGACGACGTGCGAGCCTGCGTGAGCGGCATCCGCGGCAGCGCTCTGGTGCTTCCACGGCTCCTGAATTCCCCGTCCCCGGTACGCCTCCATCACATCGGGGTGAACCCACTCCGGCCAGTCGCTGTACACCGCGTCGCGGGCGGGAAGATGCCGGATGTGAACAAGCTGCTCAGGATCCACGCCGCCAAGAAGCGGAATCAGGGAATCATGGGCAGCCACCTGGCTATTTTGTCACCCCGGCACAAATCAAACCGGGTTCACCGTCTGGCTGCCAAGGGTCAGCGACGGATCACGAAGGCGTCAGCCAGATACGTCCAGCCCAGGTGCTGGTACAGGTGGCGTCCGTCTTCGGACGCCATCAGCAGCCCGGTGTCCACCTCGTCTTCGAGGATCGCGGCTGTCAGCGCGCGCATCACGAAACTGCCCAGGCCCCGTCGGCGATAGTTTGGGTCAGTGATGATGCGGTCAAAGACTGCGTGATCATCCTCTTTGGCTACAGAACCCTGTGCCACCTCTTCGCCGTTCACTGTCACTGAAACGCGCCGGCAGTCCGCCTCCCGGATGTGCTCGAGTTTGAATTCGTCGTCCGGGTGACGCGGGTCTTCCACATCCTGTCCGTCCATGTCTGCGCACATCAGGGCCTGCTGATAGTCGGTAATTCGCAGCTGAAGGGGAGAAGATGCATTGATGAGGTCGTGCATGCGGTTGGTGACGACGGTGAGCACACGGGAGGAATCGTCGCGGGTCAGATTGGCGAGTTCCAGGTACTCGCCGATCGTGGGCTCGTAGATGATGGTTTCGAGGTCGTCCTGCTGGTCGGTGAGAAGAACGGACATGCTGCGGCCGTTGTCCTGTGTCTTATAGCCCCGGCATTTAGCCCAGCCGGAAACCCACGTGCGGACGAGTTCTTCAGAAAGAGCGGCTCCCATGCCTGAACGATAGTGGCGGGCAGGCCGGTTGAACATAGCTCAGCCAAGAGGTTGCCGATTTGAGACCTGACGCCTGCGCGCCGGTACCCTTTAATGCGTGTCAATGAACCGAATTGTTCTGTACTATGCGTTCACTCCGTTGCCAGATCCCGAAGCCCTCCGGCTGTGGCAGCGCGCCCTGTGCGAGAAGCTGGGGCTCCGAGGACGAATCCTCATCTCCAAGGACGGCATCAACGGTACCGTCGGCGGGGAGCTGAACGCCGTCAAACAGTACGTGAAGGCAACGCGCGAGTACCCCGCCTTCAAGAAGATGGACATCAAGTGGTCGGAGGGCGGCGCCGAGGACTTCCCGCGGCTCAGCATCAAGGTCCGCGAGGAAATCGTGTCCTTCGGAGCGCCCGGTGAGCTGAAGGTTGATGAGAACGGGGTCGTCGGCGGGGGTACGCACCTCAAGCCGGAGCAATTGCATCAGCTGGTCGATGAACGTGGTGACGACGTCGTCTTCTTCGACGGCCGCAACGCCCTCGAAGCGCAGATCGGGAAGTTCAGGAATGCGATCGTCCCGGACGTGAACACTACCCATGACTTCGTGAGCGAACTCGAATCGGGGAAGTACGACCACCTGAAGGACAAACCCGTGGTCACCTACTGCACCGGCGGCATCCGCTGCGAGGTGCTCTCGAGCCTGATGGTCAACCGCGGTTTCAACGAGGTGTACCAGTTGCAGGGCGGCATTGTGCGCTACGGCGAGACATACGGCGATTCAGGTCTCTGGGAAGGCTCACTGTACGTATTCGACAAGCGCATGCACGTCGAGTTCACCAGGGACGCGAAGACGATCGGCAAGTGCGTGCGCTGCTCCGCGCCCACCAACAAGTTCGAGAACTGCTCGAACCTGAGCTGCCGCAACCTCACCCTGTACTGCGCCGACTGCGCCGCAGATCCCGCCACGCTGCGCTGTCCGCAGGGCTGCGAAACGGACGAGGCCGAAGCCACTGCAGTCGGCGCCGCCTGACCTCAGCCTGACCTCAGCCGGTGAGTTCAAGGATCGGCCCCTCGTGCAGCGCGAGGTACACACGGTCCCGCAGCGCGTTCGCCTCGGCGTCAGTCAGGGTGCGATCCAGCGCCTGCAGTGTGAGTCGGACCAGCAGGTTCACCTGCCCCTGCCGG
Organism: Arthrobacter sp. TJ-170; assembly: GCF_058269305.1. Lineage (NCBI taxonomy): Bacteria > Bacillati > Actinomycetota > Actinomycetes > Micrococcales > Micrococcaceae > Arthrobacter > Arthrobacter sp. TJ-170. Next base: position 139,774 of record NZ_JBZCNL010000004.1, on the reverse strand, counting down.
GCGTGAAGGCGTACGACGGCGGCGGTCGGCAACTGCTCCACCGGCGTCCGCGTGCGGATTGCGAGCGACTGCATGACGTCGGCGTCCTTCCCGAGCGCTTCCCGGGCGACGTCCCCGAGTGTCTCCTCGTCCGCACCCGGCCCGCACAGGACGGAGAGGTCCCGCCGGACGGCGGGCATGAGCGACACCGGACGCCACGGTTCCAGATCGAGCATCTGTACCGAGACACGGGGGTCGGGCGAGCGCAGCAGCCTGATGTCGTCCACGCTCTTGCGCAGCATGAGGGCCCGGTCCAGTCCCATCCCGAGTGCGAGGCCGCTCCAACGGCGGGGATCCAGCCCGGAGTTCCGGAGGATTCCCGCGCGCACCAGGCCGCACTCCGCCAGTTCCAGCCAGCCGGCCGGAGTCTCGACATCGATCTGCATGCCGTGCGAGGTGTAGGTATGGGTCGCCGGCACCGCACGCCAGCGCGCGCCGGGCAGCACCGCGTCCACGACGGCGGCGGCCATGCCGTGCAGGTCCGTCTCGCTCAGCAGACCGCGGGCCTTCAACCGCCACAGGTCCATCTGGTGCGGAGTGCCGACGTGGGTGCGGTCCACCGCGTCGCGGCGGTAGACCAGCCCGGGGAGGACATGAAGCCGGTCATACGGGTCGTGGATCGGAGCGAGCGAGTCCAGTACCGCGGGGATTCCGGCGGAAGTGTGGCTTCGGAGCATGACGGTGGGACTGGCATGGCGCGAGTAGCGCGCGTCCCGGGTGACGTCGTCGGGCGCGTAGCCCAGTCGGTCATAGTTGTCCGCCGTTGCAACGAGGGGAGTGGTCCGGTGCACCGTGGCGGGAATACTCCAGGCCTGCGTCAACCGGGTGACGATGCCGTCGAGCAGTTGCTGCATGGCGTGCGGACCCTGCCCGGGATCGGTCAGGTCGCGGACAGAGAGGGCGGAGGTGAGCTGAGGAATGGTGAGGTACATGGCTGGTCCTTCGGAAGCGGGGAGGGTTCGTAGGAGAGAACCCCCGGCCGCGGACACCGTGTGGACTTAGCTGGAGTTAGACGCGCAGCGCAGAGCCCTCACGGCCGACAGGCGGCCGGGGGCTGATAAATCGCTGGTTTGCGTGCATGGGTCCATGGTACGCGAGGACATTTTCGAGCGAAATGTTCAGGTTCGCGCGATGATCGGGCGGCGTCGTCGTTTTCGACCGAAAATGTGGACGGCGGGGAGGCCAAGCAAACCGGGCGTCCCGTTCGCAAATAAACTTGCCCAGTGATGAACCTTGCCGCTATCCCCGATGCCCCGAAAAGCGACGACCAGGACCTTCTGAACCGTCTCGCCGTGGATTTCCGGACGGCGGACTACACCGTCGACGGCGTCGCGGATCTGGTCGGCCCCGATGCCTATGCGGCGCTTGAACGGGACCAGGCGGTGCCTGCGCTCCTCGCTGCCCGCGCCGCCGGGAACGCCGGCACCGGAAGCCGGCTCGCCGCCGTCGTGCTTGTTTTCCTGCTCGGAGAGACGGTGCCCGCCGCGTCGCTCGACGGCGCGCTCCCTTCGGTCGGTGCCGCCGGTCTGCTCGCGCTGGGACTGGTAGAGGATCACGACGGCGGCCTCCGCGCCTCGGTGGACCTGCGCCCCTATTCGTCGGACACCGGCGGTGACGTGTGGGTTGCATCGGACCTCGGTTCCCACGTCCGGCCGGGAGTGCTTCGGAACGATCACGTGCTTGGCATTGGCCGGGCGTCGCTGACACTCGCCCAGTTCGCAGCGCGTGCTCCGGTGGAACGGGCGCTGGACCTGGGCACCGGCTGCGGAATCCAAACCTTTCACCTGCTCGCCCATGCCCAGCACGTCACGGCCACCGACGTCTCCGAACGTGCGCTCGCAGTCACCAGGTTCAACCTGCTGCTGAATGCCTCGGCGCTCGGGATCGATCCGGCGAAGTTTGAGGCCCGTGTCTCGCTGCGTCTCGGGAGCCTGCTGGAACCGGTGGTGGGGGAGATATTCGACCAGGTCGTGTCCAACCCGCCATTCGTGATCACCCCGCGCAGCGCCGGTGAGACGGCTCAGGATCAGTTCACCTACCGCGACGGAGGCCTCGCAGGCGACGACATCGTGTCCTCGCTTCTCCGTGCCGTTCCGGCTGTCCTGTCACCGGGCGGGACCGCCCAGCTTCTCGGGAACTGGGAAATACCGGAAGGGCAATCCTGGGAAACCCGGATAGCGGGCTGGCTGCCGGACACCGCCGACGCCTGGGTGATCCAGCGCGAGCAGGTTACGCCCACCCACTACGCCGAGACGTGGCTCCGTGACGCCGCTGAAAACCGGAACCCGGCCCGCTTCGCTGAGCGTTTCGGCACCTACCTGTCCGACTTCGCATCCCGAACAGTGGAGCACGTCGGTTTCGGCATGGTGTGGCTGCGGAACTCCGACGGCGCGGCGACCCTCCGTCTCTTCGAGGAGATCACCTACGACCTCGAGCAACCCATCGGCCCGCACGTCAGCACGGCGGTCCTGCGCCACGACTGGCTCGGTGCCTGCCGGGACCTGTCAGCCGAGCATCTGCTCGTTGCCGACGACGTCACCGAGGAGCGGCATCAGCGCCCCGGAGCCGAGCATCCGGGCGTGATCCTGCTGCGGCAGGGCGCTGGTTTCCGCCGCACCACCCTGCTCAGTACGGAGCTGGCAGGTTTCGTTTCCGCGTGCGACGGCGACCTCACCGCCGGCCAGATCACCGGTGCCCTCGCGGCGCTGTTGGACCGTGACGACGACGAGTTCCGGGTTGCACTTCTGGCGGACGTGCGCAACCTGGTCGAGGACGGTTTCCTGGTCCCCGTTTCGGTGTCCGACGGCCGCTGATACAACCGTCCGGGAGTGGGTTCGGTGCTGTTGGATTATGCACAGCGGGATTCCCCGTGACGAGGTGCCTCCGGTCAAGCCGTTACCCTAGTGCAGGTAGGCATACCGCATACTGTGAAGGGCAGGACGCCCACCAATACAAATATTGAGCTCAGAATGAGCGGTTGTTCTGCTGTTTAAGAAGCACCTGTATCGAGGAGTGAAGTGCCAGCTAAGGCAACGGACAAGAAGCCCGGCAAGAAACTCGTAATCGTCGAGTCTCCGGCCAAGAGCAAGACGATTGCGGGCTACCTCGGTGAAGGCTTCGAGGTCACCGCATCGATGGGCCATATTCGCGACCTTCCCCAGCCTTCGGATCTGCCCCCGGAGCTGAAGAAGAGTTCGCTCGGCAAGTTCGCTGTGGACATCGAGAATGATTTCGAGCCGTACTACGTCGTGTCGACGGACAAGAAGAAGCGCGTCGCGGAGCTCAAGGCTGCGCTCAAGGACGCCACCGAACTTTACCTCGCAACTGACGGTGACAGGGAGGGTGAGGCCATTGCATGGCACCTCCTTGAGGTGCTGAAGCCGAAGGTGCCCGTCTACCGGTTGACCTTCCCCGAAATCACGAGGGAAGCCATTCAGCGCGCAATGGAAGAGCTGCGTGACCTGGACATCCCCATGGTTGACGCACAGGAAACCCGGCGCATCCTCGACCGCCTCTATGGCTACGAAATCTCACCGGTCCTGTGGCGCAAGGTTGCTCGCGGACTTTCCGCCGGACGTGTCCAGTCCGTCGCCACGAGGCTTGTTGTCGAACGTGAGCGTGAGCGCATGGCTTTCCGCGCGGCGTCGTACTGGGACCTCACCGGCACCTTTTCGCCGGAAGATGCTTCGAAGGGGGAGGCCTTCAGCGCGAAGCTCGTCTCCGTTGACGGAACCCGCGTGGCAACCGGCAAGGACTTCAGTGACCTCGGCCAGCTGAAGTCGCAGAGCGTTGCCCTCCTTGACGAGGCAGCCGCACGGAGCCTGGCCGAAGGCCTGCAGCAGGCGGCTTTCGAGGTCCGTTCGGTCGACACCAAGCCGTACACACGCCGTCCGGCCGCACCGTTCACCACTTCGACGCTGCAGCAGGAAGCCGCACGCAAGCTGCGTTACTCTTCGCGCGTGACCATGCAGGTTGCCCAGCGCCTGTACGAGAACGGCTACATCACGTATATGCGTACGGATTCGCCGGCGCTGAGTGACCAGGCGATCAACGCTGCCCGCCGCCAGGCTTCTGAGCTGTACGGCGCCGAGTATGTTCCAGACGCACGCCGCGTCTACAAGGGAAAGTCGAAGAACGCGCAGGAAGCCCACGAAGCTATCCGCCCCGCGGGCGACTCCTTCCGCACACCGGCGCAGGTAGCCAAGGGGCTGCACGGAGACGAGTTCAAGCTCTACGAACTCATCTGGAAGCGCACAGTCGCCTCCCAGATGGCAGACGCCAAGGGCTCGACGGCGTCGGTGCGCCTCGGAGCGCGCACGCCTGACGGGAAGGACGCCGAGTTCTCGGCCTCCGGGACGGTCATCACCTTCCGCGGCTTCATGGCCGCTTATGAGGAGGGACGGGACGCCTCCCGCGATGAGGATGACGCAGCAGGCGGAGCCGATCAGCCCGGACAGGGCGGCCGGTTGCCGAACCTCGCCGCCGGTGACGCCCTGGGTGCCGAATCCATCGAACCGGTCGGGCACGAGACCTCACCACCCCCGCGCTACACCGAAGCCTCGCTGGTCAAGGTGCTCGAAGAACGCGGGATCGGGCGGCCCTCCACCTATGCCGCCACCATCTCCACCATCATGGACCGGGGTTACGTCCGCACGCGCGGCCAGGCCCTCGTTCCAAGCTGGATCGCATTCTCCGTGGTCCGCCTGCTGGAGGAGCATTTCCACGACTACGTCGACTACGACTTCACCGCCGAACTCGAGGAAGACCTGGACCGCATTGCACGCGGCGAGGAGAGCCGTGTCCAGTGGCTCAACCACTTCTATTACGGTGACGGCAAGGAAACCGGGCTGAGCACCATTGTCAATGACCTCGGCGAGATCGACGCCCGACGCATCAACTCGGTGGAAATCGCGGACGGCATTGTCCTGCGCGTCGGTAAGTTCGGGCCCTACCTGGAGAAACCGCTGTCGGAGGACGCCCCTGAAGGCACCGAGCCCCAGCGTGCCAACGTGCCTGAGGATCTTGCGCCGGACGAACTGACGGCCGAGAAAGCCGTGGAGCTGATGAACAGCCCCGCGTCCGAGGAACGCGTGTTGGGAACCGACCCGGAAACCGGGCGGGACATCGTGGCTCGCGATGGGCGCTACGGTCCCTACGTCATTGAAATTATTCCGGAGCCCACAGCCGAGGACCTGGCGAACCAGCCGGTGGAGTACTACAAGAACGGCAAGCCCAAACCGCCCAAGAAGCCTGTAAAGGTGAAACCGCGAACGGGATCGTTGTTCAAGTCGATGTCCGTCGAAACGGTCACCCTCGAGGATGCCCTGAAGCTCATGAACCTTCCCCGCGTCCTGGGCAAGGATGCTGAGGGCAACGAGATCACTGTCCAGAATGGGCGTTTCGGGCCATACTTGAAGAAGGGCTCGGACTCCCGCTCGATCGGCTCGGAAGAGGAAATCTTCACCATCACGCTGGAGCAGGCGCTGGAAATTTACTCCCAGCCCAAGCAGCGTGGCGGACGGACCGCCACCCCGCCGCTTGCGGAGTTCGGTGACGACCCTGTGTCCGAAAAACCGATCGTGGTCAAGGAAGGCCGTTTCGGTCCGTACATTACGGACGGCGTCACGAACATTACCGTCCCGCGGTCCACTGCGATCGAGGAACTGACACGCGAAACCGCCGTGGCGTTGCTGGCTGAAAAGCGTGCAAAGGGCCCGGCGCCCCGCAAGTCAGGTGGCCGCGCGCCGGCCAAGCGCAAGGCCACCGCCCGGAAGTGAGCGGCCCGTCCCTGGGCCACTTGCCGGTCGATTGAGCCTGGGCAACCGGCGCGCGACATAATGGGGTCATGCGGCTAGGCGTCCTTGATATCGGATCCAATACGGTGCATCTCCTCTTGGTGGATGCACACCCTGGAGCACGGCCGGTGCCTTACGCTTCCCATAAAAGGCCACTTCAGCTGGTGAGCTTCCTCGATTCCGAGGGCAGAATCAGTGATAAAGGTCAGCAGGAGCTGGTCGGCTTTATCCGGCAGGCCCGTGCCTTCGCGTCCGATCATCGCGCCGAGGATTTCCTCGGGTTCTGTACTTCGGCCATCCGGGAAGCCGGGAACGGTGAGGAAGTCCTGAGACGTGTAGAGGCTGAGACGTCGGTGGTCCTGCAGGAGCTCACCGGAGACGAGGAAGCTGCCATGACTTTCCAGGCGGTGCGGCGCTGGTACGGCTGGAGCACCGGATCCATCCTCAACCTGGATATCGGTGGGGGCTCATTCGAAATGGCCATGGGCCACGATGAGCTCCCCGAGGTCGCGCGCTCGGTGCCGCTCGGCGCGGGCCGCCTCACCCGGGAATGGCTCCCCGGTGATCCGCCGGCACCCCGCGACGTCAAAAAGCTGCGCCGTTACATCCGCCAGACCCTCAAGGAATCCGTCGGAAGCTTCACCAGCCTTGGCGAACCCCACCTCGTTGCCGGGACATCGAAGACCTTTCGGTCCCTGGCGCGCATTGCGGGGGCAGCGCCGTCCGCGGCCGGGCCGTTTGTCCGCCGCACGCTTCGGCTCCAGGACCTCGCTCTGTGGGCGAAACGTCTGGAGGCGATGTCCGTCGCTGACCGGGCCAACCTGGACGGAGTCTCCGAACTGCGTGCGCGTCAGGTGCTTGCGGGGGCGCTGGTCGCTGAGGCAGCCTTTGAAATCTTCAAGGTGAAGGAAATGGACATCTGCCCGTGGGCTCTGCGTGAAGGGCTGATCCTGAGGCGCTTCGACACCCTCATGTTCGAGGCGGAAGAGCCCATGCCGTCCGTCGGAGTAGGCCACGTGCGTCTGGGAGCGCCGTGAACAGTGAGCCGGCAGGCGCAGGACCACGCGGGTGCAGGACCACACTTGAGGTGAATAAGGAAGTGCCGGTGAGCCGTCAGCGTGGTTGGGGGAAACACTGCTGCGGCTCACCGGCACGGACCGGGCCAGGGAGAGCCCGGCCTCATCACTCGCACCTTTATGAGGTAATAACGACTGTACTGCTATTTCGTGAAACTGCACCCCGGAACACACTGTGAGGATGCTGGGAATCGTTCAGTCATGACACGATGGGCCGATGGTTATCAACATTCCACAGCACATTTCATTCCTCGGCTGCGGTTCCATGAACGGCGCAATCCTCACGGGCCTGCTGGCTGCCGGGCTTCCCCCGGCGCAGGTAACAGCTACCGTGAGGGATCCCGAGAAGGCAGCGAATCTCTCGAAACGACACGGCGTGTCCGTACTGTCGTCCACCGAAGAGCCAGGCGCCAACCGCACAGCGGCGGCTGGGGCCGACGTCGTACTGCTGGGAGTGAAGCCGGTCGGTATCCTCGACCTTGCACGGGAAATTTCGCCCGCGCTGAAGCCGGGAACGGTGGTGATCAGCGTTGCGGCCGCGATCTCGATCGACATGCTGGAGGCGGCCCTGCCTGAGGGCCAGCCGGTGATCCGCAGCATGCCCAATACGCCGTCGAGCCTTGGCCGTGGGGTGCTGTCCATCTCTCCGGGAAGCAACGCGACCTCCGAGCTGATGGATCAGGCGCGCACTATCCTGAGTGCCGCGGGCACCGTCGTCGAAATCCCGGAGGAACAGGTCGCCGCGCTCTCCGCGGTGAGCGGTTCCGGCCCGGCATATGCGTTCTACCTCGCCGAAGCGATGGCCGCCGCCGGGATGAAGCTTGGCCTCGACGAGGATCTGGCGAAATTGCTGGCCACCCAGACAGTCGCGGGAGCCGGGTTCATGCTGGCGGAGGACGGTGCCGATGCAACTGCCCTGCGCAAGGCTGTCACGAGCCCGAACGGTACGACCGAGCGTGCCATTGCGACCTTCGACGAGCAGGGACTGCCTGACATCGTTGCTGCCGGGGCGCGTGCGGCGGCGGAACGTGCCGCTGCAATCACCCGCGAGCTCGGCGGATAACCATTCTCAGGGTCGCGCTGCGAACCGCTCGAGGAGATCCACGTGCCCGGAAACGATGAGCATGTCGCGGCTCGTGACCTTGGTGTCGGGCCGCGCGTAGGTGAAGTCCTCGCCCGGGGACTTCACGCCGACCACCGTGACGCCGTATTTCGAACGCACCGCTGACTCGCCGAGGGTGAACCCCTGTGTCTCCTTCGGCGGGTACATCTTCACGATGGCGAAGCCGTCGTCGAACTCGATGAAGTCCAGCATCCGGCCGCCCACCAGGTGGGCGGCCCGCTGGCCGGCGTCGGCCTCGGGGTAGATGACGTGGTTCGCGCCGATGCGTTTGAGGATCTTGCCGTGTGACGGCGTGATGGCCTTGACCCACAGGTTGTCGATATTGAGGTCCACAAGGTTGGCAGTGATGAGGACACTCGCCTCGATCGAGGTGCCGACCCCGACGACGGCGGCCGGGAACTCCTGCGCTCCAAGCTGGCGAAGCGCATCAACGTTGGTGGCGTCAGCCTGCACCACGTGGGTCAGGGTTCCGGACCACTTCTGGACCAACTCCTGGTCCTTTTCGATCGCGAGAACCTCGCGCCCCTGCTTCACAAGCTGCGCCGCGGTCGCGGAGCCGAAACGTCCGAGCCCGATCACGAGCACGGGCGCGTTGTGTGCTGGTTTCTCAGCCAATGATGGGCCTCTCTTCCGGGTAGTGGTAGAGCGTACTGCGCTGGCGCAGGGCCAGCGCCGAAGCAACGGTGATGGTTCCGAGGCGCCCGGCGAACATGAGGGCTGACAGAACGTACTTGCCTTCAGGTGGGAGTTCGGCGCTGAGGTTGGTGCTGAGACCGCAGGTGGCAAAAGCCGAGATCACCTCGAAGAGTACCCGGTTGAGCTCTACTCCCGAGATCCACAGGATAAGGCCGGTTCCAATCAGGACAATCGTGGCACCCGTGAAGATGACGGAAATGGCCACCCGCATGGCGCCCTGCGGGATCTTCCGGCCGTAGACGCTGACATCGGAATCACCGCGGGCTTCAGCGACGATTGCCAGGAACATCACGGCGATGGTCGTCACCTTGATACCGCCCGCGGTCGACGCCGACCCGCCACCGGCGAACATAAGCGCGTCCGTCAGGAGCATTGTCGTCGGCTCCATGAGGCTTTGGTCCACCGTGTTGAATCCACCGGAGCGGGTCATGATCGACGCGAAAACAGAGTGGATGATCTTGTCGCTCGCGCTTGAGTTCCCTATGGTGTCCTGATTGGTCCACTCCATGGCTGCCCAGAGTGCGGCTCCGACGACGAGCAGGATCACCGAAACGTTGACGGTCAGTTTTGTGTGCAGGGTCCACTTCTGCACGTGGTGGCGGTACTGCACGAGGATGAGAATCGCGGGGAACCCGAGGCTGCCGACGAAGACGCCGACCATGATGGGCGTCAGGATCCAGAGGTCCGTGCCGTACGAAAGCAGCCCGTCGGAGTGGATAACGAATCCCGCGTTGTTGAAGGCGGAGATGGCGTAGAAACTCCCGTGCCACACGGCCTCCCAGAACGGCTCGCCGAGGATGATGAACCGCGGGATCAGAGCCAGCGCGAGGACCAGTTCCACCACAACAGAGGTGGTGATAACGATCCTCAGCAGGGTGCCGACCTCGCCCAGAAGGCTTGCGTTGTTCAGGGCAGACTGCGCCAGGAGTTTTCCCCGCACGCCAAGCCGTTTACTCACCACGAGAGCCAGCAACGAGGCGAGGGTGATTGTGCCAAGGCCCCCAACGAAGATGCCGATCAGGATGATCACCTGGCCGAAGAAGGACCAGTAGTCCGGTGTGCTCACAACAGTCAGTCCGACGACGCACACTGCGGAAACGGCGGTGAACAGGGCATCGTGGAGAGGCGTCACCTGGCCTGTTTGTGTTGCGAAGGGCAGGCTCAGCAACGCGGTGAAGATCATTACGACTACGAAGAAGACGAGCAGGGAAACCCGTGCGGGGGAACTGTTGACGATACCATCGATGAAGTCACGCGCCCTGCCCAGCAATCGCAGGCGGACCTGGTCGTCCCCTCCCAACCACGAGGGGTGTTCTCGTGCCATCCTTGCTGTTCCGCTCCGATCAGGTGGGGTTGCCGCTCACAGTCCTCCGAGTAGTAAATCACTTCCGACCAAGGACTGTGGGCAGGACCGGTGCGAATCGCGTAGCCTGCAGGAGTGGCCAGTACCCCCGCTCCTGCCCTTGCAACTGCCTTTGCAACCAAGGTGGTGTGGGACGACTCCATGCTCGCGTATAACTTCGGCGCCCATCACCCGATGAATCCGCAGCGGCTTGACCTTACCGCACGGCTTGTCCGGGCAGTCGGTCTGTTCGATCTCCCGCAGGTCGCGGTCGAGGCGCCGCAGGTGGCTGACGACGCCAGTCTGTTCACGGTGCACGACGCTGATTATGTACAGGCGGTCAAGGCAGCCGACGCCGACCCGGACGCCGCCGACGGAACGGCAGGGTTCGGAACGGACGACACCCCGGCCTTCGCGGGCATGCACTCCGCCAGCGCCCGGCTGGTTGGCGGTTCACTCGCCGCAGCCGATGCGATTCTCTCCGGTGAAGTCCAGCACGCTGTGAACTTCGGTGGGGGACTGCACCACGCCGGCCGTGCCAGGGCCAGCGGGTTCTGCATCTATAACGACGCGGCCGCCGCGGTGCAGCGACTTCTGGATGGCGGCGTGAAGCGCGTCCTGTATCTCGACGTCGACGCCCACCACGGAGACGGCACCCAGGAGATCTTCTGGGATGATAAGCGCGTCATGACCATCTCCATCCACGAGACCGGCATGAGCCTCTTCCCCGGGACCGGTTTCTCGAACGAGATCGGCGGACCGTCCGCGTCCGGGTATTCGGTCAACGTTGCCTTGCCCACCACCACGGGCGACTCCGGCTTCCTGCGTGCCTTCCACGCGGTGGTGCCGCAACTGACCGCCGCATTCGAACCCGAGGTGATAGTGAGTCAGCACGGCTGTGACAGCCATGTCGAGGACCCGCTCACCAACCTGCGCATCACCGTGGATGCCCAGCACGCGGCCGCCGTCGCCGTCCGCGACCTCGCCTCCAGGTACTGCGAAGGACGCTGGATCGCCACAGGCGGCGGCGGGTACAACATAACGTCGGTGGTCCCGCGCTCGTGGACCCTCCTTACGGCCGTGGCAGCCGGTGCCGACATCACCCTGACGACGCCGGTGCCCGCCCCCTGGCGGACCTACGTCGCCGAGCGCTTCGGCCGCAATGCGCCCGAATTGATGGGTGACGGTTCCGACACCTGGTGGCAGTCATGGGAAGCCGGGTTCGACCCCAATGAGCACCTGGATCGATCGGTCATGGCGACACGCAAGGCCGTTTTCCCACTCCACGGACTGGACCCCTGGTTCGACTGACCTCCCGGCGCAGGCGAGGGATGCCGCTTTCGATATATACGGTTATGGTAATGGGATGGTCATGGATGATGTGTTCGCCGTCATCGCCGAAGCCACCCGCCGTCAGATCCTGACATCGCTGCGGGACGGGGACAAAGCGGTAGGCGAGTTGGTGCTTGAATTAGAGGTCAGTCAACCCACCGTTTCCAAGCACCTCAAAGTTCTGCGGGAAGCAGGGCTTGTCACCATGCGGGCGCAGGGTCAGAAGCGTTTCTACTCGCTCGATCCAGAACCGTTGCAGGGAATCGCCTCCTGGCTCGCCGAGTTCCAGTTGCCCGTAGTACAAATCAACTCATCGCTGGCGCCGGCCGTCATTGAACCTGAGCTCGGGGAGCTTGTTCCCGTGACTCCCGGCCTCGCGCAGCCCGATGGTTCCCAGCCGTTCGGACGAACCGTGGGCAGGGCTGCCGAGCGTGCCGCAGACCTCCTGTCCCAATTTCCCAAGCTGCGACGCCGCAAGGAGTAGTTGCTGCGGGCAGGCCGTGTGACGCCCCGGCGGTCACAATTGGGCACCGGTGTTTTGCAATCTGCACCTCGACCGTTACGCTCAGTCCCATGACAACCCGTTGGTATGCGTATTTTGCGTTGGCTCTGGAGGAGCCCGCGGCTTAGTACGCTGACCAACACCTTCAGAGCCAACAGGGCAGGACACGCTTCCTGCCCTTCGTCGTTTCCACGGCGGGTTCTGCAGGACAGTCCCGCCGAAGAACCCTCTTCGAAAGCCGGGACCCATGAAAACCCTCGCCACAGCATCCTCCAACGTCAACGTCCGGGGGATTGAACCGCTGCCGACGCCTGCCGCACTGATCGCCGAACTGCCAGGCACCGACGAGATCGCTGATTCTGTTCGCCGTTCACGCGAAGAGATCAGGGCCGTACTCAACGGGGTGGATGACCGCCTCCTCGTCATCGTCGGCCCATGTTCCATCCATGACACCGACGCGGGCCTCGAGTACGCCCGCCTGCTTGCCGATGCCGCGCACATGCACCGTGAAGACCTGCTGGTGGTCATGCGGGCCTACTTCGAGAAGCCACGAACCACGGTGGGCTGGAAGGGGCTTATCAATGACCCCCACCTCGACGGCAGCCACGACATCGCCGCCGGCCTGCGCGCCGCCCGCGGATTCCTTCACGATGTCGCAGCCCTCGGGCTTCCGCTGGGCACGGAGTTCCTCGAGCCGATCAGCCCCCAGTACATTGCGGATCTGGTCAGTTGGGGCGCGATCGGCGCCCGGACCACGGAGAGCCAGGTCCATCGACAGTTGTCCTCGGGCCTGTCCATGCCGGTTGGCTTCAAGAACGGCACCGACGGCGGTATCAGCGTGGCGCTGGATGCTTGCGCTGCCGCCGGTGCGCCGCAGGCTTTCCTGGGCGTCGACGACGAGGGGCGGGCATCTCTCGTCTCGACCACCGGGAATCCTGACACCCACCTGATCCTGCGCGGAGGGTCCGACGGCCCGAACTACGGCCCCGGCGACGTGGCGAACGCGTCAGCCAGGCTAGCCGCGGCGGGCCTGAACGAGAGGCTGATCGTGGATGCAAGCCATGCAAACAGCGGCAAGGATCACCGGCGGCAGGCGGAGGTCGCAAGGGAGTTGGCGGAAGCCGTGGCAGGCACGGATACCATCGCCGGCGTGATGCTGGAAAGTTTCCTCGTCGAGGGGGCACAGAAGCTGGATGTGAGCGCGCGCGGCGAGCTTGTGTACGGTCAGAGCGTCACCGATGGATGCATGGGGTGGGGCGTCACCGCTTCTGTGCTGGGTGATCTCGCAAGGGGCGCGCGCCGTCGTCGTACTGTGGCCAATCGTAACCAGCCTGAGCTTTCACTTTAGTCACACCAACCACTAGAGTATCTCCGTAGACGGATAATCCTACGGTCTCAAGGCGACACGCCGTCCGGCGTTCCATCCGTTGTCGGTGGACGCCATCTCAGGGTTAGCTCCAGAGAATAAGGACAGTGGTGAGATGACGAGCGGGAGCAACTTTTCCGATGTGCGCTTCCTGACGGTTGCGGAGGTCGCGAAAGTAATGCGGGTGTCGAAGATGACCGTGTACCGGTTGGTGCACTCGGGGGATATGCCGGCCGTCCAGTTCGGGCGCTCGTACCGGGTGCCCGAATCCGCCGTGCAGCAGTACCTGCGCTCCGCTACGGTGGAGGGCGAGTCGGGTACCGGCTAGGGGCTCCGGGCGGGGCCGGTCAGGAAGGCCGGTTTGAGCGGGTACTCTGTTAAGAAGCGTTTTGCGTAGGCGGCCGTTAGCACGGCCGCATGATGTACGTCATCGCGATGTACGTCTTTGTCAGATTCGAGCGTCCCTGCCGCAGTTGATGCGGTAGAGGTTGTCCGGAACCGGAATCAATAGTTTGTGAGGACTTTATGGGTTCAGTAATCAAAAAGCGCCGCAAGCGGATGGCGAAGAAGAAGCACCGCAAACTGCTTCGGAAGACCCGCCACCAGCGCCGCAACAAAAAGTAGCATCGCATCCGGTCCGCCAGTCAGGCGGACCGGTTTTGCATTTAAGGACTAGCCCCTCATCCTGGTGAAGCCGCGCCACAGACCGTAAACGGCACCGGCTCCCGTTGCTGCCTTCAGGCCAAGGGTCGCCGCACGACGGCCGCTTCGGAAATCGTAGATGGGCCAATTTGCGTCACGGGCGTGCTTGCGGAGACGACGGTCCGGGTTGATCGCTACCGGGTGGCCCACAAGGCTGAGCAGTGGGATGTCATTGTATGAATCGCTGTACGCCCAGCAGCGGGACAGGTCCAGGCCTTCATTCCCGGCCAGCTCGCGAACGGCCGTAGCTTTCGCGGGCCCGTGCAGGAACTCACCCACCAGCTTGCCCGTGTAGAGACCCTCAAACACTTCTCCCACGGTGCCGAGCGCCCCCGTGAGCCCCAGACGATTGGCGATGACACTGGCCACCTCCACCGGAGTTCCCGTGACCAGCCAGACGCGGCGCCCGTTCCGCAAATGCTGCTCCGCCAGGGCGCGCGCTCCGGGCCAGATCTTCGAAGCGATCATTTCGTCGTAGACCTCTTCGCCGAGGGCGAGAATGTCCTCGTGGGCAATGCCGATAGCGAAGGCAAGCGCGGCGTCCCGCACGGCATGAATGTCGGTCATGTTCTCGCCGCGCATGGTGAAGCGCAACTGTTTCCACGCCAGCCCTGCAGCAAAGCGGAGGGTGAAGGCGCGCCGCTGGTACATCTTGCGGGCCACATGGAAGAGGCTGGCGCCGCGCATCATGGTGTTGTCGACGTCGAAAAAGGCTGCTTCTCCAGTGGGACCGCCCAGCGATGCCGCTTCAACCGGCGACTCCGCGGCGGACCCTGGTACGACGACGGGTCGGAGGCTGGCTGCGGACATAGCACGAGTCTAATCACAGCTTGGCGCCCGATGCGCCGCCCGCGCCCGTAATGCCTACTTGACCCCCCACCTCACTTCACCGGGCACGGGACCCTCGGCAGTAGGCTTAGGGGATCATGAACCAGCAGACCCAGCCGCCGGCGGGGGACTGGACCTCCGGCCTTGTGTTGGTGACCAGGCCCAACTGCCACCTGTGCGAAGCAGCACGGGAGACCGTTGCCCGCGTCACCGGCGAGCTCGGCGTCAGCTGGCGGGAGGAATCCATCACCGCCCATACCGAGTTGCTTGAGCGGTTTTCGGAAGAGGTGCCCGTCCTACTTCTCGATGGAGTCCAGCGGGACTTCTGGACGATCGATGAGGCGCGTCTGCGCCGGCTCCTCGCCTGATGCGCAGCATCCATCACCAGATAGCGGGCATCGGACTTTGAGCGCTCCGCCGGGGGACCTAAAGTGGTGGTATCCCGCCGTCATCCTCCGGCGGGCGGGCGGAGCAGGTCCCGGCCGCCCGGCGAACAGTGATGGAGCGATGATCCAGTGACCATGTCGGAGATCCCCGGGCTACGGGCGGCCACCAACGACCAGCAGGGCAGGCAGATTCCGCCTGCGTCTCTGGCCCGGTTGACGATCTACCTGCGCGCCTTGAACTCATTGCTGGCGGAGGGTATAGAGCGTGTGTCCTCCGAGGAACTTGCTGACGCGGCGGGGGTGAACTCGCCCATGCTCCGCAAGGATCTGTCCTATCTCGGTTCCTATGGAACCCGCGGCGTGGGCTACGAGGTCCAGTACCTCAACAGTCAGATCTCCACCGCACTGGGGTTGACCAAGGACTGGCGCGTTGCGATTGTCGGTGCCGGCAACCTCGGGCGGGCGCTCGCAGGATACTCGGGATTCCAGTCGCGCGGTTTCGAAGTGGTCGCCCTGTTCGATGCCGACCAGATGGTTGTCGGTACGGAGGTGGGTTGGCTGCGCGTCAGCCCGGTGCAGGATCTCGCTACGGTGCTGCGTCGGACCAGCGCCAATATGGCTGTCCTCGCCGTGCCGGCCAGCGTCGCCCAGGAGCTTTGCGACGAACTGGTTGAGGCAGGCATCACGAGTATCCTCAGCTTCGCGCCGGTTGTCCTGCAGGTGCCCGACCATGTGCAGTTGCGCAAGGTGGACATGGCTACGGAACTTCAGATCCTTGCCTATCACGCACAGCGGGCGCAGGACCCGGACATGGATGCCGGTTCCAGCGCCCGCGCTGCCCAGTAACCCAGCGCTCCTCGCAAGAGCGCTGGGTGGTGCCGTTAGTGGGTGATCTGCTGCGCTCTGAAGTAGGCGTTGGAAGGCTTGAGCCAACATAGCACCACTCCGGCCACACCCAGCAGGACCACGAGGATGTTGATGGTGATCGCGAAGCCGCTGGGCTGGAGGCTCTGATCGCCGAGCTGCGCCTGAACTTCGGGGTTCGATTGGAGCGCGCTGAGGGTAAGCCAGCTCATCAGCAGGAGCAGTAGCGAGATGCCGGCCAGAACCGTTGCAGTGATGCGTGCCCAGTTGTGCCCCTTGCGGATGAAGACAGCGAGGAGAACATAAATGCCGGTGGTGAGGATGCCGACTATCAGCGCTATTCCTATGCCGATGCCTGCCGCGCCCGCTGGTCCGGCGCTGCCTGACCCAAGCAGGGTGGAGATGAAGTTCAGCGCACCTGCGGCGATGATCAGCCAGAAGGCCAGATTCACTTCCCTGGGTAGCGGCGGCCGGGCAGCCTCCGGCATATTGGTCGCGCTGGGGTAGGCGTACCCAGCCGGCTGGGCCGACTGATAAGAGTACGGAGACGCCGGTTTCTGCGGCTCCGGGGACAAGCCCGCCCCCGAATTCTGGGCGGGCCCGGGCTCTGCGGGATTCAGCGGGTCGGTTCCGGAGAGCTGACGAGGGTCACGTTCGGATGGCTCGGGATCGTGTGATGGCGTACTCATGCGCCCAGCGTACCGCCGGGCATCCAGACGTTGGAGTGTTTCGGGTGGAAAAACCGATGGGGCGTACCGGCAGATCCGGTACGCCCCATGAAGGGATGGCCTTTGACGAAAGAAAGCCTAGTTGGCCGAGGGCGCTACGAAGGCGGCGTCGAGGTTGATGGTCACCTTGTCGCCCACCAGAACGCCGCCGGCCTCGAGGGCCGCATTCCAGGTCAGGCCGAACTCCTTGCGGGAGATGACTGTCTGACCGGAGAACCCGGCGCGGGTGGCGCCGAAGGGGTCAACAGCGACGCCGTTGAACTCGGTGTCGATGACAACTTCCTTGGTGATGCCGCGGATGGTGAGGTCACCGATGAGCTTGTAGGTCTCGCCGGCGCCTTCCACGCGCTTGGACTCGAAGGTCATCTCGGGGAACTGTTCGACGTCGAAGAAGTCATCGCCGCGTACATGGGCGTCGCGGTTCGCGTCGTTTGAGTTGAATGATTCAGTCTTGATGGTCGCAGTGACCTTGGAGTCCTCGAGGGAGGATCCGACCTGCAGGGAGGCGTCGACGGTCTCGAAGTTTCCGCGCACCTTGCTGATGCCTGCGTGGCGGACGGTGAAACCGACTTCGCTGTGGGAGCCGTCGAAGTTCCAGGTGCCCTGGGTGAGTCCGGTGGGGATAGCCATGATGATTCTCCTGATCTGAAGTGCTTGGGGTGTACGGCCGGGGGGCCGCACGGGCTTGTACATGTAATAAACATGCATTTGCATCTTTTATTCCAGAGATCGCTTGAAACTTCAAATATTTTCTCTCGGGCATGTGTTGCCCGCTCGATTTAGCCGTCTGACGCGAGGGATGCGAAACTTGACGCATGCCCTCAGCCACCGTTCACCTCGTGCGCCACGGCGAAGTCCATAATCCGGACGGAATCCTCTACGGCCGACTGCCCGAGTTTCATCTGTCCGAGCTTGGCCGCGAGATGGCAGAGCGGATAGGAACCTACTTTGCGGAACGCAGGAATGACGGCGCAGACATAACCCACCTGGTTGCCTCGCCGCTGACGCGCGCGCAGGAGACCGCCGAGCCGACGGCGCGGGAGCTCGGCCTCTCCATCGTGACCGATGAGCGCATCATCGAAGCGGAGAACCGGTTCGAGGGAATGACGCAGGTTGCCCAGCAGCTCAGGCACCCCAAGCACTGGAAGTCGCTGAGGAACCCGTTCACCCCATCCTGGGGCGAGCCGTACAGTGCGCAGGTGGAGCGGGTGATGGCAGCGGTTCATGACGCACGCCGCGCAGCACTGGAGGCTAACGGGGGCAAGGATGCCGAAGCCGTGATGGTCAGTCACCAGTTGCCCATCTGGGTTGCCCGGCTCGCCGCGGAGAAGCGTCGCCTGTGGCATGATCCACGTCAGCGCAAATGCACGCTGAGTTCCGTGACGTCCCTCTATTTCGACGGCGACGACCTCACCGGCGTGAGGTACGAGGAGCCCTGCGCAGACCTGCTACCGCGCGCGAAGAACCTCCCGGGAGCGTAATACAATTACTACACGTTGTAGAACTTGTGGAAGATGTTGTGACTCATTCTGATGCTGCCCACCGCCGCCAACGAGGCGGCAGGTTGATGCGCCTGACCGCGCCGGTGCTCGCCGCCGTCGTGGTCCTTTCGGGCTGTGCTGCACAGGACCCGCTTGCCCAGCAGGCGGCGGAAGGCAACAACAAGAATTACATCGCCGGTGACGGTTCCGTCACCGAGTACACCGCCGCCGAGCGGGGTGAACCCGTGCAGATCGAGGGCACGCTCTACGACGATTCGTCCGTTTCCTCGTCCGAGTGGCCGGGCGATGTGACCGTTCTTAACTTCTGGTACGCCGCCTGCGCCCCGTGCCGGGAGGAAGCACCCGACCTCGTCGCGCTCCACGAGGAGTACCAGGCGCAGGACGTCCGGTTCTACGGCGTGAACATCCGTGACGGTAAGCAGAACGCAGAGGCGTTCGAGCGGAACTTCGGCATCCCGTACCCCAGTTTTAACGACTCCGACGGCGGGGTCCTGCTGTCGATGACAAGCTACGTGCCGCCGCAGGCCGTTCCGACAACCCTTGTGCTGGACAAGGAAGGGCGCGTGTCCGCGCGCATATTGGGCCTGGCCGACAAGGGAACCCTCAGCGCGCTCATAGACTCCGCGCTGGCCGAGTAGTGGCCGTGACCTCCACCTTTTCATCCGGTGCCGTGATCGCCCTGGCTCCGGCGGGAAACGCCTTCGCTGACACGGTGCTCAACGGTTCCATGCTGCTCGCGCTGCCCGTGGCGCTCCTGGCGGGCCTGGTCTCGTTTGTGTCGCCCTGCGTGCTGCCGCTTGTTCCCGGGTACCTCGGCTACGTCAGCGGACTCACCGGCGTGGACCTGGAGCAGCAGAAGCGTGGGCGGATGGTGGCCGGGATTGGTCTTTTCGTCATCGGTTTTTCGCTGGTCTTCATGGCATACGGCGCGCTGTTCGGGCAGCTCGGAGCGTGGATGGCCGGCTCCCAGGAGTGGCTGATCCGGATCTTCGGCCTCGTGGTGATCGTGCTCGGGATTGTCTTCATGGGCGGGCTGTCGTGGTTCCAGCAGGACCGGAAGCTTCACACCAGGGTCCCGAGCGGCCTCTGGGGGGCGCCGCTCCTCGGACTCACGTTCGGCCTGGGTTGGGCCCCGTGCATCGGCCCGACTCTCTCTGCGGTGCAGCTGCTCGCTTTCTCGAACGACGGCGCCAGTGCGGCCAAGGGCGCGCTGCTCACCTTCGTGTACTGCCTGGGCCTCGGACTGCCGTTCCTGCTGATCGCCCTGGGACTGCGGCGGGGGATAGGTGCGATGGCCTTCTTCCGGCGCCACCGGCTGCTTCTGCAGCGCTCCGGCGGTGGCATGCTCATCCTGGTCGGCGTGCTCATGGCGTCCGGCGTCTGGAACCTGTGGATCAACGAGCTCCAGCAGTGGCTGGGCGGCGTCACCCTTCCGATCTGATGACTCATGAATAATTCGAAGGCTGAAGTTAAGGACAACTCAATGGCAAAGAAGGACCGCGAAGACAACGTCGCGCTCCCGGCTCTTGGGTTCCTGGGCAGCTTGCGCTGGGTGTGGACCCAGCTGACGAGCATGCGCACGGCCCTTTTCCTGTTGCTCCTGCTTGCGGTCGCAGCGGTGCCTGGCTCGCTCTTCCCGCAGCGTCCTGCAAACCCTGCCGTTGTCACCCAGTACATTCAGGACAACCCGGAGACCGGCCCCATCCTGGACTGGTTCCAGCTGTTCGACGTCTACTCGTCCGTCTGGTTCTCAGCGATCTACCTGCTCCTGTTCATTTCGCTGATCGGGTGCGTCATCCCCCGCGCGATCGCCCACGGCCGTGCCTGGCGCTCGAAGCCGCCCCGCACGCCGAGCCGGCTCTCACGCATGCCGATACACGGCACGTTCGCACTCCCGGCCGGACCGGGGCCCCGCTCGAGTGGGCAGGAAGGCGGGCGCCCGACGTCGGCCGCTGCCGCCGTCGTCGATGCCGCGGGCGTGCTGAAGAAGCGCGGCTACCGGGTGGACGTGCGGGACGGGAACGGTGCACGGCCCTCCGTCGGCGCTGAGCGGGGATTTCTGAAGGAACTCGGGAATCTCGTGTTCCATCTGTCCCTGATCGGGGTGCTGGTCTCCGTAGCCGTCGGCGGGCTGTTCGGCTACCGCGGGCAGAAGATCCTGGTCGAGGGCGAGACCTTCGTGAACACGCTCGTCGGCTACGACTCCTTCACACCGGGCACCAACTTCTCCGAAGACAACCTGGACCCGTATTCCATCACGCTTGAGGAATTCGACGTCCAGTTCGACCGGCAGCTCACCCACTATGGGCAGCCCATCGACTTCACCGCCACCATGACCAGCAGAACCGCACCCGGGGAGGAACCGGAGGAGCGGATCCTGAAGGTCAATGAGCCGCTGACCATCGGCGGCACCAGCGTGTACCTGGTGGGCAACGGCTACGCACCCGTCGTGACAGTGCGCGACGGCGACGGCAACATCGCGCACCAGGGCCCCGTCGTGTCGATTCCCCAGGACGGCCTGTTCACTTCGCTCATGGTGATGAAGGTGCCCGACGCGCAGCCGGAGCAGCTCGGCTTCGTGGGCTTCTTCCTCCCGACTGCGGCGATCGATGAGAACGGTGTCTCCTTCAGCCGCGATCCCGACCCATTCCTACCGCAACTGAACCTGAATTCCTACTACGGTGATCTCGGACTGGACGACGGTGAACCCCAGAACGTGTACGTCCTGAATACTGACACCCTGACCGAGCTGAACAGCCGGAACAGTGAGGCGGGCGGCATCGTGCTCGACGCCGGTGAGACGTTCGAACTGCCTGACGGCCTGGGCACGATAACGTTTGACGGGCTGCGCCGCTACGCAGCGCTGGACATCACCCACGACCCGGCGGAGCTCGGCGCTCTGGTGTTCTCATCCCTGGCCCTGACGGGGCTCAGCGCCTCCCTGTTCATTGGCCGACGCCGGGTGTGGATACGGACGGGCACCGGCGCGGACGGCGGGATCACGGTCGAGTACGGCCTGCTGGCGCGCGGCGAGGATCACAGGCTGGCAGGCGAGAGTGCAGCGATCGAGAAGCTTCTGCGGGAACGCTGGCTGGCGGACGGCACCGAAGACTACGAGAATGAGACAGCGCACGCGGGGGCGTCGGCGCCCGTAAGCGGTAAGGACAACTGATGCAGAACATTAACCAGACCCTTGGACAGTACAGCGAGCTGTTCATGCTGCTCGCTGCTCTCGCCTACACGGTGGCTTTCCTCGCCTTCACCTGGGACCTCGTCAAGAGCAGCAGGCGCATCCGGGAAATCGAAGCAGAACTCGCCGAATCGGCCGAGGAACGGGAACTCGTGCTCGCCGGCACCGTAGCCGGGGGCAAGCGCGGGAAGTCAGCCGACGACGACGGCGCTCCAGTCGGATCCACCGCCGACGACGCAATGAACTACCAGGGCGAGCGACGCTCGGTGGCGCGCATCGCCGTCGCACTCACCATCGTCGCCGCTGCGATCCACGCGGTTGCCGTGGTCAGCCGCGGTGTTGCCGCCGGCCGGGTGCCGTGGGGCAACATGTACGAGTTCTGCACCACCGGCGGCCTGGTGGTTGCTGTTGTTTTCCTGCTGGTGCTCACGCGTAAGGACCTGCGGTTCCTGGGCACTTTCGTGATCGGCCTGGTGGTGGTCATGCTGTGCGCGGCCACTATCGGATTCCCGACGCCGGTGGCCAACCTCGTGCCGGCGCTGCAGAGTTACTGGCTCATCATCCACGTGTCCGTGGCCGTTGTGGCCTCAGCGCTGTTCACCCTGACCTTCGCGATGTCGGTGCTCCAGCTGATGCAGGCGGACCGGGTCTCACGCCTTGCTTCGGGTCGGAATGACCGTCTGCCGTTCATGCGGTTGGTGCCGTCCGCACTGAGCCTGGAGAACCTTTCCTACCGCATCAATGCGATTGCCTTCGTGCTGTGGACGTTCACCCTCATGGCCGGAGCCATCTGGGCCGAGAAGGCGTGGGGCCGTTACTGGGGTTGGGACACCAAGGAAGTCTGGACGTTCGTGATCTGGGTGGTCTACGCCGGTTACCTGCACGCCCGTGCCACCCGCGGATGGACCGGAACGCGCGCCGCATGGCTCTCGATCGTTGGCTACCTGTGCATCGTCTTCAACTTCACGATCGTGAACATCTACTTCTCGGGACTGCACAGCTACGCCGGCGTCTGACCGCTCAACACCCAGCGCTTCAACCACCCAACGTTGAATGGGCAGGACACGCCCCTAATGCTCACGCGTTAGGGGCGTGTCCTGCCCATTCGTTCGAGTCAGCTAAAGCCTAAGAGGTCTTGCCGTCGCTGGCTGTGCCCTCGTCCTTCTTTTTCTCCTCGCGAGCGCGGCGCTCGGCCTCACGCTTGCGCTGTTCGGCCTCGCGGGCTTCCTGCCGACGCTGGACCTCAAGATTGCGCAGGAACTGAGGGTCGTCGTCGGGCGCGGTAGGGCGGCGCGTCTGACGCTGGCTGGGACGGTCATCCCTGCGTGGACGACCGAACAGGAACCACAGACCGGCACCCAGAAGGGGGACAAGGAGGATGGTGAAGAACCAGGCCGGTTTTGAGATGCTGCGCACTGATTCGGCCCGGCTCATGATGCAGTCGAACAGCGCATAAACAATGACAGCGATCCCCAGGATCAGGAGGAACAGCAACAGGCGCGGCATGCATCAATTGTAGGCGAGTAAACTTGACACGTGCCCTTCCTCAAATTCACCGCTTTACGCCTCGGCTTCGTCGCGGTGTTCTTCGTGATCTGCTATTCCCTCGGCCTGGGGGCGATCTTCTCCGTGATCGCCGCAGCCATCATGGCCTGGTGCGTCACGTACCTCTTCTTCCGCGATCTCCGCAACGAAGCAGCGTCATCCCTGCAGCGCAGATTCCGGGACGGAGCCCCGCCCGTCCGCACCGCCAGTGAACTGCGCGATGCAGACGCCGAGGATACCCTGGACCCGAATACGCCAGTCAACTCCGACCGCCGCCAGCCGTAATCGCAGGCGGGCGAACCGGGTCTAGGACAGTGAGCTCGAGAGCACCAGGCCCGCGCCGAACAGCACGCTGAAGCCCAGATTGATGATGCTCGTCTGTTTCAGGACGGGAATGAGGCTGCGCCGTTTCTTGCCTTTGAGCATCAGCCAGCTCGGCATCAGGCACAGCGGGACCAGGAGCAGGACCAGCAGCACCCACGGGTAGTCGTAGACAAGGAACAGTGGCAGCAGCAGCGACACCGCAAGCATCATGACGTAGCTGATCCGGGCGGCCGTGTCGCCGAGGCGGACAGCGAGGGTGAGCTTGCCCGCTTCCCTGTCTGTGGGGATATCCCGCACGTTGTTTGCCATCAGCAGCGCCATGGCGATTATTCCGGTACTGACCGCTCCGACCCAGGCGGGGCCGCTCAGCTGCCCGGCCTGGGTGTAGGTGGTTCCAAGGGTGGCCACCAGGCCGAAAAAGACGAAAACAAAAAGATCCCCGAGGCCCATGTACCCGTACGGGTTGCGCCCGCCCGTGTACCCCCAGGCTGCAGCAACGCAGCCCAGTCCCACGAGCAGCAGGAACCAGGCCTGGGACAGCACAATCAGGGCGAGACCTGCGACCATGGCCAGTGCGAAGCACCCGAAAGCGGCCCACTTCACCTCAGACGCTTTTGCCGCCCCGGAGCCGGTCAACCGCAGCGGACCGACGCGGTCATTGTCGGTGCCGCGGATACCGTCGGAGTAGTCGTTCGCGTAGTTGACCCCCACCTGCAGCAGGATCGCCACCAAGGCGGCCAGAAGGGCATTCACGGGTTTGAATGCCCCGAGGTCAAAGGCCGCGGCGGACCCGATGATCACGGGGGCCACCGCCATCGGAAGAGTGCGGGGACGCGCTCCCTCCACCCATTGCGCAGCTGTTGCCACGGTGTTCCTCCGGTTGTCTACGGTGTTGGTCCTGCCTGGACGCTGCTCTCGGGTGCGGGAGCCCATTACAGCGTTGACTGTTCGAACAGCGCGCGAACAGCCAGCCGGTCGGGCTTGCCGCTGGGCAGCATGGGAAGTTTGTCGAGAGTGAGCACGATTTTCGGTGCCGCGTGGGGCCCCAGCTGCTCCTGCGCGTGCTGCCGCACCGCGTCCGGATTGACTGAGCCGACGACGGCGGCAGCCACCTGGGCGCCCCACTCCGGGTGCGGGATGCCAAGCACCAACGCTTCACTGACTCCCGCCAGGCCCTCGATGACGCTGGCCACCGCGACTGCTGAGACCTTGAGACCGCCGGTGATGATGACGTCGTCCACCCGGCCATGAACGGTGAGCACACCGTTGTCGATGGTGCCGTCGTCGTCAGTACGGAACCAGCGGCGCCCGGAGTTGAACGGGAACCTCTCCCGGGTCAGCACCGGCTGGCCCAGATAACCGTCAGACAGGACGGGGCCGCTGATCCAGAGCCGGCCGTCTTCGTTGGTGAGTTCCACGCCGTCGAGGGGGACGCCGTCGTACACACAGCCTCCGCAGGTCTCGCTCATGCCGTAGGTGCGGACGATCTTCAGGCCGTGTGCACGGGCTCTGCTGCGGAGCGCCTCGGTGACGGCCGCGCCGCCGAGCAGGATCGCGTTGAACCGCTGGAGCGCCTTGATGGTTTCAGGCGCGGGATCATCCAGCAGACGGTGCAGCTGGGTGGGCACCAGGGACGTGAATCGCACCTTGTCGGTCAGTTCACCGGCGGCTTCAGTAAAACGTTCCGGGCTGAAGGTTCCGCTGAGGTCCATGGCCCATGGCCGGGTTCCTGCGTACAGGGAACGCACCAGCACCTGGAACCCGGCTACGTAGTGCACGGGCAGGGTCAGCAGCCACTGCCCCTCGGCTTTGAGTGCGTACGCGGTGCCCATGGCGGACGCGGCAAGCGCATCGACGCTGAGCATGGTCTGCTTCGGGGTGCCGGTGGACCCGGACGTGCTGAGCACCGCAGCAATCTCGTCGTTCGGCAGTTCGCCGTCGAAGCGCTGGTGCTCATCGGTGTGCGGCGCAACCGCGGGACCCTCGCCCGCGAGGGCTGCTGCGAGCGGGGGGAGCAGGGTATGCGGGTCGAAGCCGGGCGGGGTGTGAACGGGCAGGAGTTCCATGGGCGCCTAGAAGTAGTAGGGGAAGCTGGACCAGTCGGGGCTGCGTTTCTCGAGGAACGCTTCCTTGCCCTCGACGGCCTCGTCGGTCATGTATGCCATGCGGGTGGCTTCACCGGCGAAGACCTGCTGTCCGGCCAGCCCGTCATCGGGCAGGTTGAAGGCGAACTTCAGCATGCGGATAGCCTGCGGACTCTGCCTTGCGATGTCTGCCGCGTACTCAAGCGCGACTTCCTCAAGCCGTTCGTGATCAACGGCTTCGTTCACTGCTCCCATGTCGACCATGTCTTCGGCGGAGTACTCGCGTGCGAGGAAGAAGATCTCACGGGCGCGCTTCTGGCCGATCTGGCGGGCGAGGAGGGCTGACCCGTAGCCGGCGTCGAAGCTGCCCACAGTTGCATCGGTCTGCTTGAACTTGCCGTGCTGCCGCGAGGCGATCGTCAGGTCCGCCACCACGTGCAGGCTGTGGCCGCCGCCCGCTGCCCAGCCGTTGACGACGGCGATGACCACCTTCGGCATGGTCCGCATCAGCCGCTGAACCTCGAGGATGTGAAGGCGCCCGGCACGTGCGGGGTCGATGCTTTCCCGGGTTTCGCCCTCTGCGTAGCGGTAGCCGTCCCGCCCGCGGATCCGCTGGTCGCCGCCCGAGCAGAAGGAATGCCCGCCGTCCTTGGGGGAGGGGCCGTTGCCTGTGAGGAGGACCGTCGCGACGTCCGGGGTCATGCGGGCATGATCCAGTGCCCGGTACAGCTCGTCCACGGTGCCCGGACGGAAAGCGTTGCGTACCTCCGGCCGGTTGAACGCGATGCGGACGGTGGGCAGGTCCCGCGACGCGGCGCCGTCGTTGCGGCTGCGTTCCACCTGGCTGCGTTCTACCTGACGGTGGTAGGTGATGTCCTGAAGATCCTCAAATCCCTCCACGAGCCGCCACCGGGCAGGGTCAAAGACATCGGATACCTGGGCAGGAAGGTCTGTGGTCACCAATCGAGTCTAGCTTCGAGGGCGGGGGTGACTTCAAAGTGCTTCCTGCCTAGCTCACACAGAACTCATTACCCTCAGGATCAGCCATGGTGTACCAGATGTGCGGACCCTCATTGCCCTGGTGCAGGAAGCGCGCCCCGCGGCTTTCCAGGGCGGCCCGCACGGCGTCCCTGTCATCGCCGTCGAGGCTGATGTCGAGGTGGATGCGATCCTTGACCGTCTTCGGTTCCGGTACTTTCATGAACAGGATGCGCTGGCGACCTTTCTGGCCTATTTCTTCAGGACGGCACACCGCCTCGCCGGTGTTCCAGACCCGGACGCCATTGTGCTCGATCAGGTCACTTTCCTGTGCGTATCCTTCTGCGAGCATCTTGTCGATGAAATTCTGGTTCGTCGGCTCAACCTCCCACCCGAGAGTTTCTGCCCACCAGTCAGCCTGGGTATGGGGATCTGCGCTGTCGACTACTACCTGAATGTTGTAGGTCATGGCTCTCAGCGTAGGAACGGCTGCAACCCCGATCCAGTACATTCCGGACAAGCTCTGTCCGTTATTCCGGTGGCGGTCAGCCGCGGAAGGGTCTGGACCGGAACCGCGGGGAGGACTAGCGTGACACCCACCCGCCGGAGTGGCCGGCGTCCGCTGAAGGAGGAAGCATGGCGAACCATACGTACAGCATTTCCGAGGTTGTCGGGACATCACCGGACGGGGTGGACGCAGCCGTGACCAACGCGGTGACGCACGCTGCCAAGACGCTCCGGAACCTCGACTGGTTCGAGGTCAAGGAGATCCGGGGGCATCTGGTGGATGGCGCCGTCGCTGACTGGCAGGTGACCGTCAAGCTGGGCTTCCGTTTGGAGGAGTAGTCGCGGGCCGAGCCGTTGACGATTCCCGCAATACTGTCCCCAGACGGCCTCAGTTGACCCTCCCGGCACCCCGTGCGATTCTTTATAGAACGAACGGTCGGTAATTATGCCGCCCTCAGCGTGACGCGCTGACGATGACGACGATGATGACGGAGGCTGGCATGGCCGAGGCTTTTCTGGTGGGCGGGGTTCGCACCCCGGTGGGACGGTACGGTGGAGCGCTTTCAGCGGTTCGGCCGGACGATCTCGCAGCGCTCACCCTCCGTGAACTGGTCCACCGCTCGGGCCTAGATCCCGAGGTTGTAGACGAAGTCATCCTCGGCAACGCCAACGGCGCCGGCGAGGAAAACCGTAACGTCGCCCGCATGGCCACCCTGCTCGCAGGTCTGCCGGACACCATCCCCGGGATCACGGTGAACCGGCTGTGCGCATCCGGGCTGTCGGCCATCATCATGGCGTCGCACATGATCAAGGCGGGTGCGGCCGACGTCGTTATCGCCGGTGGCGTCGAGTCCATGAGCCGCGCGCCCTGGGTGATGGAGAAGCCCACGACGGCGTTCGCCAAGCCCGGTGCAGCCTTCGACACCTCGATCGGCTGGCGCTTCACCAATCCAACCTTCGCGGCGCAGGAAAAGACTACGTACTCGATGCCGGAGACGGCAGAGGAAGTGGCCCGCATTGACGGAATCACCCGTGAGGACGCTGACGCCTTTGCCTTCCGCTCACACCAGCGGGCGGTCGCGGCGACAGAAGCGGGTCGCTTTTCAGACGAAATCGTCCCGGTCAACACCACGCGCGGCAAGAAGAACGTCACCGTGGACACCGATGAGGGGCCACGGCCGGACACCACGCTCGAGGTGCTCGCGGGTCTGAAGCCGGTGGTGACCAAGGACGGCGTTGTGACCGCCGGGAACTCCAGCTCCCTCAACGACGGCGCGTCCGCCGTGATTGTCGCGTCCGAAGCGGCACTCACCCGGCTCGGCCTGACTCCCCGTGCCCGGATCGTCACGGGCGCCTCAGCGGGGGTGTCGCCGGAGATCATGGGCCTCGGCCCGGTTCCGGCAACTCAGAAGGTGCTCGAACTCTCCGGTCGTTCCATCGGCGACCTCGATGCCGTCGAACTCAATGAAGCGTTCGCCACCCAGTCCCTCGCCTGTATCCGCAGGCTCGGCCTCGACGAGGAAATCGTCAACCGCGACGGCGGCGCGATCGCCCTGGGGCACCCGCTCGGTTCCTCCGGCTCGCGACTCGCGGTCACCCTGATGGGCCGCATG
This sequence comes from Arthrobacter sp. TJ-170, assembly GCF_058269305.1. Taxonomy (NCBI): domain Bacteria; kingdom Bacillati; phylum Actinomycetota; class Actinomycetes; order Micrococcales; family Micrococcaceae; genus Arthrobacter; species Arthrobacter sp. TJ-170. The sequence goes on along the minus strand of NZ_JBZCNL010000004.1, from coordinate 111,252 downwards.
GAGCGCGAGGGCGGACACCTCGGCCTCGCCACCATGTGCGTCGGCGTAGGGCAGGGAACCGCCATGCTCCTGGAGCGTGTGTAGTGCAAACACTGAAAATCGACGACGGCGGCGACCGCCTGGGCGTCCAGCTCCACCGCCCCGACGTCCGTAACGCGATCGACCAGCAGATGGTCGACGAGCTGCACGAAGTGTGCGCTGACCTCGAGCGCACTCCGCGGATCCTCATCCTCTCCGGAACGGGCGGCGTGTTCGCCTCCGGCGCCGACATTGCACAGCTGAAGGAACGACGGCGCGAGGACGCACTCGCTGGAATCAACTCGACGCTGTTCTCCCGGATCGCAAGCCTCCCGATGCCCGTCATCGCCGCTCTGGACGGCTACGCACTCGGTGGCGGCGCCGAGCTCGCCTTCGCCGCCGATTTCCGGATCGGTACGCCCGAACTCAAGATCGGGAATCCGGAGACCGGTCTGGGGATCCTGCCCGCAGCCGGCGCGACGTGGCGGTTGCGCGAGCTTGTCGGCGAGCCGCTCGCAAAGGAGATCCTGCTCGCGGGCAGGGTGATGAACGCCGACGAGGCGCTCGCCGTCCGGCTCATCAGCGAGATCCATCCGGCTGAGGAGTTGCTGCAGGCTGCCCACCGCCTCGCAGACCGTATTGCCCGCCAGGACCCGCTGGCAACCCGCGTCACCAAAGCCGTGTTTCACGCACCCCGCGAGGCCCACCCTATGATCGACCAGCTCGCCCAGGGCATCCTGTTCGAGTCCGAGGCGAAGTTCGAACGCATGCAGGCATTCCTGACAAGGAAAGACACAGACAGGAAGAAGAAACTTTGACCACACAGCGCAATCAGGCCATTCCCTCAACCGTGGGCGTCCTCGGAGGCGGGCGCATGGGCGCAGGTATTGCGCACGCGTTCTGTGTGGCGGGTGCCGCCGTCGTCGTCGTTGAACAGAATCGCGACGCAGCGGAGGCCGCGCGCGGACGCATCACCGCAGCGCTCGATCGCAGCATCGCCAAGGGGACCACGCAGGAGAGTCTCGACGCGCTGTCGGGAAGGCTGGAAGTGGCCACCGATTACTCCGTGTTCCGGCCGTGCGGCCTGGTGGTTGAAGCGGTGCCGGAGGACCTCGGGTTGAAAACCGCGGCGCTGCGCGGTGTCGAGGAGCAGCTCGACGACGGCGCGTGGCTCGCAACGAACACCTCCTCCCTGTCCGTCGGTGAGCTGGCCGGCGTCCTGCGGCGGCCGGACCGGTTCTGCGGGCTGCACTTCTTTAATCCCGTGCCCGCCTCGACGCTCATTGAGGTTGTGCTCGCGCCTTCCACGTCGGCTGAACTGGCTGAGAAGGCACGCGGGTGGGCTGAAGCCTTGGGGAAAACGCCCGTCGTGGTCAAGGACGCTCCGGGATTCGCCAGTTCACGCCTGGGTGTTGCGATTGCCCTCGAGGCGATGCGCATGGTCGAGGAGGGTGTTGCATCTGCCGAAGACATCGATACGGCGATGGTTCTTGGTTACAAGCACCCGGTTGGTCCCCTGAGGACAACGGACATTGTGGGCCTCGACGTGCGGCTTGGAATTGCCGAATACCTGGCGTCGACCCTCGGCGAACGGTTCGCTCCGCCGCAGGTCCTGCGCGACAAAGTGGAGCGCGGCGAGTTGGGACGGAAGTCAGGCCAGGGTTTCTTCACCTGGGACGATTGACCGCAACGCGAGAGCCTTGCCCGCTTGAGAGCTAAAAGGGCTAAGGTTTTGGAATGAGCGAGCGGACGACCCTGGTGGATAAGCCGTTGATCGGACCGGTTGATGCGCCTGAGCTCCATGTCATGACCTACAACATCCGACGCCGGGTGGCTCATGTGAACCCCTGGAGCCACGATTATTGGGGCCGCAGGGAACCGCTGGTCCGCCGCCTGCTCGCAGCTGAGCAGCCCACCGTCCTCGGCGTGCAGGAAGCGCTCCCGGACCAGTTGCCGGCGATCCTCGAGAGCCTCGGAGACAAATACCGGAGTATCGGCCGCGGCCGCAACGCCGACGGTGACGGCGAGCAGTGCCCCATCGTCTACAACGCGGACCGGCTGGAACTGCTCGACTGGGATCAGGACGCGTTGTCCAACACCCCGGACACACCGGGGTCCAACGATTGGGGAAACCTCATCCCCCGCGTCGTTGTTACCGGCCGTTTCCGGGACCGGGACACGGGTAAGGAACTCACAGTGGTCAATACGCACCTTGACCACATGTCCCGCAAGTCCCGTCAGCGGTCAGCGGAGGCAATCAGGTCGCTCGTTGCGCGGACTGAGGGCGCCGTCGTCGTCATGGGCGACTTCAATACCGGCGCCGCATCGCAACCGTATGAGGAGCTGACCAACGGCGAGGTTCTCGCTGACGCCTGGGACGCGGCACAGAAGCGGGTGACCGAGCTCTGGGGAACTTTCCCGCACTACCGTGCGCCGAAGCAGGGGCACAAGCGTATCGACTGGCTGATGGTGAACCAGGATGTCACCGTGGTGGAAACGGGCATCAACACCACGCGCTACAACGGGGACTGGCCCTCAGACCACACGCCGGTGCAGGCGACCATCACAATCGATTAGTCGATCGCCTTGCGCACCTCCGGCAGGTACCCGGACTTGTAGCCCTTCGCGGTTGGATGGAGCTCACCAATCACCGTGCAACCGGTGAATGTGATCCGGGGGTCCGGCGAACCGATTCCGTGCTTATCGAATCGTTTGGCTACGTCCTCGAATTCGGCGCGGCGGCGGCAAGGTCGTTGCCGCCCGCGGAAACGGTAACAAGATCAGTCTGCGGGCTGATCTCCTCTGCTGCCGCAAGACCGGCCACTTGTTCCGGGAGGTCGGGCACACCGCCTAACACGTTGGCGGCACGCGCACCGGAACAAGCTGCTTTGAAGGTCAGCTGCAATGAGACCCGAAGCCAGGAGTACGCTGGCTGCGCCTCGGAGGAGTTTCATCGGATCAAGATACGCCTGAATCCCGAGTTCGAACGTAGGGTTTCGGCGAGCCTTGCCAGCCTCGCCGAACAGGTACATCCTAGGTCTCCTGGACACCTCAACGCGGGAGGGAAAGTGGGCCCTGAAGCCGATGCAGAGGCCGTCGCGGAGCGTATTTTCAACGCTGCACTCGGCACCATGGACATCCTCGCCATCCACCTCGGCGACCGGCTCGGCTGGTACCGGAGCCTTGTGAACGATGGCCCTGCGTCTGCGGCCGAACTGGCACAGCGCACCGGGACGTCCGAACGTTATGCCGCGGAGTGGCTCGAGCAGCAGGCCATCACCGGCCTCCTGGCTGCGAACGACGACGACGGTGCCCGCCGCTTTACTCTGCCTCCTGGTGCGGCGGAGGTGCTGACTGACGGCAGCAGTCTCAACTTCCTCGCTCCACTGGCCCGGATGCTGGCAGGTGCTGCCGTGCAGCTTCCTGCGTTGCAAGCGGCGTACCGCGCCGGCGAGGGGGTCAGCTGGCAGCAGTTCGGCGATGATGCCCGCGTGTCGCAGGCTGATATGAACCGTCCGTGGTTCGAACGGGAACTCGCTAACGCCTTGAAACAGGCACCTGACGTGATGACGCGCCTGCAGAAACCGCAAGCATCGATCGCAGACATCGGCTGCGGAGCCGGCTGGTCGACGATTGCACTCGCCCGGACGCTCCCCTCAGCGGAGGTCACGGGGTTCGATATTGACGCGGCCTCGATCGATCTTGCACGGACCAATGCGTCCGCCGCGGGGAGCAGTGTAGATTTTCAGCACGTCGACGCTGCGGGGTTGCCCGAGCAGCAGTTCGACGCGGTATTCGCCTTCGAGTGCATCCATGACATGCCCTACCCGGTTGACGTACTATCAGCGGCCCGCCGGTCGCTCCGTGCCGGGGGAAGCGTCATCGTCATGGATGAAGCTGTGGCGGAAACCTTCGCTCCACCCGGTGATGAGGTCGAGCGACTTATGTATGGGTTCAGTCTGCTGATTTGCCTGCCCGATGGCATGGCTCACCCCAACAGCGCCGGCACCGGAACTGTCATGCGTCCGGACACCTTGCGCCGGTATGCCTCGGCAGCCGGATTCAGCGAGGTTCGGGTCCTGCCGATCGAGGGCTTCGGGTTCTTCCGCTTCTACGAGTTGGTGCCCTAACGGACTCGTTGCCGCTTGTTACCCTGAGGCATGGCTTCGATTGATCTGGATCACCTGCGCCGGAACGGCGTGAGCCGGACGGTTCCATGGCAGGGTGCGGTCAATGCGCGGGACCTTGGCGGCGTCAGCCCGGACATCCGCCCCGGAAGGCTGTACCGGATGGGCCGACATGAATGGCTCACGGACGCCGGTTGGCAACAGGCATACGACGACGGCGTCCGGACCATCGTGGACCTGAGGAACCCGGGGGAGCGCGGACGGCGTGACACGGACCCTGTGATCAATCCAGCCGTCCTGGACCGCTTCCGGGTGGTCAACTGCCCGACCGAGGACCAGTCCGATGAGGAGTTCATGCGGCTGGTCGGCCCCTACCTGAGCACACCCGAGTACTACCTGGAGAACCTTCGCCGCTGGCCCGAGAAGATCGCCGCGGTGGTGCGCGTCATCGCGGAGTCGGAGGGCGCCGTCGTCGTGCACTGTTCCGCCGGGCGGGACCGGACCGGCATGGTGACCGCGGTGCTGCTGGCGCTCGCCGGCGCGTCGCATGAGAACATTGCCGACGATTACGCGCTGGCCGTACACGGCATCAACGAGCACCACCGCGCACAGGAGAAGCCGCACGAGAGGCCGAAATCACCCGAGGAACTGCACGAGTGGATCCTGCACACCAGAGCTCATCTGCTGGAGCTGCTGGACGGTTTTGACGCCGAGGCGTACCTGCGGAAGGCGGGGCTGTCGCAGGCGGAGATTGACGCGGTTCGTGCGCGGCTGACCTCCCGGACCTAGTCCTTCCCGGGTTTCTTCTCGAGCAGCAGGTTGGTGATGCGCAGGGTGCAGAGGCGGCCGCCGCCGTCGTTGGTGATCACTACCTCATGGGTGGTGAGGGTGCGCCCGAGATGGATCGGGGTGGCGGTAATGGTGATGATGCCGTCCCGTGCGGACTTGTGATGCGTCGCCGAAACGTCGACCCCGACAGCAGTCTTGCCCAGCGTGCTCGCGTGAATGACTGCGGCCCAGGAGCCGACGGCCTCGCCGACCGCCAGCGACGCTCCACCGTGCAGCAGCCCGAACGATTGGCGGTTTCCTTCCACCGGCATTGTCGCGACGACCCGTTCGACGGACTGTTCGAGGATTTTCACGCCCATCTTCTCGTCGAGTTCACCGAGGGTTATTTGCCAGGGTTTGCCGGTCACTTAGGGCTCCTTGTGGGGGTGTGGGCGGATCGCACGTTCATGTACTCTGGACATATTACCGAACGTCCGTTCAGTAATGTTTGTTCAGACACCTCCGTGAGCTTCCGAACGCGAAAGGTCAACGATGACTTCGACCGCCCTCAGCGTGGACATTGTCCCCAGCTTCATCCGCGACGCCTGGTGGACCCCTGACCAGCACACGTTGTCCGAGGACAACGCCGCCGAAGTACGGGATGCCAGCACCGGCGAACTGCTTGCCCTGGTGAGCACGAGCGGGCTGGACGTTGCCGACGTCGTCAACTACGCCCGAACCACCGGGCAGGGCGAGCTGGGGGAGTTCACATTCCACCAGCGTGCACTGAAGCTCAAGGCGCTGGCCCAGTTCCTGAACGACCGTCGTGAGCAGCTCTATGAGCTCTCTGCCCGGACCGGCGCAACGAAGATCGACTCGATGGTGGATATCGACGGCGGTATCGGAGTCCTGTTCACCTTCGGTTCCAAGGGCCGGCGGGAGCTGCCCAACTCGCAGGTTGTTATCGACGGGCCGGTGGAGGTGTTGTCGAAGGACGGTTCCTTCATCGGGGAGCACATCTACACCCGCATCCCCGGGGTAGCCGTCCAGATCAACGCCTTCAACTTCCCGGTCTGGGGGATGCTTGAGAAGCTCGCGCCGGCGTTCCTAGCCGGTGTGCCCACCATCGTGAAGCCCGCGACGCCGACCGGTTATCTCACGGCCGCCGTCGTGAAGCTCATCATCGAGTCGAACATCCTTCCGGCGGGCTCGCTGCAGCTCATCTCCGGCCCTGCCCGCGACGTTCTCGATCACCTCGATTACCGCGACCTGGTGTTGTTCACGGGTTCCGCGTCCACGGCGAACAAGCTGAAGTCCCACGAGAATGTGACGACCGGCGGCGTACGCTTCTCGTCCGAAACTGACTCGCTCAATGCGGCGATCCTCGGTGAGGACGCAGTGCCGGGCACGCCCGAGTTCGACGCCTTCATCAAGTCCCTCGTTACGGAAATAACCGTCAAGGCAGGCCAGAAGTGCACCAGCATCCGCCGAACGCTGGTTCCGAAGGCGCTGGTGAACGACGTCGTTGCTGCCGCCCGCGACCGCATCGAGCAGCGCGTCACGCTCGGCGATCCGCGCGCTGAGGGTGTCACCATGGGCGCGCTCGCGTCGGTGGAGCAGCTGCGGGGTGTCCGCGAGGCCGTCGAATCGATGCTTGCAGCCGGCGGTGAGCTCGCGTACGGAACGCTCGACTCTCCCCGTGTCACACACGCTGACGGCACTGTGGATGTCGCTGAGGAAGGCGCGTTCATGGCTCCGGTTCTTCTGACCTGGGAGAACGCGGACGCCGTGGAGCTTCATACGGTGGAGGCATTTGGTCCCGTCGCCTCGGTGGTGGGGTACGACGACGTCGCCCACGCCGTTCGTCTGGCCGCCATGGGGGAGGGTTCGCTCGTGGCGACGGTCTGCACGAATGATCCGTCCACTGCCCGCGAGCTGGTGACCGGTATCGCCGCCCACCATGGCCGCGTCCTTCTGCTGAACCGTGAGGATGCGCGGTCATCAACCGGGCACGGCTCACCCGTTCCGCACCTGGTGCATGGCGGGCCGGGCCGCGCCGGTGGCGGCGAGGAGCTCGGCGGTATCCGGTCCGTACTGCACCACATGCAGCGCACAGCCCTGCAGGGTTCGCCGAACATGCTGACCGCGATCACCGGCGTCTGGCATACCGGTGCTGACCGTAACTTCGATGAGGAACATCCGTTCCGGAAGAACCTCGCGACGCTGCGCATCGGCGATGCGGTACGGTCCGACCTGCGTCAGGTAACCCTTGAGGACATCACGGTCTTCGCCAACAGCACGGGTGACAAGTTCTACGCCCACACCAACGAGGAAGCCGCGGCTGCCAATCCGTTCTTCCCGGGCATTGTGGCGCACGGATACCTGCTGCTCTCGTGGGGTGCAGGGCTGTTCGTTGAGCCTGCGCCGGGGCCTGTTCTAGCGAACTATGGTCTCGAAAACCTGCGGTTCCTCACGCCCGTTGCGGCTGGCGACTCCATCCGCGTGACGCTGACGGCGAAGCGCATCACGCCGCGCGAGGATGAGGAATACGGCGAGGTGGCCTGGGACGCGGTACTCACGAACCAGGACGACGAGATCGTGGCCACCTACGACGTCCTGACCCTCGTGGAGAAGTAACTCCAGGTCTCTGCTCGCGTCCAGCCCCGCCCGCCCACCTCGACACTCCACCTCGACGGTCCACCGGGATATCCCACCGTACTCGCGTGTTCGGTGGGATAGTCCGGATATTCCCACTCAACCCGCGAGTTCAGCGGGACGGTACCTCGCGACTGCTTGCTGAACCAGCCGAACGAATTCGTTCGGCCGATCCACGATGAGCTGATAAGTGGCCCGGAGCAGGGGAGTGCCGTTCAGCGTCAGCGTGTTTCCGCGTCGCCGGTCTTCCTCAAAATCAGCGGCATCGCTGTGGTGCTTCCTACCGTCAGCTTCAATTCCGAGGACTCCCTCGACGAAGAGGTCCAGCCGGCCGACGCCCTTCACGTAAACCTGCGTCTGGACGGACAGTCCCGCGGCCCTCAAATGGTACCTGGCGGCAGTTTCGATGATCGATTGCGAGTGCGGGTCTACGAGATGCACGATTCTTCGCAGATTTCGATCCCGCACTCCGCCCGTACGGTTGCGCAACTGCTCAAGAGTGACAAGCCGCTTGATCACCGCTGATTCAACAATGCACAGGGCCTCGAGCTCAGGAAGGCACCTCATGCATTGCAGGCAAATATCGAGCGGCGTAAGCCGGATGCCTGAGCGATGAACCAGGAAGTTGCCCTGCACAGGTCGTCCATGATCGACGCTGACGTGAATGGAGCGTGGTTTGGTGAGAACCCATAATCCCAGACGCTCCGCAGCACTAATGCACGCTAATTCGGTCATGGCACAGGTGGCCGCAAGAAGTACGGGGTCAGCATCGGGTACGGCGTACACGCCACGGACGGGACGGAAGAGGCGTTCGTCTCGCAGCGCTGCGAGGATCTCGTGCCCGCTGAAACCAGCCCTCTCCAAATCTCGCCGCCGGGCCACTCCGCCTCGTTCAGCGACCATTTTCACGATGTCCATGCCCACCATGCTCGCGGCCACCTCGCGCGCGCGGTCGGGGGAATATCGCTATGTGGATAAGGCTCCCGCTGGGATATCCCGCCGAGCTGAAGGCCTCAGTGGGATAGTCCGGATAATCCCACTGACCTACCCGGTTCGGTGGGATATCCCGATGGAGGTGGGCGCAGCCGGCAGGCTAGGACCAGGGCGTGACGGGCTTGTCTTGCTGTGCGCCGTCGACCAGCAGGTCCACCCGCTCGTTGAAGAAGCACACTAGGCCATGGATCTGGTTGGCATCCGGGAAACGTGAGTCGTACTGCCAGGCGATGTCCCTGCCCTTCGGCGACTCCGCGTAGGAGAAATAACTCGCTTCGCCCTTGTAGGGGCACACCGTCCGGGTCGCGCTTGGCTCAAGCACATCGAACCGCACGTCCTCGGGCGGGATGTACAGACGAGGGGGCAGGAACGTTTCATACAGCAGGGCGGCGCGTGACGTCTCGGCGAGTGTGGTGCCTCCCATCCGCACCGTGACCTGTTCGGACGAACGGCGAATGTCGATGCGGCGGAACGGGTCTCGTGGATGTCCGATGATCGATTCATCGTCCTCACGCCAGTCCAGCGCATCGAAGTCGAGCAGGATGTAACCAGCGAGTGAAGCGTCGTCCGGGCGGAAGGCAGCATTGGGCCGGGAGGAGTTGCCCGCCGTGACGGTCAACGGGGTGCCGGTTGTCGTGTGCCGGCTGAAGGGCGTGCGGGGTCCAGGACTGGCGGACCCTCCAGCATGATGGCCACGGGGTACTCCTCGCCGACCGGCTGCTCCGCATTCGGGGGAGACAGTTCCGCCCGCACGTCCTCCTCCGGCACCGCGAAAATCGGGGTGACCCGCTTCGGCTCCCACACAAGCAGCGCACGGCGGGTGTCGACGACCGAAGTGCCGTCGAGGTCACCACGAACTCGTTTGAGGGTGGGCTCGTAGCGAAGTTCGGAAAGCAGACCCAGCATCGTGTCGGAGAGCTTGGTGCTCATAGGATCAGGGTCCGCTCAGGGCGGGGATCAGTCAAGACCGAAGACGTCAGGCGTGGTGGAGGCCCTCAAACACCATGGCGATGACGTCGTCGGCAAGTTTTTCGGGAGTCAACGGGCCGCCAGGCTTGTACCACTCGACCACCGAGTTGATGGTGCCGAACAGCAGCCTCGTGGTGGTGCGCGGGTCGATGTCCCTGCGGATGGAGCCCTCGGAGCGGGCAGCCTCAACAAGTGCGGCGACCTGCCGGTCAAACGTACGACGGCGCTCAAGGGCTTCGCGCTCAACCTCCGTATTGCCGCGTAACCGCAGCAGGAGCGTCACGAAGGGCAGGCGCTCGGTCAGCACTGCGATGGTGCCGCGCAGCACGTACTCGAGCCGCTGATCCGCCTTGCCGGAGGTTGCTTCCGCTTGGGTCAGTACAGCCTCGAGTCCGCCGAGTGCGTGGTCCAGGGCAAGCCGTAACAGGTCACCCTTCGACGGCACGTGATGGTAAATCGCCGACTTGCTGATGCCCAGGTTCTCCGCGAGGACCCCCATGGACGTGGCCTCATAACCATGCCGGTTGAAAACGTCGACGGCGATGTTAAGGACGGTCTGCTGGTCATATCCGGGGCGTCCGCGGCGGGTAGCGGCCTGTGGGCTGGGCATACGCGCTATTTTCGCATGAACGTTCGGTCAGATGAGCTAACGGGTGTCACGCTGTTACGCCTTCGGCCGCAGGTCGTAGATCCGCTTGAGCTTGCCGCTTGAGCGCGCCAGCGATCCGCTCTCCACGACCGACACGGCGCAGCTTGAACCGATGTGAATCTTGATCTGTTCGCTGAGCTGGGATGCCGCCGCCTCAGCTTCATCGGCGCTGACACCCTCGCGCGGCTCGATCCGGACGGTCATCTGGTCCATGCGCTGGCCCTCAGGGCGTGTGAGCTCAAGCTGGAAGTGCGGGCTCAGCGCCGGTATGCGCAGTGCGATCTCCTCGATCTGCGTGGGGAAGAGATTCACGCCGCGCAGAATGATCATGTCGTCGCTGCGCCCCGTGATGCGGTCCATGCGCCGCATGCCCGGGCGTGCGGTGCCCGGCAGCAGGCGGGTCAGATCATGCGTGCGGTAACGGATGATCGGCAGTGCCTCCTTGGTGAGCGAGGTGAACACGAGCTCCCCGAACTGGCCGTCGTCGAGCACTGTGTCGGTGAAGGGGTCAATGATCTCAGGGCGGAAGTGATCTTCCCAGATGTGGGAGCCGTCCTTGGTCTCAACGCATTCACCCGCGACGCCGGGGCCCATCACCTCGGACAGCCCATAGATGTCACAGGCGTCGAAGCCCATCCGATGTTCGAGCTCCTGACGCATCTGGTTGGTCCAGGGCTCGGCGCCCAGCACGGCGGTCTTCAGCGAGGTGCTCTGCGGATCGATGCCGGCAGCGACCATTGCGTCAAGGATGGTCAGCAGATAGGTCGGAGTACTGAGGATTGCGTCCGGTTCGAAGTCCCGAATGAGCTGCACCTGACGTTCGGTCTGTCCGCCCGAAATGGGGATCACGGTGCAGCCGAGCCTTTCCGCACCGGCATGAGCTCCAAGACCGCCGGTGAACAGCCCGTAGCCGTACGCGTTGTGAACCTTGTGCCCCTTCTTCACGCCGCTTGCACGCAGGCACCGCGCCACGAGTGACGCCCACCGGTCCAGGTCCCCGGTTGTGTAGCCGACCACGGTGGGCCGCCCGGTTGTGCCGGAGGACGCGTGGATCCGCGCCACCCGGTCCTGGGGGACAGCAAACATTCCAAACGGGTAGGTCTGCCGAAGGTCTTCTTTGGTGGTGTAAGGGAATTTGGCGAGGTCCGAGAGCTCGCGTAGATCAGTGGGGTGCACGCCGGCGTCGTCGAACTTGTGACGGTAAAGGTCCACATTCTCGTAGGCGTACCTGACCGTCCACTGCAGCCGCTCAAGCTGGAGTTCCTCGATCCGACCCCGGTCGTAATTCTCCTCGGGATCCCAGGTGGCTGCTTCCGCTGCGGTTGCCTTGATGGCCGTGGTGGTCATGCTTTCCTCGTTCCGGACGCGTCTTCCGACTGGGGCAGGTTCTGATTGCGGCGGTTCGGGACGGTGCGGGAGCGACCACGGAACAGCGCGACGAGGCGTTCGCTGTCGGGGGCACCGCCCTCATCGGTTGCCGTTATGGTGATGTCAAAGACGCCGCTGCGCCCCGCGCCGGCACTTCTGTCCGCCACCGCAGTGAGGCGTTCGCCGGGCATCGCCGAAGACAGGAAATTGATGTCGACGCCGGAGGCGACAGTGATGGTGTCGGTCTCACCAATGGGGTTGCAGGCAAGAGCGAACGCCGTGTCGGCGAAGGCGAAGATCATTCCGCCGTGGGCGATGCCGAAGCCGTTGAGCATTTCTTCACGCACACGCATGGTGGTGGTGGCGTGCCCGTCGGCAAGGCGCAGCACCTCGATGCCGAGCCAGTGAGAGGCGTAGTCCTTCTCCAGCATGGGGTGAACAGGGCGGACGTCAGTGTCCTTCATGGAGGCCTCTCGAGATTTATTTACCGATCGTTCATTAGGTAATACCTCGAGGGCCTCCACTGTCAAGCAGATGAAGGGCCGTAAACCTGAAACTAGCCCGCCACGCCGGCCTGCGAAAGCACCTTCGTGGCGCCGAGGGCGTCCGCGACGAACGCGTAGTCCCAGGCGACGTCCTTCCACTGCTCATACCGCCCGCTGGCGCCGCCATGGCCGCCGTCCATCTCGGTCTTGAGCACAATGGATTCGCTGCCGGTCGTGAGCTCGCGCAGCCTCGCCACCCACTTGGCTGGCTCCACGTACAGCACCCGGGTGTCATTGAAGCTCGTCACAGCGGCAATTCGCGGGTACGCCGTCTCGCGGATGTTCTCGTACGGCGTGTATTCCTTCATGTACCGGTAGACGTCGGGGTCGGTAATGGGGTTGCCCCACTCCTCCCACTCCAGCGCCGAGAGCGGAAGTTCCGGATCCAGAATCGTCGTCAGGGCGTCGACGAACGGAACCTGCGCGACGATTGCGCAGTACTTCTCGGGAGCCAGGTTGGCCACCGCACCCATCAGGAGTCCACCGGCGGAACCGCCGATCGCGGCGATCCGGTTCGGGTCCACCCATCCGGACTCGGCCAGATACGTGGTGGCGTCCACGAAATCCGTGAAGGTGTTCTTCTTTGCGAGCTTCTTTCCGCCCTCGTACCAGGTGCGCCCCATCTCGCCGCCGCCACGGATATGCGCGACGACGAAGATGATCCCCCGGTCGAGCACCGACAGGCGTGAAATGGAGAACCCCGGATCCATGCTGATTTCATAGCTGCCGTAGGCATAGACGACGGCGGGGTTGGTGCCGTCCTGCTGGAGGTCACGACGGCGAAGCACGGACAGCGGAATCTGCGTTCCGTCCGCCGCGGTAGCCCACTGGCGCTCGGCGACGTACTCCTCGGACCGGTAGCCGCCGCGCACCTCCGTCTCTTTGCGCAGGGTCAGGACACCGCCGTCGAGCAGGTAGTCATACACGCGCGGCGGCGTGAAATATGAGGCGTAGGAAAGCCGGATCACGGGAGATTCGAACTCGGCGCCGGCGAGGTTGCAGGTGTATAGCGATTCATCGAAGGTGGGCTCTGTCAGCAACGGCTGGGCGGGTGTGCCGAGGCCTTCGCGCGGCAGGATCTGCACGCGCATGGTGGTGTCCTTCCGCACTGAAACCAGCACATGCGTGGCGGTGACGGTGGCGCCGTGGACGCGGACGGCGTCGTCGTGCCCCACTACGGTCCGCCACTCCTGCTCTGCGAGCGGGCGCTCGAACTGCTCCGCGGGAACGAGGCTCACCATCGAATTCTTCGCGCGGTGGTCATGGGTCAGCAGGTAGTGGAGGCGGCCCTCGATGTGCAGGGGCTCAGGCTCATAAAGAACGCGTTCGGAACGCGGGATCAGGGTGGTGAGTCCGGCTCCCTGGTTCTCGAGGTCCAGTACGCGGTACTCGCTGTACTCCGAGCAGCCGATGCCGATGAGGAGCTGCGTGCGGTCGGCGGAAAGGTCGAAGCCGGTCCACATCGCGACGTCGTCCTCCTGGTACACCAGGACGTCCTGTTCGACGGCGGTGCCAAGACGGTGCGATCTCACCTGGTAGGGGCGCCAGCTGTCATCGACGACGGTGTAGAACACCTGGGATGCGTCCGGGGAGAAGGCCACGCCGTAGAAGACGTTGGGAATCACATCGGGCAACAGCTCCCCGGTGCGGAGGTCCTTCAGCCTCAGGGTGAAGCGCTCATCCCCGGCGTTGTCCACGCTGAAAGCCAGCAGGTTGCCGTCCTCACTCACGGAGAGTCCGCCGAGCGAGAAGAAGGGCTTGCCCTCCGCCTCGGTGTTGCCGTCGAGCAGCACTTGCTCACCCTCGACGGGCCGTCCCGGCACGACCTCGGGCGGTGTCCAGTCCAGGGCGACGTCGCCGGTGTCCGTCGCGCGTACCCGGCAGTGGATGCTGTACTGCTTTCCCTCTTCGGTGCGGGAGTAGTACCACCAGTCCTTTTTGCGGGCGGGGACGGAGAGGTCAGTTTCCTGGGTACGGTTCTTGATCTCGTTGAAGATGTCCTGGCGCAAATCTTCCTGCCCGGCAGTCACGGCCTCGGTGTACGCGTTCTCGGCCTTGAGGTGCTCAACGACCTCCGGGGTCTCCTTGGCGCGCAACCATTCGTAAGGGTCGATCACGGTGTCGCCGTGGTGGGTGCGTTCGGTTGGAACCTTCTTGGCAACGGGAGGGGTGAAAGTCATGGCACCATCCTGCCAGAGGGACGGGCGCGTCAGCTGGTTGAAGTTCCGCCCGCGGGATTACGCTGACAGGGCGGCGCTCAACGGGAACTGGGCCGTAACCACGGCGACGGCGGCGCGGCAGGGGGAGCCGATATGGTCATGACTTCGCAGGGAGGGCCCGTGGTCAGGAGCGACGTTGCCGAGTTCCTGGTCTCCGGTGCTGCTGCCCACTGGCTGGGGCCGGGTGTGCTGGCCTGGGACCTCCCGGATGCCCCCGAAGGCGCCTCTTACCGCCTCTACCACTCACCCGACGGTGGCCTTGACATCGTGGACAGAGTTGTCGCGGGCGGCGACTACCTTGATCTGGAACGCAGCTCCGATGTCCTCGACCCGGAGTTGGCGGCCGCGTCCCCACACCTGAGATCCTTCGATACATTGACCCTTCCGAAGAAGGGTGCACGGCAGGCAAAGCACCTGCTGAAGGGTGAGCTGCTCGCCGTCCAAATCGGTACGGACGGGTCGGTGCTGCAGGCGACCGGCGTGCAGGTTCCCCGAGTTCTCGATTCTCTCTACCGGAATGCCGCCAACCGCTCGCTTGGCCTCAGCTGGAAGGGGCGGCGCCCCCGCTTCGCCCTGTGGGCGCCGACTGCCCGCCGGGTAAGCCTCCACGTGTACCGGGAAGGATCCGGCGGTGAGCCTGTGGCTACTGTTTCCCTGAAGGAAGGAAACGACGGCGTCTGGACCCTTCTCGGCGAGAAGGACTGGAAGGATGCCTACTTCCTCTACGAGGTTCAGGTCTACGTACCGGAAACCGGCAAGGTGGAGCGCAACCTCGTCACCGATCCCTACAGTGTGGGCCTGTCCACGAACTCCGAACGCAGCCTGATCGTCAACCTGGACGATGCGGAGCTGGCACCCCCGGGCTGGGAATCCCTGGAGAAACCCGCCCTGGCCGGGCCAGTAGACCTGTCGATCTACGAACTGCACGTGCGGGACTTCTCGATCAGCGACGCCACGGTTCCCGCGGAGCGCCGCGGCACCTATGCGGCCTTCGCCGAAAGGGGCAGCGACGGGATGAAGCGGCTGACGGAACTCGCGGACGCCGGCCTCAACGCCGTCCATCTCCTGCCGGTGAACGACATCGCAACCATTGAGGAGCGCCGGCACGCACAGGCACAGCCGCAGTGCGATCTTGCGAGCTTCGCTGCCGACAGCGACGGGCAGCAGGCCTGCATCTCGGCCGTCGCGGGCAGGGACGGCTTCAACTGGGGCTACGATCCGCTGCACTACACCACGCCGGAGGGCTCCTACTCCACCAATCCCGACGACGCCACCCGCATCTGCGAGTTCCGCGAGATGGTGGCTGGCCTGAACAGCGCAGGGCTCCGCGTGATCCAGGACGTGGTCTACAACCACACCGCCGGCGCCGGCCAGCAATCGAGCAACAACCTGGACCGCATCATCCCGGGTTACTACCATCGGTTAGACCCGATCAGTGGGGCCGTTGAGACGTCGACCTGCTGCCCCAACACCGCCACCGAGAATGCCATGATGGGCAAGCTCATGGTGGATTCGTTGGTGACCCTCGCGCGCGCCTACAAGCTGGACGGATTCCGTTTTGACCTGATGGGCCACCACAGCAAACAGAACATGCTGGATGTGCGTGCTGCCCTTGACGAGCTGAACCTCGAGCGCGATGGCGTCGACGGCAAGAGCATCTATGTATACGGCGAAGGCTGGAACTTCGGTGAGGTGGCAGGCAACGCGCGGTTCGAGCAGGCAACCCAGGCGAACATGGCAGGCACCGGCATCGGAACCTTCAATGACAGGCTCCGCGACGCAGTGCGCGGCGGCGGACCCTTCGACGAGGACCCGCGCGTGCAGGGCTTCGGTTCCGGGCTCTGGACCCATCCGAACGGTGCGGAGGTGAACGGCACACCTGAGGAACAGCTCGCCCGTCTGCTGCTGAACCAGGACCAGATCAAGGTCGGGCTCACCGGGAACCTGCGGGACTACACCTTCACAGACCGCACCGGGGCTCAGGTCACGGGCGGAGACGTCGACTCGAACGGCAGCGCTGCCGGATACACGGCCGACCCGCAGGAGGCCGTCACCTACGTCGAGGCCCACGACAACGAGACGCTGTTCGACAGCCTCGCCTTCAAGCTGGCCCCGGGAACTTCGATGGCCGAGCGGATCCGCTTCCAGACCCTCTCGCTCAGTACCACCGCCTTCGGACAGGGTGTTTCCTTCTGGCACGCCGGGGGAGAGGCGCTGCGCAGCAAGTCCCTGGACCGCAACAGCTACGACTCCGGTGACTGGTTCAACCTCCTGGACCACACCGGAACGGAGAACGGCTTCGCCCGTGGACTGCCGCCGCGCCAGGACAACGCCGACAAGTACGGGTTCATGCAGCCCCTGCTGGCGGACCCTGCGCTCAAGCCCGCTCCGGCGGACATCGCTGAAGCCCGGGACCAGGTACTGTCGCTCCTCGAGATCCGCAAGAGCACGCCGCTGTTCCACCTCGGCACCGCCGAACTGATCCAGCAGAAGATGTCCTTCCCAACCGGTGGTCCGCACCAGACCCCGGGCGTGATCGTGATGCATATCGATGACACAGCCGGACCGGATGTGGACAGGGAGCGGAGCGGCGTCGTCGTTGTTTTCAACGCGTCGGCCACGGAAACCACCCAGACCGTTCCTGCGGTTGCGGCGCAGGCCTTCGGGCTGCACCCGGTTCAGTTGACCGGCTCGGATGAGGTCGTGAAGCGTGCGACGTTCGACCCGTCGACGGGCAGCTTCACTGTCCCGCCGCTTACGGTTGCGGTGTTCGAAGCGAAGTAGAAGCTGGTCGACAGAGGGCCTGAACAGCGCCCGCTGTTCCGACCTTTTGCGCGTCCACGACGCCCAGTGGTGTTGACTCTGAACTCCCCGCGCCGATATCCTGAACGAACGGTCGGTAATTATTTCGGGTCGGCACTTCAGCCGGCCTCGCACAGTGAGGTGACCATCATGACAACCGTGACTGACGCTCCGCAGGAGAAGACAGCGGAGCAGGAACAGTTCGACCGGCTGATCGCCGAGGACTCGCGCATCGAGCCACGTGACTGGATGCCCGAGGCTTACCGCAAGACCCTCACCCGCCAGATCTCCCAGCACGCGCACTCGGAAATCATCGGCATGCAGCCGGAGGCCAACTGGATCACCCGTGCACCCAGCCTGAAGCGCAAGGCCATCCTCATGGCGAAGGTCCAGGACGAAGCCGGGCACGGGCTCTACCTTTACTCGGCTGCAGAGACCCTCGGCACCACACGCGATTCGATGATGGCGGACCTCATCGCCGGCAAAGCGCGCTACTCAAGCATCTTCAACTACCCGGCACGCACCTGGGCTGACATGGGTGCTATCGGCTGGCTGGTCGACGGCGCAGCGATCGCCAACCAGGTCCCGCTGTGCCGTGCATCCTACGGGCCGTACGGACGCGCCATGGTGCGGATCTGCAAGGAAGAATCATTCCACCAGCGCCAGGGCTTCGAGATCCTGCTGGAGCTCGCGAACGGAACGCCGGCCCAGAAGCAGATGGCACAGGACGCCGTGAACCGCTGGTATGCGCCGAGCCTCATGATGTTCGGACCTCCGGATGAGGATTCTCCGAACTCCAGGCAGTCCATGGCCTGGAACATCAAGCGGTTCTCCAACGACGAGTTGCGCTCGCGCTTCGTCGGCATGATCGTCGAGCAGGTCAGGACCCTCGGGCTCAGCCTGCCGGATGACCAGATCCGCTACAACGAGGAAACCCGCACCTGGGAGCACGGCCCGCTGGACTGGAACGAGTTCAAGGAGGTCCTCGCCGGTCGCGGACCATGTAACGCCCAGCGCATGGAGCGCCGTCGGGAAGCTCACGACGGCGGTGCCTGGGTTCGCGAGGCCGCTGCAGCCTACGCCGCGAAGCAGGCCGCCAAGCGCAACGAAGAGAAAGAGGCGGCATAAATGGTCAGCGGATCACAAACGGGCGACGACGGCGCCAAGGCCCCCAGCGCCGAGCAGCCGGGTCACCCGACGGCCGAACCGTGGCCGCTGTGGGAAGTGTTCGTCCGGTCCTCGCGGGGTCTCAGCCACGTCCATGCGGGTTCGCTGCACGCGCCCGACGCCGACATGGCCGTCCGCAACGCCCGCGATCTGTACACCCGGCGCAATGAGGGAGTGAGCCTCTGGGTGGTGCCGGCATCGGCCGTTGTTTCCAGCGACCCGGATGCGAAGGGCCAATTCTTCGAGTCTCCGCAGGGCAAGGACTACCGCCACGCCACCTACTACACCAAGAGCGAGGGAGTGAAGCACCTGTGAGCGAGTCAAATGCGAGCGCCACCCGCATCACTCCGGGTAACGCTCTCCGACCGGAGGACATTGCGGCCTCCAACGTCCGGCCCAGCGGGGCCGTGGCGGAGTACGCGATGCGCCTCGGCGATGATGCACTCATTCTCGCCCAGCGACTGGGCTGGTGGATTTCGCGGGCACCGGAGCTTGAAGAAGATGTGGCGCTGGGCAATATCGCGCTGGACCAGATCGGACACGCACGCTCTTTCCTCGCCTACGCCGGGCATGCGTGGGACAAAACCGAGGATGATCTTGCATACTTCCGCGGGGAAGACGAGTTCCGCTCAGCTCATCTGGTGGAGCAACCCAACGGAGACTTCGCTCGGACAATCGCGCGTCAGCTGGTGATTTCGCAGTATCAGTTCGAGT
Organism: Arthrobacter sp. TJ-170; assembly: GCF_058269305.1. Lineage (NCBI taxonomy): Bacteria > Bacillati > Actinomycetota > Actinomycetes > Micrococcales > Micrococcaceae > Arthrobacter > Arthrobacter sp. TJ-170. Next base: position 92,258 of record NZ_JBZCNL010000004.1, on the reverse strand, counting down.
TGTACTCCCAGTTGGTGAATTCGGCTGACGCCACCCTTTCCGCCATTGCCGCCAAAGCCGTGAAGGAAGTGGATTACCACCGCGACCATGCCCGCCAGTGGGTGCTCCGCCTCGCGTTGGGAACCGACGAATCCCGCCGACGCATGATCGAAGGACTTCTCCTCACCTGGCCGTACGTCGGCGAGCTGTTCGAGGATGACGACCTCGTGAACGGGCTCGACGGGGTCGCGGTCCGCCCCTCCGCCCTCCGTGCCGCTTTCGACGCCGAGATCGAATCACTCTTCGCCGAGGCGGAGCTCGAGGTGCCGGACGTTCCCGCCGCGACAGGCGGCGGCCGCTACGGCCGCCACAGTGAGTACCTGGGCTATATCCTGGCCGAGCTGCAGGTCCTGGCCCGCGAACATCCGGGAGCGACATGGTGACCACACTGCATCCATCCAGGAGCGCCCTCCAGGCGACTGTGTGGGGGATCGCCGCAACCGTTGCGGATCCCGAGATCCCCGTGCTCACCATCGAGGACCTCGGTGTCCTGCGAGCGGTCACAATAGACGACGACGGCGTCATCACTGTCACCATCACCCCCACTTATTCGGGGTGCCCGGCCATGGATGCGATCCGCGACGACATCATTACTGCTCTCGACGCGCAGGGCTTCAGCGACGTGCGCGTGAACCTGGTGCTCTCGCCGGCCTGGACAACCGACTGGATGAGCGCGGCGGGCAAGGCGAAGCTTGAGGAGTACGGAATCGCTCCGCCCACGGGCAAGGCCGCCGCCGGAAAAGTGAGGCTTGGCCTGAGCGTCAAATGCCCGCAGTGCTCCTCCCTTAATACCCGCGAGCTCACCCGTTTCGGTTCCACGTCCTGCAAGGCGCTCTACGTCTGCCAGGACTGCCGGGAACCCTTTGACTACTTCAAGGTCCACTAATGGCAGTGAAACTGGCACCGTCCACCAAACGGCGAACCGCCTTCCACGAACTGACGGTTGCAGAGGTACGGCGCCTCACCGAAGACGCCATCGAGGTGACCTTCGCGGTTCCCGAGGAGTTGGCCGGCCGCTTTGATTACCTGCCCGGGCAGTACGTGGCGCTGAGAACGACGATGGACATCGACGGTGAGCCGAAGGAGGTGCGTCGCAGCTACTCCATCTGTGCCGAACCTAAACCCGGTGAGATCCGGGTCGCCATCAAGAAGGACCTCGGCGGTACCTTTTCCACCTGGGCGAATGAGTTCCTCAGGGCAGGGGACAAGCTCGACGTGATGAGCCCCATGGGCCAATTCATCTCGAAGCACCCCATGACCGGGCTCAACGACCCCGGGAGCATAGACACCACGACCGAGCATTCGTTTGTCGCAGTGGCCGCCGGCTCGGGCATCACACCCGTGATCGCCATCGCGCGCTCGGTGCTCGCCGCCGACCCGGCGGTTCGCTTCGATCTCATCTACGCCAACAGGGCCTCAATGGACGTCATGTTCCTGGAGGAGCTGGCTGACCTGAAGGACCGGTATCCCGCCCGGTTTGCGCTGCACCACGTGCTGTCCCGCGAACAGCGCATCTCGCCGCTTTTGAGCGGACGCATCGACGCCGAGAAGCTGCAGACCATGCTCACGAAGGTGATCCGTACCGACGAGGTGGACGAGTGGTTCCTCTGCGGGCCCTTCGAACTGGTTCAGCTGTGCCGCGACACCCTCGCCGAACGGGGAGTTGCGCCGGAGAAGGTGCGGTTCGAACTGTTCACCACGGGTGAGCCGACCAAGCCCGAAGGCCAGATCGGCCGTCCGGTGAAGGACGACGGCAGCGAGGACAGCTACTCCATCAACTTCAACCTCGACGGACTCCAGGGCACGGTGTCCAGCCCGACCCACGCGCGCGAGTCAATCCTCAACGCGGCGTTGCGCGTCCGCCCCGATGTGCCCTTCGCGTGTGCCGGCGGCGTGTGCGGTACATGCCGTGCCAAGGTGGTCAGCGGGACCGTGGACATGGAAGAGAACTACGCACTGGAGCCGGATGAACTGGCAAACGGCTATGTGCTGACGTGCCAGTCGCGGCCCACGAGCCCTGAAGTCACCGTCGACTACGACGCCTGACCACCGAAGTTTTCGTCGCCTATCTGCTGTTTACGCACGCTCATGACAGCACATAGGCGACAAAAACTCTAGAGATCGAGGAGCGATTGCATGATCAGCCTGACCATCGACGGCAACGTCGCCGAGATTGTCCTCAACGCGCCGGAGAAGCTCAATTCCCTCAACGAGGAGGCGCTCGCCGAGCTGTCTGATGCGTACGACGACGCTGCCTCCGCTGCAGCGGATGGCCGGGTCCGTGCCCTGCTGCTGCGCGGCGAGGGCCGGGCGTTCTGCGCGGGACGGGACATTGCCGGCGTCGAGCCCGAAACTGACGACGCCGTCGCCTACCTGGACGGTCTGGTCACCCCGCTGCTGAAGAAGATGTCAGCTTTTCCTGCGCCCACCTTCGCGGCCGCACAGGGTGCGTGCCTCGGGGTGGGGCTTGGGCTCCTTATCGCGACGGACGTTGTCTACGTGGCCGACTCCGCGAAAATCGGTTCCCCATTCGCGAAGCTCGGCGCAACACTGGATTCCGGCGGGCACTGGCTGTTCACTGAGCGGTTGGGTGCGCACCGCACGCTCGACCTCATATACACCGCAGACCTGATGACCGGCGCGGACGCGGTCGCAGGTGGACTCTTCAGCAGGGTCTTCCCGGCCGGGGAACTGCTCCCGTCCACAAGGTCCGCCGTCGAGCGTGTCGCGGAAGGCGCCACGGGAGCATTCCGGGCGTCGAAGAATCTGGTGGCATCGATCCGGGACCGGAGGCTTGGCCTGTGGGAATCAGTGACTGACGAAAACGCTGCCCAGGGTGAACTGTGCAGGAGCACCGATTACGCCGAGGGATTTCGGGCCTTCCAGGAGAAACGCCCGCCGATCTTCAGGGGCTGATGCAAAGGTGCCGTGTTTATTACACGGAAGCAACCACTTACGCAACGGTTTGAACTCAATACTGCGTAATCTGCGCAGAACTGGCCCCATTCGTCATTTCGTGGCATTTACTAGGACTTGTGGCCGGGGAGTCTGTCGGGGGGCCTCATGGGGGACGGTGACATTCAGAACGGGATGTCACCTACAGTACGGCGGACACCTCGGCCACACCTCTTCTTCAGCACCAGAGACGTCCGGAAACCGGGCCTGTCTTCATGCCCGGGACCAACTGATGACCGGTTTGCTCGATTCCCGAAGCCAGCCCGGTTTCCCACCGTCTCTAAGCTTACCCGTATATCTTAACTTGCACTCTGATATATCTGTCTTATACTAGATTGGATCCGCCGGAGGATTGATCGCTAACTCAATGAGGAGTGGAAACAGCATGCAGCAACTGGCGCACCGGCTCGAACGTCTGGGCACCGAAACCGCCTTCAGCGTCGCCCAGGCCGCGGCCGCCTGGAAGGCGAAGGGGAACCTCGTGTACCCCTTCCATCTCGGCGACATCAACATCCCGACGGCCCCGCATATCGTCGAGGCGATGAACCGGGCTATTGCCGACGGCTATACGGGCTATTGCCCGGGCCCCGGAATCCCGCAGCTGCGCGAGGCCCTCGCCGACGATATTGGGTCCCGCCGAGGTGTCGAGTTCGCACCCGACAACGTCGTAGTGATGACGGGCGGCAAGCCTGTGATCACGAAGTTTCTGCAGGCGGTCATGAATCCCGGCCAGGAAGTGCTCTATCCCAACCCGGGCTTCCCGATCTACGAATCGCAGATCGAGTACCTCGGCGGCACGGCCGTGCCGTACCGTTACCTGCCAACGAGCCAGGGCTTCGCGATCGATCTCGACCAGGTGCGCGCAGCGATCACTCCGAATACTGTCGCAATCATCTACAACGACCTGCAGAACCCCATCTCGGCTGAGTCGACGTCGGCCGAGCGGGAGGCTATCGCACAGCTCGCGCAGGAGCACGACCTCTGGGTACTCTCCGACGAGGCATACTTCGAGACACGCTATGAGGGTGTCTCGAACTCCATCGCGTCCCTCCCCGGGATGGCGGAGCGCACCGTGATCCTGTACACGTTCAGCAAGAAGTTCGCCATGACCGGATCCCGTCTGGGCTGCGCAGTAGCCCCGATCGAGATCGCCAAAATTCTCAGCACACTCAACACCAACGACGAGTCTTGCACGACGCACTACGTGCAGTGGGCCGGCATTGAAGCGCTCCGTGGCACCCAGGAGCCCGTCCAGCAGATGCTCGACATCCTCCGGGAGCGCCGCGATGCCGCCTGCGAACTCGTGAACGACATCTCCGGCATGCAGGTCGCCGTGCCGAAGTCGACTTTCTACCTTTTCCCCGACGTCACCGAGGTCATGCAGCGCATGGGTTACACGGCAGTCGGCGATTTCGCCTCCGCCGCACTGCACGAGACCGGCGTCTCCTTCTGCACACGTGAGCACTTCGGACGCCGTCAGCCCGGCGAAGAGCGGCAGTACATCCGGCTCGCCTACTCGGGCATCGGCGTCGCCGATATCCGCGACGGCCTTGGCCGCCTGCGCAAGTGGATCGAGACGGCGTGAGCCGGGTAGTCGTCACGGGACGTGTACCCGAAGCCGCCATCGAGAAGCTTCGTGCCGAGCACGAGGTCGACGCCTGGGAGGGTCCGGAGGCGATTGGGCGGGAGGAGCTCCTGCGCCGCGTAGCCGGCGCCGACGCCGTCGTGAGCCTGCTCACCGAACGCATCGACGCCGAGCTGCTCGACGCCGCCGGCCCGCAGCTCAAGGTGGTCGCGAACGTCGCCGTCGGCTATGACAATATCGACGTGCCTGCCTGCACCGAACGGGGCGTCGTGGCCACCAACACCCCGGGTGTGCTCACGGACGCTACAGCCGACATCGCGCTCGGCCTGATCCTGATGGCGACCCGCCGGCTCGGTGAGGGGGAGCGGCTCATCCGCTCCGGCCAGCCCTGGAAGTGGGGGATGTTCTTCCTGCTCGGCACCAGCCTGCACGGCAAAACCCTGGGCGTCGTCGGTATGGGCGGCATCGGCCAGGCGACCGCGCGCCGGGCCAAGGCCTTCGGCATGGAGATTGTCTACCAGTCGCGCAGTGAGATCGATCCGGAGATCGCCGCCGAGCTGGGCGCCCGGCGGGTGGATCTCGACGAGTTGCTGACCGTCTCCGATGTCGTTTCCCTGCATTGCCCCTACGGGCCTGCTACGCATCATCTGATCGGTGCCGAACAACTGGCGGCGATGAAGAGCTCGGCGTACCTCGTCAACACGGCGCGCGGACCAATCGTCGACGAAGCGGCGCTCGCGTCCGCGCTTCGCGAGGGACAAATCGCGGGTGCCGGCCTGGACGTCTATGAGCACGAGCCCCGGGTGCATCCCGGGCTGCTGGAGCTCGACAACGTGGTGCTCCTGCCTCATCTGGGGTCCGCCACGGTGGAGACGCGCACCGCGATGGCGATGCTCGCCGCCGACAACGCCCTTGCCGTGCTCAGCGGCGAAGGACCGCCCGCCCCAATCAACTAGCAGATACGAGTACGAGCCCCGTCCAGAAAGGACGGGGCTCGTACTCGTTAATGTCGTACTTCGTTAGTGTACGGCGCAGTGTTAGGCAACAAACCTAGCGCGTATCCATGTCCTCGAACACGAGGAAAGTCTGGGTATCCAGCACACCCGGCATGGACTGCAACTGATCGAAAATGACCCGGCGGAGATCCACATTGTCTTGGGCGCGCACCAGCAGGATGACATCGAAGTCCCCGCCCACCAGCGCAATGTGGTGAATCTCGGGGATGGCCCGCAGCTGCTCCCGCAGCTCCCGCCAGGAGTGCTGGCGGACCTTGAGGGTTACATACGCGGAAGACCTGAGACCAGCCTTGATCGGGTCGATCAGAGCCGTGAACTTGGTCAGTACCCCGGTTTCTGTCAGTCGGGAGATGCGTGAGTAGGCATGTGCCCGCGAGATATGGACGTTCTCGGCAACGGCAGTAACGGAGAGCCGGCCGTCGCGGGTGAGTTCGGCGAGGATCTTCCGGTCGACCTCGTCGAGGGACTGCTCTGCCATCTGTCTACACCCTTGTTTGTTATCCAGCTCACAATGTCAATCTGTCCGCGATAAGTCGCGTTATGAAGCCATTCTTCCATGATATTGGGTTCTTGTGGATACGAAACTGGTCGCAAAAGCATAATTGAGGAACAGATATTGTTCCCCGACCATCCGTCGGGGGACGCCAGGCAGAGAAGCCGTCCTCAGGTCGTGACGGCTGAGGAGGCAGCATGACCATTTCAACCGGCAGCTCCGCCAACCAGTACGGCGAATCCATGAAGCGCTCGGGGCACCGTAGCAGCGACATGGGCCCCACAGCGGAGGAATACATGCTTCCGTCCCCCCAACCGGTCCAACTCGTAGACCCGGAGGGCGAACACGTCCACAACGACCGCTACCCCCTGCCCGACGGCGAAGCGCTCCTCGCTGCCTACGAGAAGCTCGTGGTGGGCCGGCGCATCAACGACCAGGCCAATGCCCTGGTCCGGCAGGGCCGGATGGCTGTCTACCCTTCATCACACGGGCAGGAGGCATGCCAGGTGGCTGCCGCCGTCGTTCTTGAGAAGGATGACTGGCTTTTCCCGACATACCGGGACACAGTTGCGGTAGTCACCCGCGGCGTGGATCCCCTCGAAGTGCTGACACTGCTGAGGGGCGACTGGCATGCGGGCTACGACCCGTACAGGCACAAGACCGCGACCCAGGCAACGCCGCTTGCCACCCAACTGCTGCACGCTGTCGGTGTGGCACACGCAGCCAAGCTGCGCGGCGAGAACACGGTGGTGCTCGCCCTGTGCGGTGACGGAGCCACCAGCGAGGGGGACTTCCACGAGGCCCTGAACTTCGCTGCCGTATTCCACGTTCCGGTGGTGTTCCTCGTGCAGAACAACGAGTACGCCATCTCGGTGCCGCTGAAGCACCAGACCGTGGCCCCGTCGCTTGCCCACAAGGCGATCGGCTACGGCATGCCCGGTGAACGCGTGGACGGCAATGACCTGGCAGCCATGTTGTCCGTGCTCGGCAAGGCTGTGGACCGCGCACGCGACGGCGGAGGGCCCGCTCTCGTGGAGGCCCACACCTACCGGATGCAGGCCCATACCAACGCGGATGATCCGTCGAGGTACCGCTCGCAGTCCGACGTCGACCAGTGGGTGCCGAAGGACCCGATCACCCGCATGCGTACGTACCTCGGCAACCTCAACCTGCTCACATCGGATGGCGAGCAGCGCATCGCTGAGGCCGCCGAACGGACAGCAAGCACCCTCCGCGACGGGCTCAACTCGGATCCGGAGATCAACCCGGCCGATCTGTTCGAGTACGTCTACACCGAGAAGACGAGCCAGCTGCGCGAACAGGCGGCGCTCCTGGCCGAGGAGCTCTCAAGGGAAGAGGCGTAGCAATGACCGAGACCGCAGTCCGACCCGAACCGGCTGAGAAGGCCGCCCGCAACACCCAGGCGGGGCCCCAACCGCTCACCTTCGCCAAGGCCCTGAACACCGCGTTGGCCGACGCCATGGAAGCCGATTCCTCAGTCGTCATGTTCGGCGAGGACGTCGGCCCGCTCGGCGGAGTCTTCCGGATCACCGACGGGCTGACAGCCCGCTTCGGGGAGGAACGCTGCTTCGATACGCCACTCGCGGAGGCGGGAATCATGGGCATGGCGGTAGGCATGGCGATGAACGGCATGCGTCCCGTCGTCGAAATGCAGTTCGATGCCTTCGCCTACCCTGCCTTCGAACAGGTGGTGAGCCATGTGGCGAAGATCCCCAACCGAACAAAAGGCAAGGTGAAGCTGCCGCTGGTCATACGCATCCCGTACGCCGGCGGCATCGGGGGAGTGGAGCACCACTGCGATTCCTCGGAGTCCTACTACGCGCACACGCCCGGCCTCACTGTGCTTGCGCCCGCCACAGTGCGCGATGCCTACCTGATGCTGCGTGAAGCGATCCGTTTTCCTGATCCCGTCGTCTTCCTCGAGCCGAAGAAGCTCTACTGGTCCAAGGAGACACTCGACCTGGATGAGCTGCGCAAGGAAGCCGACGACGCCGCGACCACCGGCGTGACCATAGGCCGTGCCGTCGTCGCCCGCTCAGGGACCGACGCCACCCTCATTGCCTACGGACCCTCCGTGCCGACCGCGCTCGCAGCCGCGGAAGCGGCTGCAGGGGAAGGGCGCAGCCTAGAAGTGATTGACGTGCGTTCCATCGTGCCGTTCGACGACGAGACCGTTACTGCCAGCGTGCGGAAGACAGGCCGCGCCGTCGTTATTGCAGAAGCGCCGGGGTTCGCGTCGGTGGCATCGGAAATTGTCGCCCGCGTCCAGGAGCGCTGCTTCCATTCGCTCGTCGCCCCGGTGCGGCGCGTGACCGGGTTCGACATTCCGTACCCTGCACCGAAGCTGGAGCACTACTTCCTGCCCAGCGTCGACCGAATCCTCGACACCGTTGACGAACTGCAGTGGGAGGACGCATGAGCGCGGAAACAATCTCACCCTCCGTCAAGGTGTTCCTGCTCCCAGACCTCGGTGAAGGACTGACCGAGGCCGAACTGGTGAACTGGCTCGTAGCCGAGGGCGACTCCGTAACCGTCGACCAGCCGGTTGCCGAGGTCGAGACGGCGAAGTCAATGGTGGAGGTTCCCTCTCCCTTCGCCGGCGTCGTGACCCAGTTGCACGGCGAGGCAGGAAGCACCATCAACGTCGGTGCCCCTCTGATCTCCGTGCAGCCGGCCGGTGCTGCAGCGGAACCGTCCTCACCCGAGTCAGTTCCCCATCCTGAGGCTGAGGTCTACCGCGAAGAAGAACGCGCCGGTGTCAGCGTGCCCACGGACGCGGAGGTCGCTGCTGCGCCCGCGGCGGACGAGGAGAAGGCAGATAACGCCGCAGAGTCAAACGGAGGATCAGGCAACGTCCTGATCGGTTACGGGACTCCCGGAACCGGAACGGGTGGCCGGACCCGGCGTCGCAGGAGCGGGACAGCGCTAACTGCCGTGCTGGAAGGTTCGGAGCCCGACGCCGTTACGCGGGCCGTGGTGTGTATCTCACCGCTGGTGCGCAAACTGGCGCGGGACGCGGGACTGGACCTTCGGTCAATCAAGGGCAGCGGAGCCGACGGCATGATCCTGCGCCGCGACGTCGAGCGCGCCCTGGAGGATTCCGCCGGAACGCCGACACCGCAGCGTGAGGGCGGACAGGCCACTGCGGAGGAGGACGACCAGGATCGCCGGACCGGTCTGCGCGTCACAGACCGGGTCCCCGTTCGCGGAGTACGGAAGGCCGTGGCCGAGGCCATGACCCGCAGCCGCCGCGAGATCCCCGAGGCCACCGTATGGGTGGACGTCGACGCAACCGCACTGGTGAACCTGCGCGCCGACCTCAAACGCCGCCAGCCGGACGCCACGCCCGGGCTGCTGGCCTTCGTCGCGCGGTTTTCGCTGGCCGGCCTGGCACGGTACCCGGAACTGAACACCCGCATCGTCGACAGCGCTGACGGGAGTCAGGAGATCCTGAAGTTCGACGGCGTGAACCTCGGCATCGCCGCCCAGACCGACCGGGGACTTCTGGTCCCCGCCGTTCAGCGCGCCGACAGGATGAGCGCCCGGGAACTGGACGCTGAGATCCGGCGGCTGGCCGCCGTCGCACGCGAGGGCAAGGCCACCCCGGCTGAGCTCACATCCGGGACATTCACGCTGAACAACTACGGCGTGTTCGGGGTGGATGGCAGCGCCGCGATCATCAACCACCCGGAGGCTGCAATCCTTGGTCTGGGCCGGATCATCGACCGGCCGTGGGTTGTGGACGGTGAGCTGGCTGTGCGGAAGGTAACCGAGTTGACGCTGACCTTCGACCACCGGGTGTGCGACGGCGGTGTGGCAGGAGGATTCCTGCGCTACGTTGCCGATGCAATCGAGAACCCGGGTGGAGCCCTCGCCGACCTCTAGCTAGCGCCTACCTGACGGTAGGCGCTACCGGCCCCCCCGGGGCTCGCTGCGCTCACTCCGGGTCCCTGCCGATAGCGCCTGCCGGCCCCCCGGGGCTCGCTGCGCTCACTCCGGGTCCCTGCCGATAGGCTTAGGAACAGCCGCTACCGGAGAGGAACCCATGTCCGAGGAACAAATCGAACAGTCCCATCCCTGGAAGCAATTGGGGGAGGGGGTATGGATACTCCGGACCGATCCGCTGGGTCTGAACACGGGACTCGTGGTTGGAACGGAACGGGCGCTCGTTATCGACACGGGAGCCGGCCCGGGTCAGGCTGCACGGATCATGGACGCTGTGCGCCAGCTCACCGACCTGCCGCTCGTTGTTGTGAACACGCACTCCCACTACGACCATGTCTTCGGGAACGCGTATTTCGCTGCGCACGGCGTGGAGGACTTCTGGGCAACCGACCGGTGCGCCGCCGTCGTCAGCGAAAGTGCCGAGAAACAGCGGGTCGAAGTTGCCTCGATCGAGCCGGCGATGGCTGCCAACGAGGGCGAGCACACCGCTATCCATCCCGCCAACAGGCACGTTTCCGGATCGCCGGTTGACCTGGACCTTGGCGGCATTTCGGTGACGCTGTTCCACCTCGGTTTCGGCCACACCGACAACGACCTTTTGGTTGCAGCCGGGAACGTCCTCTTCACCGGAGACCTGGTGGAGGAAGGGGCGGATCCGGGGTTCGAGGACTCGTATCCGGCGGAGTGGCTCCGGACGCTGGGTAAGATCGCAGCGCTCGAAGACCTGTACGACGTTTTCGTCCCGGGCCATGGTGCGCCGGTCGATGTCGAGTTCGTGCTCACCCAACTGAACAAGATGCGCAGTGCGGTTCGCGTCACGAAGATCGCCATGGACGAAGCCTCAACGGACATGACCAAGGCCATCCCTATCCTGCCGTACGGCCCCGAGCAGTCGCGGGCGCTATTGACCCGCCTGCGCACCCTCGCGCACTGGAAGTGGCTGGAGCGCCAGAGCAGCAAGGGGTGACAATGGCGGGATAAGTGGCTCCAGCCGGGCGTCGATCTGTTCCAGCAGGGCCGCGGCTGTCTCCGCTTCAGTTCCATTTGCGTCCACCAGCGTGTATTCCCCGAAGCGAGGGAGCCGCCGGTAGGAGGCGTCAAGCGCCGTGAGGAACTCGAGGGTTTCCACGTCCGTGTTCCGGGAAGCGATGCGCTCCTGCGCCGTCTCCGGTTTCACGCTGAGGTAGACCACCAGATCTGGTTGCGGCAGTACGCGCAGCAGCCACGGCAACAGTACGCCGGTCGGCAGACCCCGCACCTGCCGCAGGGCCAGCTGGCACTGCAGGTGACGGTCGTAGAGAACGACGCCCCGCCGTCGTCGTGTCTGCAGGGTTGACCGCAGCACCGCCAGAATGCGGACTGACGTTTCGATCGAATCAAGCAGGCGCGTGCCCAGCAGCGCCTCGGCCGTACGCGAGTGCCGTGACGCGCAGCGGTCGAGGGTTCGCCGCCCACCGGGGTTGCGGAACAGCTCCGCCTCCATGCCCCGCTGATGCAGCTGACGAACCACTGCACGCGCGGCTGTTGTTTTCCCTGCCCCGTCTATTCCGAGCAGCACCACAACAGGAACCTGCGGATTCCTTGGAACACCGGTCATTTTTGCCTCTCGCGGGTGTATCTTCGAAACAATCATCGCAGGGGCGACTGAATGGATACTGACACCGCCATCACGCAATCCTCTGGGCTTCCCGTGACGAAGACACTGTGAGATGGGATAAATGCTCCCGGGGAAGCCGGTTGTGGATCCCGCCGGAATGGAGAGCCATGAAAATCCCACGCAGCGCGCTTGGCCTGAGTCTTGCACTTGTGCTTGTTGGAGTCGCCGGATGCGGTTCGGGTGATCAACCGACCGGCGAGGCTCCGCCGGCTGAAACCACCAGCGAAGCAGAAGCCACGGCTGAAGCTACAGACGAGACAACCACAGCCGAGGAACCCGCCTCCTCCGAGGAAGCGTCGGAGGAGCCCACAGAAGAGGCGCCGGCCGAGGAAATTGTCATCACCATCCGCAACTTCGAGTACGAGATGCCCGAAACCGTGCCCGCCGGTGCCGAGATCACCGTGGTCAACGAGGACACAGCCCCGCACACCGTGACCTCCACCGAGACCGAAGACTTCGACGCCGTCGCCAAGGGTGGTGAGACTGTCACCTTCACCGCGCCGTCAGAGCCGGGTGAGTACCCCTTCGTCTGCACGTTCCACGCGAACATGTCGGGAACGCTGGTGGTAAGCAGCGATGGCTAGCGCGGCGGCACACGGGCGGCGTGTCAGCCGCGGACGGTCGGCTCCGCAGTTGATCGGTCTCCGTGTCCTCATCGCGCTGGGGCTGGCGATCGACGCGTACGTGCATTTCCTCCTCGCGCCGACCTACGAGTTGGCCTACCCGGACGGGATGGGCGGAGGGACTCTCTTCCGCATCCAGGCCGTGGCGGCCATCATTGCGGGTCTCTATGTACTGATCCGCGGAAGCCGCCTGTCCTACGCAATCGCGGCCCTTGTTGCGCTGTCGGCGTTCGCCGCCGTCGTGCTGTCTGCCTACGTCCAGCTGCCGCAGATAGGGCCCATACCGGCGATGTATGAACCTGTGTGGTTCTTCGAGAAAACCCTGAGCGCAGTCGCCGAAGGAATCGCAGGAGTGCTCGCCGTCATCGGATTCTTCCTGCTGAAGCGGAAGGATGCCGCACTGCGCTAGTTTTGAACGGTGCGCCAGGAACCGTTCAACCTTCGAAAAATAGCAGTTGGCGCCTACGGTCCCTCACTCCTGTACGGCGCCGCAACGGGTTCGATCATCCCGGTCATTGTGCTCTCGGCCACGGAGCTGGGCGCGAACGTCGCGACGGCGGCACTGATCCTCACGCTCACGGGGATCGGATCGCTTGTCACCAACGTCCCGGCCACCCTGATCACCTCCCGCTTCGGCGAGCGGTGGTCGCTAGTGGCGGCCTCGCTCTGGTGCTCTGCCGCGATGATCCTTGCACTCGTCGCGACGAACCTCGCCGTCTTCGCCACCGCCATCTTCATGATCGGCATGGCCGGAGCCGTGTTCGGGCTCGCCCGTCAGAGTTATCTCACCGAGGCGGTGCCCGTTCACTTCCGTGCCCGCGCGCTCTCGACCCTGGGCGGAGTGACGCGGATCGGCGTCTTCCTCGGTCCGTTTGCCGGTGCGCTCGCGATGAGTTTCCTTGGGCTCGACGGCGCTTACTGGGTTGGCGCTGTCACCACCGTCGTTGCCGCTGTGCTCAGCTTCCAGGTCCCCGAACTGGGCGGACCGCGTGCGTCCCGACGACGGGATACCTCCGACCTTGCCGTAGCCGTACCGACCCTCCGGACAATCTTCCGAAGCCACGCGCGGATTTTCGGAACCGTCGGCCTCGGGGTACTGCTGATCGCAGCGGTCAGGGCCACAAGGCAGGCTGTCCTCCCGCTCTGGGCCCAGGAAATCGGTCTGGACCCGACGACGACGGCCCTCATCTACGGTGTGTCCGGCGGGATCGACATGCTCATCTTCTATCCTGCGGGCAAGGTGATGGACGTCTACGGCAGGCGCTGGGTCGCAGTGCCCTGCATGCTGCTCATGGGTACGGCACTGCTCCTGCTGCCGCTGACACAGGATGCGTTTGGCCTGCTGGCCGTGGCGCTGCTCATCGGATTCGGTAACGGTATCGGCTCCGGGATCGTGATGACGCTGGGGGCGGATTTCTCGCCGTCGCCGGGTCGGCCGCAGTTCCTTGGCATCTGGCGTCTGCTGTCGGACATCGGGACCATGGCGGGCCCGGGAACCGTGTCCCTCGTTACAGCGGCGGCAACGCTCGCGGGCGGAATCTGGGCCACCGGTGCGCTGGGCCTGCTGGGAGCGCTCGTGCTGTGGCGGTGGGTGCCGCCGTCAGAGAGCCGGAAGCTGCTGGTGCGTTAGGACTTGCGGAGCCGCGCCTGCGAGCCGAACAGCCAGCACGCCGTGCCGCTCAGCGTGTAGCCCACGCCGACAATGAGTGAAAGGCCGGACCAGAAAAACAGCGGAACCCCGGCAGTGCCGGGCACAGGAGCGGGACCGATTGCCTGCACATACATGTACAGGCCGAGTGACAGTGCCAAGGAAAGCAGGCCCGGGATCCAGCACAACGCCAGCCACACCCGGGATGCGCCCCAGGATTCGCCGAAGCCGTCCCAGACGTTCCAGGGATTGCCGGTACGCATGATGAGGAGACCGCCGATGAGTGTCCATGCACCGACCACCAGGTAAGCGGCCACGACGTCGGCGGGCCGGTGCCACAGATTGATGAAAGTTGCGGCTCCCGCCAGGACGGAATAGGAGCCGCCGGCGGCGGCCGCGAAGGGGCGCCAGCGGGGGGACACGACAAGGAATATAGCCGCTGCGGCCGATGCGGCCAGGGTGGTGTGCCCGGAGGGAAGCGAGTTGAAGTCCAGGGTAGGCACGCCCCGGTCCGGACGGTCGAAAAGGAGGTTCTTCAAAATCTGCGTAGTGAGATTGGCGCCGATGATTGTGCCGAGGGCTATACCGGCCGCGGCCCACCGCCGTCGTCCGAGTGTGACGAAGAGGATCACCACTGCCGCGATGAACACTGAGATCATCGGCAGGCTGTCGAGCAGTTGTAGAAAGGGCCCTCGACTGTCCGGTGCGGCGATGCCCGCTTCCGCCCAGGCCGATTCATCCGCAAATTGCCCTGTCGTGGTGCGCACGAACGCCCAGTACGTCCAGCCCAGAGCGACAAAGCACCCGATCGCGCCGAGGACAAACAGCACGGGGTGTCGTGCGGCAGTTGAGAAGCGGCGTGACTTGGTCGGGTGCTTGGTGCTCACCTGATTAACACTTACACGATCCCGGGTTGGTTCCTGAACAGCGCGCCCGTACTGTTCGCCAAACGGGTCCGCCCGCACACCTTCCGGCGTGCGGGCGGACCCGTGTCAGGTGGTGCGGCGCTACCGCCTGGTGACGGGTACCGTGATGGATCCGCCGGCCGAGGACGTAATCTTCGCTTGCGACGTCGCGGTGGCGTTGGAGTTACGAACGCGGATGGTCCAGCTGCCGTCGGCCAGGACCGTTGCCCGTCCGATGAGGGTGCCGTTCGCATCGACCGCTGTGATGGTGTTGTTTGCGGTAATGCTTGCGCTTCCGCCGATCCGCCACTCACGCTTGTCGGCACGGTACTCCGCGGTCGCCGTGAGCTGGTCCTCGGGAGTGACCGTGGAGGAGGCACCGCTGCCGAAGGTCCCGGGCGGGCTGTCACCGGCAGCGCTTGTTGCAACGAGCTTCAGGTTGTACACGGTTTCGTTGGTCAGCCCGTTCAGTACCGCGCTCCGTCCTGCAGCGTCCGTCTTGACTTCAACAGCTGCGCCCGAAAGCGGCGTAGCCGTCAGGACATAGCCCGTAACCGGCGTGTTTCCGGCGGTGGCCGGCTGCCACTCAACGGTCGCGCTCTCGTTGCCCGCGGTCACCCGCACAACGTTGGGAGGAGTCGGTGCGGTCAGGGTTCCCGCCTTCGGGGTGAAAAGAACCGGTTCAGCTGCGGTGTTGCCCGCCGCGCTGTTCGCCGTCACAACGAAGCTGTGCTCCGTTCCGGGGGTAAGGCCCTCGAGCGTTGCCGATGTGGCACCGCTCCCGACTGTGGTTATAGCAGCTTCCGTCGTCCCGGACATCGCCGTGACGGTGTAGCCGGTCACGGCAGAACCGTTCGCGGCCGCCGCGGTCCAGGAGATCTCGGCTGAACCAAGCAGCGAACCATCCTTGACCGCTACGTCGCCCGGAGCCGACGGTGCAGTAGCCGCAGGCGGCGTTTCGACGGATGTGACCGTGACGGTGCCGGCCTCCGCGGCGGTGCTTGCCTGTCCGTTGAGGGCAAACACCTGCACCGGATACGCCTGGGCATTGACCAGTCCACGGATGGTGGCGCTGGTGGCTTCCGCCCCGACCTTCACGCTCACTTCCTGGCCCAGGGCCGTGTCTACCGCGACTACTTCGTAACCGGTGATCGCGGGGGCGTCAGCAGGAACGGTTGCGGCCTTCCAGGTGACATTGATGCCGTTCTGTCCGGCTGCGCTGGCGAAGGCTTCAGTAGGAGGGTTGGGAGCCTGTCTAGCCGGCCCGGCGGGGCATCCGCCGAATCCCGGTCCGTCAATCTCCTTGAATTCGGAGATGGTCAGGCCCAGTTGGGCTTCAACATTTGCCGGCTCGGCCTGCCAGCTGGCTACTGAAGGATCACCGGCGAAAGCTGTGTCCTGCTCCGCCTTGGAGAAGAAGCCGTACGTGACCTCGAATTGCCCACCCGCCGCCGTGCCGTCCACGGTGTAGGTTGCAGGCGCCTCGTCGGTCGGCCAGCCGATCGCCCGCTCGCCGATGCCCATGGCTCTCATATCGGGGTTGACGATTTCAACTCCCATGCGGGCGAGGTCAACGTCTGGACCATAGGTGCCCTTGACAACAACTGTGCCTTCGACGTCGCCAGCAACATCCGGCGTTGCTGTGCCGTCAACGGATTCAACGGAAGTGATCAGCGCCGTTCCTGCAACCGCCCCGTCGCTGCTGCCATCTTCGAATTCCGCCGTGACGACGTCGAGGCCGGTGATGTTGGGGGTGACCACGTCCCAGCAGGACCCCCCGGGGTGATTGACCTCGAAGAAGCCATCATCACCGACCACCCCGTGTGAAATGCCGATGAGGTTCCCCCCGCGGGTGACCTTGATGGCGACGTCCTGGCCTGCCTGGGCGGTGTAGCCCTCGATGGCGACCATGTCCCGCTTGGTGAAGATCTCGATGTTTCCTGGTCCGATGGGAGGATTTGCCGCCATGACGACGGTCGCGCTGCCGGCAATGAGCATCATTGTAGTGCTTCCCGCGAGCAGTCCGGTAACGCGTCTCCTGGAAGACGGGGTACCTGTAGCACCGGGAGAAACGTGACTGTGTAACTTCATCACGAATCCTTTCCTAACGGAGCTCGCAGGCCCCGAAATAGTTCGCTGCAGGACGGACGCCTGCTTCCGTTAGGATCGTCCCGGGATCTTGGGAATTTCTTGACTGGTCGTTATGACTACGCTGATTCAATGGAGCAACCCACTGCGGATGAGCTGCTGGCTTCCGCACACGTAGTCTCAGTCCCCATGCGCGTCCGCTTCCGCGGAGTCACCCATCGGGAGGCGCTGATTCTGCGCGGACCGCGGGGCTGGGGCGAGTTCTCGCCTTTTCCCGAGTACGACGACGCCGAGTCGGCTTCCTGGCTGCGCGCGGCGGTCGAAGCCGCGTGGGAGGGCTTCCCTGGGCCGGTGCGGAGCCGCGTCCCGGTGAACGCCACTGTCCCCGCGGTGGCGGCGGCCGGCGTCGAACCCATACTGGCGCGGTTCGGTGCCGTGAGCGCTGTCAAGATCAAGGTGGCGGAGCGCGGGCAGACGCTTGACGACGACGTCGCCCGCGTCGCTGAGGTGCGCCGCCTCCTTCCGGAGGCGAAGCTGCGTGTTGATGCCAACGGCGGCTGGGACCCGGCCGATGCCCTTCCAGCGCTCGAGGCCCTCGCTCCCTTCGGACTTGAATACGCCGAGCAACCGGTCATGGGTACTGCTGATCTGCGGGCCGTCCGGCTCGAAGTACGGCGACGCGGTCTCCCGGTTCTGATCGCGGCGGATGAGGGTGTCCGCAAGGCGGAGGATCCGCTCCGCGTCGCCCGGGAGGACGCGGCGGATCTGATTGTCGTGAAGGTTGCACCACTCGGCGGCGTCCGGCGTGCGCTGGACATCGTGGCGCAGGCGGGCCTTCCCGCCGTCGTAAGTTCCGCTCTGGACACCTCGGTCGGCATCCGAGCGGGGGTGGCGCTCGCCGCGTCGCTGCCGGAGCTGCCCTACGCCTGCGGACTGGCTACCCTCTCGCTGATGGACGGTGACGTGTCGCCCGAGCCCCTGTTGCCCGACGGCGGCTGGCTGCCGGTGCGCCCGGTGACTGTTACCGAAGAACTCCTTCAGCGCTTCGCGGCACCAACGGACCGTACTGCCTGGTGGCTGGAACGGTTGAAACGGGTACACACGATTCTCGAATCCGGGGCTTAAACGGCGAAGGCCGGGGTATGCGGTTCATGCACACCCCGGCCGCGTCCGCGGAGGTTACTTCCGCAGGCCCTTGCCGTTCTTGCCGCGGAAGACCTGGACCACCGAGGGACGGGGTGCAGGGGTTCCGTCATACGGGAACAGCGAGGTGTGGTTGCCCCACGAGCCGTCCTCACCCGGGTGCTGCACGGCGACGAAGATCATGCCTTCCTGGTCGTGGATGACCGGTCCGCAGGTTTCGGCGTCCCGTGGCACGGAGAGGAACTGCTCGACCTTGCCTCGGTCGGCGCCCTCAAGGGTCACCTTGAAGAGGCCGTCGTTGTAGCCGATGCCGGACGGCGCGCCGTCGGTGGAGATCCAGAGGTTGCCCGCTGAGTCGAAGGCCACGTTGTCCGGGCATGAGATGGGGGAGACCTGATCCACCGGGTAGCCGCTGAAGTAGGTCACGTCGCCCTGGGCAGGATCACCGCAAACCATCAGCAGGTTCCAGTTGAAGGTCGAAGCCGTGGCGTCGTTGTTGGTTTCGGTGATCTCGACGATGTGGCCGTCGCGGTTCTGGGTGCGGGGGTTGGTTTCATCGGCGGCAGGGTTCGAGCCGACACCACGGTTCGAGTTGTTGGTGCACGCTACGTAAATCCGCCCGGTCACCGGGTTTGGCTCAACGTCTTCGGGGCGGTCCATCTTGGTGGGGCCGACCTTGTCCGCGGCCAGACGGGTGTGAACCAGCACCTCCTCGATGCTCATGCCGGGAACGGCGCTGCGTCCGCCGCGGGTGAGCGGAATCCACTCGCCCGTGCCGTCGAAGGAACCGTCGGAAGGCACTGCACCCGAGCCGTCGATCTCGGCCTCCGAGTTGCCGCGGAACCGTGCGACGAACAGGTCACCGTTGGCGAGGAGCGTCTTGTTGTGCTCGCGGTTGCCTTCGATGTGCTTGTCGCGTGAAACGAACTTGTACAGGTAGTCAAAGCGCTCGTCATCGCCCATGTAGGCCACAACGTGTCCGTCGGCGTTGAGCCGGACGTTGGCGCCTTCGTGCTTGAAACGGCCCATGGCAGTGTGCTTGACCGGGGTCGAGGTGGGGTCCATCGGATCGACCTCAACGATGTAGCCGAAGCGGTTCGGCTCGTTCCTGTAGCCTTCGGTGGACGCGTCGAAGCGCTCCTCGTCCAGGTGCCAGCCGCGGCCGGGATTGGTGCTGGTGATCCCGTAACGGCGCTGTGCAGCGGTGGGGGTTCCCACCTTGAAGTAGCCTTGGAAGTTCTCTTCGCCGGAGAGGATGGTGCCCCAGGGTGTGGTGCCGCCGGCGCAGTTGTTCAGGGTGCCGAGTACGGTGCGTCCCTCGGGATCCGCAACAGTTTTGACGAGATCGGAGCCGGCAGCAGGACCGGTGAGCGTGAACGGCGTCGACATGGTGATCCGACGGTTGAGCTTGCCGGTGCGGGTGTACCTCCAGGGGAAGCCCTCGCTCTTGCGCTCGAGTTCGACGACGGCCATGCCGTGGGCGTTCTTCGCGATTGCCCGGATGGTGGCGGCATCGGTGCCTGGAGGGAACATGATGCTCTCGTTGGTGTACTCGTGGTTGGCCACGAGAACGGCACGGGTGTTCTTCCTGTCCAGCGGCAGAATGTCCAGGTAGTCGTTGTTGTAGCCGAACTGGCCTGCCTGTGATTCCGGAGTCTGGTTATGGATGTCGAACTCGGGCGCTCCCGGCAGAATGGGATCGCCCCAGCGGATAATCGGCTCCCATGAGTACGTCTTCGGGACGGTGAACTCATCGACGGATGCGGGCACGGGGGCGATGGCGGAGAACTGCAGGCGTCCGCCGGCCTTTGCAGCCGGCGAAAGACCCTGGGCGCCCGGTGCCTGGTTGACGGCGTTCGCGCCGAGCAGCAGGGTCAGCGCGCCGACAGCGCCCGCACCGAGCACGTTGCGGCGTGAGTATTCGGCGGAGACGATGTCGCGCATGTAGCTGTTATTCGACGTGTTGCAGACGTCTTTGGCGCACGCGTTGTCACACTTCAGCGCGCAGGTAACCGCGCTTCGTTTGCCCTTCACATGGTCCAGCATGGGCAGGAAGCGGCGGCGGGATTCGATGGTCATGGGAGTGTTGCCTTCCGAAGATGAACGGTCGAATCTGAGGCTGTCAGTGCCACCTGTCCCGGCGAGGACTATCAGGTGAACCCGGGGTAAATAGTTGGGCGCCCGGGGGAAGCAGGGTCATCAGTGAAAGGATGGACCGGTGAAGTCGATCGAATCAGCCCGCGCCGTTGTTCGGGCGCTGCACAACTCCGGAATCACCGACGTCGTTCTTGCCCCGGGATCACGCAGCGCACCCCTTGCATACGCCCTGGCGGAGGCAGCCGAACACGGCGGGCTCCGACTCCACGTTCGCGTGGATGAGCGGGTGGGTGGATTCACCGCACTGGGACTGGCGCTCGGGTCCCAGCGTCCGGCTGCCGTCGTCACCACCTCCGGCACCGCCGTGGGGGAATTGCTCCCCGCTGTGATGGAGGCCAACCACGCTGCGGTGCCCCTTGTGGTCCTCTCCGCAGACCGGCCGGACGAGCTGCGCGGAACCGGCGCCAACCAGACCACGCGCCAGGTGGGCCTGTTCGGCGTGCACACCCGTGCCGCACTCGACGTTCCGGCAGGCACTGATCCTTCGCCCTACGTTGCGCGGGCGCTCGCTGAGGCGCGCGGAGCCAACGGCCCCGCGGGACCGGTGCAGGTGAACCTCGCGTTCCGGGATCCGCTCGTGCCGGACCTCGACGAGGTGCGCGGTCCCGCCGAGACGCAGCCTCTTGGCGCCGTGCCGATGGTCCGGACAACAGAACCAGCGGGGACCGCGGCGCCTGCTCCGAACGACGCCGCCCGCACTGTTGTGCTCGCGGGGCACGGAGCAGGGGAGCTGGCAGCGGTGTTCGCGCAGCATCTGGGCCTCCCGCTGCTGGCGGAGCCGTCGTCGAACGCGCGGTTCGGCTCGTCCGCCATCGGCGCGTACCGGCTGCTGCTCGAGCAGTTCGGGCCGCGGATCGAGCGGGTCGTTGTCTTCGGGCGGCCGACGCTCTCCCGGCCGGTGGCAGCGCTGCTCGCCCGGACGGACGTGGAGCGGGCACTGTATGTACCGGAACCGCAGGCGTGGTTCGAGGAGGGCAGGCGTCCCGAACGGATGATCAGCACGCTTGACGGGTTGGTGGCCTTCGCAGGGTGCGGCGCTGACGGATGGCTCGAGGAATGGCGGGAGGCGGGTGCCCGAGCTGAGGCCGCCCTTCAGCTGCACCTAGCCGACGAGCCCGCCCTCACAGGGCTGCACGTGGCGGACGCGGTGTGGGAGAACACTACGGACAACCTGGTGCTCGGGTCATCGAACCCCATCCGTGACATGGACCTTATGGCCTCCGGTGACTGGCACCCCCTCGAGGTGTACGCCAACCGCGGTCTGTCCGGGATCGACGGCACCATCTCGACCGCGACCGGCATTGCGCTTGCCGCGGGTATTCCCACGCGGCTGCTGGTCGGTGACCTGACCTTCCTGCACGACGCCGGCGGCCTCCTTCTCGGTACCGGCGAGGAGGAGCCGGACCTGCAGGTTGTTGTACTCAACGATTCAGGCGGCGGCATTTTCGGCCTCTTGGAGCACGGGGATCCCGCGACGGTGGAACGCTACGGACCCGCTGTGGAACGCCTGTTCGGCACGCCGCACGCGGCGGATCTCGCCGCCCTGGCGGCAGGCTACGGCGTTCAGCACCGGCTCACCAGTACTCCCGACGAGCTGGATGCTGTTCTGGAGCAACCGATCAGCGGCCGGTCGGTCCTGGAAGTCAGGATCGACCGCGCCGGGCTGCGCGATTTGCACGCACGGGTGAGGACTGCCGTGCGGAACGCCGTTGAGCGTTAGTTACCGGAACAGCCGGTAGGTCTGCCAGCCCTGACCGATGGTCGCGGCGGTTCCCCACCTGTTACCCGGCATCGGGTAGTACCTCAGCTGGCCGGTTGCTGTCGAGCGTGCCCTCAGCCCGTACGAACCCGGGCCCTGGAAACCGGAGATGGCAGTGAGGCTGTCCATTGACTGCCAGCCCTGCCCGATCACGCGCCGGGTCTCGTTCACGAAACCGCCGGAACCGTTGGAGCGGTACAGGGCGAGCTGGCCGTTGGACCGCGTGCCCAGAATGTCCTGGTTGCCGTCCCGGTCCCAGTCGGCCTGGGCGATCCCCAGGTTTTGCCACCCGTGTCCGATTCGAACTCCGCGCGACAGGGTGCCGCCTGCGGTGTTCGCGTAGTGCCAGAGTCCGCCTGTGCTGTCCTTGGCCACCACGGATGGGAAGCGGCTGTTCCGCAACCAGCGGCCCACCGTGACCTCGTGAGAGCCCCAGCCCTGGCCGATGCTGACCGGTGCCTGGAATCCTCCACCGAACAGGCCTCGGTACAGGGTCAGCCGGCCGTCGTTCCACTGGGCGACGAGGTCCTGGATTCCGTCGGCGTTCCAGTCCGTATTGAAGCCTGCCTTCAGCGAGGACCAACCGCCGCCAAGACGAGCCCTGGGACGGAAACCGTTGAGGTAGTTCGATGGATAGGTCCACAGGGCGCCGGTGGCGTCGGCGGCCACGACATCCGAGGAATGCTTCACCGAAGGATTGGAGCCGTTGTAGTAATGCTCCATGGTGGGGATGCCACGGGTTTTCATTTCGGTGGCCACTGACCGGCCGACATAGCGCAGGTGCCACGGCTCAAAGGTGTAGCCGGTGGTCGGCTGGTATCCGTCCGGGTACCTGACGATGAACCCGTACCGGTGCGCGTTCGCTGCAACCCAGCGGCCGCCGGGGGTGTTCGCGAAGCAGGCGCCGAGACCGCAGGATCCGTCCTGGTTGCCGACGTCAACCGCCAGCCCGGTTTGGTGTTCGCTGTGGCCGGGGCGGGCGGAGATGGTATCGGCAACTGCTTGACCGTAGAGGCTGACGTAATAGTTGTAGAGCGCAGCCTGCTCGTCGTACGAGCGGTAGGCGCTTATCAGGGCAAGCGGGGCGCCCGCACCGCGGGCGGCATTGAACAGGTTCTGGAGGTTGGACGACACCTCGCGCCGCACCAGGTAGCTGGTGCCCGGGTAGTACACGAGGTCCGGCGGAACGTATCTGAGTGGATTCAGGGGCCGGGACTTCGTCACCAGCACCTGGACGTTATTCGGATCGTTGACCGGGATGGCCGCATTGGCCGGTGGTGCGGTGAGCAATCCGGCGAGCAGAGTGAGACAAACAACGACGACGGCGGCGAACCGCGCCCTCAGGCGCGGACGTCCGGCGGTGAGTAACTCGGACATCGATTTCCTGGGGTAGGGGAGACCAAGCGGGTTGGTGCGTTTTATCTTCGCACGCACCAACCCGTTTAGGAACGGCCCCTTAAATCACAGTTAGAGAACCTTTGAGAGGAAGCCCTGCGTGCGCTCGTGCTGCGGGTTGCCGAGGACATCCTCCGGATTGCCCTGCTCCACCACGACTCCGCCGTCCATGAAGACCACGCGGTCGCCGACTTCCCGGGCAAAGCCCATCTCGTGGGTAACCACCATCATGGTCATGCCGTCGCGGGCGAGTTGCTTCATCACGTCCAGGACGTCGCCGACCAGTTCGGGGTCGAGCGCGCTGGTGGGCTCGTCGAACAGCATCATGTCCGGGTCCATGGACAGCGCACGGGCAATCGCCACGCGCTGCTGCTGGCCGCCGGAGAGCTGCGAGGGAAAGGCGTCTGCCTTCTCGGCGAGTCCCACCTTGTCGAGGTTCCGCCGCGCGACTTCCTCAGCTTCCGCCCTACCGCGCTTCTTCGCCCGGATCTGGGCCAGCGTGAGGTTGCGCAGCACGTTCAGGTGCGGGAACAGGTTGAACTGCTGGAACACCATACCGATGCGGGTCCGGACCTTGTCGAGGTCGGTGTCCTCGTCGGTGATGTCGACGCCCTCGACCATGATGGTGCCCGACGTCGGCTCCTCAAGCCTGTTGACACAGCGCAGCAGCGTGGACTTGCCCGAGCCCGAAGGGCCGATGACGCAGACCACCTCACCCTGGTCCACATGGAAGTCAATGCCCTTGAGCACTTCGTTGTCCCCGAAGGATTTGTGCAGATCGCGTACCTCGATGGCGGGCACGTCAGTTCTGCGGTGCGGTTCGGCCATGGCTTATCGGCCTCTCTTGTTGTGTCGTTCCAGCTTGGCAACCAGCTGGGTAAGGGGGAGGGTGATGACCAGATACATCAGCGCCGCGAGCACCAGGGGTGTTGCGTTGGCCTGCGATGACACGGAGTCACGGGCGAAGGTGGTGAGCTCGCGGTCGCTGAGGGCCATGCCGGCGATGAACAGCAGAGAGGTGTCCTTGATGAGGATGACCAGCTCGTTGGTCAGGGGAGGCGTGATGATCCGGAAGGCCTGGGGGAGGACTACGGACACCAGGGTCCAGGACGGCCGCATGCCCAGTGAGCGGGCTGCTTCGACCTGGCCCTTGGGCACGGCCTCGATGCCGGCGCGGATGGTTTCGGCGATGTAGGCGGCGGCGACCACGATGAGCGCGATCAGGCCGGCGCCGGCACTGCCGCCCGGAGGACGCCACTGGAAGGCGATCGGAACAGCGAAGGCGAATCCGAAGATCACCAGCAGGGCGGGGAGGCCGCGGAACAGTTCAATGTAGGCGGTCGCCAACCAGCGGTACGGGCCGACGGGCGAGAGCTTCATCAGGGCGAGGATGAGCCCGCCGATCATGCCTCCGACGAAGGCGATAGCCGTGTAGACGACCGTATTTTTCGCAGCGGTGGTGATGACCCCCGGGAAGGCCTGCGCGGCGACGTCAAGATCGAAGAAGTTTGAGCGGATCGCTTCCCAGTCGGCCAGGAACACAACGACGGCGATGGCGATGATGAAAATGGCATAGAGGACACCCCGGAAGAGCCGCTTACGGGTGGTGGGTTTCACGTGTTTTCTTACCTATCTTTCGGGAGGTGAACACGGCTGCGGCAGTCCCAGAACCTGGAACTGCCGCATATCCGTGGAGTGGTTACTTCTCCTCGAAGTAGGTGTTGTAGATCTCGTCGTACTTGCCGCTGTCACGCAGCCCGGCGAGCTCGGTGTTCACAGCTTCGACGAGGGTTTCGCTTCCCTCCTTGGGGAACGCGAACCCATACTGCTCGTCCGTCTCGAACTCGGCGGCGATGGTGTATGCGCCGTCCTCGGTGTGGTTCAGGTTGACGGGCAGATCCTGAAGGATCGCTGCCACGTTCCCCGCCTGGAGCGCTGAGTAGAGCTCCGCGTCACTGGGGAATGCCACCACCTCGGTGTCGGCCGGGACATTGTCGCGGGCGTATGCCTCACCGGTGGTGCCCTGCTGAACGCCCACGGATTCACCGGCAAGATCCTCGAGGCCGGCAATGGCGGAGTCCGCCGGAACCAGCAGTGACTGCAGCGAGTCGTAGTACGGCTCAGAGAAGGTCAGGTTCTCTTCACGGTCGGGGGTGATGGTCATGGCGCTGGCGCCGACGTCGCACTGCCCGGCAGCAAGCACGGCACCGGACTGGAGTCCGTCGAACCCGACGTCCTGCACGGTGAATTCAAGGTCAAGGCCAGCGGCGATTTCCTTCATCAGATCCATGTCGAACCCGACGTATTCGCCGTTCTCTTCGTACTCGAACGGCTCGTAGGGGATGTCGGAGCAGACAGTCAGCGTGCCGGGGGAGACAAGGTTCAGTTCGGAGCCGCCTCCGGCTGCCTCCCCGCCCTCCTCGGGCTCGGAGCCGCCGCCGCAGGCGGTAAGTGCCAGGGTGCCGATTGCCATAACGGCAAGCGATTTGGAAATCTTCGAAAACATGCAGTACCTCAGCTCAGGACGGAGTAAGAAAACGTCATGGACGATTCTAGCTGTTATGGAGATGTGCATCACAGGCTACAGCCATTGCCTATTGGTAACCAACAGCTTCAGGGAAAAGAATCAGGATCGTGATGGTGCCCGCAGGCCGAGCGCTTCGATCATGGGCCGGAACTTGCTCCACGTTTCCGCGAGTTCCGCCACCGGCTGGGAGCCCTCAACGATGCCGCAGCCGGCGTACATCCGAACCCGCGTGGGAGTCTCGACGACGGCACCGCGCAGGGCAATGCCCCACTCGCCGTTTCCATCGGCGTCCATCCAGCCCACCGGTCCGGCGTACGGTCCCCGTTCAAGGTGTTCCAGTTCCCGGATCAGCTCACCGGCAACCGTGGTGGGCGTGCCGCATACAGCCGCCGTAGGGTGCAGGGCCTCGACCAGAGCCAATGACGACGGCACGTTGCCGTCGCTGTCCTCGGCAAGTTCGGCGGTGACGTCGGAAGCGAGATGCCACACGTTGGGAAGTTCTAGGACGAAGGGCTCGCTGTGTGAGGTCATGGTCCGGGTGAACGGTTCCAGCTGCCGGGTGAGGGAGTCGATGGCGATCTCATGTTCGTGCTGCTGCTTCTCCGAGCCGGCCAGCACCCGCTCCGCGTAGCTGCTCTCCCCGGCCGGCGCCGAGGATCGGTCAAGGGTGCCCGCCAGAACCCGGGCGCGGGCGGTGTGGTTCTCGACCTTGATGAGCATTTCCGGTGTGGAGCCGATGAGCCCGTCCACCGAGTAGGTCCAGCAATCGGAGTAGCGGACAGCGAGCTCACGCAGCACCTGCGCCGCGGAAATGGGTGAACCGAGCTCGGCAACGACGTCGCGGGCCAGGACGAGTTTGCTCAGCTCACCGTCACGGATGTGCGCGACGCCGCGACTGACCGCCGTCATCCACTGCTCTTCGGTCAGAATCCCCGGAGCCAGCCGGTCGCCTGGGCAGGGTTTCCGTTCCGGCTCAACTTCGTCGAGGTAGGCGGCAAGCTCCGCTTCCGCAGCAGAGGCACTCACCTCCGCGTCGTCGTCGCCCGTGATGTAGGTGAGCCAGCTCTTACCCTCACTGCTGCCGACAACTATCCGCGGCACAATGAGACGGGAGAGGTGGCGGGAGGTCTTTGAGAAGGCAAAGGACCCGAACGACATCAACCCGGTGCCGGGCTGGCTGAGGGGATTGACGACGTCGGCAGCCGCGACGACCTCCCGCCACCATGCCTGCGCCTCGGCGAATCGGCCCGGTCCGGAGGTGGTGAAGCGCGCCGCCTCGCCGAAGCCGACAAGGCCTCCGCCGCGGCGGATCCAGGTGTGGACCTCATTGCGCACCACGTAATCGAGGAGGCCGGTGTCCAGTTGAAGGTCGCCCCGCTCAAAGGAAATGCTGCGAAGGGCAGGCGCCTGATCCAGCGGCGTCGCCACTGCAGCAGGGGACGGAATGCTCATGATGCACTAGCGTACTCCCGCGCGCTGTCCTCCCTGTTCCGTCCTGTCTGTTCAATTGGGGGTGCGGTTCAATGTTTGAGACAATGACGGGGTGAATCGAGCATCGCTGGATAAGCGTCCCGAGGAAGTTGCCGCCATGTTTGACGATGTGGCGCCCAAATACGACGTAGTGAATGACGTGCTTTCGCTGGGGCAGACCCACCGTTGGCGGCGTGTTGTGGTGGACGCCGTTGATGCGGGTCGGGGAGACCGGGTGCTTGACCTGGCAGCCGGTACGGGCACGTCGAGTGAGCCCTTCGCCGACGCCGGCGTACATGTGGTCGCGTGTGATTTCTCACTCGGGATGCTGCGCGTGGGCAAGCGCCGCCGTCCGGACATCGACTTCATTGCCGGCGACGCCACCAACCTGCCGTTCGAAGACAACTCCTTCGACGCCTGCACCATCTCCTTCGGGCTGCGCAACGTCGACCGCCCCACCAAGGCGCTGGAGGAAATGCTCCGCGTCACCAAGCCAGGCGGCCGCCTCGTCATTGCCGAGTTCTCGCAGCCCACCGTTCCGCTCTGGCGCACTATGTACACCGAGTACCTCATGCGCGCACTCCCGGCGATCGCCACCAAGGTCAGCTCCAACCCTGAGGCATACGTTTACCTCGCCGAGTCCATTCGAGCCTGGCCCAACCAGGACGAGTTGGCCGCGTGGATCACCGAGAGCGGCTGGCAATCGGTCGCCTACCGCAACCTGAACGGCGGCATTGTGGCCGTGCACCGCGCCACCAAGCCGGAAGCCACCATCACAACGACGGCGGCTGCTTCCCAGACCCGCCAGCGTCGCCGCAGCAGCAGGGCCGCAAACTAAGTGTCCGTCCTCATCATCGGCGCGGGCCCGGCAGGGTCCACGGCTGCCTACTACCTCGCTGCTGCAGGTATCGAAACGACGGTCGTCGAGAAGACGTTCTTCCCCCGCGAGAAGGTGTGCGGGGACGGCTTCACGCCTCGCGCCGTTCGGGAGATACAGCTGCTGGGATTGCCGCACGGCGAAGAACTCGGGTGGCGGCGGAACATGGGCCTTCGGCTCCTGGCCGGCGGCAGGACCGTCGAACTGCCCTGGCCTGAGCTGTCCGACTTCCCGTCCTACGGGCTGGTGCGCACGCGGCTCGGCTTCGATGAGCAGCTTGCCGAGCACGCCCGGTCCGCCGGTGCACGGATCCTCGAGGGCCACTCGGTCACCGAAGCGGTACGGGACCAGACCGGGCGGGTGACCGGCGTCGTCGTGAACGTCCTCGGCCCTGGCGGGCGGCGGACGGGCGAGCAGAAGACCCTGAGCGCCGACGTCGTGCTGGCGGCGGACGGTAACTCGACCCGGACGGCCGTGAGCCTTGGCATGGCCAAGCGGGACGACAGGCCCCTGGGCGTCGCGGTGCGGACCTACTTCACGAGCCCCCGCCATGAAGACCCATGGATGGAGGGCTGGCTGGAACTGCCGGACGCCTCCGGGAAGCCTCTGCCCGGCTACGGCTGGGTGTTCGGTGTGGGCGACGGAACCTCGAATGTGGGCCTGGGGATCCTGAACTCCTCTGCGTCGTTCGGGAAGCTCGACTACAAGCAGGTGCTGCGGGACTGGACCGCCGGGATGCCCGCCGATTGGGGATTCACCGAGGAGAACCAGATCGGCGAAATCCGCGGCGCGGCCTTGCCGATGGGATTCAACCGGACTCCGCACTACTCGCGGGGCATGCTGCTGCTCGGAGACGCCGGTGGCATGGTGTCGCCGTTCAACGGTGAGGGAATCTCCTACGCCATGGAGTCGGCGCGGTACGCGGCCGAGTTCATCGAGCGGTCCCACGCCGTGGACCCGGGGCCTGCGCGCGACAGCGTGCTCTCGGGATACGCGCCATACATCCGCGACCAGTGGGGAAGCCACTTCACCCTCGGCCGCGTCTTCGCCGGACTCATCGGCAAGCCGGCCATTCTGCGGCTCGCGCTGCGTACCGGCATGCCGATCCCGGTGCTGATGCGGTTCGTTGTGCGGATGCTGGCCAACCTGACCGACTCCAGAGGCAAGGGTTTCGAGGATCGGCTGATCCATGTGCTCGAAAGCCTCGTCCCGGCGACGGATAACCAGTCGGTAGCTCGGAACCGGTAGAACCCCGGGAACTTTTGCGCACCTCTGGCGGGTTGAAGGGCGGCCCAGAACCCGCCAGAGCTGCACGAAAGTTCCAGCCCGTTGACTCCCAATGCTCGCTGCGCTCCCTCGCCCGATAGGCTTAGACCCATGACGGATTCCCCCCAAACCAGCTGGACCAGCGCTGGCCATCCGCGCCCGCTCATCGACGAGCTGGAGCCGAGCACCGGCGTGATCGCCACGGGGCTCCGCCTGCCCGCAGGTTTCGCCCTGATTGCTGAGGATCCGGAGCTTGGACCGGCTGTGTCAACGTGCCTCGCCAAGGTCGAGAAACAGCTTCGCGAAGCGATCTCCAGTTCCGATCCGCTGGCAGACGCCACCTCCCGCCACCTCGTTGAAGCCGGCGGCAAGCGGATCCGTCCGCTGCTGACCATCCTGGCTTCCCACCTCGGAGATCCAACCAAGCCGGAAGTGGTTGTTGCCGCCGTCGTCGTGGAACTGACGCACCTGGCAACTCTGTACCACGACGACGTGATGGACTCCGCGCCGTACCGCCGGGGCGCTCCGACGGCACACGAAGTGTGGGGTAATTCCGTAGCGATCCTGACCGGCGACCTGATCTTCGCCCGGGCTTCGATCTTGGTTTCTGAGCTGGGATCCCGTGCGCTCGGTATTCAGGCGCGTACTTTCGAGCGGCTCTGCCTCGGCCAACTGCACGAGACCGTTGGTCCCCGGGACGGCGAGGACCCGGTGGAGCACTACCTGTCGGTCATCGCGGACAAGACCGGCTCCCTGGTTGCCGCGTCCGGGCAGCTCGGTGCGATTTTCGCGGATGCACCGGCGTCGGCTGTCGATGTCATGGTGTCCTACGGCGAGAAGGTCGGCGTGGCATTCCAGCTGGCAGATGACGTCATCGACGTCACCGGGCTGAAGTCTAAATCGGGCAAATCTCCGGGGACCGACCTGCGCGAGGGCGTACCCACGCTGCCCGTACTCCTGCTGCGCCAGGCGGCTGCTGCCGGCGACGGGTCCGCGCAGCGCGTGCTCGAGTTGGTGGACGGCGACCTGACCTCGGACGAGGCCCTCGCAGAAGCTGTTTCAGCCCTCCGTGAGCACTCGGCCACACGCCAGGCCTGGACCGTTGCGCAGCAGTGGGCGGAAGACGCGGTCTCCGCACTCGACCCGTTGCCCGACAGCATGGTCAAAACTGCGCTGGCGAGCTTTGCACAGGCGGTCGTCAGCCGCGACGTCTAGTGGCAGCCGGCGCCATCCGTTCCGCATCCACAGGTGATGACAACCACTTCTCATCTTTTCTAGAGGGAAGGTTGCAATTTTCGCTGAAGAAAACCGAGTGCGTCGTTCCTCAAAGCCGAGGAAAAGACATGCCCCTCGTCGTACCAGGCTCCGGTGTACCGGCCCGTATCCTGCGCATGCAGTCGCTGAAGCATCCTGTCGGCGTCCCGCATGCCAGTTCGAGCAAACAGCGGATCGGTGTCGGCAAACTGCACGAGGAAGCTGCATCCCGAATTCAGGGTTGTGAGTTCCGGCAGGTCGAACGCTCGTGCCAGCCCCGGCGTGTTGAGCAGCCAGGAGTGATGGTCGAGATGATCAGGGAACAGGCCCGCAAAAGTAGTCATCATGCAGGAGATGACGCAGGCTCGCACATCAGGAGCGAGTGCTGCGAGGGCGAGTGAGCGGCCGCCGCCGCCCGAGAAGCCGGCAGTGCCGATACGTTCAGGGTCCACGATAGGCAGCGAGCGCAGGATGGCCAGGGCAACAAGATCCTCGTGTGCAACCATCCCCGCATAGCTGGTGCCCAGCAGGCCTGAAGCCTTTGCGATCGTATTTTCGTGGTGTGCCGCTGCTGCGTTATACAGCATCCCGGCCGAAGGGACTATGCGCTGCTCAGCCCACTGTGCCATCCGCGCTTCAACCCAGTCCGCTGTCCGACGCGGAGCGGGATCCAGCGTGAACTTTCGGCTACCCCAGCTGAAGGCGTCGTGAACCAGTACTGCGAAGCCTGCCCGGGCGACCTCGTTGGCAACAGCGTGGCCGTCATACAGTTCCCTTTGCAGTACCGAGACTTCCTCTGGTGTTTCCGGCCCGATATCGATCAGCCGCTCGGAGCCTAACCATTTGTTCCCCGCGTGGCACTGGTTCCAGAGCACCGCCGGGAGCGGTCCGCGACGGTGCTCTGGAACCAGGAGGTACGCAGTGGTGGGAGGACCATAAGACAGTTGCCACTGGAGCTGGGTCACCTGGACGCCCTCCACAGCCCAACCCGTCCTGTGCATGATCTCAGGTTGCGTACTCGGTAGCGCTGGGACCCCGAGGGTTGCCGCAAGCCGCCTACTGCCGTCGTCGTGCCCTTGATGCAGGGGGCTGGCCCGCACATAGGCGGGCCAGTCCTCAAAACCTGCAATCGGGCTGGGTTCTGTTGTCATGGTGGGGACGCTGCTAAGCGTTGATCAGTCCTTCGATCTCAGCGGTCATCTGTTCGGCAGCCTGCTGGGGGGTGAGGGCGTCAAATAGCACCTCGGAGGCATAACGCTTGATCACGTCCTGCACGCCGCCGGCGCCCACGGGCGAGATCTTCTCAGGCCCGGCCATGTCCGGGCGGATCTCCTCGAGGAAGTCCACGACAGTCTGCTCGGTTTCACTCAACTCCGGCTCAATGGCGGCGACCATATCAGGATTGGCAGGAACACCGCGGTCGACCATGATCTGCTTTGCGGCGTCCTCGTTGTTGGCAAGGTAGTTCACAAATTCAGCCGCCGCCTCCTGGTCATCGGACTGGCTGGAGATGGACCAGTACATCGTCGACTTGTAATACATTCCGTTGTCTGCCACTTTCCCGGAAACCGAAGGTGTCCGCAGCATGCCGATGTTGCTTCCTGTGGCCGTCTCGAGCGATGCCAATTGGTTGGACCAGAACCACCCCATGGCGGCCTTGTTTGTGGGGAAGCTGCTGGCCTCGAACGCGCCGGATTGTTCCTCAGTGAACTGGGCAGCACTCATTCCACCGCCTTCATCGCGGACATCGAGGAGGTGCTCAAACCATGCCGCGGCCGTAGCGGCGCTGTAGCCCACTCCTGTTTCTTCACCGTACAGAGATTCGCCGTGCTGCCGCAGCCAGATTCGCAGGTCGGCTTCCTGCGCACCATACGTTGTTCCGCTTTCGTCCCCGAGCTTTTCGGCCAGTTCAGCCGAAAGGGCGTAGTAGTCCTCCCAGGTCCATGTGGTGTCATCGGGTAGCTCAACACCGGCCTCTTCAAAGAGATCCTTATTCACCATCACCACATAGGCGTTTTGGCCTGTGGTCAAACCGTAGATTCCGTCCTCGTACGCACCAAGTTCCAGTGCCGATTCATCGAACTTTGAGAGGTCCAGGCCTGGCAGTGTGCTGAGGTCGGTCAATGCGCCCCGGCCGGCGTATTCCTGAAGGTACTTCTCGTCCATGTTGATGACGTCGGGTGCGTCTCCGCCTGCGGTCATGGTGGCCAATTTGTCCCAGTAGCCACCCCATTCGCCGTACTCACCTTCAACGGTGATGTCCGGGTTCTCGGCCTCGAAGTCTTCTATGACGTCCAGGGTGGTGTTGTGCAGGGGATCCGAGCCCCACCAGGAGAACCGCAGGCTGCCGTCCCCGGATTGAGCTTCCGCTCCGTTCCCGCAACCTCCCAGGGTGAGACCAAGTGTCATGGCAAGCGATGTGGCCATGATGGCGCGGGCTGATCGCGGGAACTTCGTCATTGAATCTTCCTTCACTGTGGTGGGTCGTCAGTGCTCTGTTGTGCTGGCCCAGGTGGATCGCAGCACTATGAGAAAACGTTTTCTCAGTAGGAAGTTGAGGCTATCCGCTGATTCGAAACCCGTCAAGAGCCTCGGGTTAGAGGCCCAGCGCCTTGCGAAGTTCAGCGGCCTTGCCGGCGCGGATTGCCGGGTCCACGATGGGCCTCCTCGGCGTGAAGTAGAAGCCGTCGTCGTGCCAGCGGGGGAGCACATGTTGGTGGTAGTGCCAGACATGCTGGCTGCCGGCGGGTTCGTTGTGCTGGCGGGTTGAGACGCCGTCCGGGTTCCACGCGCGCTTGATGGCGATCGCCATGTCGCGTGTGACGGTCATGATACGGCCGGCCACGTCGTCGGGAAGTTCGTACAGCAGTTCGTGGTGGGCGCGAGGCGTCACCAGGACGTGCCCGGGGTTCGGCTCGAAGCCGTGTGAGGCGATGAACGCCAGAACCAGGTCATCCGAGTAGATCAGGTCGCCCGGCTCGCAGAGGTTGGAGGCGAATCGGAATTCGCCCGAGGCCAGGTCGCAGAACGGGCACTCGTATCCTTGCGGAGCGTGGGTGACCCAGGTCATTCTGCCTCGTCATCGAACACCCAGTCGAACATGTCGAGCATGAATTCGCTGAAGGTCCCTTCCTCATTTTTCCAGGAACCACGGGCGTTGTTGCGACGCCAGACGATCGGATCGGGGACGGTCAGCTGGTCAGCCTTGACGCCCCAGACGAACTTTTCATCGACGTCTTCCATGAACAGCAGGAAACCGTCCTCGATTTCGAGCTCGTCCGGATCCCAGACGTAGTGGAACGCTTCCATGAGGTCTTCGGAAGCACCGACGGCGAGGTAGAACTCGCTCATCGCCATCGGGAGCGGGAAGTCCTGGCCCTCCCGCAGCTGGGCCAGTTCGTCTTCAGACAGGCCGTCTTCCGCCACCCAGGGTTCCTCGAAGTAAGCGGGTACGAGGGCGCGGAATTTATCCAGGAACAGCTCGGTCACAGTGGCTCCAGGTGAGGTTGGGGGATCGCTCAATCCTATCCCGCCGGGGGAGGCGCTGAAGGACGCGGTGAATGGGTGGCCAGGGGTGCATGCCATCCCGCCCGCCAGGCAAGAACCCGCAGGAGGAACACCAGTGCCGCGACGGTCACTCCGGTCAGGACGTTGAACAGTTCCAGCTTCGCGAGGACGACGGTGAGGGCCGCGCCCAGGAAGGCAGGCAGCGCGTAGATGTCTCCCGGATTGAACAATCGCGGCACCTCGTTCGCGACGACGTCCCTCAACAGTCCACCCCCGACGGCGGTAGTGACGCCGAGCAGTACTGCCGCGACCGGATTCCATCCGGTGTTGATGGCCTTCAGGGCCCCGACAATGCAGAAGAGCGCCAATCCGCCGGCGTCGAAGAGCATCAGAAGGCTGGTCACCTTCTCGAAGCGTGAGTAGAGAAAATGAACCAGAAAGGTGGCCAGGAGAGGCGGCGCCAGATACAGCGGGTTCGTGAATGCCACGGGATCGACACCGATTATTACGTCCCGGGCCACGCCGCCGCCGAGCGCGGCGAGGGAAGCCAGCAGGAGCGAGCCGATGAGGTCGAAGCCTTTCCGCGCCGCCAGCAAAGACCCGGACACAGCGAAAAAGAAAACGCCGAACAGGTCAAGGATCAGCGGGGCGTTCATGGGGTCAATTCGTTACGGGACACAACTGTCAATAGTCGCAGGCGGGTGCTTCAATGGCCAACATGCCTTCGTCTAACCAACCCGTCCTGATCGCGTGTTCACACGGCACCAGCAGCGCCGAGGGGCAGGCTGCCGTCAACCGGTTGCGTGACGAGATGCGTGCGCTTCGCCCGGAACTCGACATCCGGGAAGCTTACGTCGATGTCCAGCAGCCGGACCTCCCTGAGGTGGTCGCCGCGCTCCCGGAGGGGTCGGCCGTAATCGTGCCGCTGCTCCTGTCTGTGGGTTACCACGTGAAGGTGGACATTGCCGAGGCGGTGCAGAGCCGGCCCGGCACGTACGCCGCCGCTCCGCTGGGACCTGACCCGAGGCTGGCCGAGTTGCTGCAGCAACGGCTGGAAGAAGCCCGGGTGGAGCCGGATGACGCCGTCGTACTTGCTGCGGCAGGGTCCTCGGACGCGTGCGCCGGCGTGGATGTCGCGGAGCTCGCGGCGCAACTCGCGGAGGTGCGCCCCGGCCGGATCGTCGTTGGGTACGGCGCAAGCGCACGTCCCTCCGTGCCGGAAGCGGTTGCAGATGCGCAGGAAGGGGCCACCAATCCGGCCATCGCTTCCTACCTGCTGGCCCCGGGCTACTTCCATGACCAGCTGGCCAAGGCAGGGGCAAGCGTAGTGAGTGCTCCGCTGCTCCCATCCAGGACCGTCGCTGAGATTGCGCTCGCCCGTTACGACGACGCCGTCAGCCGTCTTGAGGCGCCGGACCCCGGCAGGGACTGCGGCAGGCCCTGCAGGCAGCTCGTGAAGGTGTGCGCCCGCCCGTGATCGGGCAGATTCCGGGAACACCGCCAGTCCTGTCAATACCCTGACGCCTTTGTGACGTGCTGTGTCGTCACGTGAACGGGTGTTGCCAAACCTTTGAAGGGCCTCTCGCCCCGGTCCTACTGTCTTTACATGACGAGTTCAGTCGCGACCACAGACACCACAGACACTGCGCGGAAGCCCCGCGCAAGCAGGCCTGCCGCCAAGCCGCACGGCCAGTGGAAGGTTGACGGCACCACGCCCCTCAACGCCAACGAAACGTGGAAGCAGGAGGACAACGGGCTCAACGTCCGCGAGCGGATCGAGACGATCTACGCGAAAAACGGTTTCGACTCCATCGACGGCACGGACCTCCACGGACGCTTCCGCTGGTGGGGCCTCTACACGCAGCGTCGGCAGGGTATCGACGGCGGCAAGACGGCCACGCTTGAACCGCACGAACTCGAAGACAAGTACTTCATGCTCCGGGTGCGCATCGACGGCGGTGCTTTGACCACCGAGCAGCTGCGGGTCATCGGCAACATTTCCACCGAGTTTGCCCGTGACTCCGCTGACATCACAGACCGTCAGAACATCCAGCTGCACTGGATCCGGGTCGAGGACGTTCCGGAAATCTGGAACCGCCTCGAGGCAGTCGGTCTCTCCACAACGGAGGCATGCGGTGACGTTCCCCGCGTCATCCTCGGTTCGCCCGTGGCCGGCATCGCCAAGGACGAAATCCTCGACCCCACCCCGCTGATTCATGAACTGAGCGAGCGGTTCATCGGCGATCCTGAACTGGCCAACCTCCCGCGCAAGTACAAAACCGCGATCACAGGCCACCCGAGCCAGGACGTCGTACACGAGATCAACGACTTCGCCCTGGTGGGCGTGGTCCACCCCGAGCTGGGCGCCGGCTACGACCTCTGGGTCGGGGGAGGGCTTTCGACCAACCCCCGGCTCGCCGAGCGGCTGGGTGTCTTCGTTTCACCCGATGTCGCCGCCGAAGTGTGGCTGGGTGTCACCAGCATCTTCCGTGACTACGGCTACCGCCGCATGCGTACCAAGGCCCGCCTGAAGTTCCTCCTGAACGACTGGGGAACCGAGAAATTCCGCCAGGTCCTCCAGGACGAGTACCTCGGCTTTGAGCTCCCTGACGGCCCCGCCGCACCCAAGCCCGACACCCCGGGCGACCACGTAGGCATTCATGAGCAGAAGGACGGCAAGTTCTTCATCGGTGTCGCACCGACCGTGGGCAGGGTTTCCGGGACAATCCTCACCTCCCTCGCTGACACCCTCGAGGCACACGGCTCCACCCGCCTGCGCACCACGCCCCACCAGAAGCTTGTTGTCCTTGACGTCGAGAAGGACCAGGTGGAACCACTCGTTACGGAACTCGATGCGCTTGGGCTGTCCGCCCGTCCGTCGCTGTTCCGCCGGTCAACCATCGCGTGCACCGGCATCGAGTACTGCAAGCTCGCGATCGTTGAAACCAAGGTCACCGCGGCCACGGCCATCGCGGAACTCGAGCGACGCCTCGCAGACCTCGTCGACGACGGTACGCTCACCCAGCCGATCGCGATGCACATCAACGGCTGCCCCAACTCCTGCGCCCGTATCCAGACGGCGGACATCGGGCTGAAGGGCATGATGCTTCCCACGCCCGACGGCGACCCCACGCCGGGCTTCCAGGTTCACCTCGGTGGTGGGCTGGCTGCCGTGGACCGGGGCGAAGCGGGTCTTGGCCGCACCATCCGCGGGCTCAAGGTGACCGTCGACAACCTGCCCGACTACGTTGAGCGCGTGGTACGCCGATACGCGGCGGACCGGCATGAGAACGAGACCTTCGCCCAGTGGTCACACCGCGTCGACGAAGGAGTACTGCAGTGAGTCTGTCACCGGAGAACGTTGACGTTGACGCCGCTAAGCGGTCCCGGCGTTCGGACGAAGAACTGAAGGCGCTCGCCGCCAAGGGCGCCGAAGAGCTCGGCTGGGATTCGTCCGCCGATCAGATAATCGCCTGGGTGGCCCGCAACTTCAACCTGTCCCAGGCCGCCGTGGCGTGCTCCATGGCCGACGCCGTCCTTCCGCACCTGGTCTCGCAGCAGTTCCCCGGCGTGGACGTACTCTTCCTTGAGACCGGCTACCACTTCACCGAAACGCATATCACCCGCGACGAGGTAGCCGACCAGCTCAACATCACGATCGTCGACGTCATGCCTGAACTGACCGTCGCTGAACAGGATGCAACCTACGGGAAGGACCTGTTCAACAGGGATCCCGCCCAGTGCTGCGCCCTGCGCAAGATGGACCCCCTCAAGAAGGCGCTCTCCGGCTACGAGGTGTGGTTCACCGGAGTACGTCGCGACGAAGCACCCACGAGGACCAACACGCCCCTGGTCACCTGGGACCGGGTGCACAACCTGGTCAAGATCAACCCGCTGGCAGCGTGGAGCTTCGATGAACTCCTCGACTACGCCGGTGAGCACCAGGTCCCGGTGAACATGCTCCTGTCCAACGGGTACCCCTCGATCGGTTGCATGCCGTGCACCCGTCCGGTAGCACCAGGAGAAGACCCGAGAGCCGGCCGCTGGGCTGGCCTAGCGAAGACAGAGTGCGGAATCCACCAATGAGCCATTCAACTCAGATCATTGAGGACGCGAGCGTGAAGACTGTGAATAGTGAAGCCGTAGCTTCGGAAGCAGCGCATCGCGGCGCCGAGGAACGAGGCGACGTGTCTAAGCTGCGTGAAGCTACGGCGAAGCGACTCTCAAGCCTCGACGCCCTCGAATCCGAAGCCATCCACATCATCCGCGAGGTGGTTGCCGAGTTCGAACGTCCCGCCCTGCTGTTCTCCGGCGGCAAGGACTCCGTGGTCATGCTGCACCTGGCGACGAAGGCTTTCTGGCCCGGTAAGGTGCCGTTCCCGGTGCTGCACGTCGATACGGGCCACAACTTCCCCGAGGTCATCGAGTTCCGCGACCGCACCGTTGAGCGGCTCGGTGTCCGCCTGGTGGTCGGTTCCGTTCAGGAGTACATCGACCGCGGCGAGCTGAGCGACCGCGCTGACGGCACACGCAACCCGCTGCAGACTGTCCCGTTGCTGGACACCATCAACACGAACCGGTTCGACGCTGTCTTCGGCGGAGGCCGCCGTGACGAGGACAAGGCGCGGGCCAAGGAGCGGATCCTGAGCCTGCGGGACGAATTCGGGCAGTGGGATCCGCGCAACCAGCGGCCCGAGCTGTGGAACCTGTACAACGGGCGGCACACTGTGGGCCAGCACGTGCGGGCCTTCCCGATCAGCAACTGGACCGAGCTGGACGTCTGGCGCTACATCGAGCGGGAGAACATTGAGCTCCCGGGCCTGTATTACGCCCACGAGCGCGAGGTTTTTCGTCGTGACGGCATGTGGCGTGCGGTCGGCGAGGTTTCCCAGCCGACCGAGAAGGAGGCCGTGGAAACGCGTACGGTCCGCTACCGCACCGTCGGTGACATGTCCTGCACCGGGGCAGTCGAATCAGACGCAGCGACCGTCGCGGAAGTTGTACGCGAAGTCGCCCTCAGCACACTCACCGAACGCGGCGCCACCCGCGCGGACGACCGGATCTCGGAAGCCGCGATGGAAGACCGCAAGAAGGACGGCTACTTCTAATGGCTACCCCCACCGCTGTTGAGACAGCACTTGAGCACTCCACCCTGTTTCGGTTCGCTACGGCGGGCTCCGTCGATGACGGCAAGTCCACCCTCGTGGGTCGCCTCCTGCATGACAGCAAGTCGGTCCTCGCAGACCAGCTCGACGCCGTTGCCCGCACCTCCGCTGAGCGCGGTTTCGGCGGGGAGCGCGGTGGACTGGACCTGGCGCTGCTGACCGACGGTCTCCGGGCTGAGCGCGAGCAGGGCATCACCATCGACGTCGCCTACCGCTACTTCGCCACCGCGAACCGCACCTTCATCCTCGCGGACACTCCGGGTCACGTGCAATACACGAAGAACACGGTGACGGGCGCTTCCACGGCCGACGCCGTCGTCGTGCTCATTGACGCACGCAAGGGCGTGCTGGAGCAGACCCGCCGTCACCTCGCGGTGGCGCGGCTGCTCCGCGTGGCGCACATCATCGTGGCGGTGAACAAGATCGACCTCGTGGACTACAGCGAGGCCGTTTTCCGTGACGTCGAAGCGCAACTCAAGCAGGCTGCCCACGAGCTGAAGGTCGATGAGCCGGCCATCATTCCGGTGTCCGCCCTCGAGGGCGACAACGTGGTGGACCGCTCGGAGAAGACACCCTGGTACGGCGGGCCGTCGCTGCTGGAGACCCTTGAGCAGCTTCCGGCGCTGGCCGATCTCGAGACGGACATCGAAGCGTTCCGGTTCCCGGTCCAGACCGTCATCCGGCCGCAGGGCGCGGTGGCTCCCGGGCTCGACGCTGAAACCTACCGGGACTACCGGGGGTACGCCGGACAGGTGGCGGCCGGGTCCATCCGGGTTGGCGACGCCGTGACGGTGCAGCCGTCCGGACGCGAAACGACCGTAACCGGCATTGACTTCGCCGGACAGGAACTGGTGGAAGCTTTCGCTCCACAGTCCGTGGTGCTGCGGCTCGCCGATGACATCGACATTGCCCGCGGCGACCTCCTTGCGGAAGCCGGTTCGCCTGATTCGATCTCCCAACTCCCGCAACCCACCCAGGACCTGTATGCAGCACTCTGCTGGCTGTCGCCGAAGCCGCTGAAAGAGGGTTCGCGGCTCCTCATCAAGCACGGCAGCAAGACGGTCCAGGGACTGGTTCGACAGGTCATCAACAAGCTGGATCTGTCGACGTTCGCCGATCAGCCGGCGTCGGGTCTGGAGCTCAACGACATCGGGACCGTCCACATCAGGCTCGCGGCGGCGCTGCCCGTGGACAACTACGTGAACTTCCGCCGCACCGGAGCTTTCCTGGTCATCGATCCCTCGGACGGCAACACCCTGGCCGCAGGCCTGGTGGAATCCGACCATCTTGAACTGGCGGCCCGCGAGGACGAACGCTATGACATCTAGCACGCCCGGTGCGCCGTGAACGGCGAACCGACCGTCGAAATTGCGAACCTCACGAAGAACTTCGGGAACACGCCGGTCTTCGAGGGGCTCAACCTGTCCATCTCCAAGGGCGAGTTCCTTTGCCTGGTCGGCGGATCAGGCTCCGGCAAGTCCACCCTGCTCAACATCGTTGCCGGCCTGGACCACGCCGACGGCGGTACCGTCCTGGCCCCGCCTGCGGCGGTCATGTTCCAGGAGTCGGCGCTGCTGCCTTGGCTCAGCGCAGCGGGCAACATCTCGCTCGCGCTGAAGTTCGCCGGCGTTTCGCGGAACCAACGTTCCGAGCGGACACAGGAACTGCTGAACATCGTCCGTCTTCCCGACGCCGGCAACCGTCTAGTCCACCAGCTCTCAGGCGGAATGCAGCAGCGGGTAGCTCTTGCCCGCGCGCTTGCGCAGAACCGCAGCCTGCTCCTCATGGACGAGCCGTTCAGCGCACTGGACTCCATCACGCGCGATTTCCTGCACGATGAGCTGGAAGACATCTGGCACGCCACGGGCCGGACCATCGTCCTCGTTACCCACAACGTGCGCGAGGCTATCCGGTTGGGCCAGCGCGTCATTCTCCTGGCCTCGGACGAAGGAGCCATCGCCGGGGAGTGGCAGGTCTCCGATACCCAGCGCCATGATGCCGTCGCGGGGGCAGCCCTGGCCGAAACCATCAAGAACGTACTCCATCGGGAGGTGCACGGTCTTGCCGCAGTTAGCTGAACCACTCAAGCTTGCCCGTCCCGCCCGGGTAGTGTCGGCGGGCCCTGGCGCCTCCCGTTCCCGCGGCGTCCTGCTGACGCTGGCACCCGTAGCCACTCTCGTGGTGGTGCTCGGCCTGTGGGCCGCAGCCTCCTCGGCCAGCGGTGGAACAGGTCCGGCGGAGCTCTTTGCCGCTCTGGGGCGACTCTGGGCAACCGGTGAGCTTGTCCAGGGTGTCGCCACAAGCCTGGGCCGGGGCGTGCCAGGATTCCTCCTGTCCGTCATTGTAGGCACCGTGCTGGCGCTCGTGCTGTCCGCCTCGGTGTGGCTGCGCGCCGCCGTCGCGCCCTACATGACGTTCCTGCTCACGCTGCCCACCGTGGCCTGGGTTCCGGTGGCAATCCTCTTCTTCGGGGTTACCGACGCCACGGTGTACTTCGTGGTTCTTACCGGCGCAGTTCCGGCCATCGTCAACGGCTTGCTCGCCGGCGTGGACCAGATCCAGCCGCTGCACCGCAAGGTGGGGCGCGTACTTGGGGCGGGGACCTGGGACACCGCGCTGCACATTGTTCTCCCGGCCGCCCTCCCGTCCTACATTTCGGGCCTTCGACAGGGCTGGGCATTCTGCTGGCGCGCACTGATGGCGTCGGAAATCATCGCCGGCGGGCAGGAGCTCGGCCTGGGTCTGGGCACCTTGCTGCAGCGCGGACGCGAAATCGATGACATCGGCGGCGTGATGGCGACCATCCTGCTGATCCTGGTAGTCGGCGTGGTGATCGAGGTGCTGGTCTTCGGCCCGCTCGAACGACGACTGCTGCGCCGCCGCGGCCTGCTCACCGGAGGTTCACGATGACTTACCCCCTCGGACTGCAATTGCGCGGCCGCCGCGTGCTCGTGGTCGGCGGCGGGCCCGTGGCCGCGCGTCGGCTGCAGGCGCTGCTCGACGACGGCGCCCTGGTCACGGTCGTAGCGCCCTACGCCTGTGAGGACATCGCTGATGCCGCTACTGCCGGCCGGGTGGACTGGCAGCAGCGCGAATACCGCACTGCTGATCTCGACGGCGCCTGGCTGGTCCTCGCCCACTCCGGTTCCGCCGAGGTGCAGGACCGGATCGCTGCCGAGGCGGACGCTGTCCGCATCTGGTGCGTCAAGGGCGGTGACTCCGGAGCCTCTGCAGCCTGGGTTCCCGCCGTCGCACGCATTGATGACGTGACGGTGGCCGTCAACACCCACGGTGACCCGAAGCGTGCCGCAGCCCTGCGCGACGGCGTCGCTGCCGCCCTCGAATCCGGTGAGCTGCCGTTGAGGCGGCACCGCCGCGAGGACGGGTTGGGTTC
This sequence comes from Arthrobacter sp. TJ-170, assembly GCF_058269305.1. Classification (NCBI taxonomy): domain Bacteria; kingdom Bacillati; phylum Actinomycetota; class Actinomycetes; order Micrococcales; family Micrococcaceae; genus Arthrobacter; species Arthrobacter sp. TJ-170. Next base: position 49,369 of record NZ_JBZCNL010000004.1, on the reverse strand, counting down.
GGTTGCCCTGGTGGGTGGAGGACCCGCTGATGCGGGTCTGCTGACCACCCGCGGCCGGAGGCTCCTGGCGCAGGCCGACGTCGTGGTCGCTGACAGACTTGGGCCGCGCTCGCTGCTCGCCGGCCTATCGCCGGACGTTCAGGTGATTGAGGTGGGCAAGCTCCCCGGCCACCATCCTGTGCCGCAGGACGAGATCAACCGGATTCTGGTGGAGCAGGCGCTGCTCGGCCATCGTGTGGTCCGGCTGAAGGGCGGAGACCCGTACGTGCTGGGACGCGGTGGTGAGGAGGGAGCCTACTGCCGTGAGCACGGTATCCCCGTCGAGGTTGTTCCGGGTGTCACGTCCGCCATCTCGGTGCCGGCCGCCGCGGGAATCCCTGTCACCCACAGGGGAGTGGCGAAGGGCTTCAGCGTCATCACGGGGCACGAAGACATCCGCCAGCAGACCGGGCTCATCCCGCAGGGAAGCGACCACACCCTGATCCTCCTGATGGGGGTATCGCTGCTGCGGTCCTCCGCGGCATCGCTTATCAGCGGTGGTCGGGCGGCATCCACACCCGTCGCTATCATCGAGGACGGGTGGATGGAATCGCAGCGCGTGACCACCGGCACCCTCGCCACGATCGCCGACCTCGCCGAAGAGCGCGGGGTGAAGTCTCCCGCTGTGATCGTGGTGGGTGACGTCGTCGCGCTCTCTCCACACTGGCAACCCACGAACTTCCCGCTGGGTGCGCAGATAACAAGCCAATAGCGCTCCCATAACGTCCTTATCTGCGCACCCAGCGCATCGAATCACTAGCCCGAAGCAACCCAGCAAAGGAACACAGCCGTGTCGCAACCCACAACTTTCTCCCACGGTGCCTCCCAGCGTCCACTGCGCGTCGCCGTCGTCGGATCCGGTCCGGCCGGCGTCTACGCTGCGGACATCCTGACGAAGTCTGCACCGGTCGCCTCCGGGGAACTTACGGTCAGCATTGACCTTTACGACCGCTACCCAGCGCCGTACGGCCTCATTCGCTACGGTGTTGCACCCGACCATCCCCGCATCAAGGGCATCGTCAACGCACTGCACAAGGTCCTTGACCGCGGCGACATCCGTTTCTTCGGCAACGTTGAGTACGGCACGGACCTCACCATGGAGGACCTGCAGACCCATTACGACGCCGTCATCTTCGCCACCGGCGCGATCAAGGACGCCGACCTCAACATCCCCGGCATCGAGCTCGAGGGGTCCTTCGGCGGAGCGGACTTTGTCTCCTGGTACGACGGCCACCCGGACGTCCCGCGCGACTGGCCGCTTGAGGCCAAAGAGGTTGCCGTCATCGGGAACGGCAACGTGGCACTCGACGTGGCGCGTGTGCTTTCCAAACACGCCGAAGACCTGCTGGTCACCGAGATCCCCGACAACGTCTACCAGGGGCTGAAGAACTCGCCCGTGACGGACGTCCACGTGTTCGGCCGGCGCGGTCCTGCGCAGGTGAAGTTCACGCCGCTGGAACTGCGTGAACTCTCGCACTCACGTGACGTCGACATCGTGCTCTACCCCGAGGACTTCGAGTTCGACGCGGAGTCCGACCGCCAGATCCAGACCAACAACCAGACCAAGACCATGGTTGGAACGCTCACCAACTGGATCGCCGAGCAGCCGGAGGATCCCGCCGAGTTCACGGCGTCCCGGCGGCTCCACCTGCACTTCCTCCACAACCCCGTGGAAGTTATCGGCGAGGACGGGAAGGTCACCGGCATCAAGTTCGAGCGCACCGCCCTGGACGGCACGGGCAACGCCGTGGGCACGGGCGAGTACATCGACTACCCGGTTCAGGCCGTCTACCGCGCGGTCGGCTACTTCGGGTCCGCCCTGCCGGAGGTGGAATTCGATCACCGCCGCGGCGTCATCCCGAACGACGGCGGCCGCGTGCTCGATGCCGCCGGCACCCACGTGCCGGGCATTTACGCGACCGGCTGGATCAAGCGCGGACCGGTGGGCCTCATCGGACACACCAAGGGCGATGCACTCGAGACCGTCACCTACCTGCTGGAGGATCTTGAGAACCTTCCGGCGGCAGGCGCGCCCGACGACGGCGCCGTCGTCGAGCTCCTGACCTCCCGCGGCGTACAGTTCACCACCTGGGAGGGCTGGCTGGCGCTGGATGCGCACGAGCGCGCGCTGGGCGACGCCGCAACAGAGATCGACGGCGTCGTTCGTGAGCGGATCAAGGTTGTGCCCCGGGAAGACATGGTGTCCGTGTCCCGCAGCGTCCACATCGAGGCTCAGGCCGACGCATAACCGTCTCCCGCAGGACCAGCACCGCGCCCCGGCAGATTTACTGCCGGGGCGCGGATTCTTTCGGGCGCTGCAGCGCGGCCCGGCTCTATAGAGTGGGCACTGTCGGAACCGCACGGGAGCGTTAGGAGCAGCAGACACCATGGACAATGCTCTGTCCTACCTGACGTTGAACACCCGGCAGTTCCACGAGCTGTCGATGCGGACCCGGGTGCTTCTCAGCCAGGCACCGCTGTCCATCACCACGGCACTTCTGGCAATCGGCAGCATCTTCTTCCACCCGGTGGTGTGGTCCAGCGCTTCCTTCCAGTGGGGGATCGCCGTGAGCGCCATCATCCTCCTGGGCTGTGCGGTTACGCCGTGGGACCGCGTGCCCTATGGCGTCTTCCTCATCATCCCGGTGCTCGACTTCATCCCGGTGGGTCTGCTTCGTTTCGGCGCAGGCACGGACGTTCTGGGAGTGGGGCTACTGGCGGTATTTCCGGTGGTCTGGCTGTGTGCCTCCGGTCTGTATCCGAAGGTCTGCCTTGCGCTCAGCCTGCTGGGGCCTCTCGCGATGATCTGGGTGCCGCTCTTCATCACTGACGCTGAGGTGACCGCCGCCAGCCTGACCCAATCGGCTCTGCTGCCCGTCATCATTTTCGGAATTGCCGTCTCGGTCCGCGTGATGACCGCCAGCATGATGGACCAGCAACTGGCCATGGAGGAGAAGGACCACGCACTGCAACAGTTGCTTCAACGCAGCGCCCAGCGTGAACGGCTGCTGAACGCAACGGTCAACACGGTCGACGTCGGATTGCTCGCCGTAGACGGGGACGGCCACGACATCCTGTTCAACCGGCGTCAGCACGAGATACACCGCGCAGGATTGCCGGAGGGAGTTGACGACGCATCCGAGAGAGACCTCCTGCTGTTCAAGGCCGACGGCGTCACTCTCATCCCGATGGAGCAGCGCCCGGCGTACCGGGCGGTTGCCGGGGAGACGTTCTCCGACTACCTCATCCGGGTGGGCGCCGGTGACAAACAACGTGTCCTGTCTGCCTCTGCCCGCATGCTGCTGGACGAGGGCGGGAAGCGGGAGGGCGCCGTCGTGGCCTTCAACGATGTCACCGACCTCGTGAACGCGCTGAACGCCAAGGAGGAGTTCGTCGCGATGGTCTCGCACGAGCTGCGCACACCGCTGACGGTGATCGTCGGCTACCTGGAGCTCATACTCGATGACGACCTGCCGCCGGAGACCGAGGCCGGGCTCAAGGTCGTCGGCCGGAACGTGGTGCGTCTTCGCAGGCTTGTTGACGATCTGCTCACCGCAGCCTCAGGACCGCCGGACGTGTCCCCGGTGCGTACAGACCTCGCCGAGATCGCGAAGGAATCAGTGGCCGCCATTTCTGCACGCGGCAAAGAGGCAGGCGTCGAAATCCTCAACGAGGTCCCCGACGGCACGATTGCGCGGAGCGATCCCGCCCGGATTGGTCAGGTGCTCGACAACCTGCTGTCCAACGCCGTCAAGTACTCGCCCGCGGGAGGCACGGTCACGGTGCGGGCGCAGAAGATGCCCGGGTCCGTGGTCTGCGAAGTCGAGGACCACGGCATGGGCATGAGCCCGGAGGACAGCGCCGAAGTCTTCTCGAAATTCTTCCGGACCTCGGCTGTGCGCCAGGCGGCGATTCCCGGAGTAGGGCTCGGCCTCGCCATCGTCCGGTCAATTGTTGAAGAACACGGCGGCCGGATCCACTGCCGCAGTGAGCTGGGCCGGGGCACCACCTTCACATTCGAGCTGCCCGACAATCCGCGGGGGAGTGAATCCGACAGCGGCCGACCGTGAGGGAGGTTGCCCGAACTTACCGAATTCGGGTGGCCAGACCGGGATAGTCCACCACAATGCCTTCACGGTCGATCTGCAGTTCAGCGGTGAACCCGTGATTGTCCGAGCTGTAAAGCACCACGCCGTTGCGGTCTTCGTTCGCAGCGCGCAGCTGGCTGTACATCTGGCTGCTGCGCATCACGCGGAGGCTCGGCACGTCCACCCACGCCATGACCATCGAGGTCTCGTCCACGGGAGCAAGTTCCGCTGAATGAAGGTTCAGCCGCAGGATCGGCATGGTGTTGGTGACCGGGCACAGGCCAAGGTCGCAATCCAGGGCACCCGTCAGCAGGGACGGGTCGTCGATACCGGGAGCGGGAAGGCTGCACTCGCCGGCGCTGGAAGCGGTACTTGACCACACGCCGTCGTCATCGCGTTCCAGCTCAAGGTGGCGGCTCCAGCCGTAACCGTGAACCGTTGCGGTCAGCCGGCGCGTTACCCAGCCGTCCGTGGTGGTAAGCGCCCAGCTCAAGGCATACGAGTCCGTTCGGGAAGTGCCGTGTGCGCTCAACCGACCCGGCTCGAGGTTGATGGTGGCGGAATCCAGGCGGGCCGGATCCTCAATGCCCTGCCAGGTGTGCAGCAGGCTCGTATGCAGTTCATTTCCCATTCGTTCACCTTATGGATCGGCGGGGCCGCCACGCTAGAGGGTGCCGCGAGTAGGATCCTTGCAAGACTGACGTCGGGGAGGCCACATGAGCGATGAAAAGCGGTTTCGGACCCTGCTTCAGCGCGAGCTTGCCGCATCGCGTAAGACACAAGCGGCCCTGAACGGGGACATCGTGTCCACCAGCGACCTGCGTCGCGATTCCAATGTGGACGATGAACATGATCCCGAGGGCTCCACCATTGCTTTTGAACTCTCGCAGTCTGCGACGCTGCTGCGTGATGCCGACGCCCGCATCGCCGAAGTGGAGGCGGCACTGCGTCGATTGGACGAGGGACGTTACGGGACCTGCGAGGTGTGCGGTTGCCGCATCGCTGAAGGCCGGCTGGAGGCGCGTCCCTGGACGCGGTTCTGCATCGACCACGCAGGAGGCCGGTGAGGCTACCGCAGGCCGCGAACGTTCAACGCGAGGTACAGGTGCACCCGGTCAGCCGTAACAGCCGGGTCATAGCCCGTCAGGTCAACGATCTGCTGCAGCCGGTACCGCACCGTATTGCGGTGCAGCTGCAGGACGTCCGCGACCGCGGCCACCGACCCGTTGTGGGCGAGGTACTTCTCGAGCGTGAGCATCAGCTCGGCGCCGTGCCGTTCGTCGAACGCCACCACGGGGTCGAGCGCTTCAGCAGCCAGGTCCGCCAGAGGCACATCCTCGCTCGCCATCAGGAGCGAGGTGAGGCTGAGCCGGTCGGGGCGGTTGACCGGCTCCCCCCGGGTCAGCGACTCCCTTGCTTCAAAGTAGCTCCAGCGCAGCCCGCTCACCTGCGCATAGCCGCCGCCGAAGCCCACCCTCGCGGTGAAGCCGGCGCCGTGCAGGTAGGTGCTCAGCGCCCTGCCGACGGATTCGCCGTCGCTTTCCGGCACCGCGATGACCAGGCGATCATCCAGGACCGCGGTCACGACGTCGTCGTACTTTCCGGGTAAGGGAAGCGTCCGCAAGGCGCGGCGCTGACCGGTTGCCACATCTGCGAGCACAATGCACTGCCGGCGGACAGTGTCGATTCCTGCGCTGCCCAGGCGGGCCGCGGCGTCGCTTCCCGCCAGCGTGCCGCGCACCACGTCCTGCAGCAGCTGCCCGACGACGGCGCGGTCACTCGCCCTGCGCCTCGCCTGGTTGCTCAGCTCGACGCTGATCAGGCTCTGGGCGTAGTCGGTGATGGCGTCACGTTCGTAGGGTTCAGCGATGGCCAGGGTACAGCGGTCCTTCAGCCCGGTTGCCACAGGGACCCGGTGCCATGCACGGTCTCTCTCGCCGAGTGAGGATACCGCAGCGCTTCCGCCGGTCGCGAAGAGCTGCGTTCCGTATTGGGAAAGTGCGACGTCGGTGCGCAGCATCGCGGCCAGCTCGCGCAGGAGTTGGGGCAGGCCGCCACCGCTCAGCAGAGCCGCGGCCAACACCTGGTGGCCCTTCAGCAGGTTCTCGAGACGCGCGTAATGCTCCGCGGACAGGGAATCGGCAACCATCTTCCCGATTGCGATGAAGGGCGTCTCATACGGGACCCGGAACACCGGGAGGCCGAGCTCGTCGGCCTGGTCCAGAAAGGCAGCGGGCACCTTCTCGTGGCTGAGGCCGGTGGCGAAACCGATGGCGAGCGCACCCGTTGCGTGGACGTGCCGGACGAAGTTTCGTTGCGACGTCGCTGACTTCTGCCGCAGGCCGGTGGTGAGCACGATCTCGCCCCCGCTGAGGAACGGTTGAGGGTCCTCAAGTTCGGTCACGGCGACCCACTGAACGGGAACGTCGGTGACTTCGCTGGTGCCAACCTGCTGCAGCTTCAGCGCGGGCGTCGCCAAGAGCGCCGACAATGTGATCGCCATAACTCCACTATAGGCGGGGGAGCTTGTGCGGATGCATGACGGTTCTTGTGAAGCGTTGTGCGGATAAACCTAGGCGGAGTGGCGTGGACCACGTAGGGTCGGCAATGAATTTGGGCAGTACTGTCCCGGAACGAAAGGAAAAATGCCGTGGTAACCACCCTGCAGAACTTCATCAACGGGCAATTCGTCACCCCGAGCGGCACCGAGATGATCGACATCGTCAACCCCACCAACGGGGAAGTTGTCGCGAAAGCTCCGGTTTCCGTGCAGGCTGACATTGACGCCGCCATGGGCGCAGCCAAAACGGCCTTCGCCTCCTGGAAGAAGGTCACGCCCGGCCAGCGCCAGCTCATGCTGCTCAAGCTCGCCGACGCGATCGAAGCCAACAGCGACGAACTCGTCGAGGCCCAGCACCGTAACACCGGCCAGGTCCGCGCCATGATCGCTTCGGAGGAAATCGCTGCGGGCGCCGACCAGCTGCGATTCTTCGCGGGCGCCGCACGCCTGCTCGAAGGAAAGTCCGCCGGTGAGTACTTCGAGGGTCATACCTCGTACGTCCGCCGCGAGCCGGTGGGCGTCGTCGCGCAGGTTGCTCCATGGAACTACCCGTTCCTGATGGCCATCTGGAAGATCGGGCCGGCGCTCGCCGCCGGCAACTCGATTGTGCTGAAGCCCAGCGACACCACTCCCGAGTCCACACTCGTCCTTGCCCGGCTGACCCAGGGGATCCTGCCCGACGGCGTCCTCAACGTGCTGCTCGGCACCGGTGAAACAGGCGCGGCCATGGTTGAGCACAAGACACCGGCCATGGTATCGATCACCGGTTCGGTGCGCGCCGGCATCGCTGTCGCCACCGGCGCCGCCAAGGGCCTGAAGCGTGCCCACCTGGAGCTGGGAGGCAAGGCTCCCGCCATCGTCTTCGCCGATGCTGACGTGAAGAAGACGGCAGCTGCCCTCGCCGAGTTCGCATTCTTCAATGCAGGCCAGGACTGCACCGCCATCACCCGAGTGCTGGTGCAGGATTCGGCTCACGACGATCTCGTGGCCGCCATGGTTGACCACACCAAGACCCTCACCACGGGTGACGCCGACGACTCAAAGAACTACTTCGGGCCCCTGAACAACATCAACCACTTCAACGCCGTCAACGCGGTCATGGATGCGCTGCCCTCGCACTGCTCCGTGGCGACCGGCGGCAAGCGCTCCGGTGACCAGGGCTACTTCTTCGAAGCAACCATCATCACCGGTGCCCAGCAAACCGACGACATTGTGCAGAAGGAAACCTTCGGCCCGATCATCACCGTGCAAAAGTTCTCCACCGAGGATGAAGCGATCGAAATGGCCAACGACGTCGACTACGCCCTCGCCTCCAGCGTATGGACCACCGACCACGGCACCGCCATGCGCCTCTCCCGCGACCTGGACTTCGGCGCAGTCTGGATCAACACCCACATCCTCCTCACCGCCGAAATGCCCCACGGCGGGTTCAAGAGCTCCGGCTACGGCAAGGACCTCTCCATGTACGGCGTTGAGGACTACACCCGTATCAAGCACGTCATGAGCGCGCTGGACGCCTAAGCAAGCGCTACACGGCCCAGAAAGGACCTTCCTATGACCACCCAGGCACTCCAGCCACAATTCCGGCTCGAGCAGAAGCGCCGCATCATCGGTGATTTCCCCGGCCCCAAGTCCACCGCGCTCAACGCACGCCGCTCCGCCGTCGTCGCCAAGGGTGTTGCCTCCGGCGTCCCCGTGTACGTTGCGGACGCTGACGGCGGCATCGTGCACGACGTCGACGGCAACTCCTTCATCGACTTCGGCTCCGGCATCGCGGTGACGAGCGTCGGCGCGTCGGATCCCGCCGTCGTCGGAGCCGTGAAGGAGCAGGTTGAGCACTTCACGCACACCTGTTTCATGGTGACCCCCTATGAGGGGTACATCGCGGTGGCGGAGAAGCTGGCGGAGTTGACCCCCGGTGACTTCGAGAAGCGCACCGTACTCTTCAACTCGGGCGCGGAAGCGGTGGAGAACGCCGTCAAGGTCGCACGCCTGGCCACGGGCCGGTCGGCTGTCGCCGCATTCGATCACGCCTACCACGGGCGCACCAACCTGACCATGGCGCTGACCGCGAAGTCGCTGCCCTACAAGGCCGGACCGGACGGCACTTTCGGCCCATTTGCGCCCGAGGTGTACCGCCTGCCCATGAGCTACCCGTTCCGTGAGGAGAACCCGGCCATCACCGGCGAGGAGGCTGCGAAGCGCGCCATCACCATGATGGAGAAGCAGATCGGCGCCGAATCCCTGGCCGCGATCATCATCGAACCGGTCCAGGGCGAGGGCGGCTTCATTGTCCCTGCCGACGGATTCCTGCCGACCCTCGCCGCATGGGCAAAGGAAAAGGGGGTCGTGTTCATCGCCGACGAGGTCCAGTCGGGCTTCTGCCGCACCGGCGAGTGGTTCGCGGTGAACCATGAGGGCGTTGTGCCGGACATCATCACCATGGCCAAAGGTATTGCCGGCGGCATGCCGCTGTCGGCTGTGACCGGTCGGGCCGACCTGCTCGACGCCGTCCACCCGGGCGGCCTCGGCGGCACCTACGGCGGCAACCCCGTTGCGTGTGCTGCGGCGCTCGCAGCGATCGACACCATGACGGATTTGGACCTGTCAGCGCGTGCGCGGCGGATCGAGGAAATCGTGGTGCCCCGTCTGAAGGCACTGCAGGAGGAGACGGGCATCATCGGCGAGGTGCGCGGCCGCGGGGCGATGCTCGCCGTCGAGTTCGTGATGCCCGGCTCCAGGGAGCCAAACCCCGTTGCAACGAAGGCCATTGCAGCCGCATGCCTCGAGGAAGGCGTCATCATCCTTACCTGCGGCACCTACGGCAACATCATCCGCCTGCTGCCTCCGCTGGTCATCGGCGAGGAGCTTCTCAAGGACGGCCTTGACGTCCTGGAGGCGGCGATCCGCTCGGTGAAGTAGCGCCCTTCCGCAAGGGAATACGACGGCGGTCGGCTGGACAGTTCTTCGGGGCTGAACCGGCCGGCCGCCGTTGTTGTGACCGGACAGCAACAATGTGTCCTTGCGCACAGGAGCATCAACCGGCATACTAAACGAACGTAATTCGTTTATGGAATCTCCGGTGACAGTGGATACCCCGCTTCCCACACGGCGGTCCTCACACCATTTCCTAACAAAGAGGTAAGGAACCCATGAGCACTACGCAAGTGCGCACCGGCGCTCCAGACAACACGCCCAAATTCTCCAGCAAGGGACTCAAGACGGGGCAGCTCGGCCTGCTCGCCGTCGTCGTCATCGGTATCTCCACGATCGCCCCGGCCTACGTCCTGACCAGCACGCTCGGCCCCACCGTGCAGAGCATCGGTGAGCACCTCCCGGCGATCTTCATTGTCGGGTTCATCCCGATGTTCCTGGTGGCGCTCGGCTACCGCGAACTGAACGCGGACACCCCCGACAGCGGAACCACGTTCACCTGGGTGACCAAAGCCTTCGGCCCCTACATCGGCTGGATCGGCGGGTGGGGTCTGCTGGCTGCGAACATCATCGTGCTCTCCAACCTGGCCGGCGTCGCCGTGGATTTCTTCTACCTGTTCCTCTCCCAGCTCACCGGCCAGGAGGCGATCGCCGACCTCGCCGGCATCCGGTGGCTGAACATCCTGACCTGCCTGGGGTTCGTCGCGGCGGCGGTATGGGTTTCCTGCCGCGGCGTGAAGACCACGAAGGCCGTCCAGTACGCGCTCGTCGGACTTCAGGTGGGAGTGCTTGCCTGGTTCGTCATCGCTGCGTTCAGCCGCATCCAGCAGGGCGCGGCGGTCGGCGCCATCTCGTTCAGCTGGGACTGGTTCAATCCGTTCGCCATCGAGAGCTTCTCCGCCTTCGCGCTGGGTCTCTCCCTGTCCATCTTCGCGTTCTGGGGCTGGGACGTCTGCCTCACGGTGAGCGAGGAATCCCGGAACGGCAAGCGGACCGCAGGTCTGGCAGCGGCGGTGACAGCCGTCGTCGTACTGGGAATCTACCTGCTCGGCGCTATTGCAACCGTGATGTTCGCCGGCGTCGGTACCGAGGGGCTCGGCCTCAACAACGCCGACATCTCGGAGAACGTCTTCGCTGCGCTGGCCGCTCCGATCATGGGCCCGTTCGCGATCCTGCTTTCCCTCGCGGTCCTGTCGAGCTGCGCTGCGTCCCTCCAGTCGACATTCCTTTCGCCGGCCCGCAGCCTGCTCGCCATGGGGTACTACAAGGCCCTTCCGGAGAAGTTCGCCACAGTTCACCCGACCTACCGCTCACCCGTGTTTGCGACAGTGGTTGCCGGCGTCATCTCCGCAGGGTTCTACTCGCTCATGCGGGTGATCAGCGACAACGTCCTGAACGACACCATTATGGCCCTCGGCCTCATGATCTGCTTCTACTACGGACTCACCGCGCTGGCCTGCGTCTGGTACTTCCGCCAGAGCGCATTCATCTCGGCACGGCACTTCGTCTTCCGTTTCCTCGCCCCGCTGCTCGGAGGACTCGGTCTGGTGGTTGTGTTCCTGCAGACCGCAGTGGACAGCTGGGACCCCGCATTCGGCAGCGGCTCGGAGATCTTCGGAGTGGGCCTGGTGTTCGTCATCGGCGTGGGGATCATCGCGCTAGGCGTGCTCGTAATGTTCGCCGTCCGGCGCACCCACCCCGGGTTCTTCCGCGGCGAAACACTGCGGCAGGACACCCCGGCGCTTGAGGTGGCCGAGTAGCCCCCTGCTAGGCGCCCGCGGGCTGCTCCAGCGGTGCGCTATCGCGGGGCCTCGCGCTCTTCCGGACCGTACGGATCATGTCCACGGTGAGGAGCGCGAGGCCCACCCACACCAGTCCAAAGCCGATCCACCGCTCCAGCGGCATTTCTTCACCGAAGACCGTCAAGGCCAGAATGAACTGCAGCACAGGTGCAAGGTACTGCAGCAGACCGATGGTGGTCAGGGGGAGTCGGCGGGCGGCAGCTCCGAAGAAGATCAACGGCACCGCTGTGATGACCCCGGACGCCGCCATAATCCAGAAGTGCCCCGGTCCTTCCGTGGTGAGCGTCGCTCCGCCGGAAAGCGTCAGCCAGATCATCACTGCCGCGGCAATCGGCGTCAGCACCGCCGTCTCGACGCTGAGGCTGGTCACGGCGTCGACACTCGGTCCCACGCGCTTCTTCACGAACCCGTAGAAGCCGAAGGAAAACGCGAGCGCCAGCGCGATCCAGGGCACGTTGCCGTAGCCCACCGCCAGAACGACGACGGCGACAACCCCCATTCCCACGGCTGTCCACTGCAACCGCCGGAGTTTCTCCCGGAGCACCAGGACGCCCAGGAGCACCGACACGATCGGGTTGATGAAGTAGCCCAGTGACGCTTCGATGGCGTGACCGTTGGTGACGCCGTAGGTGTAAACGAGCCAGTTGACGGCGATGAGAAACCCTGCAACGGCGAGGGTCCCGAGTACCTTCGGGTTGCTGACAGCCACACGGAGGGTACCCCATGACCGGAGGATGGTGAGCAGCAGGGCGCAGAAAATGAGTGACCACAGCACCCGGTTCGCAACGATTTCCACGGCGGTGGCCGGCAGCAGGATGAGGAAGTACAGGGGAAGAAGCCCCCACAGCCCGTATGCGCCGATGCCGAAAAGGATGCCCGTCGCGTTGTCGCTGCGGGCGGGGCGCTCGGTGGTGCGGGTGCGGCTCACATGGGTGCCAACCGCCGTCGTGCCGTTCCTATTCCGGCTATACGCAGGTGAGCCTCGCCACTGGTTTCGACGCCGACTGAATTGGGGATTTAGAATAGGGAATTGTGCGCTAATGCGCGCGGTCGTCCCTTCGGGAAGCCCAGGTAATCCACCAGGAAGAAGGCATCAGTGTCCAGCACGACGTCGGCCCGTCCGCTTCGGGTCGCCATCATCGGCGCAGGCCCGGCCGGTGTCTATGCCGCAGATATCCTGACGAAATCGCAGGAGGTCAAGGGCGGAGACTTTGCAGTTTCCATTGACCTCTTCGACCAGTACCCGGCGCCGTATGGCCTCATCCGCTACGGTGTGGCACCCGATCACCCGCGCATCAAGGGCATTGTCAACGCCCTCCATAAGGTTCTTGACCGCGGGGACATCCGCTTCCTCGGCAACGTCAACTACGGCCGCGACCTTACGCTCTCTGACTTCCGCACCTTCTACGATGCCGTCATCTTCGCCACGGGCGCAGTGAAGGACGCAGACCTCAACGTTTCCGGCGTGGAACTTGAGGGATCCTTCGGCGGGGCCGACTTCGTGTCCTGGTATGACGGGCACCCGGACGTCGACCGGGACTGGACGCTCGATGCCAGGGAGGTCGCCGTCATCGGCAACGGCAACGTGGCTCTCGACATTGCCCGCGTCCTGTCCAAGCACGCTGATGACCTGCTGGTCACCGAAATCCCCTCAAACGTGTATGCCGCGCTGAAGAAGTCGCAGGTAACGGATGTGCATGTGTTCGGCCGACGCGGTCCGGCGCAGGTGAAGTTCACGCCGCTGGAACTGCGCGAGCTTTCCCACTCGCGCGACGTCGACATTGTGCTCTACCCCGAGGATTTCGACTTCGATGAAGCCTCCGAACAGCAGATTGCCGGCAACAACCAGACCAAGACCATGGTCAAGACGCTGACCAACTGGCTGGTCGAGCAGCCCGATGACCTGGCCGAACTCACCGCATCACGCCGGCTGCACCTCCACTTCCTGCACAGCCCCGTCGAAATCTCCGATTCCCCCGAGACCCCGGGGAAGGTAGCCAACATCCGCTTCGAGCGCACGCGTCTCAATGGCTCCGGCTCGGTCGAGGGCACCGGTGAATACATCGACTACCCGGTGCAGGCCGTCTACCGCGCCATCGGTTACTTCGGATCGGAGTTGCCGGAGGTCGGCTACGACGAGCAGAACGGGGTCATCCCCAACGAGGGCGGCAGGGTTATCGACGAATCCGGCAACCCGGTTCCGGGCATCTACTGCACCGGCTGGATCAAGCGTGGGCCGGTCGGCCTGATCGGCCACACCAAGGGCGATGCCCTCGAGACCATCGGCTTCCTCCTGGAGGACCGACTGAACCTGCCGCCGGCCGAGCATCCGTCTGAGGACGCCATCATCAACCTCCTTGAGGAGCGCGGCGTCCGTTACACCACGTGGGAAGGCTGGTTGCGGCTCGATGCCCACGAGATGAAGCTGGGCGCCAACTACCTGCACGACGACGCGGGCCTCGCCGAGCTCGTCCGGGAGCGCGTAAAGCTGGTTCCCCGTGAGGACATGATCGCAATCTCCCGCGGGGAGTAGTCTCTGCACTGTTGGGCGTGCCGGATTCCCCACCTCTCGGCGGCGGCTCGGTTAGATGAGCGGCGTGTCGTAGGGCGACACGCCCTTCCGCGCCCAGCAGTTGGGGGAACCGGTACGCGCTCACAGGAAGGACCGACCGTGAAGGCGATCATCATCGGTGCGGGAATTGCCGGTCTCGCCACGGCGAAGAACCTTGCGGACATCGGCTGGCAGGTGGAGATTCTTGAGATTTCCCGTGGCCCGAGAACCGAGGGCTACATGATGGATTTCTTCGGTCCAGGCTACGACGCTGCCGAGAAGATGGGCGTCCTGCCCGCTCTGAAGGCCCGCGCATACGCAGTTGAAGAGTTGTCCTATTTCGACGCGAAGGGGCGCATAACCGGGCGGCTCAGCTTCAAGCGCTTCGCGGACGCGGTCAACGGTCGGCTGCTGAGCATCATGCGGCCGGATCTGGAGGAGGCGCTGCGGGAAAGCCTCCCCGAGCCCGTCCGGCTCCGCTACGGCGTAACGTTCGCTCGAATCGAGAACAACGACGACGGCGTGCGCGTCCATACCTCCGACGGTGGGGTTGTCGAGGGCGATCTGCTGGTGGGTGCTGACGGGATCCACTCGGCCGTGCGGGAAGCCGTCTTCGGTCCGGAAGACCGGTTCATCAAGTACCTCGGATTCCACACCGCAGCCTTCATCTTCGACGATGACGAGGTCAACGAACAGGTCAGCGGCAAGTTTGCCCTCAGCGATACGAGGAACAGGCAAATCGGGTTGTATGGGCTGCGGGGCACCAGGGTAGCGGCCTTCCTGATCCACCGGGATGCTTCACCTTCCCTGCCGGCGAATCGGAGGGAAGCGCTGCGCTGCGAATTCGCCGGCGCCGGTTGGCTCGCGCCGCATGCCCTCGGTCAGACGCCCGCTGACCCCTATTACGACGTCGTCGCGCAGATCCACATGGACCGCTGGCACTACGGCCGGGTGGTCCTGGTGGGCGATGCGTGCCAGGCAGTGTCGCTGCTCGCCGGCCAGGGATCCTCACTGGCGATTGCGGGAGCCCGTGTGCTGGTGAATCATCTGGCCGAGTCCGCGTCGATCGCAGACGGTCTCGCCGCCTATCAGAACCACTGGATGTCCGTTGCGCGGGAGAGGCAGGAAACGGGCAGGCGTGCAGCGCGCTGGTTCCTGCCGTCATCGGGCGCGGAACTGGTGCTGCGCCGCCTGATGCTGAGGCTTTCCGGTCTTCCGTTCATCAGCCGGTTCATCGGCAATTCACTGGCGGGTAAGTCCGTGTCTGTGCGCTAACGTGTTACGCCCCCTTCAAAACTTGCACGGTGTGCAAACTTGCACCTAGTGTAAGTATGTGACAGAACAGCAGATCAGCCGCCGCGAGCAGAACAAGCTTGAGACCCGGCGGGCTATCGCCCATGCGGCCCTCGACCTGGCGCGAACGCACGGCATGGGCGGCTTCACGGCAGAGCAGATCGCCGACCAGGCAAATGTCTCCCGCCGGACCTTCTTCAACTACTTCCACAGCCCCGAAGAGGCGCTGATCGTATCCACGGAGTCCTTCCTGGACCGTGCGGAAGCCGAGTTGGCGGCACGCCCCAAGGATGAGCCCATCCTGGACGCCATGATCGCCGCTCTCGCCGCCACCACGAAGGTGGAAAACCTGAAGGACTGCGGTGACCTCTTCCGCATGTCCGCCGGTAGCCCGGACCTCCTCGGCACCCATCTGCTCGCCTGGGAGCGCGCCGAAGCCCGCATCATCAGCGCGGTGGAGCACCGGCTGCAGGGCCAGGCCTCGACCCTCTATATCCACGCGCTCGTCGGTTCACTGCTGTCCTGCGCCAAGGCGGCAATGCGCGAGTGGGCATCGGGTGAAGATCCGGATTTCGACGCCGCGCAAACCCTCGAAAACTTCATCGTCGCAACGCTGAACATGCTGCGCGACGGCTTCTCCCACCCAACGCTCTAATCCAGGACGCACAATCATGGCATTCCTCCTGTACCGACTCGGTTCCTTCGCCTATCGCCGCCGCTGGTGGGTGGTTTCCGCCTGGCTGGCCATCATGGTCGCTGTGGGCGGCTCCGCCGTCGCCTTCTCCGGCACCCTGAGCAACAACTTCACCATCCCCGGCACTGAATCCCAGCGCGTCCTCAACCAGCTCAAACAGGAGATGCCCGAGGCCGTCGGCGGCATGGGAACCATCGTTTTCCAGAGCCCGGACGACGAGTTCACCGGCGAACAGAAGGAGGCAGTCAGCACGGCCCTCACCGATGTTGCCGACGTCGAGGGCGTCGAAGCGGTCATCGATCCGTTCGTGACCGCCCAGCAGCTTGCCGACAGCCGCGACGAGATCGAGAACGGCCGGGCGAAACTCGAGACCGGAGCGCAGCAGCTGGCCGACGGCGCCGCCCAACTCGACGCCGGACAGGCGCAGCTTGATGAGCAGCGTGCGCAGTTCGAGGCCGGGAAATCTTTCCTTCCCGCTGAGCAGATCGACGCGACCGTGGCGCAACTCGACGCGGCCCAGGCCGAGATCGACGCCCAGCGCGGGCAGCTCGACGAGGGCCAGGCAGAGCTCGACGCCGCGCGCGTTGAGCTCGAGCGCGGTGAGCGCCTCCTCGAGGCCTCCTCCGGTGTGCAGTTCGTGTCCGACGACGAAACCACAGCGGTTGCGAGCGTCCAGTTCACTACGGCGGTCGACGCCGTCACGCCGAAGACCCGCGAAGCGGTGCAGGAAGCTGCAGACGCCGCCGCCGACGCAGGTGTGAATGTCGAGTACAGCAAGGAGATCGTCCAGGACATCTCTGAAATCTTCGGGCCGGCGGAGGTCATCGGCCTCCTCGTCGCCGCCGTCGTCCTGATTGTCATGCTCGGAACGCTGGTAGCTGCCGGGCTGCCGCTCCTCATGGCGATTGTCGGCGTCGGTGTCGGCGTCGGAGTCACCTTCGCCCTCACCGGGGTCATCCAAATGAGCTCGATTTCACCCGTGCTCGCGCTGATGCTGGGCCTCGCCGTCGGAATCGACTACTCACTTTTCATTGTCAACCGCCACCGCACCCAACTGCTCCGTGGCATGCCGCTGCAGGAGTCCATCGCCCGCGCCACCGGTACCGCCGGAAACGCCGTCCTGTTCGCGGGCATCACGGTCATCATCGCGCTGGCTGCGCTCGCGGTCCCCGGCCTGCCGTTCCTGACGATCCTCGGTCTCTCCGCTGCCGGAACTGTTGCCGTTGCCGTGCTCGTTGCCCTGACCCTGACCCCCGCGCTGCTCGGCTTCATGGGCCGCAAGGTGATCTCCAGTCGCCGCTGGAAGACGGCGCACCCAGCGAGCGAAGCGGAGGCGGACGAACACTCCGTGGATGATTCATATGCCGCCGGTCGGGGTTGGGGCGGCATCGTCACCCGCAAGCCGATCCTGACGGTGCTGGCCGGCGTCGTCGCGCTCGGTGTTCTGGCGCTCCCGGCGCTTGAACTGCGTGTAGGGCTGCCCGACGGCGGATCCGAGCCCGCCGATTCCACCGCTTACCAGGCCTACACACTGGTGGGGGAGAAGTTCGGTGAGGGCACCAACGGTCCGTTGCTGGTTGTCGGTGAGCTGCCGGCGATCGAGGAAGAAGGCGAACGCACGGACCTTCGGCTCGACGTCGCCGACCGCCTCGCTGGAATCGACGACATCGTGGCCGCCGTCCCGGCCGGCATCAGCGACGACGGGCGGACCGCCATTTACCAGGTCATCCCCGAGGCAGGCCCCGCGAGTGAAAGCACCGAGCAACTGGTCCGCGACCTGCGCGCCGAGGCCGACAGCATCGAGGACGCTACCGGCGTGACCGTATCCGTCACCGGGCAGACCGCCGCGAACATCGACGTGTCCGCCAAGCTCATGGAAGCGATGCCGCTGTATCTGGGCATCGTCGTCGGGCTGTCACTGATCCTGCTGCTCCTGGTATTCCGCTCCATCCTGGTGCCGCTCATTGCCACGGCAGGGTTCCTGCTCTCACTGATGGCAAGCTTCGGCGCAACGGTCGCAATCTACCAGTGGGGCTGGCTGGGGGACATTTTCGGCGTGACCAACCCCGGTCCGATCCTGAGCTTCCTGCCCATCATCCTCATCGGCGTGCTCTTCGGGCTAGCCATGGACTACCAGATGTTCCTCGTGTCCGGCATGCGCGAGTCCTTCGTGCACGGCCGGCCCGCTAGGGAAGCCGTCCGGGTCGGGTTCAGCCACGGTGCGCGGGTGGTGACAGCCGCCGCGATCATCATGGTGGCGGTGTTTGCGGGCTTCGTGTTCTCGCACCTGACAATGGTCCGGCCGATCGGTTTCGGGCTGGCGTTCGGCGTGCTGCTCGACGCGTTCATTGTCCGTATGACGCTGATTCCGGCGGCCATGCACCTGCTTGGCCGTTCGGCTTGGTGGCTGCCCCGGTGGCTGGACCGCATCCTTCCGGATGTCGATGTCGAGGGCGCGCGCCTGGTGGAGAAAACGGACGACGACGGCGCACGCCGGCTCCCGGCGTCGGAGCCGGTTCCGACGAGACACTGACAATTAGGTGCGTCCATAACGGAATCACTACGATTGTCCGGTCACATTTCCCCAGCAAGGACATACAGCCGTGAATCTTCTCCGTACCAAGTCGGTCGAACAATCGATCGCAGACTCAGGTGAGAAGGGCCGCACACTCAAGCGGTCGCTGAACACCTGGGACCTCATGATCATGGGAGTCGCCGTTGCGGTCGGCGCAGGCATCTTTTCGGTCGGCGCTCAGGCAGCGGCCTTCAACGCCGGCCCGGCAGTGACCCTCTCGTTTGTCCTGGCCGCCGTCACCTGTGCTCTGGCCATCATGTGCTACGCCGAGTTCGCCACGGCCATCCCCGTGGCAGGCAGCGCCTACGTCTTCACGTACGCCACGATGGGAGAGATGCTTGCCTGGATCATCGGCTGGAACCTGATCCTTGAGCTGCTCATGGCCGGTGCTGTCATCGCGAAGTTCTGGGGCGTGTATCTCAGTGACCTGTTCGCGGTGCTCAACCTCGATGTGCCGTCACAGATCAGCTTCCTGGGTGTCCCGATGTACTGGGGGCCGCTGATCATCGTCGCGGTCTTCACGGTGATTCTGGTGCTCGGAACGAAGCTTTCCGCCCGGGTGAACAACATCTTCACGATCATCAAGATCGCCATCGTCCTGTTCGTCATTGTGGTCGGCTTCTTCTATGTCAACGGCGAGAACTACACACCGTTTGTCCCGGCAGCGGAACCGCCGGCTGAGGTAGAGGGCAGCTGGACAACGCAGCCGTTTCTTTCCTTCCTCAGCGGCGCGACGCCCGCGATGTACGGCTTCACCGGCATCATTTCCGGTGCGGCGCTGGTGTTCTTCGCGTTCATCGGATTCGACGTCGTCGCCACGTCCGCTGAGGAAGTGAAGGATCCGCAGAAGACCCTCCCGCGCGGAATCTTCGGCGGCCTTGCGCTGGTGACCGTGCTCTACATCCTCGTCACCCTCGCGGTGACCGGCATGGTCTCCTACCGCGACCTTGCAGCAACGGAATCGCCGTCATTGGCCACCGCATTCCAGCTCGTGGGCGCGGACTGGGCCGCCGGAATCATCTCCGTAGGAAGCCTCATCGGGCTGACTACGGTGATCATGGTCCTGCTCATGGGCCTGGCACGTGTGATTTTTGCGATGAGCCGCGACGGACTGATGCCGCGTGCACTGAGCCGAACCTCGGAGAAGCGCAGCACTCCCGCTCGTACGCAGATCCTCTGCGGCGTCGTTGTGGCCCTCCTGGCCGGCTTCACCGAGGTTGAGCTGCTCGCCGAGATGATCAACATCGGGACTCTCTCAGCGTTCGTCACCGTCAGCCTGGGCATCCTGATTCTCCGGAAGAAGCGCCCGGACCTCAAGCCGTCCTTCCGTGTGCCGTTCGGCAAGGTCATCCCGATCATGTCAGCGCTGCTCTGCTTCTACCTCATGCTGAATCTGGCCACCGTAACCTGGGTGTTCTTCGGTATCTGGCTCGTTGTCGGGTTCGCGATCTACTTCGCCTACGGGCAGCGCCATTCAAGGCTGGCAACGGAAGCTGCGGGCCACCCGGAACGGGACGAAGTGCGCACCGGCGCCTAGGAAGCGGCCAGCGGGGGCGGGCCCTGCGCCTGTACTATGCAGCCATGGCCCGCCCCCCGAACCCGGAACGCAAGAACGAGCTCCTCGATCAGATTGTCGAGTACCTTCTCGACAAGACCTTCGCGAGCCTGAGCTTCCGCACCCTGGCCGATGGCCTCGGCATCAGCAGCTACGTGCTTGTGTACCATTTCGGCAACCGCGAGGAACTCGTCAACGAGATCGTCCGGCACATTGAAGGCCGTCACGATGTCCTTAAACAGGAAAAGTCCGAGGACCTGACCCCGGACGGCTTCCGCAAGTGGCTGGTGGGCGGCTGGAATTCCCTGCTGATGGAGCGCAACCGCCACCTGCAGCGGCTGGAAATCGAGGCCGCCGTGCAGGATCCGGTGAGCCCGGCTCCGCGGGGTAGCGCGACGGAAAAGTTCGCGTACTGGCACTCGTTCATTACGGACTGGCTGATCGCCCAGGGACTTCCCCGCGAGCGGGCCAATCCCGCGGCTCGTGTCTTCACCTCGGGCCTGTACGGGCTCCAGTATGACTACGTCCTGAACAACGACCGGCCGGCTGTGGAGGAAGCACTCAATGTTCTGCTTGATCAGTTGATTCAAACCCTCGACACAGTGCTGGGCGGCGAGGTCAATGCTTCAAGCGGATAAAAATGAGCGGGTGGGCCATCCGGCCCACCCGCTCATTTCTGGTTCTGCCTAGAACTTGTTGGCGGCCTCAGCCTCGGAGTTCTGAGCTGCACCTGATCCGTTGCCGAGGTTGGCGCGGAGCTTCGCGCCGAGGTCAGCATCGACATTGGTCCAGTACTGGATAGCGCGCTCGCGGATGTGTGCGATGGTCACGCCGCCAACCGCTCCGGTGATGGTCTCCAGGAAGCGGGCCTTCTCGCCGTCGTCGAACACCTCCCGGTAAAGGGTGCCTGCCTGGCCGAAGTCATCATCCTCGGCGTGGAGGCTATGCGCAGTGCGTACCAGGTCGCCGTCGTTCTCCCAGCCGCCGTGCGCACCGTACTGTGCCGGGTCGGCCGCGGGGCCGCCCACCGAGTTGGGAGCGTAGACGGGAGTCTGCGGGGAGTTGAAGGCGTAGCGGGCAGCGCCGTCCTTCGAGTAGTTGCGTACCTCGTTCTTCGGTGCGTTCACCGGCAGCTGCGCGTGGTTGGTGCCCACGCGGTAACGGTGCGCATCTGCGTAGGAGAAGATGCGGGCCTGCAGCATGCGGTCCGGAGAAGCGGCGATACCCGGCACGAAGTTCGACGGCGCGAAGGTTGCCTGCTCGATCTGCGCAAAGTAGTTCTCGGGGTTGCGGTTCAGGGTCAGCTTGCCGACCGGGATCAGC
This sequence comes from Arthrobacter sp. TJ-170, assembly GCF_058269305.1. Lineage (NCBI taxonomy): Bacteria > Bacillati > Actinomycetota > Actinomycetes > Micrococcales > Micrococcaceae > Arthrobacter > Arthrobacter sp. TJ-170. The sequence goes on along the minus strand of NZ_JBZCNL010000004.1, from coordinate 27,955 downwards.
GGGTAGTCAGCGTGCGGCCACACCTTGGTGAGGTCGAACGGGTTGAACCGGTAGTCCTTGGCGTCACTGTAGGGCATGACCTGGACCTTGAGGTCCCAGCTGGGGAAGTTGCCCTCCTGGATGTTCTCGTAAAGGTCGCGGATGTGGTGGTCGGCGTCCGAGCCGGCCAGTGCCTCAGCCTCGTCGGTGGTGAGGACCTCGTGGCCCTGGTTGGACTTGAAGTGGTACTTGACCCAGAACTTCTCGCCGCCCTCGTTGATCCACTGGTAGGTGTGCGAACCGTAGCCGTTCATGGTGCGCCAGGAGGCGGGAAGGCCGCGGTCGCCCATCAGCCAGGTCACCTGGTGTGCAGACTCGGGAGAGAGGGTCCAGAAGTCCCACTGCATGTCTGCATCGCGCAGGTTGGAGCCGGGGAGGCGCTTCTGGGAGTGGATGAAGTCCGGGAACTTGATGCCGTCGCGGATGAAGAACACCGGAGTGTTGTTACCGACGAGGTCGTAGTTGCCTTCGGAGGTGTAGAACTTCAGGGCGAAGCCACGGGGGTCGCGCCAGGTGTCAGGGGAGCCCTGCTCGCCTGCAACGGAGGAGAAGCGCAGCAGAGTCTCGGTCTTCGCGCCCGGCTGGAAGAGTGCGGCCTTGGTGTACTTGCTCACGTCTTCGGTGGCTTCGAAGACACCGAACGCGCCGCCGCCCTTGGCGTGCACTACGCGCTCGGGAACGCGCTCGCGGTTGAACTGAGCGAGCTTCTCGATCAGGTAGTGGTCAGTCAGCGGGATGGCGCCGTCGCGGCCCAGTGCTGAGGAATTGCTGTCGTCAACAACCGGGGCACCCGATTGGGTCGTGCTGAAGTTGGCAGTCATGGATTCTCCTTCTTTCAATGATTAATTACTAGTTCGGGAAGTTCGAGATTCTTTTCACGGCAGTCAGCGCAGAGGCCCTGATAGACCACGTCGGCGATCTGGATAGTCATCTGACTGGATCCGGGAGACCAGTGCGGCGTGAGGCAGGGTGCGTGTCCAACGGCGCAGTCCACGTCCTCGATCCGGCCGCACCCCGTGCACACGGCGTGGTGGTGGTTGTCGTTGACCCTTGTCTCATAGCGCGCGGGGGAGTGTGGCGGTTCAATCCTCCGCAGCAGCCCGCTCGTAGTGAGGTCGGAGAGCACGACGTATACCGACTGCACGGTGATGTCGGCGAGTTCGGCGCGGGCCGCTGTGACGACGTCGTCGGCGGTTGAATGCGGCGACCGCTCGACGGCGGTAAGGACCGCCAGACGCTGCTTGGTTACCCTGCGTCCCACTGAACGCAGGGACGCAGCCCAGGTGTCAGCGGAGACGGTTTGCTCGGTCATGGGAACAGTCAACCACTTATTTTGACCAATTCATAATAGGGCGCGCACGTACCGTAGTCTGGGGGAAGACATCACTATGAAGGGTTGTGGAATGGGCCGTACGCCCTGGGAAGAAGTGCGCCAGGAGCGCATTGGAGACTGCGTTGTGACCGTGCGAAGCGTTGGGCACGGGGAGGCGGTTGTTCTCGTTCACGGAATCGGTGTTTCCGCCCGCTACTTCCAGAGACTCGCCACCGAGCTTGCAGTCACCAATACTGTGTACGCGATCGAGTTGCCTGGGTTCGGCGCGTCTCCCGGGCCTGGGCGGCCCTTGTCCGTGCCCGAGCTCGGCGACATCGTGCTAGCGGCGCTACGCAGGCTGGACCTCAGCAGCGTCGTGCTCGTGGGCCACTCGATGGGCTGCCAGGTGGCGACGGAAACCGCTGCCCGCGCGCCGGAACTGGTCCACAAGCTGGTGCTGCTCGGTCCCACCGTGAACGATCGCGAGCGCTCGATCCGCATGCAGGCGCTGCGTCTGGCACAGGACACGCTGCGTGAATCACCCGCGGCGAACTGGATTGTGTTCACCGACTACCTGCGCGCGATCGTCCCCTATATGCGGACGCTTCCCGCAATGGTGAACCACAGGCTCGAGGAGGCGCTTCCGCAGGTTGCCTGCCCGATAGTTCTGGTACGCGGGGAGCGTGACCCTATTGTGCCCTCTGACTGGCTGGAGCGCCTGGCCGCTGTGAACCCGAACAGCACAATCGTGGAGGTCCCCGGGGTGCCCCACGTCCTGATGCACAGCCGACCTGAAGAGACCGCCCGCGGGGTCCTCACTGGAGACCCGCGTGCTGCTGCTTAGGCGCGGGTGGGCCTGGGCGCTCGATTATGCCTACGTCGCCTTCTGGCAGGTCCGCGGTTTCATCTTCAGGGGTGATGCCCGCCGTCAGTTGTCCGGAGACGCGGCGCCTGTTGTCCTGCTCCCCGGCATCTATGAGCCCTGGCAGTTCATGCATCCCGTGGCCTCCCACCTTCACGGCAACGGGCACCCTGTCCATGCGGTCACGGCGCTGGGATACAACCGCGGAAGCGTTCCTGCGATGGCGGAGCTGGTGGCGCAGTATCTTCGTGAACGTGACCTCAACGACGTCGTTCTCGTGGCCCACAGCAAGGGCGGGCTGATCGGCAAATACGTCATGACCCTTCCCGACTCGGCGCCGCGCATCCGTCAGCTGGTTGCCGTGAACTCGCCGTTCTCAGGCTCGGTCTATGCCATGTTCGCGCTGTTGCCCAGCCTGCGCGCCTTTTCCCCGCGGAACCGGACATTGAACGCCCTGCGGGCCAACCTGGACGTCAATTCACACATCACGTCCATCTATGGGACGTTCGATCCGCACATTCCGGGCGGCAGCGAACTGGTGGGCGCTGCGAACGTGCAACTGGATGTGATGGGGCATTTCCGGATACTGGGGAACAAGCGGCTGCTGGAAGCCGTCGACGCCGCGATCGCGGCACATGCGCCGGATCCGGCGGTGTAGTGCTCTAGGAAGGGCCGATGCGCTTGGCGATTGCGACGGCGTCGGCCGGGCTTGAAAGCCACGGCTCACCGTGTCCGGTGAGCACCTTGTCAGCAGGCAGCGCCGCAAGCCGGTCGAGCGAGTCAAGCGCCAGCGGCGAGTTGGCAGTTGCTGCTCCGGAAACGATCTGCGGTCCCTTCACCCCGGTGTAGGGGTTCAGCGTGACGAAGGCATCCCCGCAGATGAGTACCCGCCGGTCGGGGAAGTGGAGGGCGATGTGACCGTCGGTATGCCCGGGTACGTGGAGCACCTCCGGTGTTCCGGGCAGGTTGTTCGCTATTCCGGGCGTCAGGGGGAGGGTGTCGGTAACGCCGCGAACGTTCACTGCTCCGGCAAGTGTCATCCGCCCAAGGATGGGCAGGCTGCCGGGGTTGTGCAGCGGGACTGTCAAACGGTTCAGCTCGTGCTTGTAGCGGTAGGGGTGAGCGGCGATATAGGCGTCGTCCGGATGGACGAGAATCGGCAGCCGGTACGTGCTCCGCAGTTTGGCGGCGACCCCCACGTGGTCGAAGTGCCCGTGCGTGAGGACCAGCGCCACCACGGCGTCCTCAAATCCCAGTTCACGCAGCGCTGCGCGGATACGCGGCCAGATCCCGGGCAGGCCGGCGTCGACAATCATGACGCGTCCGTCCTGCTCGATGAAGTAGACATTCACGTGGGCGTGTTCGAGCCAGTGGATGCCTTCGGCGACCTCGCTGGTGAGCATGGCGATTCCCTCCCGTTATCAATCCCGCTGTGGGAGCAACCATAGCCATCGGAGCAGGGAAAGTCAGCAGGCTGATGAACCGTTCGGGCGTACGCGAGTCGTTGCTGGAGGTAACCGCTTTGCCGGTAGACTTGCCCGGTGCCCAGACTCCTCGCCGACATTACGCCGCTGAGGGAAAGTCCGGCCTTCCGCCGGATGTATTTCGGAACCGCACTCTCTGCGATCGGCACCAACCTCACCCTTGTGGCGGTCAGCCTGCAGGTTTACGACATCACCGGCTCCAGTCTCAACGTGGGCCTGATCGGGTTGTTTGCCCTGGTGCCGCTCATTTTCGCCGGGTTGTATGGCGGCGCCGTCGCGGATGCCCACGACCGCCGCAAGGTGGCGCTGCTGTCCGGATTCGGATTGTGGGGCTCGACAATCGGCATCGCGGTGCAGGCATGGAGCGGTGCCGACAATGTCTGGCTGCTGTACATTCTGATCGCCGTGCACAGCGGGTTTGCCGGTATCAACCAGCCGACGCGGACCGCCATCATTCCAAGATTGGTGCGCCCGGAACTGCTGCCGGCCGCCAATGCCCTTTCGATGATCACCTTCGGGCTCGCCTTCACAGTGGGTCCCATGCTTGCCGGACTGCTCATCGCGCAGGTGGGCTACGGCTGGACCTACACGATCGACGTCGTTACCTTCACTGCCGCGCTGTGGGCGCTGTTTCGGCTCCCCGCGATGCCGCCGGAGGGCCCGGTGCGCCGCGCCGGTCTCAGCACCGTCATCGAAGGCTTCCAGTATCTCGGCACGCGTCCCAACATCCGGATGACTTTCCTCATCGACCTCGCCGCAATGGTCATGGCGCAGCCACGGGTTCTCCTGCCGGCGGTGGGTGCTGTGTTTATCGGGGGCGGCGAGCTGACGGTCGGAATCCTACTCGCGGCGACCGCATTCGGGGCAGTTCTCTCGGGCCTGTTTTCCGGCCCACTGGGACTGGTCCACCGCCAGGGCCGGGCTGTCCAGTGGGCAGTGGTCGGCTGGGGTGCATCAATCAGCGGGTTCGGACTCGTGGTCATTCTGGCCGGACGCTCTCCCGACGGCGGGATGACGCCGTGGATCATTCCCGCCGCCGTCTGCCTCCTACTGGCCGGTGTCTCTGATTCGGTCAGCGGCGTGTTCCGGAGCACCATCCTGCAGTCAGCCACTCCTGATGCGATGCGCGGGCGGCTGCAGGGCGTGTTCATCGTCGTCGTTGCAGGCGGCCCCAGGCTGGGCGAGCTGGTCGGCGGAGGGTTCGCCGAGTGGATCGGCGAGGGCTGGACAGCCCTGTGGGGCGGGATCGTCTGCATGCTGCTCGTGCTGCTGCTGGCCCGTCTTCAGCCGCGCTTCGGCCAGTACGATTCGCGCAACCCCGAGCCCTGACCTGTTACCGGCCCAGCCGGTCGTTCAGATCCTGCGCCCGCCGGTAGTAGTCGGTGAGCTGCAGCTCAGAGGCGGCCTCCGCATCAAGAATGACGACGGCGCGCGGATGCAGCTGGAGGACTGATGCGGGGCAGAAAGCACTCAACGGGCCCTCTATCATCGCCCGGACGGCGGAAGCCTTTCTGGCACCGAGTGCCACGAGCACAGCCTGCCTCGCCTCACCGATTGTGCCGAGCCCCTGGGTCAGGCAAAGCTGTGGGACTTCACCTCCGGGGAAGAACCGCGCGTTATCCTTCAGGGTGGCACGGGCCAGCGTTTTGACCCTTGTGCGCGAGTTCAGGGAAGAGGTCGGCTCATTGAATCCGATGTGTCCGTTCGCGCCGATGCCCAGGATCTGGACATCGACCCCTCCGTTATCGCGAATCGCCGCGTCGTACCGGGCGGCTTCAGCAACCAGGTCTTCGGCATCCCCATGTGGACTGAGCAGCCGGGAGAGCGGAAGATCCACGTGGTCGACGAATTCCCGCCGGATAGTGGAGTGGTACGACTGCTCATGGTCCAGGGGTAACCCCGCATACTCATCGAGAGTGAACGCAGTGGTGTCCCGGAAGCTCAGCTCTTCTTGACGGTGGCGCCGGATGAGTTCCCGGTAGGTTCCTGCGGGTGAACTGCCGGTTGCCAGTCCCAGCACCGCCGGTCCGCGCCGCACACGCGCTTCGATGATGTCCGCGGCTCGCGAGCCAACCCGCTCCGGTGAGTCACAGATGATGACCTGCACGGTTACGTCCTTCCACTTGTCGGCTGCTTCAGGAGGGCGCCGGCGCGGTACACGTGCTGAACCTCGAGCTCGTTCGAGGTGACCAGCACGTCCGCCCTGCGTCCCGGCGCGAGGGTGCCGACGTCGTCGTAGCCGATCAGGCGCGCCGGAGTGGAGGACGCGGCGGCGACCGCGTCTACGAGCGGGATGCCCCAGTCGCGGCACCGGCGGACGTTCTCCAGCAACCGGCTTGTGCTGCCGGCGATCGCGCCTTGACCCTCAGGGGAGGCAAGTCGCGCCGTGCCGCCTTGCACCTCGACGTCCAATCCGCCGAGAGTGTACGTTCCGTCCGTCATTCCGGCGGCGGCCATGGCGTCCGTGATGAGCGCGATGCCGTCCGGGCCGACCAGCCCGAAGACCATCCGGACAGTGTCCGGGTCCAGGTGAGCGCCGTCGGCGATGAGTTCGAGCACCATGGATCCCGGCGCACGCCGGGCGGTCTCCAACAGCACGGCAATAGGGCCCGGGTGGCGATGATCAAGCGGCGGCATCCGGTTGAAGAGATGGGTGGCTGACCACGGTCCCTGTGGGCCGGACTCGAGGGCCCCGCGCACCCGGGTGGATGTCGCGGCGGTATGCCCGATCGACGGTACGACGCCGTGCTCCCGGCACAGCGCGACGAGCTCGTCGAAGGAGGCTGTCTCGGGGGCGAGCGTGATGGACCGGATGGTCCCCCGCCCGGCCTCCAGCCACGAACGGAGCAGGTCCGGGTCACCGTCGATGATCGCTGCCGGGTTCTGCGCCCCGCACATCTCGGCGGCGATGAACGGACCCTCCAGATGGAGGCCGGCCAGCGTGCCGTCGTCTACGAGGTCACGCAGCGCCCCGATCTGTTCCAGCAGCTCGTCAGCCGGGGCGGAGACCAGTGAGGCAAGTAGCGATGTCGTTCCGCTGGCCGCATGGTGGGCGGCAACCGCGCGGGCTGCTTCCTGGTCTGCGGAGAAGGTGTGCCCTCCACCGCCGTGACAGTGGAGGTCCACGAACCCCGGCAGGATCAGCGGAACCCGGTCGACCCGGTCCGGGCTGCCGGGCGGAAGGGCCGACGCCGGACCGCACCATTCGATGCGGTCCCCGGCGAGCCAGACGGCGCCGTCGTCAATTTCTTCCGCACCCGGCCGGCCGGTAATCAGCCCGCCGCGGAGTACCCGGTGCTGACCGGTGCGCACCTCTTCCCGCATGCGGTGCACCTTCCCTTGATTACGTCTGGACAGGGCTCACTGTCGTGGCGGCGTCCACTCTTGTCAACTTACTCATGCCCTCACACGGCCGAGACCTGACGTTAGCGCCAGCCCTCAACGAATAGCCCGTTACACCGTTCCCATACCGCGACATACTGGGGTCATGGACAAGCTCACCAGCACGCAGATTCTCGAAGCAGGGCTCGATGACTGGCGCCAGCTCGCGCAGGGCATCCACGCCCGGTTCCGTACGGGCAGCTTCACCGCGGGCCTGCGGTTCCTCACGGCCATCACCGAGGCCGCCGAAGCGGCAAACCACCACCCGGACGTCACCCTCACCTACCCGTACGTTGACCTGAAACTGATCAGTCACGACGTCGGAGCGCTGACAAATCGCGATGTAAACCTCGCCCGGACCATCAGCTCCATTGCGAGTGACCAGGGCCTTAAGCCACAACCGGTGGCGCTCGCTGAGGTGGAACTGGCGCTTGATACAGCCGCGCTCGCCGCCGCCGGACCGTTTTGGGCCGCCCTGCTCACCGGCGACGCCGGCAACGTGGACGGTGACGACGTCGTCGACCCCGCCGGCCGCGTCCCCCTGCTCTGGTTCCAGGACACCGAAGCGCACGAGACTCCGCGCCAACGGTTCCATCTGGACGTCTGGGTGCCTCATGACATGGCCGAGGCCCGTATCGCCGCGGCTGTCGCGGCCGGAGGCGCCGTCGTCGACGATTCGCAGGCGCCGTCCTTCACGGTGCTGGCCGACGGCGAGGGTAACCGCGCGTGCGTCTGTACGGTCCTCGAACGCTGAGGGGCCGCGCAGCGGGCTGTGGAACAGCTGACATCACAAGGCCGTTGTACCGGTAGGTAACCCAACAAGGAGAACAGGTGCACAACCACTTCAACGGGGCCAAGACGGCCCTGCTCTTCGGATCCCTCATGGGGATTTTTCTGCTGTTCGGCGCCGTCATTGCCTCGGCCACGCGCAGTTCGGCGTTCCTGTGGATCTTCGCGCTGATTGGTGTCGGGTCGATCGCGTACAGCTACTGGAACAGCGACAAGCTCGCCATCCGCAGCATGAAAGCCGTGCCGGTGACGGAGCAGCAGGCACCGGCGATGTACCGCATCGTCCGTGAACTCAGCGCCAAAGCGGGCAAGCCGATGCCCCGCCTGTACGTCTCGCCGACCATGGCGCCGAATGCCTTCGCCACCGGCCGAAACCCGGAGAACGCGGCGGTCTGCTGCACCCAGGGCATCCTGCAGATCCTCAACGAGCGGGAACTGCGCGGGGTGCTCGGGCACGAACTCATGCACGTCTATAACCGCGACATCCTGACCGGATCGGTCGCAGCCGCGGTCGCTGGCGTCATCACCTCCGTGGCGCAGATGTTTGCCTTCACCGGCATGATGGGCGGACACCGCGGCCAGGGTGGAAACCCGATTGCGGCGTTGCTGCTCGCTTTTCTCGCCCCGCTCGCAGCAGGGTTGATCCAGATGGCGATCGGCCGTACCCGCGAATATGACGCCGACGAGGACGGCGCCCGTCTCACCGGCGACCCGCTGGCCCTCGCCTCCGCACTGCGAAAGCTGGAGCGCGGAACCCAGCAGGCACCGCTGCCCCAGAGTCAGCAGTTGGTCAACACGTCCCATCTCATGATCGCCAACCCGTTCCGCGGCGGCGGGGTGCAGAAGCTGTTCGCCTCGCACCCGCCGATGGAGCAGCGCATTTCCCGACTCGAAGGTATGGCGGGCCGGGCCCTCCAGTAGCCCCGGCACGGAGTCCGGTACGACGACGGCGACGCCCCCTGGCAAGGGAGCGTCGCCGTCGTCGTTGGTTGGTGGTCCGCCTAGCGGAAGTTAACGAACTGGAGGTCAGCCTCGTCGAAGTTCTTGAGCAGAGCCATGGTGGCCTGCAGATCATCGCGGGACTTGGAGCTGACGCGAAGCTCGTCGCCCTGGATCTGAGACTTGACACCCTTGGGAGCCTCGTCGCGGATGAGCTTGTTGATCTTCTTGGCGACGTCCTGGGCGATGCCCTCCTTGATGGAGGTTTCGAGCCGGAATTCCTTGCCCGAGGGGTACGGCTCGCCCGTGTCGAGCGACTTGAGCGAAATGCCGCGCTTGATCATCTTGGACTGCAGGACGTCCAGCACCGCGAGGACGCGCTCTTCGGAGTTGGCTTTCATGAGGATCTTCTCGCCGCTGAAATCCACCTCGGCGCCGACGCCCTTGAAGTCGTAGCGCTGGGCGAGTTCCTTCTGTGCCTGGTTCAGCGCGTTGGCGACTTCCTGCTTGTCTACCTTGCTCACAACATCAAATGTGGATTCGCTGGCCACCGTTGCCTCCTTCTAAGGTTGGTTTTTTCCTGCTTCTACCCTAAATCACGCCGTCGAAACGGGCGGCTCTCATCCGGGGCTGAAACGGTGGCGGGCGGCCTCCGAGCCCTTAATTTTCAGCCTCCGACGCCCGATTCGATTATGGGCGGGATGTTCTGTAAAGTTGTTTTGCCTGCGGACGGCGATCCGCAGGTGGTCTTCTTCGAAGACGTTCGGCAGATTACCCGAGCGGCCAAAGGGGGCTGACTGTAAATCAGCTGGCACAGCCTACGGGGGTTCGAATCCCTCATCTGCCACTCGCCACGAAGGCCCGTACTACCCCGGAAACACAGGGGAGTGCGGGCCTTTCGCTTTGCCTGGTTCAGGCCAGTGGCAACATTCTGGCAACACCTGCGGTTGAAACCGCTTGATCGAGGGCGTCGGCAACGGCGTCAAGATCGGCATCGAAGAGATCCGCGTAGATGTCCAACGTCATAGCTGCCGAGCTATGCCCGAGCATCCGCTGCACCGCCTTCACGTTCGCGCCTGCGGACACGGCGAAGCTCGCCGCGGTGTGCCGTAAGTCGTGTGGGGTTATGCGGGGAAGTCCGGCCCGTTGGACGGCGCCGGTGAACCAGCCGCCTCGATCGGCTTGCACGCGAGTCGATCGCAGATAACCGGTTCCATCCTCGCCAGGGAACACCAGATCGTCCCGCCCCTTGCCCTCGCACATCCTAGCCAGTGGCTCGGAGAGGAACCGGGGAAACGGCACGGTCCGCCGCTTGTGGTTCTTCGGCGTGCCAACCTCGACGCGCCCGCCGACCTCGACCGCGTTCTCCTCGATGTGGATTCGCCGTTTGAGCATGTCCAGGTTGCGCACCCGCAGCCCTACTGCCTCGCCCCAGCGCAGCCCGCAGTAAGCGAGCACGAGGACGAGCGTCTCGTGCTTTGATTCCTCCGCCAGCCGGTGAATTTGCTCGTGGCTGAGGTAGACGTGGGCTTTCCTGCCCTTCCGCGGGAGGATCACTCCGCGGGCGGGATTCGAAAGCACGCGACGATCATCGACCGCGCCGTCCAGGATCGACGCGAGAATCCCGTAAGCACGGATCACCACGGTCGCCGATTTCGGCTTACCCCCGCTTTCCTCGCCTGTCGTCAGAGCTGAAACCCACTGCTGCACGGCAGTCTTGCGAACTTCGGACACCGGGACCGGACCCCATTCGGGCATGACGTGATTCCGCCAGGCTGCTTCAACGGGTCGGTATGAGGATGGTTTCAGATGAGATTGCCGCTTCAACCAGGAAGGGCCGAGCTCGGCGATCGTCACGCGGGCCGCGCCAGGGTCGATGAACTCCCCGCGGGCCTTTGACACTTCCACGGAGGCTAGGAAGAGCTCGGCGTCACGCTTGGTACGGAAACCCCGCTTCGATGTTTGTTTCCGCTCCGGCGTCCGGTAGATCACGCGGTAACGGCGACCCGTTGCAGTGGAGTAGGGCTCAATCGTTGCCATTGCTGTCCGCCCGTAGCTCGTCGATAAGTGTGCGCGTGATTTGTCCGCGATGCTGTGGGCTGGCATCGGCTCCGGCCCTCTTGTCGCGCTCCACGGAGAGGTTGTGACCCCAGAGCCCGAGAGCACGATCGATCATCTCGTGCTTGCTGAGTCCGAGTTTCCGTGCGGCCCGCTCGTCACCTAACGAGTACCTTTCGATATTGAACTGATGACGGAACGTTGCTTGCGGATACTCAGCCAGAGTATTAGCGACAGCCTTAGCTGTGGCGTCGTCCGTCTTGCTCCAGAGGAGCACGGGATCGCCCTTCACAGCGCCCTGCAGCTCCGAGCCCAGCGGGGAGAGTTTATCGGTGACTGTGACCGGCCCGTCATAGGCCAGCAGGTCGGACAGGTGCACGTCATTCAAAGTTGTGCGGGCAAGCGCCAGGCTGAGCACGAGCAGCATGGGCAGGGTCGGATTGAGTTTGCCCCGTTCCAGGTCGACGACGCGCGCGGTCGACCACTTCAGTCCGAGCTGCCGGGCTTCAGATGCGAGCGCATCGAGGGTGACGCCGTGATCGGTTCTGATCTTTCGGGCGTTCTGGCCGATGACGGCGGGCAGGCTTATGGGCTTCTTCACACGACACAGACTAGCCGAAATAGTGTCTACTTGACAGTCGTTGACTACAGTGCTGCTATATAAGTAGCCGAAAGATCGGCTACTTGAACACCTGAAAGGTAGTCATGGAAGACAAGCTGCTCACTCCCGCAGAGTTGGGCCACCTACTCGACAAGACGCCGGCATCGCTCGCCCAATGGCGTTACCTCGGGTACGGCCCTAGGTTCGTCAAGCTCGGTCGCACCGTCCGCTACCGAGAGTCGGACCTCAATGCCTGGCTGGATGCCAACACCACGCAGCGCACCGGTGAACCGGCCGACATCGCCGGCCGGTAAACCCGCCCCCCACATACGGCAGAGGTTCAACCCCCGGGGCAAGGGCCTCAACAACAACCGACACACGAGGCCTACCGCGCCATCGCCGGGCCGGGCACAGGAGCAAAATCATGACCGTCATGGCGCCCGGCGTCACCCCCACCCTCGAAGTAGCCCGCTTCCTCGCCGAGCACGGCGTCAACGTAAATCCGATGCGTACCGACGGCAGCGAAGAACCCGCCCTCAAAACGTGGAAAAAATACCAGACACGGCAACGAATCTCCGCCGCAATACACCCCCGATTGGCATCCGGCGGTGCTACAGGATGAGGGCAGAGAAGCTGCGCCCAGCCAACGAAACCGGGCACCCACAAACTCAGTACACGACAACTTCACCTAGCGTTACAGCCGCGCCCGCTCAGGCGAACCACCAGGCCGCCGCCAGCCGACTCATCGGAGCGCTCAAAGACAAGGGACTCAAACAGGTTGGCGCCGACAGGTGGATGGCGCGCTGCCCAGCACATGACGACACAAACCCGTCACTCAGCATCCAGGGCGTACCAGGCCGTGTGCTCGTCCACTGCTTCGCCGGCTGCCCCGCTCAGGCAGTCGTCTCGGCCCTGGACTTGAAAATGGTGGACCTGTTCGACAGCCCGCGCGAGCGCGAATACAAGTACGACAACGGGCGCACAGTCCTACGCCAGTACGAGACCGGAGGCAAGAAACGCTTCACCCAGTCGAACACATCCAACCCTCCCGAGCTCTACGGGCGCGCGAAGGTCACGGCAGCCGTCGCGAAGCGTGAGGACATTTACGTTGCCGAAGGGGAAGAAGACGTGCGCGCACTCGGAATATACGGGGTCACCGCCACAACGGCTCCTCAAGGGGCGGGCAACTGGGACAAGGTCGATTACACGATCCTTATCGGTTCGCGTGTGCATATCGTCGCCGATCTCGACAAGCCAGGGAAGATTCGCGCGGCCGGACTCAGACGTCACCTGAAGGCTATCGGCGTTCAAGACGTTGACGTACTTGTCCCAGCGACAGGAAAAGATGCCGCAGACCATGTGGCCGCGGGCCGGACGCTCACCGAACTGATTGAACTGCCCGAAGCGGACTTACCGGGGAGCGAAGCTACCGAATTTCAGCGAAGCAGGGGCGAAGACTACGCGGCCCGCCTTAACTCGCAATGCCTCTCCACACCGGAACCCGTGAAGGGTGAAGTCGATGAGACGACACTCGCCGCAGCCGAAGCCGCCGCCTTCCGTGCCCAAGCGGACGGCAGTGGCGGGGGAACTGCAGCACGGATGGTGCCAGCCACCACGGCGACGGATGAGCCGCCCGAGCCGCTCGTGGATCCCGTGGAAATCCTTGACCGCGTGCACGCATTCCTTGGCAGGTTCATCGCCTACCCCTCAGTGGAAGCGCACGCAGCCCACACCCTATGGATCACCCACGCACACCTTGTCAGAGCCTTCGAAAACACCCCCCGGCTCGCCTTCCTGTCACCCGAACCAGGATCAGGGAAAAGCCGCTGCCTGGAACTAACCGAAGCGCTCGTGCCGAACCCGGTCCTCTCCGTGAACGCTTCCCCCGCCTACATATTCCGCAAAATCAGCGACAAGGAAGGCCTCCCGACCCTACTCATGGACGAAATCGACGCCGTGTTCAGCATGGGGAAAACCGACGGTAACGAGGACCTCCGCGCCCTCCTCAATTCCGGTTACCGTAAAGGCGCTGTAGCGGGGCGGGCAGCGATCCGCGGGAAAGAAGTCGTAACCGAGGAATGGCCGTCCTACTGCGCGGTCGCCGTCGCCGGGCTTAACCAACTACCCGACACGCTCATGACCCGGTCCATCGTGATTTCGATGAAACGCAGGCGCCCGGACCAGAAAGTCGCCCCCTACCGACGTCGCGTTAACGCCGCTGAGACAGTCGCCCTCACCCGGCAGCTCGCCCGGTTCGCCGAAAGTGTCCGCGGGCACATCGGCGACGCCTGGCCCGACATGCCCGAAGGAATTGAAGACCGCGACGCCGACCTATGGGAGCCCATCCTCGCTATCGCCGACGCCGTAGGAGGACACTGGGCCGAAACGGCACGTGCGGCGGCCACCGCTATGGTCGCCGCCGCAAAGGAGAAGCCGGCAACACTCGGCATCCGCCTCCTGGCCGATATACGCGCCGTCCTTGACGGCAGGGAACGCATAAGCACCGGCGACCTCCTAAAAGGGCTCCACGCATTGGAAACGGCACCGTGGAAAAACCTCAAGGGCGAACCGATCGACGCACGGTTCCTCGCCAACATGCTCAAGCGCTACGAAGTGCCGACAAACAACACCCTAAGGTTCGGATACGGCACCGGAAAGGGATACCAGCCCTCACACTTCGCGGACGCCTTCGCACGCTACCTGCCACCCGTAACCGACGTTACCGACGTTACCGACGCTGGAAACCCCGCAGGCGAGGAACAGGGTGCCGGTTACCCAACAGGCAAAAGTGACAGGGAGGGGGATCAAGTCATTCTCAATAAGGAGCGGCATATTCGCAGTATGGACCCGGAAGCACCGCCCTCCTCTCTTACTCCTCAGCTCGGTAACAGCGGTAACACGCCCTTTACGAGTGGCGATCCCGGCGCCGAGCGCTGCTACCTCCACCGCGCCAGCCCGAAGCCCGACGCCTGCTACACCTGCGCCGAGAATGCACGAACGCAAGCAACCAGCAAGGACAAAAAATCATGATCAACAACCACACCCCCGCCGCCACCCAGGAACCCTCGATTTATCAGAAACACGTCCGCGCGTACGGCAGCCATGAGGAAGCCGCCGCCGTATTCCTTGAAAGGAGCCACGGCGCCGTCGGTGAGTACGAAGCTCACGCCTTCAAGCAATCCCTCCTCAATGCGTCGGTGCTCGCCCAGCAGGCGCAGGTCCATGCCACGCTCGCCCAGGCTGAGGCCACCCAAGCGGTCGCCGACGCTATCCGGGCGACGCTCACCACATGACCCGCCCTACACGGGCCGAGCGGGCCGCCAGGGCATCCGCCCGCCTCGAAGCCGACCTCGCCGCCTTCCTAGGACTCGACGCCCTCCCCGACAGGGTGCCGGCACCACACAGGCCCCCACCGACACCACCCAACCCCCGCTGCGCGTTGGCAGATACCCTCACCATCCGAGACACCATCCTCGAACTACTGCCCGACCACGAGCGCACCAGCCACGAGTGGAGGGTATTCACCGACTTGGCAGCCACGATCGCCGCCGAGCGCATCCACGCCCACAACCAGCGCCAAGCCAGAGACGAGCGACAAGACGCCCTCGCTCGAGAGGCAGTCGCAGGGCTCTACGGACTCAGACCGCCCGACAGGAGCGACCAGTGAGCCAGCAAGTAACAAGAGGCGAAGCGACAACGCTTCCATAGCGGCACCGAATGGTCCAGCGCCAACCCCCCAAGAGCAGGCACGAGCAGCACGACTATGTGCCTCGTGCGCGGTCCTCAGCCCTTGCAGGAGCTACGCAATCGCAGCCGGCGAGAACGACGGCGTGGGGGGCCCACCCCGCTCGACCTGGATACACACCGCCAACGCTCCCGAGCCGCCTGACCGGCGCCAGGCGCCGCACACGGGCACCCACCACCCGATAGGGGGTCTCGGTTTATAGAAATCGCCGCCTGGCCCCCGCCGCGGTAGAAGCGCGTATGACGTCCCAAAATGCAAGTACCCCTTGTTGTGGATAAGTCCTGTAAATCTCAGAATTGTAAGGGTGCCGGGCGAGCATGGATGCAATGAAGCAGGAGCTCGCCTCCTCCGCGCCGGTTCGTGTTGATATAACGCGCGTGCCCTCAGGGGAGCTTCGATGAAGGCAGTTTGCAGGGGTTGTCAGCGGGGAACGGTTGACAGCCTGCAAGGCACCGAGACTTGCACCAACCTCCCGAGTTCGACGAGATATCGGCTACCGTTCAGGATGAGGGGAACGGCAATTCCTAGATGGCGGGGAACGATGGTTGCAACGTGGATGGTACGGCTCGGAACTGGTGGATCAAACGCCGAGGAGCTGATTGAGACGGGTTACCTCGGGGTGGACTACATCGGTGACTACGACATCCGCCCGCACCTAGGCCAAGGGTCTGAGGCCTTTCGTAAGGCGATGAGTCCCGTGTTTCTGGGCATGTACCCCGACAAGACGAAGGTCGCCGCTGGTCGCGCTATGGGCAACTTGCACGCGGCAACCCAAACAATGCAGGTCGGTGACCTCGTCCTTGCTCCGACCGGCACTTCGAACATCCAGTACAACTACGGGGTTGTGTCATCGGATTATGAATTTCACCTTGGTAAAGTCCAGCCCCACCGCCGGCGCGTCGAATGGAAAGGCTCTTTCAGTCGCGAACTGATGAGTCCAAACCTGCGCGCAGCCGCCGCCAACCCTCAGACCGTCTCGAAGTTCGCCCCAGCACATGCCGGCGAACTTGCCGAGCTCACCGGCGTAACCGACGTGGCAAACCTCCAGGCCTTAGTTCCTGAGGAGGTCCCAGCGGAGGTACAGGACCCGCTGGCGTTCCAGATGGAGAAGCAACTCGAGGATTTCCTGGTGCATAACTGGCGCAGCACCGTGCTGGGACGCGACTACAACATCTACGCCACCGAGGAAGAGGGCGTGATTGGTCAGCAGTACCGAACTGATACTGGCCCCATGGACATCCTCGCCATCAGCAAGGACAAGTCCCGGCTGTTGGTCGTCGAGCTCAAACGGGGGCGAGCCAGCGACGTCGTCGTCGGACAAATACAGCGTTACATGGGGTTCGCTCAGGCGGAACTCGCTGAGCCCGGACAAACCGTCGAGGGCGTCATCATCGCTCAAGATGACGACGCCAGAATACGCCGCGCCCTGCTTGTGGCACCGCGGATCCGCTTTATGAGATACCGCGTCGAGTTCCATCTCGAGCTTTAGGCTGCGAGGAGGCTGCGGGACTTGAGCTGGCGGAGGGCAGCGGCCTCTGAAGCGGGAAATTCGACGCTCACGGCGACGGCAAGACTGGGCCCTTTCGGCTACTCGTCCGGAGAGAGACGACACTGTTGAACTCCGACCGTTAGTAGCGGCAGCCTCCTGAACAGTCCATAAAATGAGCGGGCTGAGACCTGCCAACGCCTCTCACACCGGGAGGAACTCGCTACCCTGATTACGGACGGCGTAGCGGGCGGAAGCCTCACCCTGACAGACCCTATTACCCTCGCCGGACCAGAAGAAGGAACTGCATAATGCCCCCGAAGTTGAAGGTGGACCTCGCCCCGTCCACCATGAAGGAACTCAAGGACACCCTCTGGAAGGCGGCGGACAAACTCCGCGGCTCGATGGATGCCTCGCAGTACAAGGATGTAATCCTGGGGCTGGTGTTCCTGAAGTATGTATCGGACGCGTTCGAGGAGCGGCGGGGCCAGATCCAGGCCGAGCTGGAGGCAGAAGGGCTCAACAAGGAGCAGCTCGCCCAGCTGATCGACGACGTGGACGAGTACACCGGCCGCGGCGTGTTCTGGGTATCGCCCCGGGCGCGCTGGACCTACCTGGCGGAGCACGCCAAAGGCCTGGACGCGGTGGACGGTGCAGCGCCCAAATCTATCGGGCTGCTGATCGATGAAGCCATGGAGCTCATCATGCAGGACAACAAGAGCCTGGCCGCCACGCTCCCCAAGATCTACAACCGGGACAACGTGGACCAGCGCCGCCTCGGTGAACTGCTCGACCTGTTCAACTCTGCTCGCTTCACCGGCCAGGGCGCCAGCAAGGCGCGCGACCTACTGGGCGAGGTGTATGAATACTTCCTGGAGAAGTTCGCCAAGGCCGAGGGTAAGCGCGGTGGCGAGTTCTACACCCCAGCAGGCGTAGTCCGCGTGCTGGTTGAGGTGCTGGAGCCACACCGCGGCCGGGTTTACGATCCCTGCTGCGGTTCTGGCGGCATGTTCGTCCAGGCCGAAAAGTTCCTGGCCGCGCACCACCTCGAGGGCTCAGACATTTCCGTTTATGGCCAGGAGCTCAACGAGCGCACCTGGCGTATGGCCAAGATGAACCTGGCCATCCACGGCCTGAACGCCAACTTGGCCTCCCGCTGGGGCGACACATTCGCCCGCGACCAGCACCCGGAACTGACCGGGAACAACGGCGCAGACTTCATCATGGCCAACCCGCCGTTCAACATCAAGGACTGGGCCCGCTCCGAGTCCGACCCCCGCTGGAAATACGGCGTTCCGCCAGCCGGCAACGCCAACTACGCCTGGATCCAGCACATCATCTCCAAGCTGGCACCCGGCGGCAGCGCCGGCGTGGTTATGGCCAACGGCTCCATGTCCTCCAACTCCGGCGGCGAGGGCGAAATCCGCGCCCAACTGGTGGAAGCCGACCTCGTGTCCTGCATGGTGGCGCTGCCCACGCAGCTGTTCCGCAGCACGGGTATCCCGGTGTGCACTTGGTTCTTCGCGAAGGACAAGACAGCAGGCCCCCGCGGCTCCGTGGACCGGACAGGAAAGGTGCTTTTCATCGACGCGCGGAACCTGGGCTACATGGTGGACCGCGCCGAGCGTGCCCTGTCCGACGACGCATCGCCAAGATCGCCAACACCTACCACGCCTGGCGCGGCACCGCCTCTGCAGGTGAGGCGGGGCTGATGTATAACGACGAGGCCGGCTTCTGCTATTCGGCCAGCCTCGCGGAGGTCAAGGCTGTGGACTACGCGCTGACACCTGGGCGGTACGTCGGGGCGGCTGACGTGGATGACGACGGCGAGCCGATCAAGGAGAAGATCGCCCGGCTATCAAAGGAGCTGTTTGAGCAGTTCGAGGAGTCCGAGCGACTGGCGGCTGTTGTGCGCGAGCAGCTGGGGAGGGTCCTGTGAGCACCGATTTTCAGACAAAGATTTCAGACGTATGCCAATTAGGTGACGGCGCTCACGCCAGCGTCACTCGCGTTTTGGCAGGCGTCCCGTATCTCACTTCGAAGAACATCGGTAAGGGGGAACTCAAGCCGGACCAGATGGACTTCATTTCAGAGGAGGATTACGACCGGCTCTTTCCTCCCGCCTCGAAGGCCATTACCAGGCTTCATGCGGGCGATGTACTCACCGGGATAATTGGTACGTTCAGTAACTCATACGTGTACAAGGCCTCGGACTTGTTTGGAATATCAAGTGCGATAGCGATTCTGCGGCCCGACCAATCTCGCCTGCACCCGCAATACTTGTACTACCACCTGAATACGCCACACATTCAGTCACTGAAAGAGTCTGTAGCTTCAGGTTCGGTACAGGGCTACACAAACTTGACGGTTCTGGGAAGCTTGCCAATTCGCTTGCCCCCGCTACCAGATCAGCAAGCGATCGCGGAAGTACTGGGCGCCCTCGACGACAAGATCGTCGCCAACACCAAGCTCGTCGCACTTGCAGACGAACTAGCTGCTTCACTGACTCGGTTTGCTCTCGACATGACCGAATCCGTTGCGTTATCCGAAATTGCCGACATAGTCATGGGTTCCTCGCCCTCGGGCGCAAGTTTCAACGAGACGGGTGAGGGCACCGTCTTCTATCAGGGAGTCCGAGACTTCGGGGTTCGATTCCCAAGCAACCGAGTTTGGACCACTGCCCCTGTCCGGCTGGCTATGCCTGGCGACACACTTCTGAGTGTCCGAGCCCCCGTTGGCCGTGTCAATCTTGCAACGGAAGAGACATGCATAGGACGTGGTGTGGCCTCAGTGCGTTCATCTCATCACCAACCCTTCACCGTCTTTCATCTCCTCAAGGACTCACACGAGGCTTGGGCACCGTTCGAGGCTGAAGGCACCGTGTTCGGATCCATCAACAAGGGCCAACTGGCTTCTCTCCAGGTGCCGCGGCTGAAGCCTGAGCACGGATTGCTACTGGAGACAAAGCTGGCACCACTTGAGCGCACCATTGCCTCGGCGCTGTCAGAGAACTCGAATCTCGCCGCTTCCCGCGACGCGCTCCTCCCTCAGCTCATGTCCGGAAAGCTTCGGCTAAAGGAGGCGGAGAA
Organism: Arthrobacter sp. TJ-170; assembly: GCF_058269305.1. Classification (NCBI taxonomy): domain Bacteria; kingdom Bacillati; phylum Actinomycetota; class Actinomycetes; order Micrococcales; family Micrococcaceae; genus Arthrobacter; species Arthrobacter sp. TJ-170. Next base: position 8,170 of record NZ_JBZCNL010000004.1, on the reverse strand, counting down.
GGCGTTGGAGGCCGCGGGGGTGTAGACGCAATGCGAAATTTGTAGGCACCTGGGGATAGTCCCTCGAAGCCTGAGTAAGCTGAACTGCAAATCGATTGTGGGGGAATCACCTTGACAGCACCAGCAGTAGCCTTTTCGGAAGCAGACTGGGAAGGCGTGGCGAAGGAGCGACTCGGCGAACTGGGCTGGAAGCCCCTGGAGGGCCAGGCAATTGCGCCAGGCACCGGGGAACGCGAGTCCTGGTCCGAGCTTCTGATCCGGCCGCGCCTCCTTGCCGCCCTCCAACGCCTCAACCCGGCGGTCCCCGCCCAGTACCTCCAACAGGCCCTGGCGGAAATAGCATCGCCCACGTCGAATGACGCCCTGGCCGAGAACCACCGCATCCACAACTGCCTCGTCGACGGCTACCGGCTGACCTACATCGACTCCGACGGCAACGAAGCCAACCCCACCATCCGGCTGCTCACCCAGGCGCCTGATCAAAACGACTGGCTCGCCGTCAACCAGGTCACGCTAATTCAGGGCGATCACAAGCGGCGCTTCGACATCGTTCTCTACTGCAACGGCATGCCCGTCAGCATCATCGAACTCAAGAAAGCCGGCAGCGCCCACGCCGACCTCCCCGGCGCCCACGCCCAGCTCCAGACCTACCTCCGCGATTTCCCCACGGCGTTCCGCTTCTGCGTCTTCACGCTCGCCAGCGACGGAATCCAGGCCAAGTACGGAACGCCGTTCACACCCTTCAACCACTTCTCACCGTGGAACGTAGACGACGACGGCGTCCCCGTCCCCTCGGGTTACATGGTTGACGGCGATGCCGTCACCGCCCTGGACACCGCACTGGACGGCCTCTACAACCAGGAACGTTTCCTCCAGCTCGTCCGCAACTTCACGGCCTTCGACCAAGGCTCCGCCGGGTTGGCAAAACGTATCGCCAAACCCCACCAGTACTACGCCGTCACCAAAGCCGTGGCTAGCACTATCCAAGCGGTGGAAAGCAACGGCAAGGCCGGAGTTGTCTGGCATACCCAGGGGTCCGGCAAGTCCATGGAAATGGAGCTGTATGCCAACATGGTCGCCCGCCAGCCGAAACTGAAGAACCCGACCGTCGTGGTCATCACCGACCGGAACGAACTCGACGGGCAGCTGTTCGAGAGCTTCGACCACAGCCTGCTCCTGGCAGAATCGCCGAAGCAGGTCAGGAAGCGGTTCGAGCTGCGGGACGAGCTGAGCAACAGGACCACGGGCGGCATCTACTTCACTACGCTCCAAAAATTCGGCCGCAGCAAGTCAGAGAAGGACGCCGGCGCAGACCACCCACTGCTGTCCGACCGTCGCAACATCATCGTGGTAGTGGACGAGGCACACCGCTCCCACTACGACGACCTGGACGGCTACGCGCGGCACCTCCGCGACGCGCTTCCCTATGCCACCCTCATCGCCTTTACGGGTACACCGATTTCCTTCGATGACAGGAACACCCAGGACGTCTTCGGCGACTACATCGACATCTACGACCTCTCCCGGGCGGTGGAAGACGGTGCGACCGTGCCCGTGTACTTCGAGCCGCGCCTCATCAAGGTAGGACTTTCCGAAAGTGTCACGGAAGAGGACTTGGACAAGTCCGCCGACGAACTGACCCTCGGCCTGGACGATACGGAACGTGCGCGCATCGAGGCCAGCGTCGCCGTCGTCAACGCTGTCTATGGTGCGCCGCAGCGCATCGCAGCGCTGGCCGAGGACTTGGTGGCGCACTGGGAGAACCGGCGCGAGCGGATGGGCAAGTTCATCGAGGCGCCGGGCAAGGCGATGATCGTGGGCGGGACGCGGGATATCTGCGCCAAGCTGTACTCCGCAATTGTGGAGCTGCGCCCGGACTGGCATTCGGAGGACCTATCCAAGGGCAAGATCAAGGTGGTCTATTCAGGTGACGCGACTGACGTGCCGCCGGTGTCCGACCATGTGCGCCGGGACTCGCTGAACGCGCAGGTCAAGGAGCGCCTCAAGAATGTCGACGACGAGCTGGAGCTGGTGATCGTCAAGGACATGATGCTTACCGGCTACGACTCTCCTCCGCTGCACACCCTGTACCTGGACCGCCCGCTCAAGGGCGCGCTGCTGATGCAGACACTGGCCCGCGTGAACCGCACGTTCCGCGGCAAGGAGGACGGCCTGCTGGTGGCGTACGCACCGCTGGCGGAGAACCTGGCAAAGGCGCTGGGTGAATACACGCAGTCGGACCGGGCAAACAAGCCGGTCGGCAAAAACGTCGACGAGGCCGTTCACTTGACCGTCTCCCTGGTTGAAAATCTTCGGTCCCTGCTTGCCGGTTATGACTGGAAGACCGAGCTGATGAAGGGCGGACCAAAGTCCTTCCTAAACGCCGTGACGGGCGCCGTCAGTCACCTGCGGAATCCTGCTACGCCAGGCAACCAGCCCGCGGACGGTGAAGAGTCACTCGCAGCGAAGTACCGCAAGTTCACCAGCCAGCTGTCCCGCGCGTGGGCACTGTGCTCCGGCTCAGAGACGCTTTCCGAACTGCGTCCGGAAATTCAGGTCTACGAGGAAATTCGTGTCTGGATGGCGAAGTACGACGCCGCAGACCGTCAGGCGAGCGGGGAACCTGTACCCGAGGAAATCCAGCGATTGCTCGGGAATCTGATTGCCTCGGCAACGTCCTCCGGGGAGGTGTTGGACATCTACGACGCCGCCGGCATGCCGAAACCCTCTTTAGATGACCTCACGCCCGAGTTCATCGCCAAGACCCAGCAGGCCCGAAACCCGCAGCTCGCCATCGAGGCGCTGCGGAAACTGATTGCCGATGAGTCAGCATCTTCCACCCGGAACAACATAATCCGGCAACGGGCATTCTCTGAGCGGATCACCGAGCTGATGAAAAGATACACGAACCAGCAGCTGACGTCAGCTGAAGTAATTGCTGAGCTCGTGGAACTGGCCCGCGAGGTGGCCGCGGAAGGTAAACGCGGGGAGCACTTCACTCCGCCGCTGAACTCGGACGAACTCGCCTTCTATGACGCCGTTGCCCAGAACGAGTCCGCAGTGGAAATCCAGGGCGAAGGAGTGCTGGCCGATATTGCCCGGGAACTGGTCTCAGTGATGCGCCGGGACGTTAGAACCGACTGGACCGTGCGCGACGACGTTCGAGCGAAGCTAAGGTCCTCAATCAAACGCCTGCTGGTGCGTTTCGGTTATCCACCGGACAAGCAACCCGAGGCTATTAAGCTAGTCATGGAACAGATGGAGTCCATGGCGCCGCGGTTCACGGAGGCCCGGAAGTGACTGCGGAATCCGTAATAGGAAGCAAGCGTAAACTACTGGTTGCCCGCAATTTCCGAGCTTCTGACGGTGCCAAACTAAAGCGCCTCATGCTGGCGTCCCAGACGTGGATCAATCGCAGGGTGGATACGCTCAAACTGGGCGCGGAAGGTCCTACTCGAAGAACGGTGTCGTTGGATGTAACGGTGCCGAAAGGATTGGCCATCTCTGGTTCCAAGGGGCATATCCTGATCCCGCTGGCTCTTATCGCAAAGGATCGCCTGCGGGATGTAGACACCGCCGACCAGAACGGGAAGACACTCCCCATTCTGGGTACAAAGGACAACAGCTCGTTAGCGCGGGAGCTTCTTTTGAACGTCGTTCCTGATTGGATGCGCATAGATCGGAAGCTAAGAGCCGAGTGTCAAACACACATCGACAGGCTCGTGAGCGCCAGCTCACGCAAGAGTCCTGAACTCGCTTCATTCGATTCATGGATTTCCGATGTGTCTCTCCGCCAAGGAAGGGAACAAGACGCCGATCTCGCCGTCTTCGCGGCCTTAGCGCGGCAGCTTTCTGAAAATTTCTTGCTGATTGTAGAGGTGGATGAGGCCGTCCTGGGAAGTAGAACAATTCTGAAGTATTCCCACGACTTAGACACCCCCGCAGTGAACGGAGGAGCAGAAACCGCAGGCTTCGGCCTCCGGATTGCTGATTTCGGTTTCGCAGCGAGTCAGCACGTTGAGGTGCAAGTCCCCGCAGGGCTTGCTATCGAGTCAATGTACGTAGTTGAACTTGATCCTGCCGGCGAACCTGTGGACTTTGACTTCGATGTAGCGGACGTAGAACGCACGATTAGCCATGTTGCCCTTACTCCGGGCTCTAGGTTTAGCACCGGTGAATTGAGGGTGGACGTAGTTCCAGCACGACGGGGCATCTACTGGTTCGCGAGTGTGGCCGTTCCCATGGTGTTTGTCGTAGTGCTGTTTGCTTGGATCGAGAAACTCGATATCCTCCATATCGTTGCGAACGATTTCGATATACCCTCCCCATCCGTATCGCTGTTCCTGACCGGTCCGGCCATCCTTCTGTCGTGGATGGCAAGAACTCCTGAGCACACGCTGACTGGGACTCTTCTTAGCCCACTGCGGTACATGTTCATACTCTCGTCACTGTCACTGATCCTGATGGCTGCTGCAGCCGCAATTCCTCTCGTCCCGATTGCATGGGAGATCTTGTGGATCACCGCCGGTGTGCTACAAGTGAGTGCATTCTTGTGGTTGATTGCTTTCAAGCTGAATTTTCCAATCAGCAATTTGTTCAGGCTCCGCCGCACCGTCGCGGCAGATTGAAGCTACGATGTATACCACAGGAGACAGGGAACATGGCTAATTTCAAACGCGTACGTAAGCTCCGTGACCTTCCGGAGAACGACCTGAAGGTCATGCTTGAGCGGGTCCGAGAAGCGGAGTTCACTATTGATACTGGCGCGAGTTCGGTCGGGCGTCCCAATACGCTGAAGAGTACGGAGTCAGCTCGGGGGGTTGTAGATCGGGTACTGCAAAACAAGAAGATGCCGTCCCACCGTCACGCGTGAAATCGAGCTCGAAAAGACCTGAGAGTTAATCCAACGGTTGCAGGGCCGATAAGTGTTCACCGGCCCTGCTGTCCAACTGCCCAGGATCCGGAGGCGCCAATCTCCAAGTTTTTCGGCTCCCAGGAGACCTTACCCCTGTCGCTTGCCGGGATCGTCCGAGTGGCGTCTTCATTGAGGTTGAGCAGGCGCGAACTGGTTCGGAGGCGGCCACCTAAGATACGAGCGTTGACAAGCATCGGACCTCCTTTGTCTAGAGCTACTACTTAGTCAATCCATTGGAAGTAGGCAGAATGAGCGGTGCGTTTCCTGAGATTCCACTCCCACTGGTGCGGTTACTAACCTCCCCGCACGTTGCTCAACGCGCGTTCTCTTGGCCCAAAGGGCGCTGGACTACTTGGCTGTCCAGCATCGAGGGCGCCGGAGAACTCCTCGATGCTCTTCCAGATGCGGTCGACCGACAAGTCACCGCCACCGCGGTAGAGGCACGTGTACGCCGAGGCGCTTTCTCTGAAGCGTTCATTTCATGCATGGTCTGGGGCCATGGTTACTCCGGGTATGGCCCCTACCGTACCGCCTGTATCCTCAGCGGAAGCGCGAAGCCGGCAGGCAAACCGGTCGACGCCACTGTCGTCAATCGGCTGGAAACGTCCATTGAACGCTTCAACGCTGACGGCCCCGTTGAAGCCTACCGCTACCTCAACAACAAAGGACACATCCGCGGATTGGGGCCTGCGTTCTTTACCAAGTGGCTCTACTTCATCTCGGCAGGCAACACCCCATACGGAGCACAAGCAGCTCCAGTGCTCGATGAACTGATCACTGCCTGGCTCAGAAACAATGTGTCGGTCTCCCTGAGGTATGCCAAGACAAACGACTATGCCAGGTACGTTGAGCTGCTTGAACACTGGGGCAAGACTCACGGGCGCTCACGTGTGCATGTCGAAGAAGCGATATTCCGCCTCATCCGCAACGACGGCGTCTAGCGACTACATTCACGACGATGCTCAAAAGGATCCCGTGCTGGGAAGAGGCTATTCAGCAAACCAACCTCATCGGACGTACAACCTCAGCCTGCAGAGCCCTGGGGACAAGGCAGAAATGCATGCGTTGCTCAGCATGTTGAGCGAACTGGTCTAAGAAGAATTGCCGACCGAACCTTTCCGCCGAGCGATCAGAATGGAGGTGTATTTGGGTCAATGGGGATCAGAGTGTGATCAGGATGAGTAATCGATCCCATTCGCCTCGTCGTAAACCGTGCCCTGCATCGCTCCAGCGCGTAGTCCCACAACCTCTCGCTAATCCACTCAGGCCTTTCGGGTGGTTTCACTGTCGAGCTCCTCGTCATGAGGTCAACCTGCCGCGGGAACTCCGCACGTGGGAGTACATAGTCCCGTTCAGGGCATTCAAGCCCTTGATCAGTAAGGAATAAACCGTCGTCGATCACTGCAGCGAGCCTGCCTTGGAGACCAAAGACCGCGTCGGAATCCTCCCTCTGAGCCTTCATGGCCAGATTCAGTGCGTTGACGAGCTTCTCTAGGGCACTACTCCACGGAGCTTCCTTGCCGAACCCCCAAGCCTTTTTAGTCGTGAGCTTCTCCATCAGTGCGATGGCGACATCGTTGAACGGAGCAGAAGCGGGCCAGGTCATGAACGCCCGATCCTCCTCTGTCTCGACCATAACGCGCAATATCCCTTCTTCGGGCTGGGAGGTGACTTGAGGATGGAGAGCCAATGACACCGTGAACTCGCCGGGTATACATGTACCCTCCACGGTGATTTGGTCATGGTCTAAAGCCCGCATACTTCTGGCGCTCTTCATGCCAGCTAGAACCGACTCGTACGTGAACTCTGAGAGGGCATCCAGGATGTGATCCTGTTCTCTGATCCGCGCCTGAACTCCTCTATTAATCTGCCCTTGCAGTTCCTCGAACCGAGTCTCGAACTTCTCAGAAACATTGGCCGTTGCGTCCTTGGTTGCCTGCTCCGCGACGTCATCTCTGACTTCCCGCACGGCTTTTCGAACTTGCGGCTCAAAGGTGAGCAGAATGCCGGCTGAGAAGAAACCCGTGCCGAAGTTGGTGCATATGGACTGCAGAACTGCCAGATCATCCGACACCATGATGCTCCAAGGGAAGATATCTTTGGTGCCGTGGAGCCCCACGAGCAAGCGCAAAAAAAAGCTTCCCAGAGTTAGCCCGCATCCGACTACTAACAGGGTTATGATCCACTTCCAATGCGGTCGTTGAAGTTCTGGTTCCTTCGACGTTCCACCTTCTGTCTGAACAGCCACAGAGGAAACCCTATAGCTAATATTCCCGCACAAAGGTTGGCAAACGCTGCTTCGCGAGCGCTGCGCGGTCGTCCGTTTCTGGGATACGGTGCGTAGGATCTGGATTGGGTGCAAGAGTTGGGTCGATGTGCCTCCCGCCCACTTGAGCACGGCACGATCTTCCGCTTCGCGGCTGTCCCGTGCTCAAGGTTGAGTGATCAGAGCAAACGAGACAGTAGCCTTCGTAAGGCGACTGAAAACCATTGTTTGCTCATAGCTGCACCGGCTGGTTCGGTAGATCTAGCAAAACCGGTCATCCGAAGGATGTCGGATGCACCGAGCGGATCGGCGGACTCAGTGGGACGATTCAGCACGGATGCGATTCTGGCTGTGTTCTCCGCCAGCTTCTTAATCGATTCATCAATCGACTTGATGCGTCCCTTAGTTGACGTGGACGACACCGAAACGGTCGTTAGCTTCAGGGAATCCATCGTTAGCGGAAAGGAATCCTTCAACCTTCTACTACCACGACCTCGATAACTGACATGGACTGTGAAGTCGTCCGGTAGAGGTTCACGGTTCACAAGCATTTCAGCCCCGACGTTCCTCCCCAACCACCAAACGTTTGACAGCTCTTGGCCCGGATTGAGAACGGGTGTCGGCCTGCTGTATCGGCGGATGATGAACTGAGCGAACCGTTGATCCACGTGCTCGGGCAGGTCAAGTTCCGGTTCAAAACGAACGGTGACATCTCTAGCCGGGGTCGAACCCAGATTAGTGAGCACTAGGTCAGCTGCTTGATCGTTATCAATAGCGGGCCGAAGCTCTGCGGTCACCATAGGTTGAGACCTGGCTCGACTGTCGAAAGCCGCTGAAACGAGAGCCACCATAGCGACGAGGGCCTGTCAGCGATGGTCGAAAAGTGAGCCGTTTTGTGGGTTGAAAAGTGAGCCACTTTGACCCTGGTTATTCTGCCGTATTTTCCGGTCTTGTCGAGGGTAGGGACTCTGCCTGGGTGTGTTTGAGGC
>NZ_JBZCNL010000003.1:0-376788 GCF_058269305.1 Arthrobacter sp. TJ-170 | reverse complement strand
CAAAATTCGAAACCAGCCAAAAAACCAGCCACCACAAAAAAGCAATGACCAGCAAATCAACCAATCAAAAAACAATCGGTATCAACAAACATGGCACACTATTGAGTTCTCAAACAACAGAAGCACCCGGCACCAAACACAACCCTCAAGGCCGCATCATCGCTCCGGAGCAACTTTTCTAACTTACCCACCAAACCCCACCCCGTCAAATCCACCCTTCACCCACACTGTGTGCCCACCAGAACGAAGCTGGTTTTCGCTAGATGTGGATGTCGGCCGGATCCGAAGTGTTCGTCGGCGCGGATATAAACTGTAGCACCCCGGCGGCCCACTTGTAAATCGGCTGCCGGGGTGACGTTTGCGGGGCTAAACCTGCGTCGGCGTGAGGTACAGGACGCCCAACGGCGGCACCCGCAACTCCGCGTATGCGGGCAGGCCGTTGTGTGCCCCCTCCATCGCCTCGATGGCGCCCATGTTCCCTACTCCCGAGCCGCCGAACTCTTCGGCGTCTGTATTGAGCAGTTCGGTCCACTGCCCTGCCCACGGCATACCTACCCGGTAGCCCTCGTGCGGAGAACCGGAGAAGTTCGCGATGCAGACAACGGGATTCCCCTGAGTATCCCAGCGAATGAAGGACAGAGCGTTGTGAGCGCCGTCGTTCTCGTCGATCCATTGGAACCCGGACGGGTCATTGTCCCGCGCATACAGTGCCGGCGTATTCCGATAGATGGAGTTGAGCGACTGCACCATCTTCTGCACGCCCTTATGCGGGATCGTGTCGGACAGCCACCAGTCCAGGCCATGCTGCTCAGACCACTCCGATTCCTGCGCAAACTCAGTGCCCATAAAGATCAGCTGCTTGCCCGGATGCGCCCACTGGAACGCGAGGTACGCCCGCACGTTGGCCAGTTGCTGCCATCGGTCGCCGGGCATCTTACGAAGCAGCGACCCCTTGCCATGGACCACCTCGTCATGGCTGATCGGAAGCAGGAAATTCTCGGTGTACGCGTACACCATGGAGAACGTCGCCTTGCCGTGATGGTGCACCCGGTTGATCGGATCTTCAGAGATGTACTGGAGCGAGTCGTGCATCCAGCCCATGTTCCATTTGATCCCGAAGCCCAATCCACCCTGCGACGTGGGTCGGGTGACGCCGTCGAACGCTGTTGATTCCTCGGCGATCATCACAATGCCGGGCACGCGCTTGTAGGCGGTGGCATTGACCTCCTGGAGAAAGGAAATCGCCTCGAGATTCTGGTTCCCGCCGAACCGGTTCGGCTGCCACTGACCGTCCTCGCGGGAATAGTCCAAGTACAACATCGAGGCCACCGCGTCCACGCGCAGCCCGTCGATGTGGAATTCCTCGAGCCAGTACAGCGCGTTGGCAACCAGGAAGTTGCGCACTTCGCGTCGGCCGAAGTCGAAGATCAGGGTGCCCCAGTCAGGGTGTTCACCGAGCTGCGGATTGCCGTGCTCGTACAGAGTGTCGCCGTCGAACCGGGCAAGAGCCCATTCGTCCTTGGGGAAATGGGCCGGAACCCAGTCCATGATGACGCCGATACCCGCCTGATGCAGTTTGTCCACAAGATACTTGAAATCATCCGGATGGCCGAATCGGGCTGTCGGCGCGAAGTAGGACGTCACCTGGTAACCCCAGGAACCGCCGAAGGGGTGCTCAGCGACCGGCATGAGTTCAACATGGGTGAACCCCTGCCACCGGACGTACTCGACCAGTTCTTCGGCGAGCTGCTTGTAGTCCAGGCCCAGACGCCATGATCCGAGATGCACCTCGTACACGCTCATCGGACCATTGTGCGGGTCCTTGGCACCGCGTTCCTGGATCCAGGCTTCGTCGCCGAACACGTAGCGGGACTCGACCACCCGGGACCCGGTGAGCGGCGGCACCTCAGTACCGCGGGCCATCGGGTCAGCCTTCTCGCGCCACTGACCGTCTCGACCCAGGATTTCGAACTTGTAGCAGGCACCGGCCTCGGCGCCCGGGACGAAGAGCTCCCAGATCCCGGAGCTACCCAGCGACCGCATGGCATGAACTGATCCGTCCCAGCCGTTGAAATCTGCCTTCACGCGAACCGACTGGGCATTTGGCGCCCATACCGCGAAGCTGACTCCGGAAATATCGCCCAGCGACGACGCATAGCGGCGGACATGTGCGCCGAGCGCGGTCCACAGCGTCTCATGCCGCCCCTCCGCGATGAGGTGCATGTCGATCTCGCCGAGGGTCGGCAGGAAACGGTAAGCGTCGTCCGCCACTTGCGGCGCGCCGTCGTACACCACTTCCAAGCGGTAGTCAGGGACGTGCCCGGGGCGCTCGGGCTCAACAGTGCCGACCCAGATTCCGTTGTGCTCGTGGCTCAGCTCGACCCGGCCGCTGCCCGTCACCACAGTCACGCTTTCCGCGAGTCGGCGAAGGGTACGGATCGTCACATGCCCGTGCTGGTCGAGATGCGCGCCGAGCACAGCGTGCGGCTGGTAGTAACAGCCCTCAGAGACCTGCTGAAGGACGCCGGGATCCACTGGGATAGGACCTCCGAGAGGTGTCTTGGGGTTTGCCTGGTCCTGTGTCACTGCGGTTCCATCCTCCTGCCCATCGGCGTCCTGGCCGGTTGTCTTTTCCTCGGCGGAACCGCCGCCCTTGAGCATCCTTCGAACTGCGGAAACGGGTACATCCACCCAATCTGGTCGGTTTCTCAATTCGTACACCACCTCATAAAGTGCCTTGTCAAGCCACAATGCGCGGAACAGGGCGCTCGCGCGGTCGACCGTCGTTCCGGCTTCAGCCGAATAGCCTTCGAGGAAAGCCGACACCGATTCCACGGCCCAACCCTCGGCGCCCTTCGGCGCAACTGACGCGTCATGGACACCCACGCCGGCCGCGTACTCAAGAGAACGCACAAGCCCGACGACGTCACGGACCGGCACATCCGGCACACTGCGTTCGGCTGCTGGGCGCAGCGGCTCGCCTTCAAAGTCGAGGACCAGCCAGGCGCCGTCCTTCGTTGCAAGGATCTGGCCCAGATGCAGATCTGCATGGATCCGCTGCAGCTCGGGGAGCTTCTTCAGTCCCTTAACTTCACCGATGACCGCCTGGATCTCCGCATCAAACGGACCAACGGCGGTACCTGCTTCACGCCAGGCCCACTCAATGCGGCTGGTCAGGGACTCCCGGAACTCGGCCGCCTCCTGCTTGGTCGCCGGGCGGCTACCGAAAGCTTCAGCGAGCTGAGTATGGACTCGCGCAATGACTCGACCCAGCTCCCCAGCCTCAGTGGCGAAGGAGTCCCCTCTCTCCAGCGCGGTCATGGCCTGCCGCCAGGCATCCTTGCTGCCCGGAAGGAATTCACGGAGCACACTGAGGTGCCCGGTGACCCACTCGCTATCGGACCGCCCGCCGAGCCAGCTGCCCATCACCCAACCGAACGTCTGGGGGACATCCGTAGATCCGGCGTCGGTGAGCTTCGCGCTTACCAGCACGTCCGGACTCTCCCCTGCCGCAAGGACCCTGAAGAATTTCAGGATCATCGGGGTCTCCCCTGTGGAGACAACGACTGAGGTATTCGACTGTTCTCCCCCCAGCACCGAGATGTCCGCCGACGGAGTGATCCCGGCAGTGGATGCAAAACCACCGATCGCCGTGGCTGCGGTTCGGCCGTCTGCCGTCGTGCCCTCGGTCCGGATGAGCTCGAGCCAAGCGGAAACGAACGCCGGGTCATGCGTGCCGTCGTAGACGTATCGACGTCCGAGTTCGGCGTGCTCGATTTCGCCCAGGAGCCCGGCTTCGGCCCCGGGGAGAAGCTCGGAGCGGAAGGAAAGCGGCACATTGACGACGTCGAGTCTTCGTCCCGATTCGACCGAGACCAGGTGGACCTCCAGGCCCGCTTCACCCGTTGGATCCTCAAGCCGGATACCGCCGACGCGGCTCAGGGAGATTTCCCTGCCTTTCGAGGGGAACCAGCGCTGGCTCGGCATCCAGGCTGTGAGCAGGTCTGGAAGGGATGACGTCGATGTGTCCATTACTGTACTGCCTCCGAAATAGGAATTACGGGGATGGCTTCGGTATGTGGAGACGCGACATTGGAGCTCGCCGAACGCAGGCGCAGCCAGTAGAAGTCGTGGCTGCCCAACGTCAAGGTGAGGTTGCCGTCCTCGGCGAAGGCCGGGAACGGTGTACCGCCGAAGAGATCGCGCAGCCCTCTGCCGGAGTACTCGGGCAGGTGCAGACGTGCCGCTACCGGGTGCTGGGAGAGGTTGAACACGCAGAGAATGACTTCCGGCTGCTCGCCCTCGGGGTTCCCCGCCGGGACTTCTCGAATGAAGGCCAATACGGGCTCGGCCTCGGTGGGCACATTTCGATAGGAGCCAAGACCGAAAGCAGGGTGCGATCGGCGTACCGCAAGCATCTGCCGCATCCAGTGCAACAGCGAGCTCGAACTTGCAAGCTGCGCTTCAACGTTGACGTGGTTGTAGTGATACACGAGCGACTGAACCACGGGCAGATACAGCTTTCCGGGATCAGCCGTGGAAAACCCGGCATTCCTGTCGGGGTTCCACTGCATCGGAGTACGTGAGGCATCACGATCCTCAAGCCAGATGTTGTCACCCATGCCGATTTCGTCGCCGTAGTACAGGAACGGGCTTCCAGGCAGCGACAGGAGCAGGGCATGGATCAGTTCCACCTCCGCCCGGGAGTTATCCAGCAGCGGTGAAAGCCTACGCCGGATACCGATATTGGCGCGCATCCTCGAGTCGGGCGCGTACCACCCCAGCATGGCCTCGCGCTCCTCGTTGGTAACCATTTCGAGGGTGAGTTCGTCGTGGTTACGGAGGAAGGTCCCCCACTGGGCACCGGATGGGATGTCCGGCGTCTCTGCCATGGTTTCGATAATCGGTGCAGCCTTCTGGTCACGCAGCGCGTAGAAGAGCCGCGGCATGATCGGGAAGTGGAAGCACATGTGGCACTCGGCGCCGTCCTCATCGCCGAAGTACTCCACCACTTGGTCCGGCATCTGGTTCGCTTCGGCGATGATGACGCGTCCGGGGTAGTTTTCGTCAACCATCGCCCGCAGGTCCTTGAGGAACGTGTGCGTAGCGGGCAGGTTTTCGCAGTTCGTGCCCTCTTCCTCGAAGAGGTACGGGATGGCGTCTGCCCGGAAGCCGTCGATTCCCTGGTCCAGCCAGAACCGCACGACGTCGAACAGCGCCTCGATCACCTTCGGGTTCTCGAAGTTCAGGTCCGGCTGGTGGCTGAAGAACCGATGCCAGAAGAACTGGCGGCGAACCGGATCGAATGTCCAGTTGGACTCTTCAGTATCAACGAAGATGATCCGGGCGTCCTGGTACTTTTCGTCAGTATCGCTCCAGACGTAGAAGTCGCCGTACGGTCCGTCCGGATCAGTGCGCGATTCCTCGAACCACTGATGCTTGTCCGAGGTGTGGTTCAGCGGGAGGTCGATGATGACCCGCACGCCGCGCGCATGCGCTTCGGCGACCAGGCGCTTGAAGTCGCTCAGGCTGCCGAACTCGTCCAGCACATCGTAGTAATCGGCGATGTCATAGCCGCCGTCACGCAGGGGTGACTTGAAGAACGGAGGAAGCCACAGGCAGTCGACCCCAAGCCACTGCAGGTAGTCGAGCTTGTCGATCAGTCCCGTGAAGTCGCCGGAGCCGTCACCGTTGGCGTCCGCGAAACCGCGCACCAACACTTCGTAGAACACTGCCTTGCGGTACCAGTGCGGGTCATGGGCAAGGCCCGGGGCATGCAGCTGAAACGGGTTCGCCACTAATGCGTCCTCCTGACGGAAAGGATGTGTGCCGGTTCCACATGGGCATCCAGCCTGACATAGTTGTGGGCTCCCCACTGCCAACCTTGACCGGTGATGAGGTCATCCACCCAGAAGGTGCCGTCCTCATTCCAGTCGCCCTCACCAAGGCCAAGAGCCTCGAGATTGAGGGATACGGTGCACTCCCGCGCGCTATGGGGATCGACATTGACGACGACGATCAACGTGTCCTTCCCCTGTCCGTCCTCGCCGAGGCCCTCCTTGTGCTTGGAGAAGACCACAGTGGCTTCATCGGTACTGTGGTGGACGGTGAGGTTCTCGAGGTCGCCGAGTGCCGGATGGGAGCGACGAATCTCGTTCAGCCGGGTGATAAAGGGGGCGAGGCTTCGCCCCTGGGCCTCAGCGCCCTCGTAGTCGCGCGGGCGGTACTCAAACTTCTCGTTGTCGATGTACTCCTCGGCGCCGGGGCGGGCCACGTGCTCGTACAGCTCGTACCCGGAGTAAACGCCCCACAGCGGGCTCGCCATGGAGGCCAGGACTGCCCTCACCTTGAACGCCGCAGGTCCGCCGTACTGGAGGTACTCAGTCAGGATGTCCGGAGTGTTCACGAAGAAGTTGGGACGGAAGAACGCGGCAGTTTCCCGGCTGACCTCTGTGAAGTACTCCTCCAACTCCTTCTTGGTGTTCCGCCAGGTGAAGTAGGTGTAGGACTGCTGGAATCCGGCGCGGCCGAGGGCGTGCATCATGGCAGGGCGCGTAAACGCCTCTGCCAGGAAGACGACATCGGGGTGCTGCTTGTTAACCTGTCCAATGAGCCATTCCCAGAACTGGATGGGTTTGGTGTGCGGGTTGTCCACCCGGAAGATGCGTACGCCGTGGCTCACCCACAGCAGGACAATCCGAAGGACTTCGTTGTAAATGCCCTCAGGATCATTGTCGAAGTTGATCGGATAGATGTCCTGGTACTTTTTCGGCGGGTTTTCGGCATACGCGATTGAACCGTCTACCCGCGTAGTGAACCACTCCGGGTGCTCCGTGACCCATGGATGGTCCGGGGAAGCCTGCAGTGCAAGGTCCAGTGCTACCTCGAGGTCCAGTTCCTGCGCCCGTTGCACGAAGGCATCAAAATCCTCGAATGTACCGAGGTCCGGGTGGATTGCATCGTGGCCGCCCTCGGATGCACCAATCGCCCAAGGCGAACCGGGATCTCCCGGGCCGGCGTTCAGCGTGTTGTTGGGACCTTTGCGGTGCGCCGTACCAATGGGGTGGATCGGCGGGAAGTAGACGACGTCGAAACCCATCCGCGCGACTGCGGGCAGCCTCTTGGCTGCGGTGGTGAAGTTGCCCGAGGTCCATTGCCCGTTGGCGGGGTTGTAGGTGGCACCTGCCGACCGCGGGAAGAATTCGTACCAGGAGCCGCGGCCCGCTGCCTCACGCTCCACAAGGATGGGGTACGGGCGCGAAGGCGTCACCAACGCCCGCATGGGCTCACGCTCGATGGCTGCGCGGATGCCGGCCGAGTGCCCGGCGGCGAGGCGCTCGTCAATCGGCAGTTCCCGGTTGCGCAGACGCTCCGCGGTGGCGAGGAACAGATCCCGCTCTTCAGGCGGCCGCGAAGAGGACTGGTTCGCGAAGAGCTCCGCGCCCTCTTCGAGCATCAGCTCGACATCGACTCCGGCGTCGATTTTCACGGTCGCATTGTGGTGCCAGGTCTCATACAGGTCACCCCACCCCTCGATCAGGAAGGAGTGAAGGCCGACGCCGGAAGGTCGGAGAGTGCCCTCGTAGCGGTCTGTTCCCATTCCCAGCGGAGTGAGCCGAACGCGCTGTACTTCCGCCCCTTCGGGATCGAGCAGCACGGCTGATACGCCGAGTTGGTCGTGTCCCTCCCGGAATACCGTGGCCCCCACCACGATGTCCGACCCTGGAATTGCTTTCGCGGGAAAGGTTCCGCCCTCAACCACAGGCGAAACCTTGGTGATGGGAATCCGTCCGAACCGCAAATCTTCATCCATGGATGCGCCTGCCCTTGTACGTGTCGCCTCGCTTGAAGTGGTCACGGGTTAGACGTTATCCATTATTCGCCCAGATTGCTAAGGCGACTTCCTAAAGCGCAGGAGTGTTGCGCTTCACAATGCAAGCGTTTACGGCGATATGAGCACCAGACATACTCCAGCGCTAAAATGTACGCTAACCTACCCAACGTGAAGGCAATCCGTAGGTTTACTGTCCGTACCGTTCTTCCGCCGAGCATCGCTCCCCTAGGCAGGTTGGCCGGCAACCTACGCTGGTCGTGGCACCTGCCCACTGCCCGGCTCTTCCATGACATCAATCCGGAAGCCTGGGAAGCCAGCGGCCACGACCCTGTACAGTTTCTCGGTTCCGTGACCCGGGAGCAGCTGCAGCGCATCGCGGCCAACCAAGAGTTGGTGACGCGCATCCAGGATCTCGGTGATGACCTTGAGAGATATCTCTCCGCACCCCGCTGGTACCAGACACTCGGAGAAGACGCACCGCAGTCCATCGCCTACTTCTCCCCCGAGTACGGCATCAGCGCCGTACTGCCCCAATACTCCGGCGGCCTCGGCATCCTGGCCGGCGATCATCTCAAGGCGGCATCCGACCTCGGAGTGCCGCTGGTCGGCGTAGGCCTGCTTTACCAGGCCGGGTACTTCAAGCAGTCGCTGTCCCGGGACGCCTGGCAGCAGGAAACGTACCCCGTCCTTGACCCCGACGGGCTTCCGCTCACCCTCCTGCGCGAAGATGACGGAACCGCCGCAACCGTAGTGTTGCCGCTACCCAACGGCCGTGAGCTTCGCGCCCACATATGGCGGGCCGACGTCGGACGCGTTCCGCTGCTGCTGCTGGACTCCAATGTCCCGGGCAATGATGAGGCGGCGCGGAACGTCACTGACCGCCTGTACGGCGGCGGCGGTGACCAGCGGCTGCAGCAGGAACTCCTGCTCGGCATGGGCGGCGTGAAGGCACTGCGCATCTTCCAGCGACTTACCGGGATGCCCGCCCCCGAGGTGTTCCACACCAACGAGGGACACGCCGGCTTCCTGGGCATCGAGCGCATCCGTGAGCTCATGGACTCCTCCAGGGACCAGCCGATGTCCTGGGAGGAAGCCCTCACCGCAGGACGCGCGTCCACCGTTTTCACCACTCACACGCCGGTTCCTGCCGGGATCGACCGCTTCGAGCGCGTACAGATCCAGCACTTCTTCGACGCCGGCCTCGCGCCGTCCGTTCCTACAGAGCGGGTTCTGGAACTCGGCGCGGAGAATTACGAGGGCGGTGACGCATCGAAATTCAATATGGCGGTCATGGGGCTGCGACTCGCGCAACGGGCCAACGGCGTCGCGAAGCTGCATGGCGAGGTCTCACGCGAGATGTTCTCCGGACTGTGGCCCGGATTCGATGCCCGCGAGGTGCCCATCACCTCGGTCACGAACGGTGTCCACGTTCCCACCTGGGTGGACCCGCTCATCGCAGACTTCGCCCGGGAAAGCTTCGGAGCGGAGTCGGTACTCGACCCGCAGTGGGCCCGTGTGTATGACGTCGAGGACGCCGACATCTGGCGGCTGCGGCGGATCATGCGATCGAACCTCATCGACGACGTCCGCGCCCGGTTGAGGTCCTCCTGGAAGCAGCGTGGTGCAGCCGACGCCGAGCTGGCGTGGACAGATCACGTGCTGGACCCGGACGTATTGACCATCGGGTTTGCGCGCCGTGTGCCCACCTACAAGCGGCTCACACTGATGCTCCGCGACCCCGACCGGCTCAAGGCGCTTCTGCTCCACCCCACGAATCCCATCCAGCTTGTCATCGCCGGAAAGTCGCACCCCGCCGATGAGCAGGGAAAGCGCATGATCCAGGACCTGGTCCGGTTCACCGACGACCCCGAAGTTCGCCACCGGATCGTCTTCTTGCCGAACTATGACATTGCGATGGCTCGCACTCTTTTCCCGGGCTGCGATGTGTGGCTCAACAATCCGCTCAGGCCGCTCGAGGCGTGTGGCACCTCCGGCATGAAGTCGGCCATCAACGGCGGGCTCAACTTGTCCGTCCTGGACGGCTGGTGGGACGAGATGTACGACGGCGATAACGGCTGGGCGATCCCGACCGCCAACAACGGTGCCTCAGCTGACGAGCGCGATGATATTGAGGCAGCAGCGCTGTACGACCTCATCGAGGAGCAGGTGGCGCCGCGCTTCTACAGCACCGTCCGCCCGACCGCAGCCGGAGCGGCCGGTCCGTCCACCACATCGAACGACGGCGTCCCCCACCAGTGGGTGGCGATGATCAAACACACCATGGCCAAGCTTGGACCGGCGGTCTCCGCCGAACGCATGCTGCAGGACTACGTGGGTCAGCTGTACCAGCCAGCGGCCCGCTCGGCACGGCTAGCGATCCGGGACGGCTACAGCTCCGCCCGGCAGGTGGCGTCATGGCGTTCGAAGATCAAGGACGGCTGGTCCGCTGTGCAGGTTGAGCACGTCGACTCGGTCGGGGTCTCGGAGGAGCCGCAGATCGGTGACTCGCTCACCGTCAACGCGTATGTCTCGCTGGGGAGCCTGAGTCCGAACGACGTGACCGTGGAAGTGGTTCACGGCCGCGCGTCAGAGAACGACGACCTCAGCGAGGTAGCGGTAGCCGAGTTGAAGGTGGAGGAAGACCTCGGCCGGGGCCGGTTCCTCTTCGGCGGTGAGATCCTCATCGACCACTCCGGATCTTTCGGATACACCGTTCGCGTTCTTCCGCAGCACGAGAGCCTCGCGTCCAAGGCCGAACTTGGCCTCGTGGTGAACGCCTAGGCGCGGTAGACAGAAATCGAGTTCGACGCCGCGGTGTCCGTTTCTCCTGCACGGAGACGGGCACCGCGGCGTTTCCCATTGGCGACCGCGGTACTGAAGCGCAGCTCGAACATCTGGTTCTGGCTGTCCGTCGCGCCGAATCCCTGGAGTGCTGACGCGGTGGGGAGGACCACGCGACGGTCCTCCGGATGGCCGTTGACGACGATCAGTCCGTCGATAGCACCGTTCGGCGACCCAAGCAGCAGCTGAACAGTCCGGCTCTCAGGGTCCGACCACTGATCCTGCGACATCGGTTCGCCGTCCGCGTTGAACCACAGCAGATAGGAGGTCTCCTCCCGCGCAGGATAGCCGGCCGGTTGCTCGCTCAGGAACTCCCGCCGAATCCGCAGCAGCTCACCTGTGGCCGTGAGCATGGTGCGGGCCTCATTGTCGTGGTTCCAATGCACCCAGGCCAGCTCGTTGTCCTGGCAGTAGGCGTTGTTGTTGCCATGCTGGGTGCGCCCGAACTCATCACCGGCAGTGATCATCGGGACACCGAGCGCAAGGAGCTGCGTGGCCATCAGGTTGCGGGCGGTCAGGGAGCGGGCTGCGAGAATCTTTTCCTGCTCGGTCGGGCCTTCCACACCGTGGTTATAGCTGCGGTTGTCATTGTGACCGTCACGGTTGGCTTCGCCGTTGTCCTCGTTGTGTTTTCGGTTATATGCCGTGAGATCTGCAAGCGTGAACCCGTCGTGGGCCGTGACGAAGTTGATCGAAGAAATCGCCGTGCGTCCGGAACGGGCAAATACGTCTGCCGAGCCGGCGAGGGAACTTGCGAGCCGTGCCACTGTACCGGCGCGATGCCCTTCGGCCAGGGCGGCCTGGTCGCACAGCCAGAAGTCACGGGCCGTATCCCGGAAACGGTCGTTCCAGTCCGCCCAGCCCTGCGGGAAATTGCCCGTCTGCCAGCCGTTATAGCCTACATCCCACGGTTCGGCTATAAGTTTCACGCCGCTCAGGACGGTGTCTGCGGCGATCGCGATCAGCAGGGGGTGCCGCGGGGTGAACTGATGGCTCTCGTCCCGGCACAGCGCGACGGCCAGATCGAAGCGGAATCCGTCGATCCCGAACTCGTCCACCCAGTAGCGCAGGGAATCCAGTGCGAACTGGATGACGCGCGGTTCTGTGAAGTTGACCGTGTTTCCGCAGCCGGTGGTGTCAAGGTACCGGCCGTCGTCGTTATGGCGGTAGTACTTCATCTCACTCAGGCCGCGCCAGCAGAGCGCGGGTCCGCCCTGCGGGCCTTCGGCGGTGTGGTTGTAGACCACGTCGAGAATGACCTCGATCCCCGCATCATGCAGGAGCCGCACCATGCCCTTCAGCTCGTCCTGCACGGCCTTCGGACCGGCCTCGCGGGCGGACTCGGTGGCGTACTCGGGGTGGGGTGCGAAGAACCCGAGGGTGTTGTAGCCCCAGTAGTTGCTCAGCCCGAGAGGTGCCAGATGCGGCTCGTCAATATGAAAATGGATAGGCAGGAGCTCGACGGCGGTGACCCCCAACTCCGTGAGGTGTCTGATCATCGCCGGGTGGGCAAGCCCTGCGTAGGTACCGCGCAGCTCCTCCGGCACGTCTGGGTGCAGCTTCGTGAGTCCCTTGACGTGCGCCTCGTAGATGACGGTGTCGCGCCATCGTGTATCCGGCCGGCGGGACGAACCCCAGTCGAACGCCGGGTCTACGACGACGGAGAAGTAGAGCGGCTTTTCGCCGGACTGCAAGGTGTCGATGGCGCGTCCGTAGGGATCCAGAAACAGCTGAGACGTACCGGGCCCACCGGATAGCGGCCTGTCCGCAGGCCAGAACGCGTACCGCGACGACTCGTGCATCCCACCTATCAGGCCGTGGTGAACGCCGTCCGTGAAGTCGGGCAGCACGGCGGAGTTCCAGTCGCCGTGGGCGTCCTGGTAGTGGAGGGTTACTGCATCCAGATCGGGGGCGTAGACGGCAACGTTGAAGAGGTCCGGCTGGTTGCCGGTACACCGACTGACCCCCAGCGGAAAGGCCTGGGAACGTTGGGCGATCTCGGTGGTGAGGCTCATGAAGGGGGTTCGCTTCCTAACGGGCTTCGGCTGCCCGCTGACGCGAAATCTCATACAGGCTGATTCCCACAGCCATCGACGCGTTCAGCGATTCCATCGCGGAATCGATCGGGATAGACACAATTTGGTCGCAGTTCTCCCGTACCAGCCGCGACAGGCCCTTGCCCTCCGAGCCGACCACCAGGCACACCGGTTCGACGCCGAGGGTGATCTCGGGCAGGGAAACGTCGCCGTCGCCGTCGAGCCCGAGCACGAAGATGCCGAGGTCCTTGAAGGACTTCAGGGTTGAGTTCAGGTTGCCCACACGTGCTACGGGAACGCGCACAGCTGCTCCCGCGCTGGTCTTCCATGCGGACGCGGTGACGCCGACCGAGCGTCGCTCAGGCACGATGACGCCGTGGCCGCTGAAGGCTGAAACGGACCGGATAATAGCACCCAGGTTGCGCGGATCCGTGATGCCGTCCAGTGCTACGAAGAGCGGCGCCTGAGAAATGTACCCCTTCTTCCATTTGTCTATCGCCTCGCGGGCGAGGTCCAGGCCGTCCGAATACTCGTAGGGTGGGATCTGCAGCATCAGTCCCTGGTGGACAGATCCGTCAGCCAGGCGGTCGAGTTCCGGTTTGCCGGTCTCCATGAGCGGGATGCCCCGCTCCGTGGCGAGCTTGAGGGATTCGCGGACACGGTCATCCACGTCGATGCGGATGGCAACGTGCAGCGCCTTCGCGGGGATACCCGCCCGGAGAGCCTCAACGACGGCGTTGCGCCCGGTCACATATTCCTCGCCGGACTTGGGCTTGGACCGGCCTGATGCAGCCTTGCCCGCGAGCCGCTTTGCAGCGGACCGTTCCGCCAGTTGCTTGCTCTTGTGCGCCTTGTGATAGGGGCGATCTTCAGCCTTCGGCGTTGGCCCCTTGCCCTCGAGCGACTTCCGTCCGTGTCCGCCCGTGCCGATGGTGGGACCCTTCTTGGTCTTGCGGATAGCACCAGGACGTCCGTGGGGGTTGGCCATGGGGAAACACCTTTAGATAGAGGACTTGCGTGAGTCCAGTTTACGCGGGCAAACGCCCTGTCCTTCCCGCTGCCGCTTTCCCAAGCCGTCAGTCGCGCGACAGACTCCAGCGCGCGCCGTCCGCGGAGTCTTCAACGACGACGCCGGCTCCCGTCAGCGCGTCACGGATGGCATCCGCGCGGGCCCAGTCCTTTCCCGAGCGGGCAGCCGCACGCTCAGCCAGCTGGGACCGGATCAGTGCATCGAGGGCAGCATATTCGGGGCTTTCCCCGCCACCCTGAGCCGAACGGGTGTCGTCCAGTCCCAGCGCGCCGGTCATGGCGGTCACTGCGGCGGCTGCGGCGGCCGCGCCGTCGTCGTCCTCGTTAGCCAGTGCGGAGTTGCCGGCACGCACCGTCTCGTGGAGCGCTGCGAGCGCCCGTGGGACGTTCAGGTCATCATCCATGGCCTCGACGAAAGCGGTGGGAAGATTCTGCCAGTCAGCTGCGCCGCCGGCGTAGCCGGACTTGGCGAGGAACCCGTCAATGCGTTCGACGGCGGCGGCCGCCTCCTGGAGAGACGTCGGCCGATAGTCCAGAACTGATCGATAGTGTGCCTGCCCAAGGTAGTAGCGGACTACCCGGGCACTTGCGAGCTGCAGCATCTCGGCGGGGCTGACCGTGTTGCCCACCGATTTGGACATCTTCTCGCCCTCGTAGGTCACCATCCCGTTGTGCATCCAGAACCTGGCGAACGGGTGACCGGCAGCCTGGGACTGCGCCATCTCGTTCTCGTGGTGAGGAAAGCGCAGGTCAAGTCCGCCGCCGTGGATGTCAAACTCGGCACCGAGGTACTTGGTGACCATTGCGGAGCACTCGAGATGCCATCCGGGCCGGCCGGCGCCCCACGGGCTGGGCCAGGCCGCCGTCGTCGGCTCCCCTTCCTTCCAGCCTTTCCAGAGAGCGAAGTCCCGGGGGTCCCGCTTACGGTTGCTGAACTGCGCTTCGACATCCGGCGCCGCCTGCATGTCATCAACGCTTTGGCGGGTCAGGCTTCCATAGGCAGGCCAGGAGCGTACGTCGAAGTAGACGTCCCCGGAACCGTCCGCCGCCGGGTAGGCGTGTCCGCGGTCGATGAGCTGCGCAATGAGCTGGTGCATCTCGGGAATGTGGCCGGTAGCGCGCGGCTCATAGGTAGGCCGCTGCACGCCCAGGGTGTCATAGGCCTTGAGGAATTCCTGCTCGTAGCGGTAGGCCAAAGCCCACCACTCCTCGTTGGGCACGACATCCGGATCCGCCGGCGCTTCCTCGAAGGACGCCTTGGACTTGGCAAGAATTTTGTCGTCGATATCCGTCACGTTGCGGACAACCGTGACGGCGTAACCGCGTACCCGCAGCCAGCGGGTGAGCTGATCGAAGGCGATGGCCGAGCGCACATGGCCCACGTGCGGCATTCCCTGCACGGTTGCCCCGCAGTAGTACACCCGCGCTGCCCCGGGCGTGAGGGGCGTGAACTCACGGACTTCTGCGGTTGCGGTGTCATAGAATCTCAGGCTCACCGACCCAGACTACCCAATCCGGGTTCGCGAACCAGCAGCCGTTACCGGAGGCTTAGGCAACGACGACGACGGCGGTCGCGATCGCCGCGATTCCCTCGCCCCGCCCGGTGAAACCCAGTCCGTCGCTGGTGGTCGCCGACACGGTAACGGGCGCCCCGACCGCCTCCGACAGTACGGCTTCCGCTTCGACGCGACGCGGGGTGAACCTCGGACGGTTCCCCACGAGCTGGACGGCGACATTGCCGACCTCGAAGCCTGCCGCACGCACGATGCGAGCGGCCTCGGCCAGGAGGGTTATGCCGGAAGCGCCCTCGTATTCGGGCCTGTCCGTGCCGAAGTTGCTGCCGAGATCGCCTGTCCCGGAGGCCGAGAACAGGGCGTCCGCTGCGGCGTGGGCTACGGCGTCGCCGTCGGAATGGCCGGCAAGGCCGCGTTCCTGCGGCCATTCCAGGCCGGCGAGCCAAAGGGTTCGCGGCTGGTCCTCAGGCGCAAACGCGTGAACGTCTATACCGATGCCGGTGCGCGGGAGATTGGTGGTCACTGTAGCTCCTGTACGTGTTCGCGTGCCTGAAGAACGAGGGCTTCAGCGAGCATCAGGTCATTGGGTGTGGTCACTTTGAAGGCCAGTGGATCACCCGGGGCAATTGTCACCGGTATGCCGAGGGCCTCGACCAGCATTGCGTCGTCGGTGACGGAAGTGTCGTCCCGCGAGGCCGCATGCGCCGCCCGCAGAGTTGCCGCGTCGAAGCCCTGGGGGGTCTGGATGGCACGCAGTGACATCCTGTCCGGAGTAGCTGTCACCGTGTTTCCTTCCACCACCTTGATGGTGTCGGACACCGGAATTCCCGGTACTACGGCGGCAGCCCCTTGGCGCACGGCCTTCACCACCGCATGAAAGACGTGCGGCGGGGTGAGGGCGCGGGCAGCATCATGAACGAGAACGATGTTCACACTGTCAGGGAGAGCGCTCAGTCCGGCGCGTACGGATTCCGGGCGGCTTGCTCCGCCATCAACGGCGCTGAGGGTGACGTTCGGGTGAACCCGGGCCTCGACAATTGGACGGAGGTTCATGTCGCCGCGGGGGACAACCACCCTGACGTGGCCGGCAGCTGCCGAGGCAAGGACACCGTCCAGCGCGTGCTCAAGCAACGTGCGGCCGGCACACTGGACGAGGGCCTTGGGCATACCGCGGCCGAGACGCGCCCCGGCACCTGCGGCGACCACTATTACGCCAACACATGACGGATCTTCAGACACAGCTTCACCCTACGCGAAGCGTGCAACTGAGTGCGTGCTCGTGACCGGCTCTCGTGAGCAGGCCCAAAAAGGAAAAGGACCGCGATAACGCGGTCCTTTTTCTTCCTAGGAAGCCAGTACTTCGTCGAGTACCGTGGCTGCCTTCTCTTCGTCAGTCTTCTCTGCCAGAGCGAGTTCAGAGATCAGGATCTGGCGAGCTTTCGCCAACATCCGCTTCTCACCGGCAGACAGACCCCGATCGTGATCACGACGCCAGAGGTCCCGAACTACTTCGGCAACCTTGATGACGTCTCCCGATGCGAGCTTCTCCAGGTTGGCCTTGTACCGGCGTGACCAGTTGGTGGGCTCCTCGGTGAATTCAGCCCGAAGTACGTCAAAAACGTGCTCAAGGCCTTCCTTGCCCACAACATCGCGCACCCCTACGAGGTCAACGTTTTCTGCTGGAACTTCAATGGTCAGATCACCCTGCGCCACCTTGAGCTTGAGATACATCTTCTCTTCGCCCTTGATGACGCGCATCTTGATCTCTTCGATCTTCGCTGCGCCGTGGTGAGGGTAAACAACTGTTTCGCCGACCTCAAAAACCATGTGGATAAACCCCTTTCCCGCAGATCAGTTTATCACGGAAACGACACGCCGATTACGCGTTTTCGCAGGTCAGCGGGGCGAATGGCGATCAATTAGCTATCATTCCGCTCTTGACGCAGAGCAGATTTGGTGTATGCAGGGGCGCTGCGGACGGTCATCACCGCACCACCAAGTCCAATAATCGCCGTCATTGCCGATAGGCTGTTCCGTAGCGTTGTCCGTCGGTCCGTGTGACCAGCTACCCCAGGAGTAAGTGCCGTGAAGAGTGCCCCGAAGAAACGAGTACAGCTGGCAGTAGCTGCCGGAAGCGCTGTACTGGCTCTCCTTGGAGCAACCGGTTGTTCCGCCACCAGCCTGCAGGCCACCACCCTCGAGTACGCTGCCTCGGACGGAATTGTGGAAAACGTGGGGCCGGTCCAGCTGCGCAACATCCTCATCATCACCTCCGGTGAGGGCGAACCGGGCACATTACTGGGCACCATGTTCAATGAATCCGATTCCCCGGTCCAGGTCACCATCGACGCTGGGAACGAGAGCTCGCAGATCACCATCGAGGCCAACGGCAAGTACGTCTTCGAAGACGAGGTGGATGATGACGGAACCCTTCGAGACGTCAGTGAAATCCCCGGTGCACTGGTTGACCTCGAAATCACTGTGGACTCGGAGAGCGAGACCTTCCGCGTGCCGGTCCTGGACGGAACGCTTGAGGAGTACCGCGAATTTGTCCCCGGTGGTTTCACCCCGGAGCCTTCGCCCGCTACGGAAGCCCCTGAAGAAGAGGGCGCTGAAGCAGACCACTAGAACTACAACGAAAGGCGCCGGTCAGGGACCGGTGCCTTTCGCGTTTCTACTGCACTTCCACGTTATTTACGGCTCGTACTTGTAACCCAGACCCCGCACAGTAACCAGGTGGCGTGGAACCGAGGGGTCGGGTTCGATCTTCCCTCGAAGCCGCTTGACGTGAACATCGAGAGTTTTGGTATCACCGACGTAGTCAGATCCCCACACCCGGTCAATGAGCTGGCCTCGGGTGAGCACCCTGCCGGAATTGCGCAGCAGCATCTCGAGCAGCTCAAACTCCTTCAGCGGCAACGAAACCTGCGCGCCGTTGACGCTCACCACGTGCCTCTCCACGTCCATGCGCACCGGGCCGGCAGCGACAGTGCTGGAGATCAGCTCTTCCGGCTCGGCCTGCCTGCGCAGGACCGCGCGGACCCGTGCGACCAGTTCCCGTGAAGAGTAGGGCTTGGTGACGTAATCGTCGGCCCCCAGTTCCAGACCCACCACCTTGTCGATTTCCGAGTCCTTGGCCGTAAGCATGATGACCGGGACGCTTGAGCGCTGCCGCAGCTGGCGGCACACTTCCGTGCCGGACAGGCCCGGAAGCTGAAGGTCGAGCAGAACCAGGTCCGCTCCGGCGCGGTCGAACTCAGTGAGCGCATCAAGTCCGTTATCGACGACGACGGCGTCAAAGCCCTCCTTGCCCAGCAGGTAGGACAGGGGGTCGCTGAAAGACTCCTCGTCCTCAACGATCAGGATGCGGCTCACGCTTTCACTCCTTGATTCTGGGCACTGCTGCCCTTGTCGCTCTGCGCACTCTCGTGCTTCTTGCCAACCGGCGACGCGCTTCCGGTGATGCCGGCGGCCGGTCCGGTGTCGGCGTCGTCGTGGTTGTCCTCTGTGGGTTCCATCTCGGGCAGGCGCACCGTGAAGGTGCTGCCCTGGCCCTGCTGCGACCACACTGTCACTTCGCCGCCGTGGTTCGAGACCACATGCTTGACGATGCTGAGGCCGAGCCCTGTGCCGCCGGTCTGACGTGAGCGTGCCGCATCGATGCGGTAGAAGCGCTCAAAGATTCGTTCCTGTTCTTCGGGTGTGATGCCAAGGCCCTGGTCCGTGACGGAAATCTGCGCCAGGCCGTCGCGTGAGCGCAGGCCGACGCCCACCCTGGTTCCTTCCGGCGAGTACCGGATGGCGTTGTCGATGAGGTTTCGAAAGGCAGTCATCAGCAGATCGGGGTCCCCGTACACGGGCGCGTCAACCTTGCCGCCGACCACGATGTCGATGTGTTTGCTTTCGGCGGGGAGTTTGTTGCGGTCCACTGCCTCGGCGAGCACGGCATTGATATTGACCGGCTTCCCCCGGCGTACGACGTCCGTCCCCTGCAGCCGGGAAAGTTCAATGATGTCCTGGACCAGCGCCGAGAGACGGCCCGATTCCTTGTGCATCCGCTGGGCGAATCTGCGCACCGCCACCTCGTCTGACGCGGCGTCATCCAGCGCCTCGGCGAGCAGGGAGATGGCACCGACGGGAGTTTTGAGTTCATGGGACACGTTGGCGACGAAATCGTTGCGAATCTCCTCGGTGCGGGTGATCTCCGTACGGTCATCCGCCAGGATGAGAATATATTCCTCACCGAGCGCGGCAACGCGGGCCTGCACGATGATGGTGCCCTGCCCCAACGGACCGCGCGGCAGTTCCAGCTGACGCTCCTCGATGACTCCGTCACGGCGAACGCGCGCGGTCAGTTCGAGGAGTTCACTATGCACGATTGTGTGGCCCCGAACGAGCCCGAAAGCGTAGGCGGCAGGACTGGCGCGGACCACGCCGTCGATCGCATCCACGATGACGTAGGCGCGTCCGACAACGGAGAGGACATCCGCCGCCCCTTTGGGGAGGACGGGTTCATCGGAGTCGAGACGCGCGCGGCGCTGCACCTCGCTGGCCCGGAACGCGAGGATGCCCGCCACGCCGATGGCGAGGCCGACCAGCCCGGCAACGAGACTCAGCAGTACAGGATCCACGAATCTAGCTTAGGCCGTGGTTGTGACGCCCCTTGCTGATCCGGTGGCTTTGGACCAGTGGTTCAACTAACGTTCACCTAAAGGCGCGTAACAGTTAAGCGGGAGCTGAAAACGTGCTGGACAGGACTGCGCATTTGCGCCCGTTCAGCACCTCAAAGGGAAAGGACGCCACGTGCGTAAGGTTTTTCAGGCGGAGCTTCACCATATCGGCGAAGAACTCATCGAGATCTCGAAGCTGGTTTCAGAGGCCATGCAGAAGGCCACTACAGCGATTGAGGGAGCGGATACCGAGCTGGCGCAGGAAGTCATCGCCGCGGATGCACGCATCGACTTCCTTCAGAACGACCTCGACGAGCGTGCCATCGACGTGCTCGCCCTCCAGGGACCGGTTGCCAGTGATCTGCGCATGATCGTGGGCGCCCTGCGGATGAGCGCGTCACTCGAGCGGATGGGCGACCTCGCCCGACACATCGCCCAGCTCGCCCGTCTTCGTTTCCCGGAGAATGTGATCCCCGAGAGCATCCGGCCCACGTTCAATGAGATGGCTCAACTGGACATCGCGATTGCAAACAAGGTCACCGAACTGCTCGAAACCCGCAATCTTGAGCTGAGCAATGAGATTTACGCGCACAACTCGCGGATCAATGAGCTGCACGCAGGAGTATTCAAGGCTGTTGCCGCCGCCGATTGGAATGCGTCCGCCCCGACCACCGTCGACGTCACGCTTGCCAGCCGCTACTTCGAGCGTTTCGCGGACCACGGCGTTTCCGTTGCCCGGAAGGTCACCTACCTTGTGACCGGGGAATGGCAGCCCAGCGCCCCACTCAACTGACACAACTGATCACCTACGACGACGGCCCGCCTCCTTCCCAGGAGGCGGGCCGTCGTCGTACGGATGTCTGCCTGGCTGTTAGTGCTTGGCTTTGCCCTGGTTGGCGACCGCTTCGATGGCGGCAGCAGCGGCGTCGGCGTCGAGGTAGGTACCACCGGCCTTGACGGGCTTGAGGTCCTCGTCCAGTTCGTACACGAGCGGGATGCCGGTAGGAATGTTGAGTGAGGCGATGTCAGCGTCGCTGATGCCGTCAAGGTGCTTGACGAGCGCGCGGAGGGAGTTACCGTGCGCAGCAATGAGCACCGTCTTGCCGGACTTGATGTCCGCGCTGATGTCGGATTCCCAGTACGGCAGGAACCGGTCAAGCACGTCCTTCAGGCACTCGGTGCGCGGCAGTTTGTCGCCGAGGTCCGCGTAGCGCGGGTCATTGGCCTGGGAGTACTCGCTGGAATCATCGAGGGGCGGCGGGGGCGTGTCATACGAGCGACGCCACTCCATGAACTGTTCCTCACCGAACTCGGCAAGCGTCTGGGCCTTGTCCTTGCCCTGCAGCGCACCGTAGTGCCGCTCGTTGAGGCGCCAGTCGCGCTTCACGTCGATCCAGCTCCGGTCAGCCGCTTCCAGCGCAAGGTTTGCGGTGATGATGGCCCGCTTCTGCCGTGAGGTGTAGACGATGTCCGGCAGGATGTCATGCTCCACCAGAAGTTCGCCGCCGCGTACGGCTTCCTTTCGGCCCAGCTCCGTCAGTGCCACGTCCACCCAGCCTGTGAAAAGGTTCTTTTCATTCCACTCACTCTGGCCATGGCGCAGCAGGATCACTTTGTAAGAAGTCATGGCCCAAGTCTGCCGTATTTGGCCATGAGGGGCACGTAGCCGGCTCCGGAAGGCGGTTTCATTACCCGTAACCTTGAACGGTGCCATTACGAAAGCCCGGAAAGCCGGTGGGAGCCATCACCCGTGGCACCACCAATCCGAACAGGCTGCGGCGCATGGACCGTTGGTTGGCCGGCCCGCAGGCATGGCGTATCCGGGGAGCTGATGACCCCCTCGTTGTGGATCTGGGTTACGGCGCGACGCCGGTCACCGCCGTTGAACTCTCCACTCGCCTGGGTGCAGTGCGTAACGACGTTGAGGTTGTAGGCATAGAGATAGACCCCGAGCGCGTCCGCGCGGCCCGTGCGCTTGAACGGCCTGGCCTGAGCTTCGTGCAGGGCGGCTTCGAGTTGCCGCTGAACGGGCGACGGCCCGTCGTGGTGCGCGCATTCAATGTGCTGCGGCAGTACGGTGAGGACGAATATCTGGCGCACTGGGATCGTGTGCGCGGCGGGCTGTCGAAGAACGGGCTGTTCATTGACGGGACCTGTGACGAGATCGGGCGGCGCTCTACCTGGGCGGCAATCACCGTGGCGGGGCCGCTGTCGCTGAGTATCTCGCTGCGCTTTGGAGGGTTCGAGGTGCCCTCGGATGTGGCCGAGCGGTTGCCGAAGGCGCTGATCCACCGCAATGTTCCCGGTGAGCGGGTGTTCAATTACCTGCAGGCGCTCGACCGGGCCTGGCTTGACGCGGCACCGCTCGGCTCCTTCGGTAACCGGCAGCGCTGGATTCGCATGTGTTCTTCAATGGCCGACGCCGGGTGGCCGCTCCTCGACGGCCCTTCCCGGTGGCGTCTCGGCGAAATCACCGTCGGCTGGGAGGCAGTTTCTCCCGGGTGATTTGAACGGCCCGTATGAGTAACCAGGCTCTTTTGATTACCAGGAGCCGTAAGGTCCGCTGCCCTGCACTTCGCTGACCGCGGGCTTCACGTCCGCGAGGTAGACGCAGGCCGCGATGACGGCCGCGAGCTGCAGCAGGCCGAACAATCCCGCGGCGCCCACCAGGGCGGTGAGAGCGCCGATACCGGCAGCCCCGGCGGTCATGCCCAGCCAAAAACCCTTGGTGCGCTTGAACGTTGCTTCGAAGGACGCGGGCTTGCGCTGCACGCAGTCAGCCAGCGCCCACAGTTCAATACCAAGCGCGAGAAAAGCGAGGCCCTTGAACAGCCAAAACTCGGTCCACAGCACAATTTCCACGGAATCAGCCTAACCGTTATCCGGCGTGGATGAGAGTGCCGCTTCGAGATCCGCCCAGAGATCCTCAACGTTTTCGATGCCGACGGACAGCCGGACCAGCGCCTCCGGAACCGTCTTGGGCTCGCCGGGCTGGCGCCGTCGTCGTTCGATCAGAGACTCGACGCCGCCCAGGGAAGTGGCTGGAAGCCACAGGCGGACGGCTTCAACGAGTGCGTCGGCGGCGTCCCGCCCGCCGGTCGGCTCGATGCTGATGATGCCGCCGTAACCCTTGAGCTGTGCGGTGGCGCGCTCGTGGCCGGGATCTGCGGGCAGCCCGGGGTACCGGACGCGGGCGACAGACGGATGCGCCTCAAGTCGCCGCGCAAGCTCCAGCGCGTTGGCCTGGCTGCGTTCCATCCTCAGCGCGAGGGTACGCAGTCCGCGGAGCGCGAGCCACACTTCGAACGGTCCGGCGATCGCGCCGTGCAGGGTTCTGTAGGAGGCCAACTGGTCGCGCAGTTCGGTGTTGGAGGTGACCAGCGCGCCGAGGACGACGTCGGAATGACCGGCGAGATACTTGGTGACGGAGTGCAGGACGACGTCGGCGCCGTAGTCCAGCGGCCGACACACCAGCGGTGTGTTGAAGGTGCTGTCGACCACGACGACGGCGCCCGCTGCGTGGGCAGCGTCCGTGAGGACCGCTGTCTCGGCGACTTCAAGCATGGGGTTGGTGGGACTTTCCAGCCAGAGCATGTCGGCACCGTCGAGCTGTTCCAAAACCTGGTCAGTGTCGGCGATATCCACCTGTCTGACCGTCAGGCGGGCGCGGGCCTCCTCGGCGAGCGCCAGCGAAACCGACCCACCGTATGCGTGGCGGGGGATGACCACCGCTCCCCCGGTCGGTACCAGCGACAGGGCTGCGGCCGCTGCTCCGAGTCCGGAGGCGAAAGCGAGCGCCGGCAGCGCGGCACCCTCAAGTTGGGCAAGTGCTTCCTCGAAGGGATCCCACGTGGGGTTCGACATACGCGCATAGATGCGGTCGCTCCCGGTGGGCGGTGCGGTCTCGTGGAAGGTGGATGACAGCACAATCGGCACATTGACCGGTGAGTCGTGCTCACGGGACGGGCGGCCTGCGGCCACAGTGAGCGTATCCGGGGCAAGGTGCGCGTGCTGGGTCATTCGATCAGGTTAGTTGGTCCGGGTGGAGGTCTTTCACATCGTGCGGACAGTTATTACAGACTCCTGAACGAAAAACGGCCTCTTGTGGTCCTCTCGAATGCGGGGTGGTCCACAGGCATGAGCTTTGGGGAACGGGTAGGCAATTCAAGTCGGTAGGCTGATTCAGTGACATCTCAGAGCCCCCGCCGCACTGCTGGCATGTTCATTGCCTTTGAAGGCGGAGACAGCGCCGGCAAGTCCACACAGGCTGCGCGGCTCGCTGAGGCGCTTGAGGCCGACGGCCACAGGGTGGTGCGCACCCGCGAACCCGGCGGCACCGAGATCGGCGAGAAGTTGCGCTCCCTCGTGCTTGAGCACGGGCACGGCCACATCGACGCCCGCACAGAGGCCCTGATCTTCGCCGCCGACCGTGCCGCCCATGTGCACCAGGTGATTCTGCCTGCGCTGGAGCGCGGCGACGTCGTGATCTGCGACCGCTACATTGACTCGTCCGTGGCCTACCAGGGCGTGGGCAGGGGTCTGGGTACGGACAGCGTGCTGGACATCAACATCTGGGCCGTTGAGGGGCTGCGCCCCGATCTCACCGTGCTGCTGGACGTTGACCACGTAGAAGGGCGAGGACGTCGAAATTCGACTGCCGCGCCGGAAGACCGCATGGAATCGGAACCCGACTCCTTCCATGAGCAGATTCGGGCCGCGTTCCGGGAGCAGGCGTCGTCGAGCCCCGATCAGTACCTGGTGCTGAACGCCTCCGATCCCCGCGATGAGCTGGCACAGACTATCGCAAGCGCTGCACGGGAACGCCTCACATGAGCGTCTGGACATTCCTGACCGGCCAGGCCGCGGCCGTGGAACAGCTGCGCCGCGCCGCAGCAGCTGAGCAGCCCAACCATGCCTGGTTGTTCACCGGGCCTCCCGGCTCGGGACGTTCGAACGCCGCGCGTGCCTTCGCCGCCGCACTGCTTTGCGACCGTCCGCTGCTGGAGGAGCGCGGCTGTGGTGAGTGCAAGGCCTGCAGGACGGCGTTGGCGGGCTCGCACGCGGACGTCACCAACGTGACCACCGAGAAGGTCACCATCAGCATCGACGAGGCCCGCGAGCTGGTACGAAAGGCACAGGACAAGCCGTCGACCGGCCGCTGGCGGGTCATCATTGTCGAAGACGCCGACCGCATGCAGGAACGCAGCACCAACGTTCTCCTGAAAGCGATCGAGGAGCCTCCTCCGCGCACCATCTGGCTGCTCTGTGCGCCGAGTCCCGGCGACGTACTGGTGACCATCCGTTCCCGGTGCCGCTCCGTCAGCCTCCGCGTTCCACCGGTCGAGGCTGTGACGGACCTGCTGGTGCAGCGGGACGGAATCGACCCGGTCATTGCCGAAGCGGCCGCCCGTGCCGCCCAGAGCCACATCGGCGTGGCGAAGAGGCTCGCCACCGATGTTGACGCCCGAGAACGGCGCAACCAGATCGTGCGGCTGCCACTGAACCTGCGCAACATAGCCGGCGCCATGAAGGCTGCCGCGGATCTGGTGAAGCTTGCCGAGGCCGAAGCGCAGAGCTCCTTCGAGCAGCGGGACGCGCAGGAGAAAGCCGCGCTGCTGACCTCCCTCGGTGCCCCGGAAACCGGAACACTCCCCCCGGCCATCCGTGCACAGGTCAAGCGGCTGGAGGAGGACCAGAACCGGCGGGCCAAGCGTTCCAAGAACGATTACTTCGACCGGGCGCTCACCGACCTCACCTCGTTCTACCGGGATGTCCTCATGCTCCAGCTCGGCACGGGCGGTTATCTGGTGAACGAGCCGTTGCGGCCTGAGCTCGAGCGCTATGCACAGCACGGCACACCGGAACAGACTCTAGGCCGGATCGAGGCCATCAACAAAGTGCGTACCCGGATCGTTGGAACGAATATCGCCCCGCTGCTGGCCATCGAAGCAATGGCTGTCAGTCTCCTGCCAGAGAAGGACCTCTCCGCGTGACTCACTTCCATCCCGTGCGCCGCTCACCCCTGCGCGCGCTGGCAGGTGCTGCCGCCGTCGTTGTCGGCTTGGTGCTTTCAGGCTGTACGGCGGGTCCGGAGACCGGCGCAGTGACCGCGCCCCCTGAAGTGATCGGCGACGTCCCCGAGGATCTTCAGGAGTTCTACTCCCAGGAAGTGAGCTGGGCTGAATGCGAGGACGAACTGGCGTGCGCCACCGTGAAGGTTCCCCTGGACTACAGCGATCCCGACCGGGCATCCATTGACATCGCCGCGATCCGGCTCGATGCCTCCGGTGACGCACAGGGCTCCCTGCTGGTGAACCCCGGCGGGCCCGGCGGTTCCGGTTACAACCTGGTTCGTGATTCGGCGGACTTTCTTCTCAGCGACCGCTTGCGCCAGTCCTACGACGTAGTGGGTTTCGATCCGCGCGGCGTCAATCGGTCGTCCGCCGTGGAATGCCTGACGGACGAGGAACGCGACGAAGCGCGCACTGAGACGATTCCTCCCGAGGCCACCGACGCGGAGGCGCTGGAGATACTCGAGGCGGACTCGGCGGAGTACGCGGACCTGTGCGCCGAGCGAACCGGTGAACTGCTGGGCTACGTCGACACAATCAGCGCGGCGAAAGACATGGACATCCTGCGCGCCGTGGTGGGCGACGAGCAGCTGAACTACCTGGGCTTTTCCTACGGGACGCAGCTGGGCGCGGCCTACGCCGGACTGTTTCCTGAAAATGTGGGGCGCTTTGTGCTCGACGGAGCCGTGGACCCCTCGTTGAGTTCAGCCGAGATCACCGCGGGCCAGGTTGCCGCGTTCGACGAGGCGCTACGGAATTACGTCGCCGATTGCCAGTCGAAGAGTGACTGCCCGCTTCCCGGCGATGTGGAGGAGGGCCTGGCGGTCATCGACGGCCTCTTCGAGTCGGTTGAGGAGAGCCCGATGACCGCGGCCGACGGCCGGATGGTCACGATCGGAACCTTCTTCCAGGGCTTTGTGCTTCCGATGTACGACAGCGCGAGTTGGCCCGCTCTCACAGCCGCGATTGACAAGGCGCTGCAGGGCGATCCGTCTGAATTCCTCCGGTTCGCCGACCTCAGCGCGGAACGCCAGCCCGACGGCGAATACCTCACCAATGCGTCTGCCGCGTTCACGGCGGTGACGTGCCTCGACTACCCGCTGTCAGCAGACCCGGTGGTGATGGAGGAAGAGGCGAAAGCGCTCGAGGCGTCGTCGGCCGTGTTCGGTGAGTACCTCAGCTACGGCGCCCTGGCCTGCAAGGACTGGGCATACGAGCCGGTGCTCGAGCCCTCCCCTGCCAGTGCACCCGGCGCGCCACCCATGGTCGTCATCGGAACCACCGGTGATCCCGCGACGCCCTACGAGTGGTCGCTCTCCCTCGCCGACCAACTGGAATCGGCAGTCCACGTCACGTGGGAAGGGCAGGGTCATACCGCCTACGGTCGCGCCGGCGAATGCATCGAATCGCTCGTCGATGACTTCCTGATCAACGGCACCGTGCCCGCCGACGGCGTCCGCTGCTGATTTTGACCGGTGAGCGCATGCTCTTATAGAGTTGTTCCTTGTGGAATGAGCCTTTGGGTTTGAAGACTTTTCCGCAACCAGCCTCCTTAGCTCAGTCGGTAGAGCGTCTCACTCGTAATGAGAAGGTCGCCAGTTCGACTCTGGCAGGAGGCTCTTTTTGTGCCCTGCTCCCGGCCGCTAAGGGTCCTTCTTCGCCTATCGGCGCCGCGCCAGCTTCCTCGCAACGAGAACGGCCGCGCCGCCCGCCGCTACCCACGGGCCCCCTACGATCAACGGATCCATCCACTGGTGGTTGATGTCCGACCGTTTCACCCCGAAGCGCGATGCGATGCCGTGTTGGCGCTTCTCCGAGAGGATTCCCGTCTGGGTTACGGGATTGTCCGGCCGCGCTGAGGCGAAGGAGCGGAGATGACTCTCCCACGCGTCGACGCGGTCGCCGAGGATCAGGAGCAGCCAGTGGGCAGCACGCCCCTCACCGTAGGACGCATACGCATGGCGTCGAATCATCCCCGAGAGACCCTTGAGCGGGACGGACGTGCCGAAGACCGGCGGAACGATCTCATGTTCAATCGAGCGCTCACGGCCATCCCCGCCGGATTGTTGTTCGGGGAAGTCCCAGTGCGCCCCAGTGGAGAACGGGTCCAACCGCTCCTTCGGATAGGACGGCCGGTCCGCCGGGTCCAGGTCTGCGCCCCACCCAGGAATGCGCGCCCTCAGTTCCTCGCGGGTCTCACGGTCCTTGGGCTTGTTGGCGACGTAAGGCGTTGAGTGCACGGAACTCTCCTAGCTTGCGTTCGGAACGATCAGCGGCTTGATGCAGTTATCCAGCTTGGCTGAGAAGATGTGATACCCCTCCGCGATGTGCTCAAGCGGTATGCGATGGGTGACTATGTCGTTCGGCTTCAGGTAGCCGTTACGAATATGCTCCAGAAGCCTGGGCCACTGCCGTTTGACCGGGCACTGGTTCATCCGCAGCGTGAGCCCCTTGTTGACGGCGTCGCCGAACTTCACAGCACTGAAGACGGGCCCGTAGGCGCCGACTACGGAGACGTTGCCGCCCTTGCGTGCCGAATCGATGGCCCAGTTGAGCGCGATGGGAGACCCGCCTTGGAGCTTGAGCTTTGACGCGGTCACGTGCTGCAGGAAGTTGCCGTCCGCCTCGGCGCCAACGGCGTCGATGACAACATCTGCACCCAGATAGTCGGTAGTCTTCTTCATCTCGACCACAATGTCGTCATATTCGTTGTAGTTGAACGTCTCGGCGTGCGCGAACGTCCGCGCCTTTTCCAGGCGGTACTCCAGTTGATCGATGACGATCACCCTGCCCGCTCCCATCAGCCACGCGGACTTCGCTGCGTAGAGTCCCACCGGCCCCGCACCGAAGACGACGACGGTGTCC
The DNA here is from genome assembly GCF_058269305.1 of Arthrobacter sp. TJ-170. Lineage (NCBI taxonomy): Bacteria > Bacillati > Actinomycetota > Actinomycetes > Micrococcales > Micrococcaceae > Arthrobacter > Arthrobacter sp. TJ-170. Next base: position 347,928 of record NZ_JBZCNL010000003.1, on the reverse strand, counting down.
CCTTCCACGATGTCGCCCAGTTGGGCACCGAAATAGCCGGTGGCGAGGGCGTCGGTCATGAGGAGGGCGTCCTCATCATCCAGCCACTCCGGAATGAGCGAGGGTCCCACGTCGGCGAAGGGGACGCGGACATACTCGGCCTGGCCGCCGTCGTAACCGCCGCTGGTGTGCGAGTAACCGTAGATGCCTCCCACCGCCGTCGCATTGGGATTGACGTTGTGGCAGTTCGAGAAGAGGCCACGGGCACAGAAGTAGCAGGATCCACAGTAGACATTGAACGGAACCATTACCCGGTCACCCGGGCTGAGGCTCTGCACCGAACTGCCCACCTTCTCAACGACGCCGATGAACTCGTGCCCGAACGTTGTCCCGACACGGGTGTCCGGGATCATGCCGTGGTACAGATGCAGATCCGAACCGCAGATCGCGGCTCTGGTAACCCGAATGATGGCATCGTTCGGGTGCTCGATTGCAGGGATGTCTTTTTCCTCGACGCGGATTTTGTAAGGACCGCGGTAAACCATCGCTCGCATAGTCGCCTCACTGTGGGCTGCTCATCGGAATAGTAAGCATACTGTCGATTGAGTGAGGCCGGTAGCACCGGATGCCGTAAGCGCAGGTTCAGCTCGCCCGGGAAGCCCTCAGCCAAAGGAAACTGCGGGCAGCTAGTTCAAGGCCGGCATCAAGGTGGACCTGGACACCGGCGAGCAGGTTCGCGGCTGTGCCATGGAACCCTGACAGCGTCTCTGCCGAGACCGTCTGGGGATCATCCGCGAAGTTGGCGAGCACAAGGATCACTGTGCCGGCACCCGGCCGCTGGTACCCGAGCACATGCCGGTTTCCGGTGTGGAAGTCCACCAACCGTGTGCCCGTGAACTCCGGTGTGGTTGACCGGACAGCGATGAGCTCCTTCAATCCCGAGTACACCGCACCCTGCGGCGTGTCCGCATCCGTTCGCTTCGCATAATCCTCCGACGGATACTGCGGCCGGTGAACCCAGCGACTGTCCGCCTCATGCCCGGCTTCCGCGGTATATGCGTAGTCGTTTTCCTGGGCCACTTCATCACCGAGGTAGATCAGCGGCAGGCCGCCCGTGCTCAGGATGATGGAATGCGCGAGGAGGATCCGCTCGACAGCAGCGGCTGGTTCCTGCTCCACTCCCAGGAGCGACGCCGTTGTCCCAGAGATGCGGCAGTCGCCCGTCTTGGGGCTGTCCTGGAACGGAACGCCGTGCGCAAAACTGCCCGGGAAGCGGTTGACGTAAAAGGAGTTCAGGAACCGGCGGTGTTCAAACCCGTCGATCCCCAGCTCGGCGGCGTCTTCATCGGCGAAGGTCCAGCCGATGTCGTCATGGCTGCGCACATAGTTCACCCAGGTTGTGCCCTCGGGAAGGTCATGACGGCGTTCGAGCGCCTGCGACAGGAGCGAGGCGTCCCGCGTGGCCAGGGCGTCCCAGATCAACGCCATCTGGAGCGGGTTGTAGGAGAGCTGGCATTCCCCCGGGTCGATGTACTCCGCCACCTGGTCCGGATGCACGATCGCCTCGGACTTGAAAAGCAGCGACGGCGCGGCCAGCCGGCATACCGCGTTGAAGGCCTGCAGGAGCAGGTGCGCCTCAGGCAGGTTCTCACAGGAGGTACCGAGCTGTTTCCAGACGAAAGCAACCGCGTCCATGCGCAGAATGCTGATCCCCTGGTTTGCCAGGAAGAGCATTTCCTCCGCCATCGCCCGGAAGACCTCGGGGTTCGAATAGTTCAGGTCCCACTGGAAGCTGTGGAAGGTGGCCCAGATCCAGCGGCCGTCGTCGAGCTGGACGAAGGACCCCGGGTGATCATCGGGGAAGATCTCCCGGGTGTGGGCCTCGAACGCGTCCGGCATGGTGCGGTCGGGGAAAATCCAGTAGTAGTCGCTGTAGCGGGGATCCCCCTCCGCCGCCTTGCGGGCCCAGCTGTGCTCGTTCGAGGTGTGATTGAAGATGAAGTCGACAACCAGCTTGATGCCTTCACCGCGAAGCTCCGCGGCGAGTTCACGGAGCTCCTCCATGGTTCCCAGTTGCGGGTTCACCTCGCGGTAGCTCGACACGGCATAGCCGCCGTCGGAGTTCGGCTCCGGGGCCAGGAACAGCGGCATCAGGTGCAGGTACGTGAGTCCGAGCTCCTTGAAGTACGGGATGCGGTTCCGCACGCCGTCGAGGTTCTCCGCGTATCTGTCGACGTAGCAAACCCCACCCAGCCTTGTGTTGGACAGGAACGAGGCGGTGTCCTGTTCCTCCTCGCGGTCAAGCAGTTTCAGTTCGGGCGGACGGGTAGCCCAGGAGCGGGCGGCCGACAGGACCAGTTGGGTGAGCTGGTCCAGCCAGTCGCTTCGGTTTCCGTAGAGGGACTCGAAGAGCCGGTACAGTCTCGGGAAGTGGGCGTCGAACCGCCGGTTGAAGTCCAGCCAGTTCTGCTCATCGGACTCGGCATCCGAGCGCACAACCTCCCGTATATGGGTAAACGCGCCATACAGATCCTGATCATCCATGAATGCTCCTCCAGCCGCGGGCAACTGTGCGCTCCATCCTGTCAGACGAGACCCCTTAGCTGCTCAGGATGACGCAGGCCGGAACCGGCAGCGGGAGTGAGTGGACCTTCTCGGCGTGACCGGCGCCGTCGACACGCAGCACATCGAGAGTGGACGAGTACTGGTTCGCTAAGATCACCAAGTCCGCGGCGTCATCACTCGCGGGCACGACCGCGAAATGCCGCGGCCAGGCTCCTCCGACCGGTGTGTCCGACAGGTGAGTCAGCGTCTGCCCGTCCTCCACGGCAAAGACGGCGAGGACGTCCGGGCCCCGGGTTGCGGCGTAGAGCAGGTGGCGCGTTGCCGCAGACGCGCCCACGTCGATGTGGGACGGTTGGCTCGGCTGCCCGTCCGGCACGGAAGTGCCGAGCGCGGGCTGGCTTGAGAGGATCGCCCCGCTTCCGTCAGCGGTGACCACGTGTAGGCGCGAGTCCAGTTCGCCGATAACGACGGCGGCACCTCCCAGCGCTGCCACGTGCCGCGGCCCTGTGCCCGGCGGCAGCACCGCCGCGAGGCCGTCAGGACCGGAATAGGTGAATCTGCGCAACTCGTCAGTGCCGAGGTCGCTTACCCACACCTCGCCGTTCCCGGCGTCATGAATGTAATGCGCATGCGGACCCTCCTGCCGCTCAGTATTGGGACCCGTTCCGACATTGCCGCACACCGCCGGCGCTTCGGCGGGCTCGCCGTCGTCGCTGAGTTCCAGCCGGGTGACGACGCCGTCGCCATAGTTCGCGACCCAGAGCGCTTCCTGCGTAGCCAGAAGGTGGCAGGGGAAGGCGCCGCCGGTAGGCACTGAGCGCAGGCGGGTCAGATCGTGGCCGTCGACGCTGAAGGCGCTCACTTCTCCCTGCTCCGTCTCCCCCACCGCGTACAGCACACGGCCGGAAGGGTGGAGCGCCAGGAAGGAGGGCGCCGTCGTCGTGATAGCGAGCTCCTCGCCGCTGAGCGCACCGCTGCGGCGGTCCAGGTTCACCCGCCAGATACCCTCCCCGGAACCGGGCTCTGCGCCGTCGACGGGGTAGGTGCCGATCATGAGCTGTACGGTGTCGTTGTCCATGGGAACCATTGTTCACACAAAAAAGCGCAGACACCGCATACGTTGAGTACAACGAATGCGGCGCCTGCGCCTTTGGGGAAGAGCTACCGTGCGGCTATGCGCACGCTACCGACGATCAGGCGAAATCCGCGGTCGCAGGGTTGGCGCCCATACGGCCGGCCTCTCCCTTGTCGAGCCCGTTGATCGCTTCGATGTCAGCCTCAGTCAGTGAGACCTCAAGCGCACCCCAGTTCTCGATGATGCGGGACTCAGTCACCGACTTGGGGATGACAACAGAACCGAGCGCGAGGTGCCACGCCAGCACAACCTGTGCGGGAGTGGCGTTGCGCTCCTCAGCGATCCTGGCGAGAACCGGGTCTTCGAGCAGGCCCTTGCCCGATCCAAGCGGCGACCACGACTCGTGGAGGATCCCCTTGTCCGCTTCAAAGGCGCGCAATTCAGCCTGGTTGAAGTACGGGTGGGTCTCGACCTGGTTGATCGCGGGCACGACGCCGGTCTCGTCGATGATTTCCTGCAGCGCTTCGACCGTGAAGTTCGAGACGCCGATGGAGTGGACACGTCCGCGCTTCTGGAGTTCAATCAGTGCCTTCCACGTGTCCACGTACTTGCCCTGCTTCGGCTGAAGCCAGTGGATGAGGTAGAGGTCGAGGGTTTCGAGACCGAGCCGCTGCATGGACTCCTCAAAGGCCTCGAGCGTGCTCTCATAGCCTTGATCGGCATTCCACAGCTTGGTCGTGATGAACAGCTCTTCGGGACTCAGGCCGGAGGCGTCAATTGCGCGGCCTACACCAGCCTCGTTGCCGTAGATCTTCGCCGTGTCGATGTGGCGGTAACCGGCCTTGAAGGCGCGCCCGACGACATCCTCTGCGGTAGCGTCGTCGACCTGCCACACGCCGTAGCCCAGCTGGGGAATGGTTTGGCCGTCGTTGAACGTCAGGTTGGGTGAGGTGCTCATGTATCCCTTTCGATGACTGATTGCTTCGTCGAACAATGCCAACTCATGCCCGGTCCCAAGTATTCCTACTGACCGGATCCTGAGAGCAAACGTTCAGCTTCGGTCACGTCCTCGGCGACTACTTCCGCCCGCCGTCGGACGTTGTCCAGCCCTGCCGAAGCGATGCCCCACCGTTCACCGTCGAGGCGGGCCATGGCCGCAGCTTCTGCTGTGGTTGCAAGCGCATTGCCGGCGCGGGACAGCGCCCGGTGCACCGCGAGAAGGGCACCCGGGATATCCAGTCCCTCGCTCGGGTGCTGTGCTTGTGCTGCCACACAGCACTCGCGCACACGTGGCAGCAACTGGGCCAGCTCGTTGGCGAGACCGGCCAGCTCGTTGTAGACGGCGTCGTCCTCCACACCTTCGAGGATCTGGTGGTAGCGGTCAAGACCGCGCCGGAAACGGTCGTGGGCGCGGCGCCATACCCCTGTGCCGAGCTCGGCATCATCCTTGCGGCCCTGCCGGGCCGCCGCAAAAAGAGCCACCTGCCCTACCTGCGCCTACAGGTATTGGCCCGGGCCGTGGGTGTCCGGTTTCTGGGCCGGACCAGGCCGTGCCCCGGGGGCACGTTTCGGTTCACCGTCTTCGCCCACGACGATGCCTGGAGCAATGACCGTGCCCGCCGGCAACTGCCGCAACTGAAGCTGCGCTGCGAGCTGCTGGTTGGCCATCTGCTGTGCTGCCAGGGCGGTCTGAATACCGTGGAAAAGTCCCTCGAGCCATCCAACCAACTGCGCCTGGGCAACGCGTAGTTCGGCGTCGGTGGGAACGGAGTCGTCGGTGAACGGCAGGTTGATCCGGTGCAGTTCCTGGACCAGCTCGGGGGCAAGTCCATCCTCGAGTTCCTGCACGGACCGCTCGTGGATCTCGGCGAGACGGCTTCGCCCGGCGTCATCCAGCGGGGCGCTGCGCACTTCCTCAAGCAACTGCTTGAGCATGGTGCCGATGCGCATGACCTTGGCGGGCTCGTCCACCAGTTCGGTCAGCTTCGTGGGCTGGCTTTTTTCACTCTGGGAGCCGCCGTCGTCCTTCTGTTCCGGGAGCCCGCGCCCTGCATCCAGTTTTCCGAGGAGGACTGGGCTCTCCTGGCGTTCCTTTGCCGCTTGCTCGGGCGTGACGGTGAAGTGCTCGGGCTGCTGTTCGGTCATAGGTTTATGCTCTCACGCCGGACTGACGCTTCGAGCGGAGCGACCTCAGCGTCAGCCCTCCTCGAGCTCCTCCGCGCGGCGGTCTGCGTACTCACCGGCCGGGCTCAGGCCCGGGACCTGCTGCCCGGCGTTGAGCTGCCCGGACGTGAAGTGGTCCTCGGAGAACTCGGGGCCGCCGTCGTTCTCTTCGGTGGGTACATTGACGTCCTCACGGAGATGTTCGTCGTCGGATGTGTCCGCCGGGGCGGGAACGCTGACGTCTTCGCGGAGATGTTCTGGCAGATTCTCAGTCATTCCTCCAGCAAACCACGCCGGCGTTCGGGGCGCTAGGGACATTGAGCGCAGACAAGGCGGGTCCGACCGCAGTCGAACCCGCCTTATCTTCCGTGTTTCGGCCCTAGCAGCAGCGGCCCTCCGGATTGGCGTCCTGGCGATCAGTCTTGTCACGCCAGAACTGACGCTCCGTCATAGGGGGCTCGCCGCTGTGGGTGGCCGCGTGGTGGTCGAGATACTGCTGGTACGCGTTCTCTCCCATCACACCCTTGAAGAGCCAGATCAGCTCCTTGACGCTCATCAGTGACCTGCCCGTGCCGGTTTCTTGTCCTCCGGCAGCCTTGCCCACTGCGCTTCGAGTTCCTTCTCCGCCGGCGTCGCAATCAGGCTCGCCGGAGCGAAGATGCGCGAGGGGACCGCAGGATCCTCGGCGCTCGGCCCTCCGCCCGCGCGGTACGCCCTGATGGTGGCCATAACCGCCGTAACGATGACGATGATCGCCAGGGTCACGAAGAAGATGGACAGTGTCCCCTGGATGAAGGTGTTGCGGACGACCTTTTCCATCGCCTCGACCGTAGGCGCATTGCCGAAGCTCTCCTCTCCTGCGGCCAGGGCGTTCCGGAACGCCATGTGGTTGGCCCAGTAGCCCACGGCGGGAACCGGCGAGAAGATCTTGAGGAATGACGCCGAAATGGTCACCACTGCCGCAAAGGTCAGCGGCAGCGCCGGGATCCACAGGTACTTGAAGGCGCCCTTCTTCGCACAGATCGCCATGCAGACGGCCAAGGCAATGGCCGCAAGGAGTTGGTTCGCGATACCGAAGAGCGGGAACAGGGTATTGATACCGCCCAACGGGTCCGTAACTCCCATGATCAGAATCGCGCCCCAACCGGCCACCATGATGGCCGTACAGACCCAGGCGCCCACCCGCCACGAGGTGTCCTTGAACTTCGGGACGAAGTTGCCGATGCTGTCCTGCAGCATGAACCGTGCAACCCGGGTGCCGGCGTCGACCGCTGTCAGGATGAACAGTGCCTCGAACATGATTGCGAAGTGGTACCAGAACGCCATCATGCCTGCGCCGCCGATGAGTCCCTGCATGATCTGTGCGATGCCGACGGCCAGGGTCGGCGCACCGCCGGTGCGGGACACGACCGATTCCTCGCCGACGTTGGCGGCAAGGGTGCTCAGCGCCTCAGGGGTGAGGTTCACACCGGTCAGTCCCAGTCCGTTGACGAACGCCACGGCGCCCTCAATGGTGCCCCCGGTTGCTGCGGCGGACGAGTTCATCGCGAAGTAGATGCCGCGGTCGATCGACAGCGCCGCAACGAGGGCCATGATCGCCACGAAGGACTCCATGAGCATTCCGCCGTAGCCGATGAAACGGGTCTGGCGTTCCTTCTCGATCATCTTCGGGGTGGTTCCGGACGCAATCAATGCGTGGAATCCGGAAAGCGCACCACAGGCGATGGTCACGAACAGGAAGGGGAACAGCGTTCCCGGCACAACGGGGCCGTCTGCACGGGTGGCGAACTCGCTCACCGCCGGGACGTTGATCTCCGGACGGATGATCACGATCGCCACAGCCAGCATGACGATCGTGCCGATCTTCATGAAGGTGGAAAGGTAATCCCGGGGAGCGAGCAGCAGCCATACCGGCAGGACAGCCGCGATGAAGCCGTAGATGATGATGCCCCAGGCAATGGTGACGCGATCGAGCGTGAAGAGGGCGACGCCCCACTCGGTCTCGGCAATCCAACCACCGGAGATGATCGCCAGCATCAGCAACGCGAACCCGATAAGGGATACTTCGGACACCTTGCCTGGCCGGATATAGCGCAGGTAAACGCCCATGAACAGCGCGATGGGGATGGTCATCGATACGGAGAACACTCCCCACGGGCTTTCACCGAGCGCATTGACGACGACGAGCGCCAGAATCGCGACGATGATGATCATGATGGTGAGGGTTGCGATCAGGGCTGCGGTGCCGCCGATCAGGCCGAGTTCCTCGCGTGCCATCTGCCCCAGCGAACGTCCGCCGCGGCGCATTGAGAAGAACATGACCAGGTAGTCCTGGACTGCGCCGGCGAAAATCACTCCAAGGATGATCCACATGGTGCCGGGCAGGTAACCCATCTGCGCGGCGAGTACGGGGCCGACCAGCGGGCCGGCACCTGCGATTGCGGCGAAGTGGTGACCGTAGAGCACCCGGCGGTCAGTGGCCGCGTAGTCCTTGCCGTCCGCCTTGTACTCGGCGGGGGTGGCGCGGCGGTCGTTGGGTTGCAGGAGCTTTCGCTCGATGAACTTGGAGTAGAAACGGTAGGCGATGAGGTAGGTGCAGACCGCCGCGAACACGAACCAGATCGCGTTGACCGTCTCACCACGGACGATGGCCAGCATTGTCCAGCTCACGCCACCGAGTAGGGCGATGCCTACCCAAATGGCGATTTTCAACGGCGTCCAGCCGCGATCTTCCTTATCCGGGTCTACCGCGGTAGGCGGTAGGGTCGGATCCTGGACGAGGACCTCTGTGTCCCCGCTCCGTTGGACGCGGCTCGCCCCCGCCTGCCCGCGACCAAACTTGCTCTCACTCATGGTGCTCCCTTGAAGTCGAGTGGATTAACTTCTCGAAGGTAGCAGCGGGGTGAGGTCTACGTCACAGCTTGTTGACGCGTCAGATCGGGGAAGCGCCGAACGGCGCTAACTATGAGGTGAGCGGCGTGCCGTCAGTGAGAGGGGTCATCCCGACCGTCACGGGAGTTGGAACCCTCGCTGAGGCTGGCATGGGTTTCCGTCCGTGGATCGGGCCCTTCTTCGGCGGTGTCACGGGGGCTGCTCTCGACGCCGTCATTCACCTGGTCGGCGAAATTTTCCGCCCAACCCTCGGCGGCGCGTTCCAGGCCCGACTCTTCGTCCTTGCCGTCAGGTGCGCGGTCCGGTTCGCCTTCTGCCCTGTGCTTTGCCATGGTTCCTCCTTGGAATTCCGGTGGGTGCTAGCTTGTCATATCGTCCGGAATCTACAAAGCAGCCTTAGTGTCACTGAAGCGTCAGAAGTATCTTGCCCGTGTGCTCACCCGAGTCGAAGTACTCGTGCGCCTGCGCCACGTCGACGAGGGAAAACGTCCGGTCGACGGGCACGGAAATCGACCCGTCGGCGATAAGGGGCCAGATGTGCTTGTACACGCCGGCCATGATGGCCGACTTTTCCTCCACAGGCCGCGCACGCAGCGTTGTCCCGGTCACGGACGCGCGCTTGGCCATGAGGGTGCCCAGGTTCAGCTCAGCCTTCGCGCCGCCCTGCAACCCGATGACCACGAGCCGGCCCCCGGTCGCCAGCGCCTCAACGTTGCGGCCGAGATATTTGGCTCCCACGACGTCGAGAATCACGTCCGCACCGCGGCCGGCTGTGGCCGAGTCCACCTCCGCGACGAAGTCCTGTTCCCGGTAGTTCACGCAGACCTCCGCGCCCAGGGAACGCGCGAAGTCAAGCTTTTCCGGGGTTCCCGCAGTCACGATGGTCCTGGCGCCCAGCGCGCGTGCAAGCTGGATGGCCATTGTGCCGATTCCACCGGACGCGCCGTGAATGAGGACCGTCTCCCCACTGCATAGTCCTGCAGTCAGGACCAGGTTGGAGTACACCGTCGCCGAAACCTCGGGCAGCCCTGCGGCGGACACCAGGTCCACGCCGTCGGGCACGGGAAGAACCTGCCCGGCGGGGACCGCAACCTGCTCGGCATAGCCACCGCCGGCGAGAAGCGCGACGACCGCGTCGCCGGGTTGAAGATCCGAGGAACCTGCGTCGGCAATTCGCCCCGACACCTCCAGGCCGGGGTACTCGGACGCCCCGGAGGGCGGCGGGTATAAGCCCCTGCGTTGCTGTACGTCCGCCCGGTTCAGCCCGGCCGCAACTACGTCGATCAGCACTTCATCGGCTTGCGGGCGAGGTGGTTCTACAGCCGACACTTCAAGGACGCTCGGTTCACCGAACTCGCGCAGCACTACGGCTTTCATCGTTGCCCTTCCGGATCTACCCAGCTGGTCAGGAGTTTTGTACAGCCTGCTCTGCATGAAACACTATTGCCTTGAGGAAGGTTGTCCGAGCGGCCGAAGGAGCTGGTCTTGAAAACCAGTGGACGGTAACCCCGTCTCAAGGGTTCGAATCCCTTACCTTCCGCATCGAGCTGAGCCGAGCTCACCAGTTGCACCCCGGTCCTTCAGGGCCGGGGTGCTTCTGCGTTATGGGGGCTGCGTCGGTGAGATATGTTCCCCGCGAGGTAACCGCGCGTTCACTGCGGCGTGATTGGCTTGCCGCGGCCGGAATGTCAGCGGCAGTTCCTATAGTCACTTTCGTGGCCAGCTCCGCCGAAGCTCAGCGCCGAAAGCGGGCATCACTCGCGGCCGTAACCCGGCCAAAGCCAAGGAGAAACAGAACGAATGAAAAATTCGTGGAGGGGCGCGCTGTGTTCAGCGCTTTCGGTGGGGCTGCTTGCCTCGCCGATGGCGTTTTCGCCAGCCAGCGCAGAGAAAATCGTCGACGCGCAAGCCGGTGCCGGCGTCGTTATCAATGAGGCATACGTCAACGGGGGCAGTGCCAACGCACCGTTCACCCACAAGTTCGTTGAGCTGATCAACACCACTGACGCGCCAGTGAGCCTCGATGGCTGGTCGCTGCAGTATCGCTCAGCGTCGGGGGCTGCAGCACCGACCGGTGTCGCGCCGTTGAAGGGGACCATCCCGGCGAACGGGCACTTCCTTGTGCAGGGCGGCAGCAACAGCAGCAACGGCGTAGCGTTGCCGATGCCGGACGTATCCAGCGGTGCACTCAACCCGAGTGGTTCCAGCGGAACGATCGTGCTGTCCAACCAGGCCACCGCGCTCAATGAGCTGGCGATGGGCTCCGTTGTGGGAGCGCCGGGCGTCATAGACCTGCTGGGCTATGGCACATCCAACTCTTACGAGACAGCGCGTGAGGAAGGTCCAGCCGGTACGGCGACCCTTTCAATGAACCGCGCGAATGGCGTGGACACCGACAACAATCAAGTGGACTTCACCGCTCTCGACGCCGTAACGCCCACCAACACCGCTGGTGAGACGGCCGGAAGCGAACCCGAGCCACAGCCCGAACCTGAACCGCCGGCTCCCGGTCAGGTCATTCCGATCGACCAGATTCAGGGAACCGGTGACACAACCCCCTACGCGGGCCAGGTTATGACCACCCGCGGCGTTGTGACCGCCGCCTACCCTTCCGGCGGATTCGACGGCTACTACATCCAGACTGCGGGAACCGGCGGAGACCTCGGGCCCGATCATGCAGCATCGGACGGTATCTTCATCTACTCCCCTGCGACGGTTGCTGACGTCGCTGTCGGCGACTTCGTTGAGGTAACGGGCACAGCAGGCGAGTTCTTCAGTCTCTCGCAGATCACGGTGCTCGCCGGCGGAATGAGCAAGCCGGCCGAGGCCGCCGAAGCGGTCAAGGCAGCCTCAGTCGCCTACCCGGCCGATGACGCCGGGCGGGAAGCGTTGGAGGGAATGCTTGTCCAACCGCCCACCGGCTTCACCGTCACCGACAACTATGCGCTGAACCAGTACGGTGAGGTCACTCTCGCCGCAGGAGAAACTCCCCTTGTCCAGCCGACGGAAGTTGCACCGCCGGGAACCGCCGAGAACGCTGCCGTTGCTGCTGACAACGCCGCACGCCGCGTCAAGCTCGACGACGGCGCCACCACCAATTTCCTCCGCGGCGCCATGGATCAGCCGCTGCCCTACCTCACACCGGAGCAACCGGTGCGGGTCAATTCGTCGGCAACCTTCACGGCGCCGGTCGTACTGGATTTCCGCAACAGCTCCTGGAAGTTCCAGCCGCTGACCGCCCTCACCGCCTCAAACGCGGCGGAAGTACAGCCCGTCACGTTTGAGGGAGCGCGTCCGGACGCGCCGGAGAACGTGGGCGGCAACGTCAAGATCGCATCCTTCAACGTGCTGAACTACTTCACCACCACCGGTGACCAGCTCAACGGGTGCACCTATTACGAGGACCGCGCCGGCAACCCCATCACGGTCCGCAGCGGGTGTGACGCCCGCGGTGCAGCAAACGCGGAAAACCTTGAGCGCCAGGAAGCGAAGATTGTTGCGGCAATCAACAGCCTCGGAGCCGACGTCGTGTCCCTTGAAGAAATTGAGAACTCGGCGAAATTCGGCAAAGACCGGGACGGTGCCCTCGCCACGCTAACCGCCGCATTGAATGAGGCTACTCCGGGCGTCTGGGACTACGTTCGTTCACCGGCCCAGCTGCCCGCTATCGAGAATGAGGACGTCATACGCACCGCCTTCATCTATAAGAAGGCAGTCGTCGAGCCGGTAGGCGAGTCGATCATTCTCGATGACAATGTGGCGTTCTCGAACGCCCGCAAGCCGCTGGCCCAGTCCTTCAACGTCGTCGCCGGCGAGGATTCCACCAAGTTCCTCGTGATCGCGAACCATTTCAAGTCCAAGGGGTCGGGCTCCGGGGAGAACGCCGATCAGGGTGACGGTCAGGGTGCATCCAACGCTGACCGTATTGAGCAGGCAACGGCTCTCGTGGCCTTCGCTGACCAGCTGAAGACGGACGCCGGAACCGACAAGGTCTTCCTTGCCGGTGACTTCAACTCCTACTCGGCTGAGGATCCCATGCAGGTCCTGTACGACGCCGGCTACATCAACCAGGGCACCAAGACCGACGGATACTCCTACGTCTTCTCGGGACTCGTCGGGTCCCTGGACCACATTCTTGCCTCTCCCGCAGCTGACGCGACGGTCTCCGGTGTGGACGTGTGGAACATCAATGCGGTGGAGTCTGTCGCGCTGGAGTACAGCCGCTACAACTACAACGCAACCAACTTCTACGAGCCCAACCAGTTCCGGGCGAGTGATCACGATCCCGTGATTGTCGGCTTGAATCTTGCGCCCGCTGACAGCACAACTGAGCTCAACCTCATGGGCATCAATGACTTCCACGGCCGAATCGATTCGAACACCGTGAAGTTCGCTGGAACCATCGAGGAACTGCGCGCCCAGTACGGCGAGGAGAACTCCCTGTTCCTCTCCGCCGGAGACAACATCGGAGCTTCGCTCTTCGCCTCCTCAGTCGCGAACGATCAGCCTACGATCGACGTCCTCAACGCGCTCGACCTCAGGGCTTCGGCTGTAGGCAACCACGAGTTCGACGGTGGTTTCGCTGATCTGAGCGGCCGTGTAGCCAACGCCGCAGAGTTCCCCTACCTTGGCGCCAACGTATATCAGAAAGGCACCACAACTCCCGCCCTTCAGGAGTACGAGATCGTCAACGTGGGTGGGATCGATGTCGCTGTCATCGGTGCCGTCACCCAGGAAACACCGTCACTGGTGAGCCCGGGTGGGATCTCCGATCTTGATTTCGGTGATCCGGTCGAGGCCGTGAACCGTATTGCCCAGAGGATCGAGGACCAGGAACTCGCTGACGTCATCATCGCCGGATACCACGAAGGAGCCGGAGACGGCGCCAGCGGTTCCTCGATCGAAGAGGAAATCGCCGCCGGCGGAGCGTTCGCGAACATTGTCACCGGCACCTCGCCGCTGGTGGATGCCATCTACACAGGTCACACGCACAAGCAGTACGCGTGGGATGCCCCGGTACCAGGCGTTGAGGGTGAAACCCGTCCGATCGTCCAGACCGGCTCCTACGGTGAGTTCATCGGTCAGATCACGCTCACCGTGGACAACGCCACGGGCGATGTTGAGTCGTATACCGCGCAGAACATCGCGCGCACGGCCACCGATCCGGCAACTCTGGTAGCCACGTACCCCCGGATCGCCGAAGTGAAGTCGATAGTGGATGCCGCGCTCGCTGAAGCGAAGGTTATCGGCAGCCGCCCGGTTGGCTCCGTGACCGCCGACATCACCACCGCTTTCGCCGACGGCGCCCGAGACGACCGCAGTTCCGAGTCGACGCTCGGTAACCTGGTCGCCGATTCTCTGCGTGCATCGCTTTCATCTGCTGAGCGGGGTGGAGCGGACATCGGCGTCATCAATCCGGGTGGGCTCCGCAACGAGCTCTACTACGGCGAGGACGGCGTCATCACCTACGCGGAAGCGAACGCGGTCCTGCCGTTCGTCAACAATCTTTGGACTGTCACACTGACCGGCGAGCAGTTCAAGACCGTGCTGGAGCAGCAGTGGCAGCCCGAAGGTGCTTCCAGATCCTTCCTGGCCCTCGGGCTGTCGGACAACGTTTCCTACACCTACAACCCGGATCTCGCAGCGGGCTCCCGCATCACGTCGGTCACCATCGACGGCGCGCCCCTGGACCCTGCCAAGGAGTACCGGGTCGGGACGGTCAGCTTCCTGGCTCAGGGCGGTGACAACTTCACTGTCTTCCAGCAGGGCACCGACGTCCGCGACTCAGGGCTCGTGGACCGCGACGCCTGGATCAGCTACATCGGGCAGAACAGCCCCCTGTCGCCGAGCTTCGACCGTCGGGGAGTGATCGTGAAGGATGCACCGACCACAGTCAAGGCGGGCGACTCCGTCACCTTCAGTGTTGCAAACCTGAACCTGTCCTCGCTGGGCAGCCCGGCAAACACCAGCTTGTCGGCGAGTTTCATTGACGGCGCCGGAAACGTCACCGAACTAGGCACCATGTCCGTCACCGACGGCGCAGCTGAGGTCACCGTTGCAGTTCCCGAGGCAACGCCGGGGGCGGGAAAGATCGTCCTGGTTGCGAAGGAATCCGGCACTACGGTGAATGTTCCAGTCACCGTAGAAGCGGCCGCCGGAACCGAGTGCGTCGCCCCGGTCAAGCCCGAGCGTGGATCCAATGCCGAGAAGCCGAACAGCTTCGGGCAGGCAATGGCCGAGTACCGAAAGTGCCTCGCGGACGCTCGCCGCGGCTAGAACGCAACGGCGGCTTATGTAAAAACTCCCGAACAGAGAAAAGCGCTCCTCCCAATCAGCGGAAGGGGCGCTTTTCTTTTCTCGTGCGCCGGTTGCGGGCCAGCCCGCCGGCCAAGTCGCCAGGGTGACCAGCGGAACGTCAGGAGAGGATCGCCCGTGCGATGTCGTCAGCGTCGCGTAGGGTCCGGCTTCCTGCGTCAAGGGAGGCGCCCGCCTCGGCGGCGATCGCGGTCCCCCACTGGACAGAGGTGAGCTGCAAACCCAGGACGAAGAGATTTTCGTGCGCCAAACCGTTCGCACCCACCGCCCGGTACGGCGGCTTGGTAACGTCGAGGCCGGGGGAAACCTCCGGCACGCCACCCTCGGACATTGTGGTTCGCGCACGCACCAGCCCATCCTCGAGCAGCCGGCGGAGCAGGACCGAACGGTTCTGATCCACCCGGTTGGCCGGCATCATCGCCTCGACGAGCACGCCGGCGTCGTACTTGGTTCCCACCACCCATGGGGAGGACACAGCGAACCTTCCGAGCTCCTTGTTCAGCTCGTACCGCGGCGCCGGACCGGCGAAACGCACGACGCCGGCGCGTGCCAGTGCGGCAAGCTGCTCAATCCGCAGGGCGGGCGGACCACTCGCAAGGCCCTCGACGAGCGGCTCGAACCAGCCCCGTAGTTCCGCGGTCCATGACGCCTGCGTGATACCACCGTCGGAGACGACCTGTTTGATCACTGTACGTCCCGCGTTCATGGCACCGATAGCCATCTTGAGGGGATCATCTTCGCCGCGGTCGGACCCGGCGGCATCCTCTTCGAGATAGTGCAGCACGGCCCGGTTGTATTCCTCCGCTGAGGCAAACCGGTGCCGTCCGAACGGCCGGGCGAGCGCTTCGAGATCCAGCCGATCGGCGAAGGGTACCGCCGCGTCGAGGAGTTGCTCCAGCCGGCCGGGCCATGCAGTGTCGGAGTCCTCGAGCACGTCCTGGAGCGATGTAAGGAAGGTATCCGTCAATCCCGATGTGCGGGCGAGCGTGCTGTAGTAGGCCCAGATGGCGTCACGGTGCAGCAGCGGCCAGAGGTCGTGGTCGAAACCGGGCTGGATCCCGTTCGCCGCGAAACTGCAGGCCCGCTCCAGAGTGCAGTAGCGGAGGCGGACGCTACGCGGAACGTAACTGTCCAGTTTGGCCTTCGCCCGGTACGGCGTACCCCGCCGGGACCCCGCGATGACCAGCGGCTCCCTCCCCGAAGGCCGGTATGTCAGCGCCCGGCCGGCCGGTTCGCCGCTGGGAACAAACGTCCCGCCCCGACCTTCGGTTAGGTGGGTGATGATGTCGAAGAAGTTCAGGCCAAGCCCGCGCACCAACACAGGCTTGCGCGCCGGAAGCCGGTTCCAGTCAGCGTCAGCCGGCACATTCGGCGGCCAGTACTGCAGCCCGAAGCGGGCTGCGCCGTCACGCAGCGCTTCCTGCTCCGGATTCAGTTGCGCGGGGAGATGGCCCAGTGCAAGCACGACGGCGTCACTCATCACCATGCCCCCGTCGCCGAGCTCGACCCGGAAGCCCTCTGACAATGACTCGACGTGCTGTGCCTCGGCGCGGTGCTCGACGACGGAAAATCCGTCACCAAAGCGCTCGGTGAGCGACGCGTAAACCCATTCGAGGTAGCGGCCGTACAGCGGCCGGCTGGCGAAGTCCGCGAAGCTGAGCGACTCAAGCTCTTTCCGGTCCTCATCACCGAGCCGGTCATCCGGTACCGCGGTCATCATCTGCCGCCAGTCGTCAAAGGACCAGGGAACAAGCGACTGCGCGCGCTCCGCGGCAGCCTCTCCGACGGGAACCACGGTGGGAAAGAGCGCCGGGGTGTTCATGAGGAAATGCCGCGACTGGTCAGTACGCCACACGTGCCCCGAACCGGGGTTATAGGGGTCGATCAAGTGCACCGTGGTACGTGGCCGGTGTGCCTTGGGGCGGGCAGCCCAGTTCGCAGCGAGGCGTTCAAGGACGGAAGTGCCGCGCGGACCGGCGCCGATGATGGCTACCTGTACTGTCCGCGTCGCTTCCATCCATCTAGGTTATCGGCCGCACAGGGCGGTCCCGTTCAGCGAAGTCCGCACAGCGGAGCGCGCTCAGCTGCCGCCCACATAAGCTGCCAGATGCTCACCCGTCAGGGTGGGACGGTCACGCTTGTGCCCGTCCACGAGCTCTACCGGCGTTCCCTCGAAAACGATACTGCCGCCGTCGTGCCCGGCCCCCGGACCGAGATCGATGATCCAGTCAGCGTGGGCCATCACTGCCTGGTGGTGCTCAATAACCAGAACCGATTTACCGGAGTCCACCAGGCGGTCCAGCAGTCCGAGCAACTGCTCGACGTCGGCGAGGTGCAGGCCGGTGGTCGGCTCGTCGAGGACGTAGATATCACCCTTCTCCCCCATCTGCGTGGCGAGCTTGAGGCGTTGCCGCTCGCCTCCCGAGAGTGTGGTGAGCGGCTGGCCGAGGCTGAGGTAACCCAGACCTACGTCGGCCATACGCTCCAGAATCTTGTAGGCGGCCGGGGTGCGCGCATCACCGTCACCGAAGAACGCCGTCGCTTCGGACACCGGCATGGCGAGAACCTCGGAGATGTTCTTCCCACTGAGCGTGTACTCGAGCACGGCGGCCTGGAAGCGCTTGCCTTCACAGTCCTCACAGGTGGATTCCATGGTTGCCATGACACCAAGGTCCGTGTAGATGACACCGGCACCGTTGCAGGTGGGACAAGCGCCCTCGGAGTTGGAACTGAAGAGGGCGGGTTTGACGCCGTTTTCCTTGGCGAAGGCCTTGCGGATCGGCTCGAGCAGCCCGGTATAGGTGGCAGGGTTGCTTCGCCGTGAGCCGCGGATGGCAGCCTGGTCGATGACCACAACGCCGTCGCGCTGTGCAACGGATCCGTGGATAAGTGAGCTCTTGCCGGACCCGGCCACACCGGTGACGACGCACAGCACCCCGAGCGGGATGTCGACGTCGACGTTCTGGAGATTGTGCATCGATGCTCCCCGCACTTCCAGAGACTTCCGGGAAGGACGTACAGCCTCCTTGAGCTTCGCACGGTCGTCGAGGTGACGGCCGGTGATAGTGTCGCTCTTCCGCAGCCCTTCCACGGTTCCCTCGAAGCAGACCGTTCCGCCTCCGGTGCCGGCTCCCGGTCCGAGGTCGATGACGTGGTCGGCGATGGTGATCGTTTCAGGTTTGTGTTCCACGACGAGCACGGTGTTGCCCTTGTCCCGCAACTGCAGCAGCAGTTTATTCATGCGCTCGATATCGTGGGGATGGAGACCGATGCTGGGTTCGTCGAAGACATACGTCACGTCGGTAAGAGAGGAGCCGAGATGCCGGATCATCTTGGTTCGCTGCGCCTCACCGCCGGAAAGCGTACCTGCGGGCCGGTCAAGTGAAAGGTAACCCAAACCGATTTCCGCGAAGGAGTCCAGGAGGTGCTGCAGGCCCTTCAGCAGCGGAGCCACCGACGGCTCCTTGAGGTCCCGCAGCCAGTACGCGAGGTCGCTGATCTGCATGGCGCAGACCTCGGCGATGTTCTTTCCCGCGATCTTCGAGGACAGCGACTCCTTCGTGAGCCTTGTCCCCTTGCAGTCCGGGCAGGTCTGGAAGGTCACCGCGCGCTCCACGAATCGCCGCACATGCGGTTGCATGGCTTCCGGGTCCTTGGACAGCATCGACTTCTGGATCTTGGGGATGATGCCTTCGAACGTGAGGTTTATGCCCTCGACCTTGATCTTCGTCGGCTCCGCATAGAGCATCGTGTCGAGCTGCTTCTTGGTGAACTTCGCGATGGGTCTGTCCATCGGCAGGCTCATGCCCTCGAACAGCCTGCCGTACCACCCGTCCATCGAATATCCGGGCACAGTCAGTGCGCCGTCGGAGAGTGATTTGGTCTCGTCGTACAGGGCGGAACGGTCGATGTCGCTGACGTTGCCCATACCCTCGCACCTCGGACACATACCCCCCAGATAGACAGCCTCGCTGACCACGCTCTTCTCCACGCGGCCGCCCTTGTCAGTGGACATGACGCCGCTGGCCTTGCGGGTCGGGACGTTGAAGGAGTACGCGGTGGGTGGACCGACGTAGGGCGATCCGAGCCGGCTGAAGAGGATGCGGAGCATCGCGTTGGCATCGGTGGCCGTACCAACGGTGGAGCGCGGGTTGGCGCCCATTCGCTCCTGGTCAACGATGATCGCCGTGGTGATCCCTTCAAGCAGGTCGACGTCGGGCCGCGCGAGCGTCGGCATGAACCCCTGTACGAAGGCACTGTACGTTTCATTGATCATCCGCTGGGATTCCGCTGCGATTGTGGCGAAGACGAGGGAACTTTTGCCCGAACCTGAAACCCCGGTGAACACCGTCAAGCGCCGCTTTGGAATCTCGACGCTGATGTCCTTCAGGTTGTTTTCCCGGGCGCCCTGCACACGGATCAGGTCGTGGGTATCCGCAAGATGCATAGCCTCATCTAATCAGTTTGTCCCTTCGATGGGCAGACCCTTGTGTAGGGGGCAAGAAAGACGTCCGACCGGCAGGTTGCCTAAGATAACGGTATGACGTCCACCACACAGCGGCATGACCCGGTAATCGACGACGAGTTCCTTTGGCTTGAGGACATCCGCGGGGACAAACCCCTGGAGTGGGTGCGCGACCAGAACGCGGTCACTGAGGGGGTCCTCGTCAACGAGGCGTTCCTGGCCGGGGAACAGCGTCTGCTTGAAGTGCTCGACTCCACGGATCGCATTCCCATGGTGGGCAAGCGCGGCGAGCACTACTACAACTTCTGGCGCGACAAGGATCACCCCAAAGGGCTGTGGCGGCGGACCACCTGGGACAGCTACCTGACCGATGCCCCGGAGTGGGACGTCCTTCTCGACGTCGATGCCCTGGCGGCAGCCGAGGGCCAGGAGTGGGTATGGGGCGGCGCGCTCTTCCTTCGCCCACCTGCCGGCGAGCCATATCGGCGTGCGCTGATTGCCCTCTCCCCCGATGGCGGCGACGCACAGCGCTACCGCGAGTACGACGTCGTCGACCGCTCCTTTGCGGAGGTCGGCTTCGACATCCCGGTGGCGAAGAGCAGAATCAGTTGGGCCGGGCCGGATGCACTGCATGTCGGCACCGACTTCGGGCCGGGGTCCATGACCACGAGCTCCTATCCGCGGACGGTGCGGACCCTGCGCCGCGGTGAGCCGCTGGAAGCTGCGCAGCTGTACTTCGAGATCCCCGAAAACTCGATGATGGCTGCCGTCATGCATGACCAGACGCCGGGTTTCGAACGCGACGTCGCTTCGCACATTGTCGACTTCTACTCCAGCCGAACCTATCTGCGCCGCGAGAACGAGTGGGTGCGCATCGACGTCCCCGACGACGTCAACGTGTCGCTGCACAGGGAATGGCTGTTGCTCCGTCCCCGAACTGATCTCGAACTCGATGGCGTGACCTACCGCGGCGGTTCGCTCCAGGCTGCGCTGTTGGAGGATTTCCTCGCCGGAAACCGCGCGCTGACTCCACTGTTCGAGCCGGATGCGCACACCGCCCTGCAGTCCTGGAGCTGGACGCGCGATTACCTTCTACTCAACCTTCTCAAGGACGTCTCCTCGGAGATCCGCGTGCTCAACCCGGCCGACTCCTGGTCGGCTGAGCTGCTGGACGCCTGCCCGCCCCTGCACTCAGTGGATGCTTACGCGGTGGATGACGAGGATGATGACGCCGGCAACGACTACTGGCTCATCGCGACCGGCTTCCTCACACCGACCACGGTGGTGCGGGGCACCATTGGTGGGGTGCATGAGGAAGTGAAGGCGTCGCCGTCGTACTTTGACGAGTCGTCCTTCACCGTCGAACAGCACTTTGCGGTGTCCAGTGACGGCACCCGGGTGCCCTACTTCCAGGTGGCGTCGAAAGAGCTGGTGCTCGACGGCGGCAACCCGACCCTGCTCTCCGGGTACGGCGGATTCGAGCACGCCATGACGCCGGTGTACAGCGGGGTCACCGGCAGGGGCTGGCTGGAGCGCCGGACCGCTGATGGCCGCCCCGGAGTGTATGTGCTCGCCAATATTCGGGGTGGTGGCGAATACGGACCTGCCTGGCATCAGGCAGCGCTGCATGCCAACCGGCATCGGGCGTACGAGGATTTCGCGGCCATAGCGCAGGATCTGGTGGACCGCGGCATTACGCGCCCGGAGCTGCTGGGCTGCACGGGCAGGAGCAACGGCGGGCTGCTGGTGGGCAACATGCTGACGCAGTATCCGCATCTGTTCGGGGCAATCTCGTGCGGCGTACCGCTGCTGGATATGAAGCGGTACACCAAGCTCTCCGCCGGGTATTCGTGGATCGCCGAGTACGGTGATCCGGACAAGCCGGAGCAGTGGGAATACGTCCGGACGTTCTCGCCGTACCACCGGTTGCAGGAAGGTGTGGCATATCCGAAGACGCTGATCTGGACCGCGACCAGTGACGACCGTGTCGGCCCCGTCCAGGCACGCAAGATGGCGGCGCGGATGAAGGCGCTTGGGGTCGACAACGTGTGGTTCCACGAAGCGCTTGAGGGTGGCCATGCCGGTGCATCGGATAACCGCCAGGCGGCGCGCATGCACGCCATGTCCTACGAATTCCTGTGGAAGGCGCTCACCGGCCAGCTGTAGGGCGGGCTTATTTTGCTCTTGCCCGGAGGTTCTGGGTAGTCTTGGGTGGCTAGTAATAGCTGCTGGAGACGTGCCAGAGCGGCCGAATGGGCTTCACTGCTAATGAAGTGTGGGCCTAAAGCCTACCGGGGGTTCAAATCCCCCCGTCTCCGCGTTGTGAAAAGGCGCCCCGGTTTGGTTACCGGGGCGCCTTTCCTTTTGTCGTCAGCCGGATGTCTAAGGCCGGTTCAGGCTCCACCAGGCCTGCACGTCAGGCCTTCAGCGCCAGCACAAAGGGAAGTACTTCCTTGGCACCGACCTGGCGGAGCGCCCGTCCGGCTACCGTGAGGCTCCAGCGGCTGTCTGCGAAGTCATCGACGAGCAGTACCGGCCCCGGGTTTGCCCCGAACCAGGCACGGCCTTCTTCAGGCACCGCGAACCTGTCCCACACCGAGGCAAGACGGAACGCACTGTTGCCGCCGGAGCTCCCGCTCGGCCACCCCTGGGGCAACTGCAGGGTCCCGAGGTACGGAATGCGGCCGACACCAGCCAGTCCCTCGGCGAGCGAACGGATGAGAAGGGGCCGCCGTCGTGATGGCATGCCGACGACCCCGACCGGCCGGGCGTCCCATTGCCACTCGGACAACACACGAACACAGGCCTGCAGGGTAGCCGGATCCAGGGGTGCGTCCTGGGATGAGTCCGCGAGGAGTTCACGCACCCGGTTTCCCCAGCCGAGGTCCGTCATACGTGCGAGCGCGCGCCCGGCGGAAACCTGCCGGTCTCCAGCGATGCGCCCCTTGACCGGGACGCTGAGCTTGTCCATCCCGGAAGGCCACTGCCCTCTGGGTTCAACGAGAACGCCGACCCGCCCGAGTGCGCTGCCGGCGCTTTCGGACGCGTCGTGGGACACCTCATCCGAGTACCACGGCCCTGCGCAGTTGTCGCATCTGCCGCACGGCGCCGCAGCAGGATCATCCAGTGCTGCGGCGAGGAACTCCATGCGGCAGCCGCCGGTGTTCTCGTAATCGAGCATTGAGTTCTGTTCCTGTACACGGGCCTTGGATATCCGCGCGTAGCGCTCGCGATCATAGGTCCAGGGTTTTCCGGTGGCCTGCCAGCCTCCTGTGACCTTTTGCACGGCGCCGTCCACATCAAGCACCTTCAGAAGGAGTTCGAGCGGCGAGCGCCTCACGTCCACCCGGGTTTCCAATGCCGGTGTGGAAAGAACCGCGCCACCGGCCAGCTCTTCGAGGATGCGCTGGGCTTTGTCTTCAGCGGGCATCGACGACGTGGCGAAGTATTCCCAGATCTCCCGGTCCTCGTTCCCGGGAAGCAGAAGCACATCAGCATTAGGGGTCCCACGGCCGGCCCTTCCCACCTGCTGGTAGTAGGCAACCGGGGAAGATGGCGCGCCGAGGTGAACCACGAAGCCGAGGTCCGGCTTGTCGAAGCCCATACCGAGCGCGCTGGTGGCGACCAGTGCCTTGACCTCGTTGTTCTTCAGGGCCTTCTCTGCCGATTCCCGGTCTGCCGGGTCGGTACGCCCTGTATAGGCCAGCACCGCGTGCCCGCTTTCACGCAGAAGGCGTGCCGTGTCTTCCGCCGCGGAGACTGTGAGGGTATAGATGATTCCGCTCCCGGGAAGATCTCCGAGGTGAGTCAGCAACCATGCGAGCCTGGAACGTGGGCTGGGAAGGCGGAGCACACCGAGCCGCAGTGACTTGCGGGCAAGCTCGCCGCGCAGCGTATAGACGGCAGTGCCGTCTGTGCCGAGTTGATCCTCAACGTCCTTCACCACCCGCGAGTTCGCGGTAGCCGTTGTCGCGAGCACAGGGACGCCCTGCGGCAGCGTAGTAATGAGATCGCGGAGGCGGCGGTAATCGGGCCGGAAATCGTGGCCCCAGTCAGAGATGCAGTGGGCCTCGTCGATCACCAGCAGCCCTGTGCGT
This sequence comes from Arthrobacter sp. TJ-170, assembly GCF_058269305.1. Lineage (NCBI taxonomy): Bacteria > Bacillati > Actinomycetota > Actinomycetes > Micrococcales > Micrococcaceae > Arthrobacter > Arthrobacter sp. TJ-170. The sequence continues at coordinate 324,377 of NZ_JBZCNL010000003.1, read as the reverse complement.
CGGACAAGTTCGGGCAGCTGATTCTCCCGGAAGGCCGGGTTGTTGAGCCGTTCGGGGGATACAAGCAGAACATCGAGCTGGTCGGCGTCAAGCAGGGCAGTGATCTCCTGCCACTCCGCCTGGTTCGCCGAATTGATAGCCGCGGCTCGCACGCCCGCCCGTTCAGCCGCCGCAACCTGGTCCCGCATGAGGGCGAGCAACGGGGACACGATGAGGGTTGGCCCAGCGCCTGCAGCACGCAGCAGAAGGCTCGCAACGAAGTACACCGCTGACTTTCCCCACCCTGTGCGCTGGACCACCAGGGCGCGGCGGCCGCCGTTGACCAGCGCCTCGATAGCCTCGAACTGTCCCTCGTGGAAGGCGGCGTCCTTAAGCCCCACGAGCGTTTGAAGAATCGAAAGTGCCTGCTGGTGGAGCGTGGTTGTTTCAGCCATGCGCCCCAGTATGGCAGTTGCTCCTGACGCATTCGCCGCCCGTTTGCGCAGTGTGGAGATCCGCCGTCATCCATTACTCCCCCGCCCATGGAAGGACCGGCCTGAGCAGTTAGACTTTCCAGCGTGAACACAACCATCGACCTTTCCGCATCGTTCAAGGCCTACGACGTACGAGGGATCGTTGGTGAGACCATCACCGTGGAGTCCGTCCGGGCGGTCGGCGCGGCTTTCGTCGATGTGCTGCAGCTCTCCGGGAAAACGGTTCTGGTGGGTGGAGACATGCGCCCCTCCTCCCCCGAGTTCTCCGAGGCGTTCGCTGAAGGAGCGACCACCCGCGGTGCGGATGTCGTGTTCCTTGGCCTGATTTCTACCGACGAGCTCTACTACGCCAGCGGAACCTATAACGCAGCGGGCGTCACCTTCACCGCCAGCCACAATCCTGCTCAGTACAACGGCATGAAGATGTCCCGTCCCGGCGCGGTTCCGACGTCTTCGGAGACGGGCCTCGCCGAAGTGCAGGAACTGGCCGAACGGTATCTGGCGGAAGGCACCATTCCCGTGGCCGACCGGCGAGGCTCCACGTCCTCGCGGGACGTCCTGAAGGACTACGCCGAGTACCTGCGTTCACTCGTGGACCTCTCTGGGAGCCGTCCGTTGAAGGTGGTCGTGGATGCAGGCAACGGCATGGCCGGGCTCACCACTCCCGCAGTACTGGGCGCCGAGTACCTGGACGCGCTTCCGCTGGACATCGTTCCGCTCTATTTCGAGCTTGATGGCACCTTCCCCAACCACCCCGCGAACCCGCTCGAGCCGGAGAACCTGCGCGACCTGCAGCGGGCTGTAGTCAGCAACGGGGCGGACATAGGCCTGGCGTTCGACGGCGACGCCGACCGGTGCTTCGTCATCGACGAGCAGGGCAACCCGGTATCGCCCAGCGCCATCACCGGCATGGTCGCGAGGCGGGAGATCCGCCGGGCGCAGGCGGCCGGGGAGCGGAAACCGGTCATCATCCACAACCTCATCACCTCGCGCGCCGTGCCTGAACTCGTCCGGGCCGAGGGCGCGCAGCCGGTGCGCACCCGGGTTGGCCACTCATTCATCAAGGCCGTCATGGCAGAGGAAGGCGCAGTCTTCGGCGGAGAGCACTCGGCCCACTACTACTTCCGTGAATTCTGGAATGCTGACACTGGAATGCTGGCGGCGATGCATGTACTCGCCGCGCTCGGCGAGCAGGATCAGCCGCTGTCAGAACTCGGCCGGGAATACGAGCCCTACTTCGCGTCCGGTGAGATCAATAGCCGGCTCGATGACGTCGGTTCCGCCACCGCGCGGGTGCGGCAGGAATTCGAAAACGACGGCGTCACGGTGGATGAATTGGACGGTCTCACGTTCACTGCCGAGGACGGCTCCTGGTGGTTCAACCTCCGTGCATCCAACACCGAACCGTTCCTGAGGCTCAACGCCGAAGCCGAAGACCCCCAGACCCTCGAAACCCTCACTGCCGCTGTACTCGAGCAGATCCGCCAGTAGCAGCCGGTCCGGAGAATGCAGTGTGGCCGGCTCCGCGTTCATCGCAGAACCGGCCACACAAGTCACTCAGCACGCGTCCGCTAAACGGCGAATCGCGCCTTGAGCCGCTGCAGCTCACTGGAAAGCTCGTCCGGCAGCGAATCGCCGAACTGCTGGTACCACTGCTCGATTCCTTCGAGTTCCGCTGCCCATTCCTCCCTGTCGACGCGAACCGCCTGCTCGACGTCAGCAGGCCTGAGGTCCAGACCGGTCAGGTCGAGGGAATCCGGCGCGGGCACGTACCCGATCGGCGTTTCGACTGCATCGGCTTCGCCTTCGAGCCGCTCAATGATCCACTTGAGTACGCGGGAGTTGTCGCCGAAGCCCGGCCACGCGAAACCGCCGTCCGCCGTGCGGCGGAACCAGTTCACAAGGAAGATCTTCGGCAATCGGGCCTGGTTCGCCTTCCCGCTGACCTTCAGCCAGTGGCTCAGGTAATCACCGGCGTCGTACCCGATAAAGGGAAGCATAGCCATCGGGTCGCGGCGGACCCTGCCGACCGCGCCGGCAGCGGCGGCCGTAGTCTCCGACGACAGTGTGGAGCCCATGAAGATTCCGTTGGTCCAGTCTCGCGACTCGGTGACCAGCGGGACCGTGGTCTTGCGCCGGCCGCCGAACAGGATGGCCGACAGCTCAACACCCTCCGGATCGTTGAACTCCTCGGCGAGCATGTCAATCTGGTCAATCGGCGTGCAGAACCGGGCGTTGGGGTGCGCGGCAGTTGCGCCCGAGGAAGGCGTCCACTCCTCACCCTTCCAGTCCGTCAGGTGCGCAGGCACTTCCTCGGTCATGCCCTCCCACCAGACACCGCCGTCGTCGGTCAGTGCCACATTGGTGAAGATTGAGTTCCCCTTGGCGATAGCGCGCATGGCATTGGGGTTGGTTCCCCAACCGGTGCCGGGCGCTACGCCGAACAGACCTGCTTCGGGATTGATCGCGCGGAGTTCGCCTTCTTCACCGAAGCGCATCCAGGTGATGTCGTCACCGAGTGTTTCGACTTTCCACCCCTCAATGGTCGGGTCAAGGAGAGCTAGGTTCGTCTTGCCGCAAGCGGAAGGGAAAGCTGCGGAGACGTAGTAGGTCTTGTTCTGCGGCGAGGTGAGCTTCAGGATGAGCATGTGCTCCGCCAGCCAGCCCTCGTCGCGGGCCATCACGGAGGCGATGCGCAGCGCGTAGCACTTCTTGCCGAGCAGCGCGTTTCCGCCGTATCCGGAGCCGAAGGACCAGATGGAGCGTTCCTCAGGGAAGTGCACGATCCACTTCTCGTCGTTGCACGGCCATGGGACGTCCTGCTGCCCGGGTTCGAGCGGCGCACCGAGGGAATGCAGGGCTGGAACGAATTCGGCGTCGAGCTCCGTCAACCGGTCGAGGACCCTTGTGCCGATGGTTGCCATGATGCGCATGGACGTGACGACGTACGCGCTGTCAGTGATCTCCACGCCGAATTTAGGGCTCGAGGCGTCAAGGTGGCCCATGACGAACGGGATCACGTACATGGTCCGGCCGCGCATGGAACCGGCGAACAGGCCGCGAAGCTTCTCCTTCATCGCGTCCGGGTCCATCCAGTTGTTGGTGAACCCTGCGGCACGCTCGTCACGGGAGCAGATGAACGTCTGCTCTTCGACGCGGGCAACATCGGCCGGGTCGGAGAACGCCGCAAAAGAATTGGGGAAGATCTCAGGGTTGAGGCGTGTGAACGTACCTGCGGAGACCAGCTCGTCGGTGAGTTGGTTGTTCTCCTCTTCGGATCCGTTGACCCAATACACCCGATCCGGCTGGGTCAGCGCGGCAGTTTCCTCAACCCAGGCCAGCAGTCCCTGGTGGGTTGTCGGTGCGGATGTTGCTGCATCCCGGTCAGTCGCTCGGTCCGCGAGCAGCGGCTGTCGCGCAAAATCGCCCATTTCTCTTCCCTTCGTTGGGTGGATGGTGTGTATTGATGCTAGGGGTGGGGTCCCGGGCAACTTCCGCGACCGCTCGCTTTTACTTCCGCCCGGATTCGTGGTGATCCGCGAGTTTCTGCGGAATTTGATGGAGCACTGGAACACCTGGTGTGACAAAGGTCACATAGACCGGTCTATACTACCTGCGGGTAGAAAACGCACATCAACGCCAATTAGCATTAGGTTCAGAATGGCTGTAAAGTTATCTACGGCCAAACGGCCATGAAGAAGTCACTAAAATCGGCTTTTGAATTGCGTGCGTAGCTCAACGGATAGAGCATCTGACTACGGATCAGAAGGTTGGGGGTTCGAATCCCTTCGCGCGCACCAGACCAACCGCCCCGGGCAACCGGGGCGGTTCTGCGTTAACCTTCCTGAACAGACTCAAGCCAACTGCTTGCCCAGCCGCGGGTCGGGTGGAAAGCTCAGGACCATGAGCGCTGAGCGAACCACCGACGTCGTCGTTATTGGAGCAGGCGCGGTCGGCGAAAACGCTGCCGCCCGCATAGTCCGGGGTGGGCTCTCCGCCGTGCTCGTGGAGGCCGAACTGGTGGGCGGAGAGTGTTCCTACTGGGCGTGCATGCCGTCCAAGGCACTGCTGCGGCCCGGATCCGCCCTGCAGGCTGCACGTGCTGTGGCCGGCTCACGCGAGGCCGTCACCGGCACGCTGGACGCACAACAAGTGCTCTCCCGACGCAACGAGTTCACGTCCCACTGGGACGATTCATCGCAGGCCGACTGGGTCAACAACACCGGCATCACGCTGATCCGCGGACGTGCGCGCCTGACCGGCGAGCGTCAGGTCGAGGTAACCACCGACGACGGCGCCACCACCCTGGTTGCCCGCCACGCCGTCGTGCTCGCGACCGGATCCACCCAGTTCATCCCACCCATCGACGGGCTTGACGGCCTGAACTACTGGGGCACACGTGAAGCCACGTCCGCCAAGGAGATTCCGGAGAGCCTCACCGTATTGGGAGGCGGCGTCGCGGGAACCGAGCTGGCGCAGGCGTACGCCCGGCTCGGTTCAACGGTCACCCTGGTGGCGCGGAGCGGGCTGCTCGGTAATTATCCGGAACCTGCAGCACGCCTGGTGCAGCAGGGACTGGAGCGCGACGGCGTCACCCTCCATCTGCACACCGACACCGACTCCGTTGCCTACGATGCTGCCCGGTTCCGGGTGAGCCTGGCGGGCGGTGCCGTTGTGGAGTCGGAGAAGCTGCTGGTTTCCACGGGCCGCCATCCGGCACTGGCAGATCTGGGCATCGAGCAATTCGGGCTGGAGCCCAAGGGGATCGATACGGACGATTCCGGGCAGGTCAGGAGTCATCCGTGGCTTTACGCTGTCGGCGACGCCGCCGGGAAGGTTCTCCTCACCCATCAGGGGAAGTACGAGGCGCGGATGACCGGCGACGCCATCGTCGCGCGGGCCAACGGCTTACTCAAGCGAGAGCCGGAACCATGGAGCCCCTTCGCAGCAACCGCGGACGCGTACGCAGTTCCCCAGGTCGTCTTCACCGATCCGGAAATAGCCATGGTCGGCAGAACCCTTGAGGCTGCGAGGACGGACGGGCTGAACGTCAGCGAGACGTCGCTGGATCTTGCGGTCGCCGGATCCTCGCTCCACGCCGACGGGTATGAGGGCTGGGCGCAGATGGTCGTCGACGAGGACCGGAACGTACTGGTGGGCATGACCTTCGCCGGCTCCGACGTCGCCGAGCTGCTGCATGCTGCGACCATCGCAATCACCGGGGAGGTGCCGCTGGACCGCCTCTGGCACGCGGTGCCCGCCTATCCGACGATCAGTGAGGTGTGGCTGCGCCTGCTGGAGAAGTACGGGCTTTAGGCGCGGCGGACTACGAAATCGGTCACGTCGGCATCACGACCGTCCAGCTCCGCCCAGTGGCCGGCATGGTCAAGGACGGTGAGTCCCGCCGTCGGGTAGTGGGTGGCAAGGTCGACGACGGAGTCCTCGTCCGAGTCGACTGACGCGAGCCGCATGGCGAGGTTCTGGATGCCGGGCAGGTGCGCAATAACCAGGACGCTTGTCGCCGTTTCCGGTACGTGGTTGATGACGGCCAGCATTTCGGTAGCGCTCGCCGCATAGAGTTTCGGCTCGAGCCTGGGTGTCGGTGCCTTCTCCCCCAGTTCCTGGCATATCCAGATGCAGGTCTGGCGCGCGCGCAGTGCCGTTGACGTGATGATGAGGTCAGGAAGGGCGTCGTTATCCACCATCCAGCGCCCGATCAGGGGCGCATCCCGATGCCCGCGGGCACTCAGGGGACGCTCATGGTCGCCCACATCGCCATGCCAGTCAGACTTGGCATGGCGCATGAGCATCAGGCGCTTCAGATGGTGCGAGGACATCCCCTCACCCTACTTCGTGCGAAGCGGCAGATTAGATCGAGTACTCCGGAGCGGCCCAGACAACAACCTCGGGGTGCTCGTAGAAGCGGTAACCCTGTCCCCGAACTGTGCGTACGGTGTTGGCCAGCCGACCGAGCTTCGAGCGCAGGCGGCGGATATGCACATCGATGGTGCGCTCATTCGGCACCTCGTCGGCATTGCGCCACAGTCCGCAGAGGAGTTCCTCGCGCCCAACAGTCCGCGACGCATTCTCGACCAGGTAGTTGAGGAGTTCGAATTCCTTGAACGTCAGGTTCAGGATGTCCCCGTCCAGGTGCACTTCGCGCCGCGAAAGGTCGATCAGTACGCCGGTGGGGCGTGGGGCCGGCGGCGGCGTGGGCTGCTGGTCGGTGCGTGGACGGCGATTCACCGTCGGGTCTCCCAGCGCCTGCCGGACAACGTCGATATCAGTGCCGACAGCGTCTGCCGGAGCGAGGGCGACAGCGGCGTGGCTCTGTGCGCCGGGGACAAGGGTGCGGACATATGCCCTCACGTCCTGCGCAAGCTTGCTCAGCGTGGTGTCATGCTCAGCGGCGGTATCCTCATCCAGCGCAACGTAGAGCACGAAGCCGCGTGCGGTTGTGTCACCGGTAACCGGCTGCGGTCCGGGAATCCCGTTGGGAGTGACCACCGGGAGAGGTGCGGTGATGGGCTGCGCATTGTCAGCAGATGATGGTACGGGCTGCAGCTGTCCGTAAGCCGGAGCATATGCGGCAGCAGCCGGCTGACTGTAGGCCGGAAGACCTGGGCGCTGACCGTAGGCCTGCCGTTGAGCGCTGGCCCGGTTCTGGGCGTTGCGGAGGGAAATGTGGACGTATCCGGAAGAAAGGGTCATGTCTAAACAACCTCATGGTGAATCGCCGTCATCACGGCTCGAATGCAGGGGTGTGCCCGGTCGAGATGGAGCTTCTGTGGAGCCCGCCGTTGGGCTAGAAAATGCGTAACAGTGTGGGGTAAGCGGTTACGCGCACATTCGACAACAGCGCGATCCCTGCGCGGACATGATGCCCGAGGAATATGCTGCGGCTGCAGATGCTGCTGAGTTGGTGTTCACAATCCGAATTATTGCACGTAACAATCCGCTACGCACAAGTAACAATGGTAAAGCGTCCGCATTCTGGACTGCGGCTGAAGTAGAGAATTCGTCAACGGCGGCGCGCCGACACCCCACATTCGTGGACGAATCGGGTTCCCTTCCTCACGCAGGAAACAAATGGTCCAAGAAGTGAACCGGTTGCACTGCAGGGTCTCACCCCGTTGCCCGAATGGTGGACAGGGGTGGCCTAGCCCACGACGCCGTACAGGCGGTCCCCCGCATCCCCCAGGCCGGGGACGATGTAGGCGTTCTCGTTCAGCTTCTCGTCAATCGATGCCAGAACTATGGTGACGTTGGCGCCCTCCAGTTCCTGCTTGAGGGCCTCCAGGCCCTCGGGCGCAGCAAGAAGGCAGATGCAGGTTACATCGGCTGCGCCGCGACGGAACAGGAACTTGATTGCTTCACGGAGGGTGCCTCCCGTGGCAAGCATCGGGTCAAGAACGAACACCTGACGGCCGGTCAGGTCATCCGGCAGCCGCTCGGCGTAGGTGATAGCTTCGAGGGTTTCCTCGTTGCGGGCCATACCAAGGAAGCCCACTTCCGCGGTGGGCACCAGGCGCGTCATCCCCTCGAGCATGCCCAGTCCGGCGCGCAGAATAGGAACCACGAGCGGCGTAGGTTTGACCAGACCGGTTCCGACGGCGGTAGTCACCGGTGTCTCGATCTGCACCGGTTCAACACGCACATCCCGGGTTGCCTCATAGGCGAGCAGGGTCACCAGCTCCTCCGTAAGCAGCCGGAAAACCGGTGACGAAGTGTTCTTGTCCCTCAGGACCGTCAGTTTGTGGGACACCAGGGGATGGTCGACAACCAGAACGCGCATTGCTCAAAAGTATCATTGGCACATGCCCGCCCATTCTGCCCCCGCACAGCGGGATCACGCCGCGTGGATGGAGTTGGCTCTGCAGGCGGCCCGGCGCACAGGTGAGACGGCGGATGTGCCGATTGGCGCCGTCGTCGTTGGTCCGGACCGCACGGTACTGGCCACCGGCTGGAACGAACGCGAGGCGACCGGTGATCCCACCGCCCACGCCGAGGTACTCGCGATTCGCCGGGCAGCCGCTGCCCTCGGGGCATGGCGGCTGGAAGGCTGCACGCTCGTGGTGACTTTGGAGCCGTGCTCGATGTGTGCGGGAGCCAGCGTTCTCGCGCGGATCCCCCGGGTTGTCTTCGGGGCATTGGATGAGAAGGCCGGCGCAGCCGGGTCGGTCTTCGACGTTCTGCGTGAACGCCGCCTGAACCACTGGACTGAGGTGTTTCCCGGCGTCCTTGAGGACGAGTGTGCTGCCCTGTTGAAGGAGTTCTTCGCTGTTCGCAGACGCTGACGGCGGTAGCGGCTGCCATCCTGGAAGCTTCCCTTCCATCCTCGTGGCCAACATACTGGAGTGATAAGCCTGCTTATCAACCCGCGGAGGCTCGAAGTGAAGCGACAGAAAAACACGTCCGGTGAAATGATGCGCGGAGCGGTGGCTGGGGCTGCCGGCGTATGGGTGATGGATAAGCTCGGCTGGTTCATGTACAACCGTGAGAATTCGACGGCGCTCAACCGCGAGCACCTCGCACGGATCGGCAACAGGGACGTGGCACATGCAGCGGTGAGGAAAATCGCTCAGCTCACCGGCGCCAACCTGCCCACCCAGCAGCCCAGCGCTCCAGGCATGCTGGTGCACTACGCTCTCGGAGTGCTTCCCGCCGCGCTCTACTGTGTAGCCCGCCATGGGGTCCCGGCGCTGCGTGCGGGCAATGGATCCCTCTACGGATTGGGCCTGTTCGTGCTAATGGATGAAATTCTGGCGCCGAGTCTCGGACTGGCATCGGGGCCAAACAAATACCCTTGGCAGGCACACGCGCGGGGCCTCGTGTCCCATGTTGCGCAAGGCGTGGTGACCGACAGCCTTCTGCGCGTTTTCGACCGTGTCCGCTGACCTCAGTGGCGCCGTCGTCGTCATCACCGGCGCCAGCAGCGGGATTGGCCGGGCCACTGCGCGGGGTTTCGCGAAAGAGGGCGCCCACCTGGTTCTCGCTGCGCGCGGGAACGACAACCTGCAGGAAGTAGGGAACGAGTGCCGTGAGCGCGGGGCCCGCGTGATCTGCCTCCCGACGGACGTCGGTGACGAAGCTCAGGTGGCGGCGCTGATGCAGGCCGCCGTTGATGAATTCGGCCGAATCGATGTCTGCGTGGTGAACGCCTCGGTGTTCGCCTATGGAACTTTCGAGGCCACTCCGTCGGAGGTGTTCAGGAACGTCATCGACACCAACCTTGTAGGCGCTGCCAACACTGCCAGGCAGGCGCTCCCGCAGATGCGGCAACAGGGCACCGGAACCCTGATCTTCATCGGATCCGTCTATTCGAGAATCACCTCTCCGTACGTATCCGCATATGTAGCGGGCAAGTTTGGGCTGCACGGCTTTGTCCGCGTGCTCCGTCAGGAATTGCGCAAGGCCCGCGGCATCCACGTCTGCCTGGTGCTCCCCGCCACAATCGATACGCCCGTTTATCAGCACGCCGCGAACTACACCGGGCATCACGTCCACCCCCTGCCGCCGGTGGTCCATCCCGAGCGGGTGGCGCAGGCGATTCTTCGCAGTGTCAAAACTCCGCGGGCAGTCACCATTGTGGGAGCAGTGCAGCGAACCCTCATACCCGTGCACGCCCTGCTTCCGCGGTTGTATGACCTGTGCGTAGGCCCAGTGATGAACCTCGTTGCCCTTCGCCGTGGCCGCGTAGCTCCGCACCCGGGAACGGTGTTCACACCTGCCCGTGGGGCAAACTCCGTCACCGGCGGGTGGGGCAGGCTGGGACGCCTCCATCGAAGCGCTCCGCCGAAACCGAAAGATCACTCCTCCTCAACGAATCAGCCGCCAACTCATCACACAACTCATCACGAAGGAGCAGCAATGAACTCGCAGCAGGACGGCATGAAGGAACTGGTCAAGATCGTGAAGGATGCGGACATCGCCATCCTGACGACGGTAAACGCTCACGGTCAGCTCGTCAGCCGACCGCTTGCGGTGCAGGACGCCGACTTCGACGGCGACCTGTGGTTCTTCACGGACGACCCCTCCCCGAAGGCGGACGAGATCCGAGCCAACCCTCAGGTGAACGTGTCCATCAGCAGCGGCAAGGGATATGTCTCGATCGCCGGCACGGCCACGCTGACAAAGGACCGTGCCAAGATCGATGAGCTGTGGAGCGCATCCGTGAAGCCCTGGTTTGACGGAAAGAATGACCCGTCAATTGCCCTCATCAAGGTCGACGGCGACACGGCCGAGTACTGGTCTCTGGACACTCCCCGAGTGGTCGCCGCTATCAAGATCGCCAAGGGCATGGTCTCGGGCGATCGCCCCGATCCGCGCAGGAACGACGTCGTAGACCTGTAGTTCCGCTCATTTTGGGAGTGGAGCACCTCAGCCGGTAAAGTGGCACCGTTGGTGACGTGTCCGAGCGGCCGAAGGTGCAACACTCGAAATGTTGTTTGGTGTAAAAGCCAACGTGGGTTCAAATCCCACCGTCACCGCCACGCGCGGATTTTCATCCGCTGAACTGCAGTAACGGGTTCCCCTTCTCGTTGAGCGAGGAGGGGAACCCATTGTTTAAGCGTTGGTCGCTGCCTGAACGCGTAGCTCGTGCCCCGGATTCCCGCCGTACACCGTCCCCGCGGGAACTGTCTGGCCTTTCATCAGGAAGGTGTCCGCCTCAAGTACTGCAGAATCTTTCAGTGTCACCCCGTAATGGACAAAGGCGTTCACCCCGATTGTGCACCCATCACCGATATCGATGCCTTCGACTTTGAAGGCGCCGTCTTCCATTGAGTGGCATTGGAGCGTACTCAGCGTGTTCAGGGTGCAGTCATCGCCAATCGAGACGATTGTCTTCTCGGGGATGGAGCACCCGTCGTCGAACAGTCGTTTACCAACGCGCACTCCAAGGAGCTTCCAGATGAGGTTCTTGAACGGTGTCCCGTTGAACAGATCAAGATAGGTGATGGCGCTGAGCTTCCAGAATCGTTCATGACGCCAAAAGCGCTGGTCATAGATGGAGCAGAACAGCGGTTCCAGACGTCGGAACAACAGTGATGCCCGCTCGATGAAAATAAAATACACAGTGGTGAATATGAGCAGCCCGATGAAGGCCGCTGTTACGACCAGGACGTCGAAGATGTTGTGTAACGCGACGGCGAAAGAGCCCACCAGCAGCGTTACATACGTGAGGATCCACCGGGTCATCAGGAAGATCGCGATGGTCACGCCATTGTGGCGGTTCTTGGCGCCGAGCCGGGTTTTGAACTGCGCCGGTTCGATCCTTTTGAACTCGCTGTCGCGCTGCACCGAGCGGGGAATCTCGAAAGGCGGGGAGCCGAGCAATCCGATACCTTGTTTCTCCGGGCCGTCGATAGGCACCATGACCTTTGTCGCGAGCAGGCAGTTTTCGCCGGTACTTGCGCCAGGGGGATAGACGATGTTGTTGCCGAAGAAGCTGCGTGCCGCGATCGTCGTCGGAGAGACCCTGAAAGAGCTGCTCGAAAAGTCCGCATTCATGATCGAGAGTCCGTCGGCGACCATCGTGCCGCTGCCGATGGTGACGGTGAAGGGATTCTCGTGTTTGAGGGCAACCCCGAAGTTCGAGCCTGTCTGAACCAGGTCGGGTTGCTTGTACCCGATCAGCCGCAGGTAATGCACTATGAGGGAACTGTCTCCAGTGAGCTCCATGTAGAAGCGAAGATTCGTCAATCCCGCGATCATGCCGTGCAGAACGTACGGCAAGCTGTACAGGGGATACACCTTGCCCGGTTTCAGTGCGAGGTTGAGCAGGCGCGGAAGCGTGGACACGACGACAAGTCCGGTGATGACGGCCCCGAAGAAGAGGATGAAGGATATGCCGAGGGCTTCCAGATAGAAGAGCGAGTTTGAGTGGTTCAGGTGGCCGGTGTCCAGGTATGCCGGCAGCAACAACGATATGGCGCCGAGCCCGATCGGACCGATGAGCAGCACACGGTTGATCACCGTGAAAATACTGTATGTAACCCGCCGCCTGGTGCTGCAGCGCACCGGGTTCACGAGCCGGAAGTCGCTGCCGCCTGGGCGGGCCGGGGAACCGCACCAGGATTCGCCCGGCGGGATCGCCTGGGAAGCATGGAGGGAAGATGCGTGCCCGAGTTGCGCCGAGTCTCCGACGGACGACCCGATATCCAGGATTGACGCTTCCCCAACGACGGCGTTTGCCCCTATGGTCACCGGACCAGTTTGAATTTTCCCGCGGTAAGCGCGGTAGCAGGCGAAAGCCGAGTCCTTCCTGATGACTGTTCCTTCACCGATACTCAGAAGATCGGGGCATGCCGGCACGGAGCCGGCGAAGATTGCGACGTTCCGCCCGACTTTCGCACCTAGTGCCCGCAGGTAGACGACGTAGACGGGTGTGCCGATGAACATCACCATGGGGTTGGCCCGGATCAGGGTCTTGACGACCCAGAACCGAAGGTAGCGCAGTGACCAGACGGGGATCTCCTGGACGGTCCACCGTCCCACCAAGAGCCATTTCGTGGCGATGGGCAGGAGAGACAGGACAATGAGAATCCCGATGCTGTAGACCGTAGAGCGCACCAGCACATCAATAGGCGTTTCACCGGCGGACGCATATAGGTACCCCCTGAGCAGGATGAAAGATGCTGCGAAGGTGACCCCCACAAAACAGAGCGCCTGCACGATCCCGCAGATGACGTACTGGGCGGTGGTCGCTGTGGCCACCGGGGTGTCATCGTAGGGCGAACCGTCTGCAGACTCCGCCGGCTCGTCGCCCATCGTGTCGGCTAAAGCGGTGATCGTCGGGTTCAGGTAAATCTCGCGCATGGACACAGGGGGCAACAACGCATTGCGGCGCAGGCGCGCGCAGAAGTGTGCCAACAGAAGGGAGTTGGCACCGAGGTCGTTGAAGAAATGGTCATCAACGGACACCTTCTCGACATGAAGAACCTCGGCGAGCGATTCGGCGAGGGCCTTCTCCATGTCAGTTGCAGGCGCCACATAGTTGTTTTTTCCCGTTACGGTGCGCTCTCCCTTAGGCACCGGAAGGCTCTTCCGGTCCGCTTTGCCGCTTGGCAGCATCGGGATTACGTCAAGCCGGTCCACGTATGCCGGGACCATATACCCCGGAAGGCGCTCCCGCAGAAACTCCCGCAGATCCGCTTCATCCACCGTCGGTGTGTCACGACGCAGACTGTAGTGGGCTGCGAGCTCCACGTAGCCCGGCTCGGGTTCGTAGGTGCTGACGACCGCTTGCGCGATGCCCGGGAACTGCAGCAGAACCGATTCGATCTCAGAAAGTTCGATGCGATAGCCCCGAACCTTGACCTGGGTATCGATCCGACCGAGATATTCGATCTGGCCCTCGTCATTGATCCTGCCCAGATCACCGGTGCGATAGATGCGTCCTGACGGGTTGTCGCTCAGGCTGAGGAAGTCCGGGATGAAGGCCCGCTCGGTGAGATCTGCCCTGTTGACATAGCCACGGGCAAGTCCGATCCCTGCCAGTGCAATCTCTCCGATCTGGCCTTGCGGGACCTCCTGCGGACTCTCGGGCTCAAGGATCACAGCGGAATAGGTAGGCAGGGGTTTGCCAAGAGTTACGGGCCTGTCCGGATCCGCAATAGCCAAGGTGGCGGTCACCGTGGCTTCCGTGGGTCCATACACGTTGAGGAAGCGCCTGCCTGGTTTGTGCCAGCGCACTATGAGGTCACGTGGGCAGGCCTCGCCCGAAACGAGCAGGAACCTTAGATTGGGCAGATCCTCGTCGATTGTGGCCAGCAGGGTTGGCACACAGCACACCGCGGTGATGGAATTCTCACGGATGAATGCCGCCAGGTCGACCCCTAGGAGGCTCGCCCCTTGCGGCTTGGGCACCAGTGTGGCCCCCACCATCCACGGCACCCAGATTTCCTCGACGGAGAAATCGAAGGCGATAGTCATCCCCTGGTAGACGCGATCATCATTCTGCAGGCCATAGACGTTGGAAGCGACCTGCACGAAGTTGCAGATGCTCGCGTGTTGAATCTCGACGCCTTTGGGACGGCCCGTTGATCCAGACGTATAGATGATGTATGCCAGATCATCTAGGTCGCCCACCGAGTGATTCCCGGTCAGACGCGAGGGTTCTTGTTCCTCGATCTGCGAGTCTTCCAGGTCCAGGCAAACGAGCGGGCTGTCCTGCGGTAGCAACTCAGCGAGGTGGGACAACGTCAGGGTCATCGTCACACCAGCGTCATCGATGATGTACTTCAGCCGGTCAGGAGGGAAACCCGGGTCGAGCGGAACATAGGTGGCGTGGACTTTGAGGATTGCAAGCATTGCCGCGTAGGTGCGCCATGGAGCGTCGAACATCAGCGCTACTCGGGACCCGGGGGCAACTCCATGCGCGAGTAGGTACCGCCCGAGCCTGTTGGCGGCCCGGTCGAGGTCTCCGTATGTCAGGGTCATCTCGCCGGCGTCGACTGCCAGGTGTGATTCGCCCAGTGTCCTGGTGATCTGGTCGCATCGGGCTTCGAAGAGAGTATCCAACCGCGCATGCCCGGCTTGTCCGTCCGGACTTGGTGGAAGGGGTGGCAGGACCGGGCGTCGTTTGGAGCCTGTCCTCCACCGGTCAATCGCGGACTGTTGACCGTGGATCGTCGGCTGGCGCCGTGTTGTCGGTTCAGGGGTGCTTGAGCCCACGTGTCTCTCCTGTCTGGGCAACCTGCCCGTATGCCGCAGACAATTGTGCGTGCGCCTTCCCGAGCCCGAATGCCGCTTCAACCTTGCTCACCGCGTCCTCAAGCCGATCGGCCGGGATAACTGCTGAGAGAGACAGCTCCGATGTCTCCACGAGCTGGACCGGGATGCCGGCATCTGAGAGAACTCTCAGAAACGCATAAAGCACGTCCGAGGAGGAACGCAGCCCGAGCCCGGAAACCGTGATCTCGCCCATATGATCCTGAATCAGCACGCGCCGGAAACCGACCGTTGCCTTCATCGCGGTGAGCGTCGCGAGCGCTGCGGGCACGTCGGCGCCCGGAATTATGAACACAACGTCCGAGCTGGAGTGGTTCGCCGTATGGAGAGATTGAGTGATCGTATTGACGACCAGCCCCGATTTAGCCAGGTCCTCAAAAATCCGCGCGGTAACGTCAGGCTTGGCCGGCACCTCCGTAAGCGTCACGGTGGCAGCCGAATTGTTGCTTGTTACGGTGGAAATGACGGGCCGTTCCCTTGCGGACGTGTCGCGGTGGCCGTCGAGGCAGGGTAGGACGAGAGTGCCGGCGGCTTGCGTGAACGATGACCGCACGTGAATGGGAACATCGAACCGGCGAGCGTACTCAACACACCTTAGGTGCAGGATTTTGGCGCCCGAGGCTGCGAATTCGAGCATCTCCTCGCTGGAGAGAACGTCGATCTTGCGGGCAGTCGGCACAATCCGCGGATCAGCCGTGTGGACGCCGTCGACGTCGGTGTAGATCTCACAGAGGCTTGCTTCCAGTGCCGCGGCGAGCGCAACAGCAGTCAGGTCCGATCCTCCCCTTCCGAGGGTGGTGAGCTTCCTCTTCTTCTTGCGGATGCGCCCCTGAAAGCCCGCCACGATGGCGATCCCTCCCTGTTCAACGCAGGCTCGGACGCGGTGCGGTTTGACGTCAACGATGTGCGCATGTCCATAGACATGGTCCGTGATCAGGCCGGCCTGTTCCCCCGTGAAGGTGCGCGCCTTAACCCCCAGGTCAGCAAGAGCAATGGCCAGCAGTGTCATCGGGACAAGCTCACCCGTAGTAAGCAGCGCATCCAGATGCCGCTGCTGCGGATGTTGAGACACACTATGAGCCAGTTCCAGCAACTCATCCGTGGTGTCGCCCATTGCGGAAACGACGCCCACCACCTTGTAGCCAGCCAGGTGCGCGCCTGCAAGCCGCTGAGCTGCGTTGAGGATGCAGGCGGCATCCTTAACTGACGAACCACCGAACTTCTGCACGATCAGGCTGCCGTGCGGAGGGAGATACCTTGACGGCCCCACGTACGGAGGACAGAGAGGCTCCCCGGGATCGTCCGGCGTGCTGATCGGAGCCGACAGATCGATGTCCGTAGTCATCGGAGATCAGCTTTGGCAATCGAGTCACCGGTCACCGACATTGCCGCTTCCGCGAGGATATCCAGTCCGCGCGAGAGGTCCTCGGCAGTGATGGTCAATGGCGGCATTACCTTGACAACTTCATTCTGCGGACCGGAGGTTTCCACGAGCAGACCCGCGTTGAAGGCCTCGGCGGAAACCTTCCGCGCCGTTTCCGGGTCTGGGTAGAAGATACCGGCGACCATTCCGCGCCCGCGGACCTTTGCCCCCTCGGTGCGGGCCGCGATGCCCCCGAGCCGCTCATGCAGTTCTCCTGTACGAGTGGCTATCTCCTCCTGAAGTCTTCCGTCGGCCCAATATTCTTCGAGCGCCGCTGCTCCGGTGACAAAGGCTGGGTTGTGGCCGCGGAAGGTTCCGTTGTGCTCTCCCGGGTGCCAGATGTCCAGCTCCGGCCTGAATAATGTCAGCGCCATGGGGAGCCCGAAGCCGGAGATGCTTTTCGATAGACAGACGATGTCGGGGGTGATGCCGGCAGGTTCGAAGCTGAAGAAGGACCCGGTTCGTCCGCAACCAGCCTGCACGTCGTCGACGATTAACAGGACACCGTGCGCGTGGCATAGTTCCGACAGGCTCTTGAGCCACGTTGCTCGTGCTGCTCTTAGTCCGCCCTCGCCCTGGACGGTCTCGACGATGACGGCAGCCGGCTTGTCCACGCCCGAACCACTGTCCTCCAGGGCCCGGCGCAACCAGATGAGGTCGTCCGCCTGGTCGGGAAGATACCCGTCATACGGGATGCTCGAGGTGTTGTTCAACGGGATGCCGGCGCCCCCACGCTTCATGGAGTTACCGGTTACGGACAGGGAGCCGAGCGTCATCCCATGAAATGCGTTGGTGAAGCTGAGGACGTGGTGCCTGCCTGTGTTCTTGCGCGCAAGTTTCAGGGCGGCTTCCACGGCGTTGGTGCCCGTCGGGCCCGTGAACATCACCTTGTAGTCCAGCCTGCGCGGAGTGAGTATGAGGTCTCGGAAGACTTCCAGGAACCTCCGCTTGGCAGGAGTCTTCATATCGAGTGAGTGCACAATCGCGCCGGACTGCAGGTACTGAATGAGCGGCGCGAGCAGAGCAGGATTATTGTGGCCGTAGTTCAGGGCTCCAGCCCCGGAGAAGAAATCCACATACTCGCCCCCGTCCTCGGTGCGTAAATGGCTTCCCTCCCCATGGGAGAAGACAGTGTCCCAGCTCCGGCAATAGGAACGAACGTTTGATTCCAGGCTTTCGAATATGTCCATCTCGGGTCCCCTTGGTTCGTCAAACAACCTCAAAGTCGCGGTTGATGAGCGATATGTAGGCTCCGGAGAGCCGGTATGCGGCAACAGGCGATGGACCTGCTGTTCGAGGGTGCACGTTCACACTTGTACTGAGAGTGGTGCTTTAATTCTGCGCGCCGGACCTTGGGAAAAGCTTCGATTCGGGCACCCCGCGCCGGCGCTAGCGTTGTCCTATGGCATTACGCGCGCTGGCTGTCGGCCGGAAACATGAGTCCTGGGTGGCTGAGGGCATCGCCCGTTACGAGAAGCGGCTCAAAAAGCCCTTCGACCTCACCTGGCAGCTCATCCCTCATTCCGCTCGCGAGGGCGACGCCGCACGGGATGAGGAATCGACACGCCTCCTCGAACGGCTCAGGGGGAAGGGCGCCACTGACTATGTCATCCTCCTCGATGAGCGTGGCAAGGCCGTCGACTCTCCGACGCTCGCTGCCCGGCTTCAACAACCTCTCGACAGCTCCCGCAACATCACGCTGATCATTGGAGGCGCCTACGGCGTCAACACTGAAGTGCATCAGCGAGCAGACTTTGTCTGGTCCCTCTCGCCCCTTGTCTTCCCGCACCAACTGGTCCGGCTCATTCTGGCCGAACAGCTCTACCGGTCCCAGGAAATCGCGGGGCGCCGCCCCTACCATCACGAGTAGGCATACGACCGAGCCAAACCGTCGGCGGCAGCGAATAGAGTAGGACTGCAACACCACTTCTACGTGAAGTAGAAAGAGGTAGGAAGTCCCGGGAGGGGGAACTGATGGCCGGCACACACCTGCGCATGATGCGCGCCGCAGCGACCGCCGTCGTCGTCTTCTTCCTCGCCGCAGGCGCACACCTCGCCGGTGGGGCGGCGCTTCCCAGCCCCCTGATCCTCAGCACGCTGGCCGTCACCACGCTGCTTGCTGTCACCATCCTTTCGCGGGGAAAACTCCCGCTCCCCTCCGTCCTTGGCATCCTGGGTGCCGGCCAGGTGCTCCTGCATGAAGCGTTCACAACGCTTACGACGACGGCGGCGTGCGTCCCTGCCCCGCGCAGCCACTTTGGTCCGCAGCAGGTGCACTGCGCGCCGACGGGCGGACTGGAGCATGCGCACGCCTTTTCGATGTTTGACAGTCCGCTGA
Organism: Arthrobacter sp. TJ-170; assembly: GCF_058269305.1. NCBI lineage: Bacteria > Bacillati > Actinomycetota > Actinomycetes > Micrococcales > Micrococcaceae > Arthrobacter > Arthrobacter sp. TJ-170. Next base: position 305,410 of record NZ_JBZCNL010000003.1, on the reverse strand, counting down.
TGCTGGGGGCCCATGCTGCCGCCGTCGTCGTCACCGCATTGATGCTGTATCACGGGGAAGCGGCGCTGGAACTGGCTGCGCAGTGGATGCAGCCTCTCGTCGCGCTGCCGCAGCCTGTCATCTATCCGCCGCTGGCCAACCTGCCGCTTCTTCCCGAGGCTCCCGCCCGCAACTACCTCGAGCCGCTGCTGCGCACCAGACCGCTGCGCGGCCCGCCCCTGCGTACCTCTCACTGATCACCACAGACGCTTCTGCTCCCGGTTGCGTCACTTCCACACTTCAGCTGTCCCCTGGGCAGCACCTTGAGAGGTAACACCATGAAGAGTTCACTTCGCCGTACCCTGATCGCCGCTGCAGCAACGACGGGCCTGATGGGCCTCGGCGCCGCGGGCGCCGCCGCCCACGTCACCATTACTCCCAATACAACGGCAGCCGGGGCGTACGCCCTGCTCACCGTTGGATTTTCCCACGGTTGCGACGGATCAGCGACCAACAAGCTCACCATTTCGCTGCCGGAACCACTGGTGGACGCAAAGCCGGAGATCGTGCCCGGCTGGACAGTGGAAAAGGTCACGGAAACACTCGATGAGCCACTGACCCTGGACAACGGCAGCAGTGTCACCGAGCGCATCGGACAGATCGTGTACACGGCCGACACTCCTGTGGAGGACGGCTACCTGCAGCAATTCGACATCTCCGTTCAGCTTCCGGAGAGCGAGGGCGAAACCATCGCGTTCCCCGTCCTCCAGACCTGCGAGAAGGGCGAAACCGATTGGGCGGAGGTTCCCGCCGAGGGCGAGGACCCGCACAGCCTCGATGCTCCCGCACCGACCATCACGCTGACCGGGGCGGACGAGCACGGTCATGCAGAGGACGAGGTTACCGAACCCGGAACCGCCGCTGAGGCCACCGGTCTGGAGAGCGCGTCCGCCAGCAGTGACACATCGGGCGCAGCGGCAGCCGGCTACGTGGGACTGGGGGCAGGCCTTCTTGGCCTGATCGCCGGCGTCGCGGCCCTCCTGCGCACGCGCAAGGCCAGGGCGTAGGAAAATAACGATCCCTGCGTCAATCAGCCCCCGCGCCGTCGAGGCTGATTGACGCAGGGATCCTTGCCCATAAGGGTGGTCCTATGACTCCCCGCGCATACGCTGCCCGCCTGCTCGCTGCCTCCGTCGCCGTTGGAACGCTCGCCCTTACCGGGTGCGCTCCCAGCGATCCGGCCGAGGAGGGGACACCGCCGGCATCGTCGGCCAGTGTCGAGCCGACGACAGCGGAAGCCGAGCCGACGCCCGAACCCACCGAATCCGAATCAGCATCGGCCGAGGCATCGGCGGAACCCCCTGAGAGCAGTGAGCCGGCCCCGTCGGAGACATCCAGCCCGACGGCGGCGCCCGCGGAGAGCGTGTGCACCGCCGACATGCTCAGCGCTGTCCTCGAAACGGAAATGGGCGGCGGAGCAGCGGGAAGCGTCTACCGGCAGATCATCTTCACCAACCTGGCCGACGAGGAGTGCGAGATCACCGGCTACCCCGGGGTTTCCTACGTCGACGCTGCGGGCAACCAGGTGGGCGCGCCCGCCGACCGGGATCCGGGTGAGTCCACTGAGGTGACTCTGGCACCGGGCGAGTCCGCTATAGCACCCGTGAAGCAGACCAACGCCGAAAACTACGGAGCGGAGTGCCGGCTGACGGAGACCGTGGGGCTGCTCGTGTACCCGCCGAATGACACCGCTGCGCTGATCGTCGACCAGGCAGGCACCGCGTGCGCCTCCGAGGACATCGTGCTGATGACGGTGGCCCCCACCAAGCCGTTGGCACCCTAGCGGCGCACCGCACCGCCGCACTCCTCACCGCCGCGCTCCTCACCCACCTGACAGAATGTCGGAGGGGTAGGAGATGATGAATCGATGACATCGGTGCTTGAGAAATTCACGCCCGCCACCCGCCAGTGGTTCGAGGGCGCTTTCTCCGCACCCACCCCCGCCCAGGAGGGCGCGTGGAACGCCGTATCTGCCGGTTCTCACGCACTCGTTGTCGCACCAACGGGCTCAGGCAAAACCCTCGCCGCGTTCCTCTGGGCGCTGGACAGCTTCATTGCACGGCCGGTCGAGGGCAAACGGTCAACCCGTGTCCTGTACATCTCGCCGCTGAAAGCACTCGGCGTCGACGTGGAGCGGAACCTGCGCGCTCCGCTCATCGGCATCACGCAGACCGCCAAGAGGCTCGAGCTGCCGGCACCGTCCGTCACGGTGGGCGTGCGCTCCGGCGACACTCCGCAGGCCGAGCGGCGCGCCCTGCTGACGCGTCCGCCGGACATCCTGATCACCACACCTGAATCGCTCTTCCTCATGCTCACGTCCCGGGCGAGGGAAACCCTGATGAACCTGGACACGGTCATCGTCGATGAGGTCCACGCCGTCGCCGGCACAAAGCGCGGCGCGCACCTCGCCCTTTCCCTCGCGCGTCTTGATGCAATGCTCGACAGGCCCGTGCAGCGCATCGGCCTGTCGGCGACGGTTGAACCGAAGGAGACGGTCGCCCGTTTCCTCGCCGGCGATGCGCCCGTGGAAATCGTGTCCCCGCCCTCGAAGAAGTCGTGGGACCTGACGGTCACCGTCCCTGTGGAGGACATGACGGAACTCGGCGGCGCCCCCACCAATGACGACGACGGCGGCCCCAGCCCCTCGCCGAGCATCTGGCCTCATGTGGAGGAAAAGATCGTCGACCTGATCGAGACCAAGCGGTCCACGATCGTCTTCGCCAACTCCCGGCGGCTGGCTGAACGACTGACCGCCCGCCTGAACGAGATCCACGCCGAGCGCCTCGAAGCGGCCACGTTCTGGGATCCGCCGAGTGACGCGCCTCCGACCGAAAAAGCGGAGCCGAAGCGCACCCCGGCCGAGTTGATGGCCCAGGCCGGTCAAACCGACGGCGCGGAGCCGCTGCTCGCGAGGGCGCACCACGGTTCCGTGTCAAAGGACCAACGCGCGCTCATCGAGGATGACCTGAAGTCCGGCCGCCTTCGCTGCGTGGTGGCGACGTCGTCGTTGGAGCTGGGCATCGACATGGGCGCCGTGGACCTCGTGATCCAGGTCGAATCCCCGCACTCGGTGGCCAGCGGGCTTCAGCGCGTGGGCCGTGCGGGGCACCAGGTGGGTGAAATTTCCGAAGGCGTGCTCTTCCCGAAGCACCGCGGAGACCTCGTGAACACCGCAGTCACTGTCGAGCGGATGCTGGCGGGGCGGATCGAGCCCCTTTACATTCCCACCAACCCGCTGGACATCCTCGCCCAGCAGACCGTTGCAGCCGCCGCCCTGGGCACCATTGACGTCGAGGAATGGTTCGACGTCGTCCGTAAGTCGGCGCCCTTCGCGACCCTGCCTCGCTCCGCCTTCGAAGCTACCCTCGACCTCCTCGCCGGCCGGTATCCGTCGGACGAGTTCGCTGAACTGAGGCCCCGCATCATCTGGGACCGGGTTGAAGGGACCATCACGGGAAGGCCGGGCGCCCAACGCCTGGCTGTCACCTCCGGCGGCACCATCCCCGACCGCGGACTGTTCGGCGTCTACCTCGTCGGATCGGAAGATGCGGGTTCGAACCGCGGCGGCCGGCGGGTTGGCGAGCTCGACGAGGAGATGGTCTACGAGTCCCGGGTGGGGGACGTCTTTGCTCTGGGGGCAACCAGCTGGCGTATCGAGGACATCACCCACGACCGGGTGCTGGTCTCCCCCGCCTTCGGGCAGCCCGGCAAGCTTCCGTTCTGGAAAGGTGATTCGCTCGGCCGTCCGGTGGATCTCGGCCGGGCACTCGGGAAATTCGTCCGGGAGCTTTCCAGTGCGTCGGATGACGACGCCGTCGCCCGGTGCCGCGCGAGCGGCCTGGACGAGTGGGCGGCCGGCAACCTCCTGGCCTACCTCCGGGAACAGCAGCAGTCCACGGAAGTCGTGCCGAGCGACCGCACGCTGGTAGTCGAGCGCTTCCACGACGAGCTCGGAGACTGGCGGGTTGTCCTCCACAGCCCGTTCGGCATGCCGGTGCACGCACCGTGGGCGCTCGCCGTCGGCGCCCGGCTGGAGCAGCGGTACGGGATGGACGGCTCCGCCATGGCCTCCGACGACGGCATCGTGCTGCGGGTGCCCCTGATGGAAGACGAGCCGCCCGGAGCGGATCTGTTCCTGTTCGATGCAGAGGAACTGGACGGCATCGTCACCGCGCAGGTGGGCGGCTCGGCGCTCTTCGCTTCCCGGTTCCGCGAGTGCGCGGCGCGCGCGCTGCTGCTGCCGCGCCAGAACCCGTCCAGGCGCAGCCCGCTCTGGCAGCAGCGGCAACGCTCCGCCCAGCTGTTGGATGTGGCGCGCAAGTTCCCTACCTTCCCGATCATCCTTGAGACGGTCCGCGAGTGCCTGCAGGACGTCTACGATCTTCCCGCGCTGAAGGACATCGCCGGGCAGATCGACCGCCGTGAACTGCGGATCGTCGAGACCACCACGGCACAACCCTCTCCGTTCGCGCGCACCATGCTGTTCGGCTACGTCGCATCCTTCCTTTACGAAGGTGATTCCCCGCTGGCGGAGCGCCGCGCCGCCGCGCTCTCCCTCGACCCCACGCTCCTTAACGAGCTGCTCGGGCGCGCGGAACTGCGGGAACTGCTCGACGCCGGCGTAATCACCGACACCGAAAAGGAACTGCAACGCCTCGCTCCAGACAGGAAGACGCGAGGGCTCGAAGGCGTCGCCGATCTGCTGCGTCTCCTCGGACCGCTCACGACCGCCGAGATCGCCGAACGGTCCGAAGAGCCCGAAGAAGCCGCCACCCACATTGACGCGCTCGTCAGAGCCAACCGGGCGCTGCGGGTCAACGTCGCCGGCGCCGAACGCATCGCCGCGGTGGAAGATGCCGCCCGGCTGCGCGATGCACTCGGAGTGCCGCTGCCCATGGGCGTTCCCCTGGCCTTCATTGAACCCGTCCCGGACCCGCTGGGTGACCTCGTAGGCCGCTACGCCCGCACCCATGGCCCCTTCACCGCAGCCGAAGCCGCTGCCCGGCTGGGACTGGGCGTCGCCGTCGTCGTCACTGCCCTGCAGCGATTGTCCGCTGACGGGCGCGTGGTGGAAGGCGAGTTCCGGCCCACCGAGTCCGCCCCCGGGCACGAGGCTGCGTCGAGCGAATGGTGCGACTCCGAGGTTCTCCGGCGGCTCCGGCGTCGTTCGCTCGCTGCGCTGCGGCACGAGGTGGAGCCGGTGGACCCGGCAGCGTATGGGCGGTTCCTGCCCGCGTGGCAGCACGTCGGTTCGGGGCTTCGCGGGCTCGACGGCGTGGCCACGGTCATCGACCAACTGTCCGGGGTGCCTATTCCGGCGTCGGCCTGGGAGCCGCTGATCCTGCGCTCACGGGTGTCGAACTACAGTCCCGCGATGCTCGATGAGCTTGCCGCGACCGGCGAGGTTGTGTGGTCCGGCGCGGGATCGCTGCCGGGCAACGACGGTTGGATCTCGCTCCACCTCGCCGAGAACGCACCGCTGACCCTGCGGCCTGATCCCGAGTTCGAGCCCACGGCCCTGCAGCAGGAACTCCTGGAACTGCTCGCCGGCGGTGGCGCGTACTTCTTCCGTCAGCTCGTTCAGGGACTTGCCAACGGCGATCAACCCGGCGACCCAGCGGTGACTGCCGCACTGTGGGACCTGGTCTGGGCCGGCCGAATCGGCAACGATACGTTCACCCCCGTGCGGTCCCTGCTCGCCGGCGGGAAAACGGCCCACAAGCAGCGCGCCCCCACACCGCGGGCACGGACGGCGCGGATGGGAAGGCTCGGCAGGGCGCCGTCGCTGACCGGCAGCAACCCGCGCGCGTCCGGGATGTCGGCAGGGAACGACGGCGGCTCCGGCTACCAGCGCAGCACTCCTCCCCAGGTGGCCGGCCGGTGGTCGCTGCTTCCCGCGGTCGAGGCTGATACCACCATCCAGGCGCATGCCACCGCGGAGCTACTCATGGACCGTTACGGCGTCCTTACCCGCGGCTCCGTTGCCGGCGAAGGCATCCCCGGCGGGTTTGGGCTCATGTACAAGATGCTGTCCCGGCTGGAGGAAATGGGGCGCTGCCGCCGAGGATACTTCATCGAGCACCTCGGCGCCGCCCAGTTCGCGGTGCCGGCCACCGTCGACCGTCTCCGCTCGTTCAGCGCTGACGCCCGTCCGGACGCCGCCGTCGCGAAGAAGCCCACCGCCGTCGCGCTCGCCGCCACGGACCCGGCGAATCCCTTCGGCGCGGCCCTGGGCTGGCCCCAGCACGACGGCGGGCACCGGCCCGGGCGAAAAGCAGGTGCCCTGGTGGTGCTCGTCGACGGGCAGCTCGCGCTGTACGTTGAACGCGGCGGAAAAACGATGCTGACCTACACCGGGGAAACAGATTCGATGACAGCTGCGGCAACTGCGCTGGTGGCCGTAATCCGCCAGGGGGCGGCGGACAAGATGGCCGTCGAGAAGATCAACGGTGAGTCGGCGCTCGATTCCGCGGCCGGCCGGGCGCTTGCCGACGCCGGCTTCTACAGCACGCCGCGTGGATTGAGGATCCGTGCCTGAGGGAGATACCGTCTGGCGCGCCGCGCGCGACCTCAACGGGGCACTGCACGGCAAGGAGCTCACCCGCTGCGACATCCGGGTACCGCGCTTTGCCACGGTGAACTTCACCGGGCGTACGGTGCGCGACGTCGTCGCTCGCGGCAAGCACCTCCTCATCCGTGTAGAGGACGAGTGGAGCATCCACTCGCACCTGAAGATGGAGGGCCTCTGGCACGTCTATGCCAAGGGTGGAAAGTGGCGGCGCCCGGCCTTCAAGGCACGCTGCATCCTGGAAACCGAAACGTCCACGGTTGTGGGCTATGAGCTCGGCTTCCTCCGTGTGATTCCGCAGGATCAGGAGAACGACGCCGTCGGGTACCTGGGACCCGATCTACTCGGACCTGACTGGGACCCTGAAGAAGCGCTGCGTCGATTGCGCGCTGACCCGGATCGACCAATCGGCCTGGCACTGCTTGATCAGCGGAACCTCGCAGGCATTGGTAATGTTTACCGGTGCGAGCTGTGTTTCCTGGCTGGTGAGCATCCGCTCACCCCGGTGGGTGAGGTGAAGAACCTTCCCCGCATGGTGGAGCTCGCGCACCGGCTGCTTGACGTGAACAAGGAGCGGTCCAACCGGGTCACTACCGGTTCGATGCTGCGTGACCCGCTGTGGGTGTACGGAAGAAGCGACCGGGGTTGTCTCCGGTGTGGAGCGCGGGTGGTCCGCAGCGAGCTCGGCGACAACGAACTCGAGCAGCGGGTGCTTTACCACTGCCCGCACTGCCAGCCCGCACGCGTTTCCGCGTGATCCTGAAGCCCGCCCGCACCCGTCCAACCGTCCGTACCGCCCGCGCCATCCGAATTACCGACCGAGGGAGACCATGAGCTGGCTCAGCACGCTCCCCGGGTTCCTCATTGCGGTGCTGGTGCTGGTCGGCCCCGGCCTGCTCTGGGGCGCGCTCTTCGGGCTGCGTCGTCTCACCCTGCTTGCCCTGGCCGGCCCGCTCAGTGTGAGCGCCGTCGTCGTCGCCTCGGAAACCGCAGCGCTGGCGGGCGTTCGCTGGTCGCTTGTCCCGCTGATCGGTGTGACAGCCGCCGTCGGTGTGGTGCTCTGGCTGGTCCGTCGACGCTTCGGCGACGCCTTAGCCACCGATCCCGGCGGGCCGTTGCGGCCGAACCTGCTCGCGTGGGCGGTGGCCGCGGTCCCCATCGGCCTGATCACCCTGTGGATCTTCGGGAATCCGGAAAACATCGCCCAGTCACACGACAACATCTTCCACCTCAACGCCATCCGTTACATCGCCGAGAGCGGCAACGCGTCCTCCCCTGACCTTGGGTATCTGGGTACGCGGGCCCCCGTCTTCTACCCGGCTGGCTGGCATGCGCTCGTTTCCGTAGTTCTGATGTCCTCCGGGTTGTCCATACCGGCGGCCATCAACGTGGTGAACCTCACGATTGTCCTGACGATCTGGTGCGTCGGCTGCCTCTTCCTCGTCACCCGCGTAACCGGCGAGCGCCGCAGGGCCCTGTTCAGCGCCGCCGTGCTGTCCGGCGCCTACAGCAGCTTCCCGTACCTCCTGTACGAGTTCGGCGTGGTTTACCCGTTCATGCTCTCCGTCGCCATGCTGCCCGCGGTGCTCGGCCTGGTGGTGCAGCTGATGCGCGTCGGTGCACCACTGCGTACGACGACGGCCGCGAACCTCCTGCTGCTGCTCGGCCTGCTCCCGGGACTGGCGCTGGCACACCCGTCATCACTGGTCGGCGCAATGGGTCTCAGCCTTCCGGTCGTTCTGGCGTCCGCGTACGGCAGCCTTCGCAGAGGCGGCGGACCAGCGTGGCGCACGCTTGTTCCCACTGGTGTTTACCTGCTGGTCCTCGCGTCCGCATGGATGCTGCTTCGGCCCGCCCGCACCAGCTCCGATAACTGGGATGAGCTCGGCAACGCGGGCTTCGCCCTGCTGGAGGTAATGCTGCAGTCCCCGCTCTACCGACCCCCCGCCTTCCTCGCAGCTTTCCTGATGTTGGTCGGTGCGGTCGTGGTCATCCGACGGAAGCGGCACCGCTGGACGCTGGCCCTGTACGCGCTGGCTGCGATGCTGTTTGTGATCGGGAACTGGAAAGAGGCGCCTGACCTACGGTGGCTCGTGGCCGGCGTTTGGTACAACGACTACTTCCGGATCAGCGCCATGTTGCCGGTCGCCGGGATCATCATCGCGTCGATCGGAGCGGTGGCACTCATCGACGTCGTAGCTCGGCACCCGAAAGTGCGTTCCTTCCGCCGTAACCGGAGCGGCAGGCAGGTGACGGCTGCCGCCGTCGTGCTGGTTCTTCTGGGTGTGGCGTTGGCGCCGCTGGGCGCGGTGCAGCGCGGAGTGGCAGAAGCCGCCTCGAAATACCGGTTCACGGACAACTCGGACCTGCTGACCGCCGATGAACTCGCACTGATCGAGCGGCTGCCGGACGCTGTAGAGGAGGGTTCAGCCGTTGTGGGGGTTCCGCTGACCGGGGCATCGCTTTCCTACTCCTACACCGGGATTCCCACGCTGCTGCCTTATGGAACCCTCCCTGCCCTGCCTTCCGGCAAGATCATCTACGAATCCCTGGACGATCTCACCACCAACCCCGAGGTCTGCCCTGCCGTCGAGGAAACGGGGGTGCGCTATGTGCTCGACTTCGGGATCAGCTCGGTGCACCGGGGAGAAACAGAAGTGGCGCCGGGGCTGCAGGACCTGACGCGTGAGAACGGGTTCGAACGCGTGGACAGTGAGGGGACGGCCGCGCTCTACCGGGTCGCCGGGTGCTGACCGTGGGCGCGGACTGGTAAATGCAGGCTGCAGTGCGTTCTTCGCTACCCTTGATAGGTGATGCAATCCCCGCTCCCGGTCCGCAATGGTGTCAACGCCACGCGGCTTCGGCTCCCCTCGGAGGGCCCGTGGAGCACTGCGTTGGAGTACATCCTCGACCGGTGGAACCATGTGGACCCGGACGGAATCGCCGAGCGCTTCGACCGCGGTGAGGTGGTTGCGCTCGGTGGCGAGCGGCTGACCCGCCGGACTCCCCTGACCGCACACACCTTCATCTGGTACTACCGCGAGCTGCCCGTGGAGAAGCGTCTTCCTGTCGAGCTGAGCATCCTGCACCAGGACGGGAACCTCCTGGTGGTGGACAAGCCCCACTTCCTGCCCACCACGCCGGGCGGAATGTACGTCGCGGAGTCGGCGCTCGTGCGGTTACGCGTCCAGCTCGACCTGCCGGACCTGATTCCCATGCACCGCCTGGACCGCATGACCGCCGGGATTCTCATGTTCTCGACCAATCCCGCTACGCGCGGCGCCTACCAGTTGCTCTTCGAGAACCGCCGCATCCGCAAGGAGTACGAGGCCGCTGCCCCCATCGACCCGTCGCTGGAGCTCGACTCGCATCCGCGGACTGTCCATAGCCGCATCGTGAAGTCCCGGGACTATCTTCTGGCGCAGGAGATACCCGGTGAGCCGAACGCCGAGACGCGCGTGCAGCTTCTCGAAGAACGGAACGGGGTGGGCCGTTACCGGCTCCAGCCACACACCGGCAAGACGCACCAGTTGCGGCTCCACATGGCGGGCCTTGGCCTCGGCATTCTGAATGATCCGTTCTACCCCGTCCTGCAGCCCCAGCAAGAGGACGACTACTCAACGCCGCTGCAGCTCCTGGCCCGGCACATTGAGTTCGTGGATCCGCTGTCGTCCCGGCCGGCGTCGTTCACGAGCGGCCTGGAACTCTCCACGCTCGCCTGATGCCCCCTCGAGGGGCAAGTCATGAAGGGTGTTGCGCTGTAAATTGGTGCAGGTGGACCTGTCAACGCTCTCGGAGTGGTCCCTGATGATCCACCCACTCACGCTGCTGGTTGTGGTGGCTGACGTTTTCGCGCCCATCATGCCGTCCGAGTTTCTGGTCATCGCCTCCGGCTCGCTGGCCTCCGAAGGTTCGGTGCTGCTTCCCGTGTCCCTCCTGGTCGCCGCCACCGGCAGTCTGTTGGGAGACATGGCGCTGTACCTGCTTTTCCGTAAGAGACTCACCCACTGGCTGGACCGCTTCCGCTGGGGCCGCAAAGTTCACCATGGAATCCGGAGCGCCGTCGAGAAGGCGGGAAAATCCCCCACTTACGCAGGTCTGGTTGCGCTGCGTTTCCTTCCGGGTGGGCGGACCGCCGGGGTCGCCGCCGCCGGGATTGCCGGGCTACCCCTCCGTCCCTTCCTGGCTTTCGCGGCGTTGGGAGGGGTGCTGTGGTCATGCTGGCTGGTGGGTCTCGGCTATGTTTCGGACGTCACAACGGGGTTCCCGATGTGGGCCAGTGCACTCCTGGGAATGGGGGTGGGTACTCTGGTGGGACTGATCATTGCAGCGTTCTTTGCGCTGAAACAGCGCCGGGAGGTCCGAAAGACACATGAGCATGCCGACTCCGTCCAACCACCGGCTGCCCCAACCCCCGCACGAGCCACCCCGGAAGAGCACCGAAGCCTCCCCTCCGAATCCACCGACCGAGACGAGCAGCGTCCTTGAACGGCTGAGGGCGGCCAGGCCCAAGGCGGCGGTTTCTTCCGGCGAGGAAACCCATGGAAAAACGACGTCGGCCGCCCAGTCCGCACCGACCGAGGCGCCCGGACAATCGCCTCCCGGACCTGCAGATTCCGGATCCGGCATCGACGGAAGCCCTCATTCGGCCTCAACTGATGCGGGATCGAGGGAGGAAGCCCACAGAGAGAAGCTGAGGGCAGCACGTGCGGAGAAGCTGAGGGCAGCGTCTGCCGCCGCCTCCACGTGGGCCGTCGATTCAGGAAAACGAACTGCCGCCTGGACAGCGACCGCATCCCGAGGTGCTGCCAGAAACGTCCGCTCCTGGAGGGCCAACCTGGTTCGGCAGATCCTGGTCACCCTTACTGTCATCGGCGCACTTGCGGCAACAGCCTACGCGGCCGGACTCCTCGGCGAAGGTCCCGGGATCTGGACCGCAGACCTGCTTGCGCCGGACCTCACACTGGTCTCCCCCAACTCCTTCGCCTTGTACATCTGGGTCCTGATCGGACTCGGCATGGTGGGGTACTTGGTCCATCAGTGGCTGCCGAGCCAGGCGCACAGCCCCAGGCATCGCCGCCTTGGTTGGGTGGTGATGGCCACGCTGCCGCTGAACCTCGCGCTGGCCCTGGTGATTCAGGCGGAACTCCACGCCGCCAGTGTGGTGCTGCACGGTGTCCTGCTGATCCTGCTTATGGTGTCCCTGCGCTGGCTGAACCGGTGGTCGGCGGCCACGCGCCTGGAGGGAGCGCTCGTCGACGTGCCTATCGGGCTATTCCTTGGCTGGACCGGGTTCACGGCGTTGAGCCACACCGCCGCGGCCCTGTCCCTGAACGGTTTCTCCTTGCTCACGGAGGATGAGTTCGTCTGGGCGCTCGTTGGCCTCGGCATCGTCGTCATTGTCGGAAGCGTCGTCTGCTCGACGGACCGCGGGCGCATCGCCGTCGCGCTGGCGCTGGTATGGGGCATGGCCTGGGTCATGGTCGAGCGGGTGTTCGGACAGCCGGCATCTCTGCCGACCGCCGCCGCGACGGCGCTGGCCGTATTCATTGTGCTTATCACTGCCGGTTCGCGCCGCCACCGCGTCGATCATTCGTACCGCCGGGCGTTGCGCCGACGCCAGACGGCTAACCTGCCCCCGATCAACCTGGCAGATGAGGACGACGACGAATACTACGAGGACGAGGACGACCTGCCCGAGGACCCTGGTACCGAACGCAAAGGCCAGCAGGAATGACGGGCTCTCTTCGAGCGTGCAGCCATTCCCGCTGACTCGGCCTGACTCGTTAGTCGGAGCCGACCGTAATCGCGATCTTCCCGCGCGTGTGGCCGTCCATGTTCGCTGAGAACGCATCGGCAGCCTTCTCCAGCGGGTAGGTTTCGGCGAGTACGGGCTTCACCTTGCCTGCTTCGATAAGGTCCGCGAGGGTGGACAGATCCTCTGCGACCGGCCGCACAAAGATGTACTGCCCGCCGTGCTCCTTCACTGCCGCATCGGCAATCGAGGCCACGCGCCCCGGCTGCGTCAGCACGTCGAGGGACGCCTGCCAGTCCTCGCCTCCCACGAAGTCGGCGATGGCGCTGACACCGTCCGGGGCGATCTCGCGGACACTGTCGGCGACGCCCTCACCGTAGGCGACGGGTTCGGCGCCGAGTTCCCTGAGGAAGTCATGGTTCCGCTCGGATGCGGTAGCGATCACGCGGGCCCCACGGGCACGTGCAATCTGGATGCCGAAGGTTCCCACGCCACCGGCACCGTTGTGGATCAGCACGGTATCGCCGTCAGTCACGTCCAGCGCGTCCAGGGTCTGTAGCGCGGTAAGGCCGGTCAAGGGAACCGTCGCCGCCTCAGCCCAGGAAAGGTTGGAGGGCTTGCGCGAGAGCGTACGCACCGGGGCGGAGACCCGCTCCGCGAAAGTGCCCTGGCCCACGGTATCCATCCGCACGTAACCCATCACCTCGTCACCGGCAGAGAACTCGGGGACCGCGGGCCCCGGCTGAATGACGACACCGGCAACATCCCAGCCCGGAATGACCGGGAAGTGCGCGGCAATCGCGCCGTCCAGGTAGCCGGCCATGACCTTCCAGTCGACAGGATTGACCGATGTTGCCTTCACCTCGATGAGGACCGTGTCCGGACCGACCTTGGGCTCCGGCTGATCGCCATACTGGAGGACTCCCGGGTCACCATACTCTGAATAGAACGCTGCTTTCACTGCTGTTTCCTCTCATCGGCACTATGGTCTCTCTCGGTGGAACCCCGAGACCCCGCCGCAACATTCCGCGCGCAGCCGTGTGACGGGTCACAGCGGCTGTGCGTGGATGAACGGGCCCTTCAATGTGTGGTCCGTACACTCGTGTTCATGGACCTCTTGGACACGGGAAGGATCCTCGTCGGGCTGGCGCTGCTGGTACTGGGCGGGGAATTCCTGGTGCGAGGGGCGTCAGCCCTGGCTCGGCGAGTGGGCATTTCCTCTTTGGTGGTGGGACTGACGGTGGTTTCGGCCGCCACCTCGGCCCCGGAACTCGCGGTCACCATCGGCGCTGTTCTGCGCGACGAGCCCGGATTGGCAGTGGGCAACGTGGTCGGCAGCAATATCGTCAACATCCTGCTCATACTCGGACTCTCCGCCCTTGTCATCCCCCTGGCGGTCAAGCAGCGGCTGGTGCGCTTCGATCTGCCCCTGATGGTGATTCTGTCGGTCGGGCTACTGCTCGTGTGCCTCGATGGGCGGATCAGTTCGATTGACGGGTTGATTCTGTTCTGCGCGGTGATGGCACATACGGTGCTGACCGTGGTCATCAGCCGCCGTGACACCAGCGAGACTGTCCATGCAGCGGGAACGATCGGGAACCCGCCCGGTGCTGACACCGCCGGCGTAGATACCGCCGGCGTAGATGAAGAGCCGCCTCCGGCTTCTGTCGGAAAATCCGTTCTGCTGGTGGTGCTCGGGGTGGGCCTGCTGGTCACCGGCGCCACGCTGCTCGTCGAAGGCGCGGTGAACATTGCCACCACCCTGGGGGTGAGCAGCCTCGTCGTGGGTTTGACCGTGGTGGCCGTCGGGACCTCGCTGCCCGAGCTGGCGACCTCGATCATCGCGGTGCGCCGAGGCGAACGCGATCTGGCCGTGGGCAACGTGGTCGGCAGCAACATCTTCAACATCGGAGTGGTACTCGGCCTGCCCGCGCTGATCGCTTCGGGCGGCATCCCGGTCTCGGCCGCTGCGGTGGCCTTCGACATCCCGGTGATGCTGGCCGCGGCCCTGGCCCTGCTGCCCATCGCGTTCACCGGGTTCGCAGTCGCCCGATGGGAGGGCGGCCTGTTCGTGGCCCTGTATCTGGCCTACACCGGCTATGTTCTTTTGGCTGCCACCGCCCACGACGCGCTCGAAGGGTTCCCCGCTGTCATGGCGTGGTTCGTCCTGCCGCTGATCGTAGTGACCCTGATCGCCTTCACCTCCTATGAGATCGGATTGCACAAGGGGCGTCGGGCCGCAACGGGCACCCTAGAGGATCGCTGAAACTCCCGTAACGGCCCGGCCGACAATGAGCGTGTTGATTTCGAAGGAACCCTCATAGGTGTAGATGGCCTCGGCATCCGCGAAGATCTTCGCGATCCTGTAGTCAGTCACAATTCCGTTGCCGCCGAAGATCGATCTGCCCAACGCCACGGTTTCCCGCATCCGGGATGAGGTGTAGGACTTGGCGAGCGCTGCCTGGGCCATGTCGGCTCCACCGTGCTCGAGGTCGTTCTGCATTCCATGCAGACGGTCTTCGTCCTGCTGCAGTTGGGCCACACGCGTCATCATGCCGAGGCTGGCAGTGGTGTTGCCGAGCATGCGAACCAGCTGTTCCTGGATGAGTTGGAAACCAGCGAGCGGACGGCCGAACTGGTGGCGTTCCACGGCGTATGCCCGGGCCGCATCAAACGCGGCGAGTTGCTGTCCGACCGCCTGCCAGCCCACCAGGATGCGGGATCCCCGCAACAGGCGCTTGGTGTCATTGAAACTGCTGATTCCGGCGAATCGGTCGGTTTCGGACACCCGGACATTGTCCAGCAGGATGTCCGCGTTCTGCACGGTCCGCAGCGCGATCTTGTTCTCGATTGCCGTCCGGGTCACACCGGGAAGTGTGGCATCCAGGATGAAGCCGCGCACCGAGCCGTCCGCTGTGTCACGCGCCCACAGCAGCATGTAGTCACAGAACGTTCCGTTTCCGATCCAGCGCTTTGTGCCGTTGAGGAGCCAGGTGTCGCCGTCGCGGGTTGCTGTGGTTGCCATGCCTCCGGCGACATCGGAACCGTGGTCGGGCTCGGTGAGGGCGAACGCGCCGGTGGTGGTGAGATTCATGGCGTCGCGCAGCAGCCGCGCCTTCTGTTCCTCAGTTCCAAACTCGTGCAGGGCCTCGACGAAGAGGTCGTGGTGCACCATGAAGAAGGTCGCCAGCGACGTGTCGGCACGGGTGAGCTCAGCGATGACCATGCCGCTGAACAGGTGGCTGTACCCCTGCTGGACCGGAGTGCTGAGGTTGAGGGCGGCGAGTTTCGGCAGCACCTCAAGCGGGAATTCAGCCCGATTCCACCAGTCGGTCGCGTAGGGAGCCACTTCCTTGGCGAGGAAGTCGCGAACGTCCTGAAGCTTCGCCCGTTCGGCGTCGCTGAGCAGGGACTCGAATCCGTAGAAGTCCGCGGAGGGGAGGCCGCTCTCCATTGAGCTGTCCTTTCGCCAGGGGTATGAGTAGTGAGAACGATCTATTTCGGGCCCATACGGATGGCACCGTCGAGGCGGATCGTTTCACCGTTGAGCATCTGGTTCTCCACAATGTGTGCAACGAGCGACGCGTATTCGGAGGCCTTACCGAGTCTGGACGGGTGCGGCACCTGCTTCCCAAGCGAGTCCTGCGCTTCCTGGGGTAAACCGGCCATCATGGGCGTCTCGAAGATGCCAGGGGCGATTGTCATGACCCGGATGAAGGAGCGCGCAAGCTCACGCGCAATCGGCAGGGTCATCGCTGCGACGGCGCCCTTCGAGGCGGAGTAGGCGGGCTGCCCGATCTGCCCGTCGAATGCAGCAACCGATGCCGTGTTGATGATGACGCCGCGCTCCGGCGTTCCGGTCTCGGTCTGCACCGGGTCTGTGGCCGCCATTGCCGCAGCCGCGAGCCGCAGCACGTTGAACGTGCCGATCAGGTTGATGTTGATGACCTTGCTGAACTGCTCCAGCGGCAGTACGCCGTCGCGGCCCAGCACCTTGCCGGGCGTCGCCACTCCTGCGCAGTTCACAACGATCCGCAGCGGGCCAAATTCGGACGCCGCATCGACCGCTGCCTGGACCTGCTCCTCGCTGGTCACGTCAGCCGGCACGAAGCGCGCCCGCTCTCCCAGCGCGTCCGCGAAGCCGGCCCCTTCCGACTGCGGCAGGTCAAGAATTACCACCGCCGCGCCGTCCTCATGCAGTCGCTGTGCCGTTGCCCGGCCGAGCCCGGACGCTCCACCGGTCACCAGGGCCACCGTTCCTGCACAGTCCATGACATCTCCTTTGCGTCGAGGGTTGAACCGAAGCGTAATGCGACGAGCACGCTCTCCTGCGAGCCTACTGTGATGCAGAGCACTGCAACATCCATCCGCTGCGCCACTGTGCATTGTGCTCAAACCACACGACGCCGGCGCGGTTTAGGGTGGCTCTATGCCCACCACTGAGCCCGCCGGAGAACCAGCCGACGCAGGTACCGCAGCAGCCGCAGCCGCTAGCGCTGCTGCTTCTATACCTACTGCGTTCGGCCACCGACTGTTCGGCCTGCCCGGAACGCATCTCGCGAGGGTCAGCTTCCCCGCCCGCACCGGGGAGCCGTGGCACTACTGGTGGCAGGCACACTACCTCGATTGCCTGCTCGACGCCGCGGAACGGGAAGGCGCCAACAACGACGGCGCCGCGCACCGAATGCGCGCCCGCCGGCTCCTGCGCACGATCCGCCTCCGCAACGGCGGCCGCTGGGCCAACGCCTACTACGACGACATGGCCTGGCTTGCCCTCGCAGCCTCACGCTCAGCCGACATCGCGGGCACCAGGCCACTTTCCACGCTGACACCGGTCCTGGCTTCGGCGCAGACTCCGGACCTTGGCGGAGGCATGTTCTGGAACACGTCCCGCAGCTTCAAGAACACGGCAGCCACTGGTCCAGCGGCCCTGTACTTCGCCCGCATCGGGCGCCTTGAGGAAGCGGCCCGCCTGATTGACTGGCTCTTCGACCGCCTCCAGGACCCGGAAACCGGCCTCCTGCTTGACGGCATCCGCATACCCGGCGGGCGCGTTGTTACCGACATCTACACGTACAACCAGGGCCCCGCCCTCGGGGCTCTCCTGACCCTCGGTGATTCACGAAGCCTTTCGCGTGCGGAGGAGCTCGTCACCGCGGTGGCGACCCACCTTGTGCATCCGAGCGGTGCGCTGCGCACGCACGGCGGCGGCGACGGCGGACTCTTCACCGGGATCCTCGTCCGCTACCTCGCACTCGCTGCCGCAACACCCGCGCTCCCGGAACCTACGCGCGGCACCGCACACAGGCTGATAACGACGATGGCGCACGCCCTGTGGGAGGGTCGCGGTGAGCGGGAGGCCGGCGAGCGCCGTCGTCCTGTCCTGGTCTTTCCTTCTGTGCCCGGGGAATCAGTCGGCGAGGGACCGGTGGATCTATCTACCCAGCTCCAGGCATGGATGATACTCGAGGCTGCTTCCCGGGTAGCCGTCAGGACCGCGACCGCGCACGGGGCCGCGTAAGCCAAGCGAGAAGGATACCCGCGGCCAATGACCCCAGGGTCGCGACAGCGAGGTCGCCCAAAGTGTCCGTATAGGTGACGTAGATGTCATCATCCACCCACGCGTTACCGGCCCACTCTGCGAACTCCCACAGGACACTGAGGGCCATGCCGAGGAGCACCACCTGAAGCACTACACCCACCCGATCCCGTCGTGAGTGCCCTGCCGCGGGCAGCAGCCGCACATGCGCTGCCAGGACGTATGTCATTCCAGCCACTGGCCCCGTGCAGAGGCAGTGCACCAGCAGGTCCCACCAGGGAACAACGTCGTACAGGTTCAGAACGCTACTCCAGCACGCGAAAAGCAGCGCGCACCCGTAAACGGTGTCGAATACGGGGTGGGGACGCGCGTAGCGGGACAGGGTGAGTCCGCCGAGTGCCAGGAAGAACACCGCCACGTCGACCGGACCCCACCAGATCATCATGGCAACTGTGCTGAGTACGGCGACGGCCCGTACGCCGTCCGCGGCGACCTCGGCAGGCGTGGTGGGCCTGCGGATAAGGTCGGTGATCATGAAATCCAAGCCTACTGGCCGAATCCAGCTACGATCGGGGGCATGCCGTCCCTGTCCGTGGTGATTCCCTGCAAGGACGACGCCGGTCCCCTGGCGCGCTGCCTCGAAGCACTCTCCGAACAGACTGCGGCTCCGCTGGAGGTCATCGTGGTCGACAACAACTCCACTGACAACAGCGCAGACATCGCAACGAGGTGGGGAGCAAGGGTGATCGCGGAAGCGGCCCCCGGGATCGCCGCCGCCGCCTCAACCGGCTACGATGCCGCCCGGGGTGACATCATTGTCCGGTGCGACGCCGACTCCATCCCGCCGTCCGACTGGATTCAGCGCATCGCCGACCGTTTCACCCGCGAACCCGATCTGGCCGTCCTCACCGGCCCCGGTGACTTTTACGATGCCGGCCCCATCCGCGCGAAATTCGCCGGACTCGTCTACATGCAGGCCTACTTCGTCTCCATGGGTCTGGCGATGGCCCACTGGCCGCCGTTCGGTTCCAACTGCGCCTTCCCGCGCGCGGAGTGGGCGAAGGTCCGAGACCGGATCCACCGCTATGACCCGAACGTGCACGACGACATCGACCTCGGCTTCGCGCTCGATCCCACCCAGCGCACAGCCTATGACCCCTCGCTCCGGGTCGGCATTTCGGCCCGTGCGCTGGCCGGAGGCGCGGCCGGGCGCCTGCGTGTTCAACGGGCGTTCCACACCCTCGCGCTGCACTGGTGCCAGGCGCCTCCGTGGCAGCGCTGGAGGCGGACAATCAGCGCACGCCGGGAGCGCCGTCGTCGGGCGTTGCTGTCCTGATTTCCTGCTACGCGGGTGAGGGGAACCGGTCCGGGTAGAGCAGGGGCAACTGCAGGGTCAGCCACGGACTGAAGGCCCACGGAGCCGCGGCGACTGCCGTGCTGAGCTGCAGCGGGTCGGCCCACTGCCACTCCATCACTTCGTCCTCGCGCGGAGCCACCGGGGAAGCCGCCCTCGCGGTGTAGACGGGGCAGATCTCGTTCTCCACCACACCGGAAGCGTCCACGGCCCGGTAACGGAAGTCCGGCAGCCGAAGTTCCACCAGCTCCAGCCGAAGCCCTAGCTCGCGCCCGGCCCGGCGCACCACGGCGTCCTCGGTAGCCTCGCCCGGTCCCGGATGCCCGCAGAAAGAATTGGTCCAGACCCCGGGCCACGTGCGCTTGGACAGTGCACGGCGCGTGATGAGAATGCGGCCGGCGTCGTCATAGACATGCGCCGAAAAGGCCAGGTGAAGCGGCGTCGAGGTGGAGTGAACCGTAGCTTTGTCCTCCGTGCCGACAGGCGTTCCGTCGTCGGCCGCCAGGACAACCAGCTCTGGCATCCGGTTCATTTCCCTCCTATGAGTTGCGAGTGTTTACTTTACCTATGGACAAGGAGACCACACTGGCTGGTTCCATCGACAACCAGCTGGTGAACGATGTCCTCACGTCCTTCTTCTCCCGGTCCAAGAACCGGGCGGAAGCGATGCACCCCGACTACCGCACCATGTGGGAGCACCTTGAAGCCTCCACGGCGGGCGGGAAGCGCTTCCGTCCCCGCCTCGTCATGACCGTTTACGGGCTGCTCGGCGGCACCGACCGCACGACGGCGGCCACCGTCGCGGCGTCGTTCGAACTCCTCCACACCGCGCTGATTGTGCACGACGACGTCGTGGACCGGGATTTCGCCCGCCGCGGCGTCCCGAACGTCTCCGGCGCCTACCGCAACCGCGCTGCTGCGAAGGGAAACAGCCCGGAGCGTGCCGAGCACGCGGGCCTGTCAGTCGGAGTGATCGCCGGTGATCTCGCGCTGTCCAACGCATACCGGATTCTGGGCGAGGTGGACGCCGACCTCGCTACCCGCCAGCGATTGGGCGATCTTCTCGACGAAGCCGTCTTTGCCTCCGCCGCCGGCGAACTACTTGATGTGCTTGCTCCCCTCGACCCCACTCCCCAACCCGTCAACGAAGTGCTCGACATGGCACGGTTGAAGACGGCCGTCTATTCCTTCGAAGCGCCGCTGCAGGCCGGAGCCGTTCTTGCAGGCGCTGAGGACCGGCTGGTGAAGGCGCTCGGAGAGTTTGGCCGCTGCCTCGGAACGGCCTACCAGGTGGCCGATGACCTGATCGGCGTCTTCGGCGATGAAAGCCGGACCGGCAAAGTCGGCTGGGGTGACCTCCGGGAGGGCAAGCGAACCGCACTGATCTCCCACGCCGCTGATCAGCCGCAGTGGCCGCGGATCGCCGAGCTCCTGGCTAACCGGGACCTGACAGCCTCAGGCGCAGGGGAGGTCCGGGAGCTGCTGATTGAATGCGGCGCCCGGGACCGGTCCATGCAGCTCGTCACCGACCTTGTCGAGCGGTCCCTGCAGTCGCTGCTCGACCCCTCTGTACCGCAGGCCCTCCGCGACGGCCTGACGCCCCTTTCCGATGTCGTGACCGAGCGGGTACGCGCGTGAGCCGGGACCGCGACGCGCTCGCCGACTATACGAACGCAGCGTTGAAATCCTCCGCGGTGGTGCTGCACTCCTACTCCACCTCGTTTGGGCTGGCGTCGCGTCTCTTCGAGGGCGGTGTGCGACGCCAGGTCGAGGCTGTCTACGCACTGGTGCGCGTCGCGGATGAGATTGTCGACGGCGTCACCTACGCCGCGGGCCTGGCACCCGACGAAACCCGGCAGCAGCTCGATGAGTTCGAGCGCGAGACCGAGC
The DNA here is from genome assembly GCF_058269305.1 of Arthrobacter sp. TJ-170. Lineage (NCBI taxonomy): Bacteria > Bacillati > Actinomycetota > Actinomycetes > Micrococcales > Micrococcaceae > Arthrobacter > Arthrobacter sp. TJ-170. The sequence goes on along the minus strand of NZ_JBZCNL010000003.1, from coordinate 284,265 downwards.
GTGCCATGGCCCTCGGGTACAGCACCAACCTGGTTGTTCATGCCTTCGCAGACACCGCCCGCCGCACCGGTATCGGTACTGATCTGACCAGGCCGTTCTTCGCTTCGATGCGCGCCGACCTCGACCAGGTGGAACACACACCCGAGTCTTTCGCGCGGTACGTCTACGGCTCCGCGGAGGTAGTGGGCCTGATGTGCCTGAAGTGCTTCCTGTACGGGCAGAACGTCAGCAAGGAGGAAACGGAGCGGCTCGAACAAGGGGCACGCCACCTAGGCGCCGCCTTCCAGAAGGTCAACTTCCTCCGTGACCTCGCCGAAGACTTCACCTCGTTGGGCCGCAGTTACTTTCCGGACGTGTCCCCCGCCAACTTCGATGAGACGCACAAGAGGATACTGCTCGAGGACATTGAGAACGACCTGCACGAGTCCCGCGCTGTGCTCCACCGCCTGCCGGCGTCCAGCCGCAGGGCCGTCGCCCTCGCCCAGGAGCTCTTCGCCGAGCTTGCTGCGAGGATCCGCGCGACCCCGGCATCCGAGCTGATCCGGACCCGGATAAGCGTTCCCAACACCGTGAAGATGCGGATCGCGGCCGCTGTCCTCACCGGTAGGCGGGGACTGGCCCCCGCCAGCCCCGACCCGTCCCAAGTGGAGGCACAGTGAAGGCACCCATTCCGTCCGGGCGCACCGTCGTCGTCATCGGAGGCGGTATCAGCGGTCTGGCGACCGCCGCGTTGCTGGCCACCGAGGGTCACCACGTCACCGTGCTTGAGAAGCAGGATGCCGTGGGCGGGCGCGCCCACTCCTGGAGCGAAGACGGCTTCACATTCGACGCCGGACCCTCGTGGTACCTGATGCCGGAGGTGATCGACCATTTCTTCCAACTGCTCGGAACCTCCGCCGACGAACAACTGGACCTGGTGAAACTCGACCCGGGCTACCGGCTGCTGTCCGAGGGCTTCAGCGAACCGGTGGACGTTCCCGCTGAACGACGCCGGGTGGTGGAACTCTTCGAGCGGCTGGAACCCGGTTCGGGCGCGAAGCTGGAGGCTTACCTCGATTCCGCGGCCGAGACGTACACCATGGCCACCCGCCGATTCCTCTACTCCACCTTCGAGTCTTTCGCCTCGCTGCTGACGCCGGACATCCTGGCACGCCTGCCGCGCCTTGGCCGCCTGCTACTGCAACCGCTGCACAGCTACGCACGGCGCTACGTCTCCGACCCGAGGCTGCAGCAGATCCTCGAGTATCCGGCCGTGTTCCTGGGAACCTCCCCCTTCACCGCGCCGAGCATGTACCACCTCATGAGCCACCTGGACCTAGACGACGGGGTGCTCTACCCCATGGGCGGTTTCACCCGGCTTGTGGAATCTCTGGAGCGGCTCACGCGGAACGCCGGAGTCACCATCTCCACGGGAGCCGAGGTACTGGCTATCGACACCACCTCCACGGCCTCGCGGAGGCGTCCCGCGGCGGTGCGGGGCGTTCGCTACCGTTCCGGTGACGGAACCGAACACAGCCTGGCTGCCGACGTCGTCGTCTCCGCCGCCGATCTTCACCACACCGAGACTTCGCTGCTGCCTGCGCGCCTGCAGACCTACCCCGAACAGTACTGGTCCCGCAGCACTGCCGGCCCGAGCGCCCTGCTGCTCTATCTGGGTATCCGGGGTGAACTCCCCCAGCTCCGACACCACACCCTGCTGTTCACCGGCGACTGGGAAGAAAACTTCCGGGCGATCTTCGGCCGGACTCCGTTCATCCCCACACCCGCATCCATGTACGTATGCAAGCCCAGCGCCACCGACCCCACCGTGGCGCCAGAGGGCCACGAGAACGTCTTCGTCCTGGTCCCCATCCCCGCGGACCCAAGCCTCGGCGGCAGCGGCGGTGAGCGCATGGAGCGCGTGGCGGACGCCGTCATCGATCAGCTCAGCGAATGGGCAGGGATCCCGGACCTCGCCGACCGCATCGTGCTGAGGCGCAGCTACGGCCCCGCCGACTTCGAACGCGACTACCACTCGTGGAAAGGTACCTCGCTGGGTCCCGCGCATACCCTCCGGCAGAGCGCGTTCTTCCGCGCGGGTAACGTCAGCCGGAAAGTCCAGGGCCTGTACTACGTGGGCGGCTCCACTATCCCGGGCATCGGCATCCCGATGTGCCTGATCAGCGCCGAACTCGTCATCAAACGGCTGCGCCGGGACGTGAGCACCGGACCGCTGCCGGTACCGTTGCGCCCGGACAAGGTCCGGGAAAACACGGTTGCGTGATGGGCGCTGCCTATTTGCTTTTCCTGCTGGCGTCGCTGGGCTGCATGGTGCTTCTTGACCAGCGGCTGCGCCTGTTTTTCTGGCACGACGCCGGCCGTGCCGCTGCCGTGCTGATCACCGGTGTGCTGTTCTTTCTTGCCTGGGACCTCGCCGGAATCGGGTTGGGCATCTTCTACCGGGGGCAGACGGAGATCATGCTCGGGATCACGCTTGCTCCTGAACTGCCGCTCGAGGAAGTGGTTTTCCTGACCTTCCTCAGCTACCTCGTCATGAACCTGTTCCTGATGTTCCGGCGCGCCCTCGAGGTGCGGGGCCGGCACCTCCCGCGGCAGCGCACGGGCGATGCGGGGGAACGCTCATGACGTACTGGGCGCTCAACGCCGGGTTCCTCATCCCGGCGCTAGGCTTCGGGATTGCCGCCGCGCTCGTGCTGGAGGGCCGCCGGCGCAAGGTTGCGCTGGCGGCAGCGGGGGGTGCCGCCGTCGTCGTGCTGATACTGACTGCCGTGTTCGACAACATCATGATCGCCGCCGGCCTGTTCAGCTACGCGCCCGGCCTCATCTCCGGAGTCACGGTGGGGCTGGCCCCGCTGGAGGATTTCGCTTACCCGGTAGCTGCGGTTCTCCTGCTGCCGGCACTCTGGATCCTCCTTGGCGAACGTCGACGGAAGCGGCACCCATGAAAACCGTTCGCACGCTGCTGGTGTCCTCCCGGCCCCTGTCCTGGGTGAACACTGCCTTCCCCTTTGCGGCCGCCTACCTGCTGACCGCCGGGCAGATCGACCTCGCCTGGGTGATCGGCACCGTGTACTTCCTGATCCCCTACAACCTGGCCATGTACGGGATCAACGACGTATTCGACTATGAGTCCGATCTCCGCAACCCCCGGAAGGGCGGCGTTGAGGGTGCGGTGCTCGACCGGACCATGCACGCGGCCACCCTCCGTGCGGCGATCGCCACGAACGTGCCGTTCCTCGCGGTACTGGTTCTGCTCGGCGGGCCCTTGTCATGGCTGGTGCTGGCCGTCAGCGTCTTCGCGGTGATCGCCTACAGTGCCCCGAAACTCCGGTTCAAGGAGCGCCCGTTCCTGGACTCCGTCACCTCGAGCACGCACTTCGTGAGTCCTGCGGTCTACGGCCTGGTGCTGGCGCAGGCCGAGTTCACGCCGGCGCTCTGGGCACTGCTGGGATCGTTCTTCCTGTGGGGTGTGGCGAGCCAGGCGTTCGGTGCTGTGCAGGACGTCGGGGCTGACCGTGCCGGCGGCATCGCCTCCATAGCAACGGTCATCGGCGGCCGTGCGGCCGTGCGGTTCGCGATCGCCGCCTATCTGGTCAGTGGTGCGCTCATGCTGTTCACCCCGTGGCCGGGACCGCTGGCATCGTTCCTCGTCCTGCCGTACGTCATCAATATCGTTCCGTTCGCATCCCTGGAGGACGACGACGCCGAACTCGCCCACCGCGGCTGGGGACGGTTCCTGTGGCTGAACTACATGACCGGATTCTTCGTGACTATGCTGCTGATCTGGTACGCGGCCATCCGCTGATCCCTTCATTTTCGATTTACGGCACACTTCTCTTGCGTAATGTTTTACAACTCGCTAAGGCTCGCCTTACCTTAGTGGAGTGACCCTCGCCGAACCCATGTTCCGCACAGCGCCCTGCACCTCACCTGTAGGGCTCGACGTTGCCGACATCAGCATCTCCTACGGGCGCCAGCCGGCGGTTCGGGATGTGTCCTTCCTGCTCAAACCCGGAACCGTCACTGCACTGATCGGCCCGAACGGCAGCGGAAAGTCGACACTGCTCAGGACCATTGCCCGCCTGCACACGGCCGACACTGGAAGCGTCACTACCTCCGACGGCACCGACGTCTTAGCGCTCTCCCCGAAGGAATTCGCCCGCAGGGTGACCCTCCTCGCCCAGAGCCGACCGGTGCCAGCCGGGATCACCGTGCGTGAGGTTGTCGACTTCGGCCGTCACCCGCACCGCAGCCGCTGGACCGGCAGTGATGCGCAGGGGGCCGCCGTCGTGGCGCATGCGATGGAGTTGACACGCACGGCTGAACTTTCGGACCGCCCGGTCGCGGCCCTGTCCGGTGGACAACTGCAGCGCGTCTGGCTCGCGAGCTGCCTTGCGCAGGACACGGGTGTCCTGCTGCTCGATGAGCCCACCACCTATCTGGACCTCCGGTATCAGGTGGAAATTCTCGACGTCGTGCGCGACCTGGCGAGCCATCACGGGGTGACTGTCGGCGTCGTGCTGCATGATTTGGACCAGGCAGCGGCCATCGCCGACCACGTGGTGCTGCTCGAAGACGGCGCTGTCCGCGCGCAGGGTTCTCCCGTTGAGGTGCTGACCGCCGAACACCTTTCGGCCGCGTACGGAGTGCGCGTCGATGTCACGGTCTCCGGAGGCACCGTCCACACCCGTGCCGTCGGGCGGCACAACGCCGTCGGTAACTCCACCGAAACGGTTCTTCAAGCTTCCTGATTCACCTTTCCCCCAGTTGCGCGCCCGCGCCCTCACAGAAATGACCCTGATGAAACAACCGAAGATTTTTGCTGCCCTCGCGGCGGCAGCCCTGCTCACGTTGTCGGCCTGCGGCACTACCGAGGAAGCGGCAGGCACCGCGGAAGAGACGGCCGGCGCAACCGGCGAGTCCATCACCATCACGGACGCCCGGGGCAAAGAGGTTGTGCTCGACGGACCTGCCGAACGGATCGCCGGGACCGAGTGGAACGTCGTCGAGAACGTTGTGTCGCTGGGCATCATGCCGGTGGGCGTTGCGGATATTGAGGGCTATAACACCTGGGTGAGCTCAGCACCGCTCGATGACAGCGTGACCGACATCGGCGTCCGCGGTGAACCGAGCATCGACACCCTCGTCTCCCTCGAACCGGACCTCGTCCTCGTCACCGACCAACTGGTTGAGGGTGCCATCGAGCAGATCGAGGAGACCGTCCCCGTGATCGTGGTTCCGGGCGGTGATTCGTCCGACAACATCGGGCAGATGTTCGAGAACCTCGACCTGATCGCCAAGGCCACTGGAACCGAAGACAAGGCAGCCGAACTGAAGACAAACTTCGAGGCCAAGGTCGAAGAGGGACGCGCGGCCATCGAGGAAGCGGGAGGCGCCGGAACGCCGGTTGCCTTCTCCGACGGCTACGTCGACGCCGGCAGCGTCTCCATCCGTCCTTTCGCTACCGGGTCGCTGGTGTCCGATGTGCTCACGGAACTCGGCTTCGAGAACGCCTGGGAGATGGAAGGTGATCCCGTCTACGGCCTCGCGCAGACCGACGTTGAAGGCCTCACCGCGCTCCCTGAAGACACCCGCTTCTGGTACATCGCCAATGACAGCTTCGGCGACCCCTACCAGGACGAGCTCGCCGACAACGCCATCTGGAAGTCGCTGCCGTTCGTCGAGGCCAATAATGTCCAGCGTTTCCCGGACTCCATCTGGATGTTCGGCGGTCCCACCTCGATGGAGCAAATCATAGACAGCGCAGTCTCCGCTGTTGCCCCGGTAACTGAGAAGTAGAACGCAACATGACGCCGGAAACCCTGACTCGCGCCGCCGCCTCAGCACAGGGAGCTGACGCGAGGCCAGGGTTCCGGCTCGCGGTGTTCGGCCTTCTCCTTGGCACGGCCACCGCTCTCCTCGCCCTGATGCACATCACCCAGGGCACATCTGCGGTCAACGCGGCGGACATTGTTGGCCTGCTGTTGGGGAACGACGACGCTGAGACGGCCGCCATTGTCGGCGCCAGCCGGGTTCCGCGGCTGGTAGCCGGGGTACTGGTGGGTGTGGCACTCGGTGTTGCGGGCGTGATCATGCAGTCCGTCTCGCGTAACGCGCTGGCCTCCCCCGACACCCTCGCGGTCAACGCCGGCGCCCATTTGGCCATCGTCGCGGTTGCGGCGCTCGGGCTGCAGGTTCCGCTGCTCGGCGCCGTCGGAGTTTCATTCCTCGGAGGGATCGGCGCCGCGGCCCTGGTTCTCGCGCTGGCGGGAACGGGTCAGTCCGGGAGCGTGCGGCTTGTTCTTGCGGGGTCAGCGATCGCGCTGGCGTTCGCCGCCCTGACCCAGACCCTCATCATCCTCTTCGCGCAGGAGACCCGCGGGTTGTTCGCCTGGGGCGCCGGCTCCCTGGGGCAGAGCGGGATGGACAAGTTTGTTGTGCTTGCCCCGCTGATCGGGCTCGTGCTGATCGTCCTGCTGTTGAAATCCCGCTCGCTGGACATGCTCACCCTCGGGGACGATCAGGCCCGCGTGCTGGGCATCAACGTCCGCGGCACGCAGGTGCTGGCCATTGTGCTTGCCGTCCTGCTGTCGGCCGCGGCGGTGACCATCTCCGGGCCGATCGGTTTCGTCGGTCTCGCCGCTCCCGCCGTCGTTCGATTGGCCGCAGCCAGGATTCCCGGGCTGCACCGGCACATCGCGCTGATCCTCGCGTCCGCCCTGACCGGCATCTTCCTCGTACTGGGAGCGGACGTCCTGCTGCGCGCCCTGGTCGGGGCACAAAGCGCGGTAGAGGTCCCGACCGGTGTGGTGACCACCATGTTCGGCGCAGTCTTCCTGGTGATCCTCGCGCACCGGATGCGGACTTCAGGTCCCACGCGGGAGGCGCGTGCAGTGTCCCTGCGGGGAACACGCCCCGGAGCCGGCGCCGTCGTCGTTGGAGTTCTTGCGGTGCTGCTGCTCGCCGCAATGGTTGCAGGACTGCTTCTCGGCGACGCGAAGCTGCTGCTCGGCGACGTGGCGAACTGGCTATCCGGTCAGGCCGGGCCGGTGGTGTCCAGCGTGATGGACGCACGCTTCCCGCGTGTTGCCGCGGCGCTGCTTGCCGGCGCCTCACTGGCCCTGGCCGGAACGGCAATCCAGGCGGTGAGCCGCAACCCGCTGGCCGAGCCCTCGATCATTGGTGTGTCCGGTGGTGCGGGAATCGGTGCAGTCGCGGTCATCACCTTCGTTCCGCTGGCCGGGTTCTGGGTCATTGCCGGAGCGGCGGGCATCGGCGCGGCGGTGGCTGCCGCCGTCGTCTTCGGTCTGGCGTTTCGTGGCGGGTTGCAGACCGACCGCTTTGTGCTCGTGGGAATCGGAGTCTCGGCGGCGGCGATGGCCGCGATCACCCTGCTCATCGTGCTGACCGACCCGTGGAATGAAGCCAAGGCGCTGACCTGGCTGTCCGGCTCCACCTACGGGCGTTCCATGGATCACCTGATCCCGATGACCGTTGCACTGCTGCTGACGGTGCCGATTATCGGAGCGCTGCACCGAACCCAGGATCTACTGGCGCTCGATGAGGACACTCCGAAGCTGCTCGGCATTGCGGTACCGCGAGCGCGTCTGATCCTGCTGGTCTGTGCGGTGGTGCTGACCGGATCTTCTGTGGCCGGGATCGGTGTCATCGGTTTCGTGGGGCTCGTAGCGCCACATGCCGCGCGGGCCCTGGTGGGGGCGCGGCACAGGCTCGCGATCCCCACCGCCATGCTGCTCGGTGCGTTGCTGGTCTGTGTGGGCGACCTGATCGGCCGGACGATGATCGCGCCGGCGCAACTGCCGGCAGGCCTGCTGACCGCCCTGCTCGGCGCACCGTACTTCGTGTATCTGCTGTTCCGGAGCCGGCTCTCGCGGTAGGAAGATTTTCATTTCCAGCAGAGCGCTTGGAACAATGTCTGTGACGACGGCCACGCGTCGTTTCAGGCCTCATCAGGCCGACTCACTGGGGGAAAAATGAAACGAAAACTGTTCTGCGAGCTCTCGCCTCTGGCCTACCGCATCTCCGTTCAGCGGATGATTCTTACCCGAAAGTGGCGGGACTTTCTTTCGCCGACCACCTTCGCGTTGCAGCGGTCGGAAAATCCTCTGCCGGCTGTGGTGTACCGCCATAACTCGCTGATACGCCGCAAGTTGGGAAACGTCGACCTCCATCTACAGGAAAACAAGGCTGTCAGCCTGGGGATCGCCGCACCGCTGGTGAATGGCATCATCATCCAACCGGGGGAAACCTTCTCATTCTGGAACCTGGTGGGCAGATGCACTGAGGCCAAGGGTTACCGCGAGGGCCTCGTGATCAGCAATGGCAAAGCCGACTCAGGCATCGGCGGAGGCCTGTGCCAGTTCACCAACCTGCTGCACTGGATGGTCCTGCACAGCGAACTGACGATAGTAGAACACCACCATCACGGCGAAGTGGATCTGTTCCCGGACTTCAACCGCCAGATCCCCTTCGGAACGGGCACATCGATCATCTACAACTACCTCGACTACCGCGTCCGTAACGATACAGACCAGGCCTACCAGGTTATGGTGAGCACCACCGATGAGCACCTCTGTGGGGAACTCCGCGCTGAACGAGTCCCGTCGGTGAAGTTTCATATCCGCGAAGAGGGCGCCCACTTTCAGGAGATCGACGGGCGTGTGTACCGGCGCAACAGAATCATCCGTCTGACCAGAGACAAGCGCAGCGGCCTTGTCACCTCACGGGAACAAATCATCGAGAACAACGCGCTTGTCACCTACGACCGTGAATTGATCACAGCACCCGTTCTCCCCGACCCGGCACCGTCAAGCCACGAGGCAGCACCGTCATCTTCCCCCGCCTGAAGTACTGCCTTGCTCGGGGCCCGACGGCGCCTGATGTCGTAAGGCCGCTGCAGGTAGGTGTCGTCAGGGCTTGAGACGCCGGCACCTACCGGCCTACGGTGTGGTCCATGTATCTGGAGAACCTCGTCTTTGACGCCCTCGAGCCGCAACGGCTGGGTCGGTTTTGGGAGGCTGTGATTGGAGGTGAGCGGCTCACAGACGACGTTGATGGCTTCGAAACCCGGCTCACCATCGAGGGCGGACCGGTGCTCGACCTATGCTTCCAGCGACTCAGCCGACCCCGATCACGACGCGAAGTTCTGGTCATGGTTGACCGGCTGGACGCATGTGGCAGGGGCCACCCCGACTCTTCGCCATCCATCATTGCGAGGCCCCCTTCTTGAGTTGTGCCCTGAGCCGGCCCCAAAGGGCACTGCGAAGAACCGACTGCACCTCGACCTCCGTCTTGAGGAGGGAGACGATCCCGATGAAGTCGCGGCGGGCATCGCCGAGCGCGGTGGCCGCGAGCTGCGGCCGGACTGGGGTGATCTGCCATGGCGCATCTACACCGACCCGTCGGGCAACGAGCTGTGTACTCCCGGTGCGGTCCTGAGACTCGCCCCCAGAACCCACGTACAAGTTCTTGCTGTACCGTGTGGAAGGAGGGGAGTCGAGTTACCCTCTTGCATCAACGCTTCACAAGTCCCGTCTGACCGCACGATGAGCAACCGCAAAGGCCTCCCGTCCGCTTAGACCCTGTACTTCAACGAATCTTCAGCCAGCAGGATCCGTTGCCATGCGCGCCACAGCCGAGCTGTGGCTGCCCACCAACCTGATCCGCCTCGCTGGCCCTACGCCGGCCCGGCTCCTGAAAATTCTCCGGGTATTACCCGGTGCGTTCTCGCGACCCTCATGCCTTCTTCTTCTCGATGCTCAGCCTCGAAGAGCCCAGGGCGCAAGACCGAAAGACAAGGACTGAAAATCGTGAGTTACAACAGCAGAATCCACCCCACAGAGTCGTTCCCGGCGAATCTTAGCGAACTGGATGACTCCGCCCTGCACGCGCTCAACAGCAAAGTACATCGTGAGCTGGACGCGGAGTACTTGGGCGGAGCCCCAGAACCGGAGACTGAATTCCGCAGGGAAGAACTCACTGAGGAGTTGGATCGGCGCGAGAGCAACGAACAGTCCCGCCTGATGTCGGACTCCCGTCTCACGCTTGTGCGCGCCATCTGATCGGTGAACCGAGCACCTCAGGTGGGAAGTAGGGGACTTCACCAGCCCCCCTTATGTCTCTATCGTAGAGATAATGACATGGACATCAGACCGGTTTCGGCAGATCGGCGTGACAATTGCCTTCGCCCTGTGCATCATCGGCACGGCTATCGGCTCGGGCTCCCTCGGCGGCACTCCGATCGATGAAGCCGCCGGAGGAGCGTTGAGCGCGGACGCCACACTTCTGGCCCCGGCCGGCGCTGCATTCAGCATCTGGAGTGTCATCTACGCAGGCCTCGGGGCCTACACCGTGTATCAGTGGTTTCCGTCGCAGCGGTCCTCGCGTCGCCAGCGCCGCCTCGGCTGGTGGGTTGCCGCGTCAATGCTGTTGAACGCGGCCTGGATCCTGTCCGTTCAAGCGGGTTTACTCACGGGCAGCGTGGCGGTCATCTGCGCCCTGCTCCTAGTGCTCGCCGTCAGCTTCACGATTTTCACGTCCGAAAAGCCCACCTCCGCCGTCGACGGAATAGTCACCGACGGTACGCTCGGCCTCTACCTGGGCTGGGTGTGTGTGGCCGTCTGTGCAAACATCGCGGCAGCACTGGTCGCGGGAAGTTTTGGCGGTTTCGGATTGGCCCCGGAAGTTTGGACGGGAACCGTGCTCATGATTGTCGCGGCGATTGGCGTACTCCTCGCGTTATCCGGCAACGGCCGCCTTGCCGTCGCAGCCGCCATCGGTTGGGGCCTTGCCTGGATCGCGGTGGGCCGCGCCGCCGGCGCACCGGAATCACCGACGACGGCGGTTCTCGCCGGCCTTACCGCGGCAATTATCGTCATCGCCACAGTCGCGATCAGGCTCCGGAGGCGATCACATCCGGCAGCGTCTCTGGACCGTCGGGCGGTTGCCCAACCGTAACGACCAGTCTTTCGCGCGGGCTTTGTGCGCGTTCACTGTACCGGGCGGGCCTGAGCCCGACCAGCTTCGCGTGTTAGTTCCGCCACGATACTGGGCAGTTATTATGAGTGACTCAAAATAACTGTTAGCGTTGAGAACACGGCCGGAAAGTCAGCATCCGATTCTCCCGCAGGGAGACGCACAGCCGCCTCCAGCGGCGCCCGGTCATCAAGGACCGCAGCGCTCCTCCCCTTCAGCCGGCAACGTCGCCACACCGGTCGCCCTCCAGGCTTGAGTTAGCCGTTGCCCCGCAAGACTTTCTTACCGGGTCCAGCCACCCGACTCACAGTTTTCCTGGGTTGACGCGCCCAGACAGACCTACCCATATCGACAAGGACATCACATGACACTTCTCGCGAACCGACCTATCCAGACAACCGAAAGCCGACCCGCCGAATACCGTGCACCGCAGGGCGGCACCTACGTCACGACGCATTCACGCCCGGCAACCGCCGGCAGCTACGTCACCACCGAGGGCAGCGGAACTGTGCCCGCCGGAGTTATCGGCGGCCGGTATGTTTCCCTTGGCTACGTTCCCGCGGAGCAGACGGAGGGCCGTTACACGGGACGCGCCTGAAACACAGCCCAGAGAACAGGAGGTTCCAGGCCCTGCGCCCGGAACCTCCTGTTTCCGTTAAGGCCTCCGCTTCTGCGGGTAGGGCGCCTCATGACGGGCGAGCATGTCCGCGAAAGAGGCAATCCTCTTTTCCCGTCCCGCCGCCGTCTTTAACTGGCTGAGTCGGAAGATGAGCGCATACCGGTTCTGTGCGGTGAGCACGTCGAACATTGCCTGTGCGTCCGGGTTCGCTGCAATCGCGGCCGCAAGATCCTCGGGCACGACGGCTGTCGCCGACCCCGCGTAGGCCCGCTCCCACCGCCCATCCACCCTCGCTTGCTCGACGGCGGCGCGGCCTGCGTCATGCATCCTGCCTTCCGCTTCCAGCCGCTCAATGTGCCCGACGTTGCGAAGGGACCAGATGCTGCGCTGGCCGCGAGGCGTGAAGCGCTGGAAGCTGCTTTCGCCGTCGCGCCTTTTGGCCTGGCCGTCTATCCAGCCGAAGCACAGCGCCTCGTCCAGGGCCGCGGCGTAGGTCAGGGCTGTCACCGTGCCGCCCTTCTTGTGGAGGACGAGCCACACCCCGGAGGACGACGCGTGGTTTTCCTCCAGCCACAGTCTCCATTGATGCGCATCGGGCAGCAGCAGTTCGGGCAGTTCGACGGCCATGCTTTTCAGGGTACTGCTGCCGGATGGCGATTCAGCCGATGGCCGAAGTACAGCGCGTCAGAGTTGCTCGGGCCTGCGTCTGCTATAAAACAGAGGGTATGAACCTGCGCACCCCAGACCCTAACCCCGGCTGGCTCAACGAGGACGATCTCTACGAGGCACGCCGCCGATTGCCCATGGTCTATGTGGAGGCCATTCCGGTCCGGTGCGATTCGCTCGGGTATGTCACCGAAGTAGGGCTGTTGCTGCAGGCCAGCGACCAGGGCGAGATGGTGCGCACCTTCGTCTCCGGACGCGTAATGTACCGCGAAACCATCCGTGCGGCCCTGCTGCGGCATCTTGAGAAGGACCTCGGTCCCTTCGCGCTCCCCCAGTTGCCACCGTGCCCGGTGCCGTTCACCATCGCCGAGTACTTCCCCTCTCCTTCGGAGACCGGGCTGACCGACGACCGGCAGCACGCCGTCGCACTTGCCTACCTCATTCCTGTGACCGGCGAATGCAACCCGCGGCAGGACGCACTGGAGTTGACCTGGCTCACGCCGGAAGAGGCTCTGAGCCCGGGAGTCAGCTCTGAGTTCTCCGGCGGCCGCGACAGTCTGCTGCGCCAGGCGCTCGCCTACGCCGGTTGGGGCCGCTGAGGCGTTACCGTTCTTATAGACCGGTTTTGTTTACGGACCCGGGGGCAACACGCAGTGAGGTAGGACTTTCCAATGATCGACAGCGATGTGGACGCGCGGGTACAACCGCTTGCCGCGGAGGCAGTGAGCGCGGGCCGCAAGCTCCTCCTCCCGGGAGGCAAGCGCACCAGCGAAGTGGTGGACACCGTCGTCGAACACGATGATTTCGGTGTCCCGGCCATTGTCGTGGCCACGCTGGAATCCGGTGAGACGGTGCGTATTGCAACCGGATCCACGGTTCAGGCCGAGGCACCCGAGGAACTCGCCCAGATCGCCGCTGACGAGGGATCGCCGGAAGCGTTGATCGCCCACGTCGCTGCTATCCACGCTGGAAGCCCGCGAGTGCATGAGCTTGCCGAACGACTCATCCGCGGCGTCAACTTCAAGTCCGGCAGCAGCCTGCAGGACATTCGCGACCTGGCGATGACCCTCTACGTCGATCTCTCCGACCCAGCGAGCGCGCTCAAGGTTTGTGATCTGCTCACGGACCAACCGTTCGACGGGAACTTCGGCCGCTGGAATCTCATCGAGGGCTGCCTGGCGCTGGCCGTCCACCTCACCCAGAACGACGGCGACGGCTCCCGTGCCGCCGGCTACTCCGCTGCTCTGCGAACGGCCGAGGAGGCCGAAACAGACCCGTTGAAGGCGAAGGTGGCCGCAACGGTGCGCCAGCGCCAGCTCAACGAGCCGAACCTATATGACCGGGAAATCGCGCGGTCGGCCAATAACCCTGCCGCAGAGAAGGACTGGCGCGGGTTACGTCTGGCGGCACTCCTGTATCTGCGGGCACATGGCGGATCGGAGACCCTGAGTGCTGAAGCGCTTGACCGGCGCATCGGCCACGAACTGCTCGCCATCCGGGCACTCAACGGAAGAACAGCCACCTCTGGTTAGCTCGCAGTGGCGGGAGTAGAGTGGCGCGCATGAGTGACTCGACAGGTCCCTTCACACAGTCCAGCACCGAACAGCACCCCGCCCGCGATGTGCCGGTTGCAGATCCAAACCCGCTCCGCGTTCACATCAACGCGGACGCACGTCAGCTGTGGCTCATGCTCCGTGAACCGCGGCTGATCCGGCAGTGGCACGGGTGGGATGCCGAAACCCTCGACGAGGAAATCCGCTCCATCTACTTCGCTCCGTCGGTGGTTGAAGGGCCGGACCACACCTTCCTGACCGTCGACGGCGGTGACACCTTCCAGATTGAACCGGTCAGCGACGGCTGCGTTGTCACGGTTGAACGGGTGGAGGGCGAATCCGACGAGATAACCGAAGGCTGGATCACCTTCCTCCAGCAGCTGCGCTTTGCCCTTGAACGCCACCCCTCAACGAACCGGCGCACGGCGTTCTTCTCGGGTGAATCAGACGATGGCGAGTCCATCATCGAAAAGCTGCATGCCGAACAGCTGCAGCAGCCCGGCGACTCCTACTCGCTCAGCCTCCCGAACGGGCATGAACTGACCGGCACTGTCTGGTTCCGCACCGAAAACCAGCTCGGCCTGACAGTGTCCGAGTACGCAGAGCACGGTGAGGGACTGGTGATCGTCGCCGATCAACCGTCGCTCCAGAACCGGTCCAGCCTCGCCATAATCACCACCTACGAGCTGGGAGCGAACCTGTTACGGTCGGCCTGGGACAGCTGGGACGCCTTCCGCCGGCAGCATTATCCTTCCTCGAAGCCGTTGGAGACCTCGAGCCTCGAAGGCTAGCTCCGGTCCTGCTCGGCGTTCGTGAGTACCAGGCAGGGCCAGCGCCTGATTCCTGAGAAGATGGGCTGGTGCCACAATCAGACTTTTCGTTCTCCATTGGTAAACGCCTCAGCGAGACCACCACGGCAGGCGAGGGCCTGCACGGCCGGACCGGGACCATCACCACCCCCCACGGCGAGATCCAGACTCCGGCGTTCATCGCCGTCGGAACCAAGGCCACGGTGAAGGCTGTGCTGCCGGAGTCTATGAAGGACGCCGGCGCGCAGGCGCTCCTCGCGAACGCCTACCACCTCTACCTGCAGCCCGGGGCGGACATCCTCGACGAAGCCGGCGGCCTTGGGAATTTCATGAACTGGGACGGGCCCACGTTCACTGACTCCGGCGGCTTCCAGGTGATGAGCCTGGGTTCCGGGTTCAAGAAGGTCATCACCATGGACTCCGCTGCCGCGTCCAAGCACGCCGGTGACGACGACCGCGTTGCGGTGGGCAAGGAACGCCTGGCCCACATTGACGACGACGGCGTGTGGTTCGTGTCCCACCTCAACGGCGACCGCCATCGGTTCACCCCGGAGATCTCGATGCAGGTCCAGCACCAGCTCGGGGCGGACATCATGTTCGCGTTCGATGAGCTGACCACCCTGATGAATTCGCGCGGATACCAGGAGGAGTCACTGGAGCGGACCCGTTTGTGGGCCGAGCGATGCATCACCGAGCACGAGCGGCTGACGATTTCGCGCGCCGACAAGCCGTATCAGGCGCTGTTCGGCGTAATTCAGGGCGCGCAATACGAGGACCTCCGACGGAAGGCCTCGCAGGATCTCGGGGCGATGAACTTTGACGGGTTTGGTGTGGGAGGTGCGCTGGAGAAGGAGAACCTCGGAACCATCCTTGGCTGGTGCGCCGATGAGCTGCCGGAGGACAAGCCGCGCCATCTTCTTGGTATCTCCGAACCCGACGACCTGTTCACGGGTATCGAGAACGGGGCGGATACCTTCGACTGTGTCTCCCCCACCCGCGTTGCGCGAAACTCTGCGTTCTACACGCCGGACGGTCGGTGGAACCTCTCCAATGCCCGGTTCAAGCGTGACTTCACCCCGCTCATGGAGGGCTGCGACTGCTACACCTGCACCCACTACACCCGGGCGTACATCCACCACCTGTTCAAGGCGAAGGAGATGATTTCGGCGACGCTCATCTCGATCCACAACGAACGCTTCGTGATCCGGATGGTCGACGACGCCCGCGCCGCCATCGAGGACGGGACGTACTTCGATCTCAAGGCCGAGGTGCTGGGGCGCTACTACGCCGCGTCCACGTAGCCCCGCCCGCCATCGTCGTCCGCCCCAGCTCCGCTCCCGCCACCCCTTCCTAGCAAAAGTGCCGCAAAGTGGCGGGACCGTGGGCAAAGTTCCACGATCCTGCCACTTTCCGGCGGCTCTGGCCCCGGCGGGCACCCCACTTATCCACAAAACTACCGATGACGGCGGCGCTTGCGCAGCCAACGCGGAATGCTTTGGCCATGGGACCGAACACCTACGAATGGCTGACCTCTTCAACCTGCTGTTGGCGTACCGCCGAACTCGAGGAGATGGGGCTGAACCGCCGCACGATCAGACAGCTCGTGGAGCATGGGGTCATCGTGCGAATCGTGTTCAACGGCTATGTTTCGGCCAAGCACTGGTCAGGCCTGGGTGATTCCGCGAAGGCGGTTCTCCTGTTAAGGGCGCAGCCGTGCCAGTCGGTCGGATACCTGCACCTATAGCCATACGTCAGCGGCCCGCATGCATCAGCTCAGCCTGTGGCGTGTTGATTCGAAGATTCACATCACGCAACCATTCCCCGGGTCCTCCCGTGATCACTCACCCTTAGTGGTTAGACACAGTACGCCCCTGCCCCGGGAGGACGCGGTGACGCTGCACGGGATGCGCACTACGTCCCTCGCCCGGACAACGGTCGACTGTGCTCGACTGTTGTCCTACAGGCAGGGGCTGATCCTGGCGGACCATGCCCGGCGATTGGGTGCCAGCCGCGCGGATCTGGAGCACATTGTGCAGCGACAGGCGGGCTTCAAGGGCGTGCAGGTAGCGCGGCGGGTGGTTGCTGATTCGAGCCCCTTGTCCGAATCCGCCGGCGAGACGCTGACGAGGCATTTGCTCACGCGCCTGCCGATCCCGCAGCCCGAACAGCAGGTGGTCGTACAGACGGCCTACGGTGAGCACCGCCTCGACTTCGGCTGGAGGGAGCACAAGCTGGGGCTCGAGTTTGACGGGAAAACCAAGTACTTCGACTTCGCACCCACCTCGGAGGTGGTCTTTCAGGAGCGCCGCAGGGAGAAGGCGCTGAGGGAAGACGGCTGGGAGTTTGTGAGGTTGGAGTGGAGCGACCTCTTCAAGGAAGAAGCCACCCAGGCGCGGATCCTCAAGGCCTGGTCGGGACGCCACAGAAGTGCCGCATAGTGGCAGGATTGTGGGCAAAGTTCCACGATCCTACCACTTTCCGGCAGGTTTGAGCCCTAAGCCGCGGCGTAGCTCGGCTCCCGGCGCTTCACCCAGCGGATGGCCGCCGTCGTGATCGGCAGGAAGAGTACCTCCACCAGCGTCTTGTAAAAGAAGCCAAAGAGGAGGTAGTTCAGGAACGTCGGGAAGTCCGTAATGCCGATGACCGACGCGGCGATGGCGCAAAAGATGAGCGTGTCAGCGAACTGGCCCACGCCAGTCGACGCAACGAGACGCGCCACCATGCTCCGCTCCCCGAACCGGGCCTTCATGCGCACCAGAACCAGCGAGTTGAGCAGCTGGCCCACTAGGAACCCGAGCAGTGACGCGAACACGATCAGCGGAACCGGGCCGAGCGCGAGTTCCAGTGCCTCCTGCTTTGCGACGCCGAATTCGTCGTCGAACCCGGGCAACGCGATGATGACGGCGTACGCCAGCGACGCAAAGGCGGAGAGCACAAATGTCACAACAATCCCGAGCCGCGCAGCCTTGAACCCGTATACCTCACTGATTACGTCGCCAAGGATGTACGCGAGTGGGAAGAGGAAGAATCCGCCGTCGGTGATGATACTGAAATCGCCAACGATCGGCCCGATGACTACCCCCTTCGAGGCACCGATGTTGGAGAGGATGACGACGACGGCGAGCACCGCCAGCATGATCGAAAAGATGGGGCTGCCCAGGGTTGCGTATCGGGCGCGGGCATGTTCCTGCAGTTGAGTCATGGTTCTCATTCATAGAAGTGGTTCGCGCAGCCCGGAAGGCTCGCTGTATTAGCACTGTTACCCGGCTGTCCCGGACCATCAATTGTCCCACGCTCGGCTTCAGCGGATCGGCCCTCCCCGCAGTTCCAGCACGACGACGGCGCGCGGCTTGCGTAGGCAGCCAGGCGTTGGCGCAAGCCGCGAGGCGTCGGGCACACTGGTGCAATGGTTACTGAAGCACCAGAAATCACCCTGACCATCGCCGGATCCGAGGCTACCGGCGGCGCCGGTGCACAGGTGGATCTGAAGACATTCCAGGAACTGGGCACGTACGGCATCGCGGCGCTCACCTGCATAGTCTCGTTCGATCCGAAGGACAGCTGGAACCACCGGTTCGTCCCTGTGGACGCGAATGTCATTGCGGACCAGCTCGAGGCTATCCAGTCCTGCTACTCGATCGGCACCGTCAAGATCGGCATGCTCGGCACGCCCCAGACCATCGACACCGTAGCGGGAGCACTTGGGTCCCAGAAGTGGCTGAACGTGGTGCTGGATCCGGTCCTCATCTGCAAGGGCCAGGAGCCCGGCGCCGCGCTGGACACTGACCAGGCGCTCAAGGCCAATATCCTCCCGCTGGCCACGTTCGTCACTCCGAATCATTTCGAGGCAGAGTCACTCTCGGGGATCGAGATTCGTTCGGTCGAGGACCTCAAGGACGCCGCCCTGCGCATCCATGAGGCAAGTGGCGCCGTCGTGCTCGCAAAGGGTGGCGTGAGGCTGGAAGGTAGCGACGCCGTCGACGTCTACTACGACGGCGAGACGCTGGAAGTACTCAGAGCGCCCAAGGCGGGCGATGTCGCGGTCAGCGGTGCGGGTTGCACGCTGGCAGCGGCGGTCGCGGCGGAGCTGGCCAAGGGTGCGGCACCGCTCGAAGCGGCCCGGACTGCGAAGGCTTTTGTCACCGAAGGGATCAGGAACAGGGTCTCCTCGAACGCGCCCTTCGACGCCGTCTGGCAGGGCGGCGCAGCAGGGGTTTGAGGCCTTGAACCACCCGGCTGCATTCGTTTCAGTTGTTTGCCCGCATTAACTGCTCCGTTAACTACTCCGGATTCGTTGACTTGTGAGATAGAACGCATAAAGCTGTAACCGTGAAGCTCAAGGGAGATTCACATTGCTGCTGGCCACCCGTCGCTACACAGGGAATCTCACTCACACCGGTCTGAGGCCGAGCCAGCAGTACTGCGGGGGGCTAGCGATGGACTCAAGCGGTATGGCCTTGACTCTTCCTTCTTAAGGAGAAGCATGAGCAAGTCATACCGCCGGGGATCAGGAAGGGCTGTGTTGGCGTCGCTGACCGGCCTCGTCCTGGCCTCCAGCATGTGGGCACCAGCGTCAGCAGTGGAGGCGCCGGATTCCGGGAACCCTACTGCCGAAGGCATCGCACTTCAACCGGCATTCGACGCCAAGGTCAGTCGGGAACTCGCCGAGAAAACGGGCCCGACGGCGGCCTTCGTCCAGTTCGCGGGCAAGGGAGCCTTCGAACAGACGCAGCCGGCCACAGTCCGCAGTAATGGGTTCACCACCCCGATCCAAAGGACCGCGCGGGTTTTGGAGATTCGCGCCGGTATCCAGGCCAAGGCGGCTGAAGTCGCGGCCCAAGCTTCTGCCTCGCAGTTGTACACCACCACGAACACTATCCCCGGCGTCGCGATTCAGGGCGATGCTGAGGCAATCAGGGCACTCGCTGCACGTCCGGATGTCGTCAAGATCACCGGAATCGTGCCGAAGACCATCGGCAACAAGGGCGCGGTCATCGACACCCGCGCACTGGAGGCGTGGAACGCCCGAGAAAACACCGGTGAGGGAATCACCATCGCCGTGTTGGATACCGGGCTCGACTACACCCATGCGGGCTTCGGCGGCCCGGGCACCATCGAAGCGTTCGAGCTGGCAAAGGCAGATACCGTACCTGATCCTGCGCTCTACGATCCGGCCAAGTTCCGCGGCGGCTATGACCTGGTGGGAGACGCCTACAACGCCGACGACCCGGTGCGCTCAACGCCCCAGCCGGACCTGAACCCCCTCGATTGCGAAGGTCACGGTTCCCACGTTGCGGGCACGTCCTCCGGTTACGGCGTCACCGCCGAAGGCACCACGTTCGAAGGTGACTACAGCACGTTGAGCGAGGACGACGTCAACGCGATGCGCATCGGCCCGGGATCTGCTCCCGAGTCCGGCATCGTTGCCCTCCGCGTTTTCGGTTGCGAAGGTTCAAGCCTCGTTGTGGGGCAGGCACTGGACTACGTCCTCGACCCCAACCGTGACGGCAACTTCGACGATCGCGCGCAGATCGTCAACATGTCGCTCGGATCCTCCTTCCCCGCGTACGACGACCCGGAAAACGACATCGTCAATTCGCTGACCGCGCAGGGTGTCCTCTCGGTTGTATCTTCCGGTAACGACGGCGATGTCTACGACATCGGCGGCTCCCCCGGCAGCGCCGAATCCGCACTCACCGTTGCAGCCAGCGTAGGTTCCCAGGTCACTCTGGACCGCGTCGATGTGCTGGCGCCCGAGGAGGGAACCGCGGCTGGTCAGTACAGCGTGAACTTCAACTACGTCGAGGCGACGGAAGCCCAGTTGACCGGAACGGTTGTGAAGCCGCCGTCCGGCCTGGACCCCTTCGGCTGTGAGGCATTCCCGGCCGGCACCTTCGACGGGGAATGGGTCTGGCTGGAGTGGGAAATTCTCGAGGCTCCCTTCCCCTGCGGTTCCACCGCCAGGTTCGACAATGTCGAGGCCGCAGGTGGAGCAGGCGTGGTCCTGAGCTCACCACGCGATGTCTTCGAGTCGGGCATCGCGGGAAACAGCACCATCCCCGGTGTGCAGCTCAACCGCGCGTCCTCGGAGGCACTTGAGCCTGCCGCGGAGCAGGGCACTCTCCAGATCCGTCTCGATGCCACCTACCAGGCAACAGCCACTGGCCCCTCGATCGCACAGGACACCCTTGCCGGGTTCTCCTCGCGGGGTGTCCACGGCTCCAACGGCGTGGTCAAGCCTGACGTCACTGCTCCCGGAGTCTCCATAGGTTCGGTCCAGGTGGGGTCCGGCGACGGTGCCTCCGTGAAGAGCGGCACCTCCATGGCAGCGCCGCACGTTGCCGGCATCGCCGCACTGGTCCTTTCCGGGAATGAGTACAACCCGTACCAGGCCAAGAGCGTCATCATGAACACCGCGACGCACGATCTGCTGACCAACGGCGGAATCCCCTACGCACCGAACCGTGTTGGTTCCGGCCGCGTGGACGCCATCCAGGCTCTGGATACGTCCGTTCTGGCGTACGCGACGGAGCAGCCCGCGCTCACGTCGGTGAACTTCGGTGTGCTGGAGCTCGGGACCGAAGCTCTGACTGTGACCAAGCAGGTCACAGTCCAGAACAGGTCGAATGCTCCAATCACCTACAACACCAGTTACCTCGAGGCATCGACCATGCCCGGCGTTGTCATCTCGGTGTCCCCCGCGGTAATCACGGTTCCGGCCAACAATCCCGCCGTCCTGGACGTCACCCTGACCATCCAGGATCCGACGGCGCTGGCCAAGACCATCGATCCCGCTGCGGAACCGACCCAGGCCGGAATCCCGCGCCAGTACCTCGCTGACGTCTCCGGCCGTGTGCAGCTGGCTGGTCCGGACGGGCAGGAACTCCGTGTTCCCGTCTACTCGGCTCCGAAGCCCACGTCCGACATCTCTGCCGGTCCGGAGATTGTCTTCGATGATCCCTCGGATCTGGTGAGCACCATCGCGCTGTCCGGTCGCGGACTCGACCAGGGAGTTCCGGGCGAATCTGCCTACCAGTCGATTATCTCTCCGCTCGTTCTCGGTGCTGAAAGCCCGAAGGCGGCCGAGCGTCCGCTCGAGTCCCTGTACTCGTTCGACCTGCGCGCAGTCGGTGCCGCTTCAACGGTTCCGGCACTTGTCGATGCAGCCGGGGATCCGGCTGTGGGCGTCCTGAACTTCGGTATCAGTACGTGGCAGAACTGGGCTCAGCTCGGGGGCAACAACGGTGTATCGATTGATATCGACACCGACGGCGACGACACCGTGGACTACATAGTTCAGACCCTGCGGGCCGGCGACCTTGGGCCTGCGGCTCCGACGCTGGACCTCATACTGTTCGAAGTGGTGACCATCGACGATGCGGGTAACCCCGTCTTCGACACCGACCTCTACTTCGCTAACGGGGTGGACGGCAGTGTGGACACCAACACGTTCGATACGAACGTCATCACCCTGCCGGTTCCTGTCGCGGAGCTGGGCATGGACGCTGCGGCGCTGGGTGCCTCGGCGCCGATCAAGTACCGCGTCTCGACCTCGAGTGCGTTCAATGTCGATGAGAATGGTGTCTCGAATGGGCCGGTGGACACCACCGCCTGGATCAACTTCAACGTCACGGAACCTGCCCTGTGGTTCGAGGGTGGGGAGCCGGCATCGGCGTCGTTCGTTGCGGCTGATGGAGTAACGCTCAACGTCAACCGTCAGGAGACCGTCACCGACGCGAAGGCGCTCTTCATCCACCACCACAATGCGACGGGCGAGAAGGACGAGATTGTTCCGATCTCCGTCGTCGGTGCCGCTGTCAACAAGGATATGGACGGTGACGGCAATCCTGACGTCGTGGTCCGCAACTCCGCGGGACAGCTGCTGCTCTACCCGGGCAACGGTTCCGGCGGCTTCCTTGCCAGCCGTGTGATCGGTACGGGCTGGAACAGCATGAACGCGATCCTGATCCCCGGTGACTTCAACGGCGACAGCATCTCCGATGTTGTCGCCCGGGACAGCGCGGGCGGACTCTGGCTGTACACGGGAACCGGTAACGGGTCCCTCAAGCGGGGCACCCAGATCGGTAACGGTTGGAGCGGTCTCGGAATCGTCACACCCGGTGATTTCGACGATGACGGCAATGTGGACCTGATTGCCCGGGCCAGTAACGGAACGCTGAACCTTTACCCGGGCAACGGCTCCGGCGGCTTCAAGACGCGGTCGCAGATCGGGTCCGGCTGGAACGGTTACACCATCGTTGGCCCCGGCGACTTCAACAGTGACGGCACCACGGACCTGCTGGGACGCGACTCCACCGGGAAGCTCTTCCTCTACCCGGGCAACGGTACGGGTGGCTTCGGCTCTCGTACCCAGGCCGGTACCGGGTGGAACGGTTTCACTCTCGTGGGCCCCGGTGACTTCAGCGGTGACGGCAGTGCCGACGTGGTGGCCCGCGACTCCGCAGGACGTCTCTTCCTCTACTCGGGGAACGGCACCGGCGGTTTCGCAGGCAAGGCCCAGATCGGCAAGGGTTGGGGCGGATTCACCTGGATGGTTCCGTAACACCCCTCGCGAGCTGAGGTGTGAAGTAAGAACGACAGAAGCCCCCGGTGAACTGGACACCGGGGGCTTCTGCGCGTTCGATTCGCGGGGAGACGCTAGGCCGACTCCGCGCGTTCAGCCAGCCGCGCACGGTACGCCGCGACGGCCGCCCGGTTCCCGCATCCCGATTCGCAGAACCGCCGGGACCGGTTCTTCGACAGATCCACCAGCACGTTCCCACAGTCCGGCGATGCGCAGGTCCGAAGCCGGCCCAACTCCTTGCTGCGCACCAGGTCGACGAAGGCCATTGCCGCCTCGACCGCCATCCGGGCAGACAGCGGTGCCTCACGTGGGGTCGCGTGAATGTGGTAGTCCCAGGAGTCGTGGCGGACCAGCTGCGGCAGCGCGTTGAACTCGCGCAGCAGCGCGTTCACCGATTCCACGACGAAGTCTTCATCCCCGCTCCACAGCTCGCGCAAACGCGGGCGAAGGCGGCGGACGGCGTCGAGCTCGGCATCATCAAGTGTCAGGTTGCCGGTCCAGTTCCAGTCACGGGTGAAGCGGACGAGGGTTTCGACGTCGGGAAGCTGTTCGCCGTCCTCGGTGTTCACGAGCGCGGCGGCACTCCGCAATCCCTCTTCGGTGTCATTGGCAAAAAGCATGTGGCTCCTGTTCGAGTGGCTCCACTTTACAACCGCTAGCCCGAGTGCGTCTGAAGGAACGAATAGACCTCGGTCTCGTCCACGCCCGGGAAGGCACCCGGAGGCATGGCCGCGAGCAGATGCGAATGCGCCCGTGCGCTCGGCCAGGCAAAGCCGGACCATTCTCGCGCCAACGACGACGGCGGCAGCTTGCAACACGATTCCTCCGGACAGCGGGACTCACCACGGATGGTGGTCTCCCGTCCCCTGAACCACTTCACGTGCGCATAGGGCACTCCGACGCTGAGGGAGAACTCACCGGCCGCTGCCCGCTCGGTCCGGGCGGTGCACCAGTAGGTGCCGCTGGGTGTATCGGTGTACTGGCTGTAGGCCGAAAACCTGTCGGGTACGTCGAACACCACCCGTGAGGTCCACTTCCGGCACGAAGGCTGGCCCTCGATGGCGCCGGTATGGTCCTGCGGGAAAGTCACGCCGTCATTCTCGTAGGCCTTGTAGATGAT
This sequence comes from Arthrobacter sp. TJ-170, assembly GCF_058269305.1. Lineage (NCBI taxonomy): Bacteria > Bacillati > Actinomycetota > Actinomycetes > Micrococcales > Micrococcaceae > Arthrobacter > Arthrobacter sp. TJ-170. The sequence continues at coordinate 259,919 of NZ_JBZCNL010000003.1, read as the reverse complement.
CCCGCTCTGGTGGGTCTTCTGGAAATGGGTGGGGATGCCGAGGTGCTCGGTTGCGAGGTTGGTGAAGCGGTGGGCTGCGGTCTCGTAGGAGACGGCGAAGGCGTCCCGGATGTCCTCGACGGCTATTTCCTTGTCGGCTTTCGCCGTCTGGAGGAACTTGACGGTGGCCTTCTCGGGCAGCAGCAGCGCCGCCGCGAAGTAGTTGGTCGCCACGCGTTGCCGGAGGAACTCCCGATAGTTCTCGGGCGTCTCATGCTTCAGGACGTAATGGCCCAGCGCCTGGAGGAGCACGGACCGCGGGTCATGGTCGGTGCGCTGGGACTGTGTGAGGTAAATGCGCCGGTTCTTCAGGTCGGTCACTGAGCGGGTGGAGTGCGGCAGGTCGCTCACGTGGTGCAGCGAGAACCCGAGATGGGCTGCGATGTCGGCGATGAGATGCTGCGAGAGCGGCCCGCTGGTGTGGCCGACTGACTCCAGAACCTTCTGCGCCTCGGCCTCGATATCGGAGAAGTAGTTGTTCTGCCGACGCATGGTGCCGCGCAGTTCGGCATTGGCGCGGCGGGCCTCCTCCGGGGTGGCGACCTGCTCATTCATGCGACGCTCGAGCTCCGCCTGCAGCCCTACGAGCGCCTCGAGCGCCTCCATCGGCAGACGCGCCGATGTCCGCACCTTCGGCAATCCCAGCGATTCATACAGCGGCCCGCGTTGGGCCCGCTCCAGCGCAATCTCCAGCGCGGCGCGCCGGCTCGGCGGCTCAGCACCCAGCAGCTGGTCGACGCTCACGTCGAGCGCCTTCGCCAGCGACTGCAGCATGCCCAGCCGCGGCTCCCTCTTCCCGTTCTCCATGAGCGAGAGCTGGGACGGCGCGGTCCCGACGACGGCGCCCAGATCCTCCAACGTCATGCGCCGGCTCTTGCGCAGGTGCCGCAGGCGGCGGCCCAGGCTGATGGCGTCCTCACCCTCGGGGGCTTGCTCACCTTCCGGGGGCCGGGTCCGAGTCCAACTCGAAGTCGTCATTTCTTGACGATACGCGAAGAAATGCGTTTCTTTCCAGAGGTTAGCTCTAGTCCGGGTGCGCAGGTTGGCGAATTGTTGATTCCATCAGCAGTTACCGCAGAGGCAAAGTCGCCTCACGGAAGGAGAAAAGCAATGACGCAGGACGCCGACAACCCGATCGACAATGATGCACGCACCGAGGCCACTCGGGAGCTCGAGCTCGAGTGGGCAGCCGATCCGCGCTGGGAAGGGATCCAGCGTGATTATTCGGCCGCCGACGTCGTACGCCTGCGGGGCCGCGTACAGGAGGAGCACACGCTCGCCCGCCGCGGAGCAGAGAAGTTGTGGCAGCAGCTCACCACCCAGGCGCAGCATGGTGAGTACACGCACGCCCTCGGTGCCCTGACCGGTAACCAGGCTGTGCAGCAGGTGAAGGCAGGACTGAAAGCCATTTACCTGTCCGGCTGGCAGGTGGCCGCGGATGCCAACCTGTCCGGCCAGACCTATCCCGACCAGTCGCTGTACCCGGCGAACTCGGTTCCACAGGTTGTACGGCGGATCAACAACGCATTGCAGCGTGCGGACCAGATCGAATGGGCTGAGGGCGTGCGTTCCGTTGAAGACTGGCTGGTGCCCATCGTCGCCGATGCGGAGGCTGGTTTCGGTGGGCCGCTGAACGCCTTCGAACTGATGAAGTCGATGATTGCCGCCGGCGCCTCGGGGGTTCATTGGGAGGACCAGCTCGCGTCCGAGAAGAAGTGCGGACACCTCGGCGGCAAGGTCCTCATCCCCACGCAGCAGCACGTCCGGACACTGAACGCGGCGAGGCTCGCGGCCGACGTCGCCGGTGTCCCATCGGTGATCGTGGCCCGGACCGACGCCGAGGCAGCCACCCTGATTACCTCCGACGTCGATGAACGGGACCGGCCCTTCCTGACCGGCGGTCGCACGCCCGAGGGGTTCTACGAGGTACGCAACGGGATTGAGCCGTGCATCGCCCGCGCTCACGCCTACGCCCCCTATGCGGACCTGATCTGGATGGAGACCGGCACTCCCGACCTCGAACTGGCCCGGCGCTTCGCTGAAGCAGTCAAGGACGAGTTCCCCGACCAGATGCTCGCATATAACTGCTCGCCGTCGTTCAACTGGCGCAAGCACCTCGACGACGCGACTATCGCGAAGTTCCAGCGAGAGCTCGGCGCCATGGGCTTCACGTTCCAGTTCATCACCCTGGCCGGGTTCCACGCCCTGAACTACTCGATGTTCGACCTCGCCCACGGCTACGCCCGGGAAGGCATGAGCGCCTACGTCGAGCTCCAGGAGAAAGAGTTCGCCTCCGAATCCCGCGGCTACACCGCCACCCGGCATCAGCGCGAGGTCGGCACCGGCTACTTCGACCAGGTAGCCAGTGCCCTCAACCCGACCGGCAGCACACTCGCCCTGGCTGGCTCCACCGAGACCCAGCAGTTCTCCTAACCCCTCGCTCTCTCCCGTGAGTCGGCAGGACACACCCCTTATGGGCGCCCATTCGGGGTGTGTCCTGCCAACTCAACGCAGCTCTTAAAGGAGTTTTCCCATGAACATCAACGGCATCACCCTCACCGCCCTGCCGATTCCCCGGCAGAACGAAATCCTCACCTCCGAAGCGCTGGACTTCCTCCGGGAAATTCACTTGTTCGCCGAGCCGCGCCGGCAGGAGCTGCTGCAGCGCCGGCGGGAGGCCCGTAACCGCATCGCCCGCGGCGAAGACCCGCGTTTCCTCCCGGAAACCGCACACATAAGGAACGACGACGGCTGGCGGGTCGCGCCCCCGGCTCCCGGCCTGGAGGACCGCCGCGTGGAAATCACCGGTCCCGTGGACCGCAAAATGACGGTCAACGCCCTGAACTCCGGCGCAAACGTGTGGCTGGCAGACCTCGAGGACTCGCTGACCCCCACCTGGTCCAACGTCATCAACGGACAGCTGAACCTCCACGACGCCCTGCGGCGCCGGATCGACTTCACCACCGAGGATGGCAAGGACTACCGCCTCGGGGAGAAGCTGCCCACCGTCGTCGTACGTCCCCGCGGGTGGCACCTGCCCGAGCAGCACATTCTGATCGACGGCGAACGCATCTCGGGCGGTATCGCCGACTTCGGCCTCTACCTCTTCCACAACGCCTACCGGCTCATTGACTCCGGCCGCGGACCCTACTTCTACCTGCCCAAGCTCGAGAATCATCTTGAGGCCCGGCTGTGGAACGACGTGTTCATCCGGGCCCAGCAACTGCTCGGCATTCCGCGCGGGACCATCCGCGCAACCGTGCTGATCGAGACCATCACCGCGGCCTTCGAAATGGAGGAAATCCTCTACGAACTCCGCGAGCACTCCTCCGGCCTGAACGCCGGCCGGTGGGACTACATCTTCTCGATGATCAAGAACTTCCGGCTGCGCGGCCCCCGGTTCGTCCTGCCTGACCGCGCCATGGTCACCATGACCGCACCGTTCATGCGCGCCTACACCGAGCAGCTGGTACGTGCGTGCCACCGCCGCGGCGCACACGCCATCGGCGGCCCGGCCGCTTTCGTCCCCAGCCGGCGCGACGAGGCCGTCAACGCCGTCGCACTTGAACGAGCCCACACGGAGAAGACGCGGGAGGCCGGTGACGGTTTCGACGGCTCGTGGGTGGCCCATCCGGACCTCGTTCCGGTTGCGCGGGCGGTGTTCGACGTCGTACTGGGCGAGCAGCCCAACCAGCTGGACCGTCAGCGCACCGACGTGGTGCCCGATGCCCGCGCGCTCATCGACCTCACCGGCACGCAGGGCCTCATCACGGAGGCGGGAATCCGCACCAACCTTGAGGTGGGGGTCCGCTATCTTGAGGCTTGGCTGCGCGGCAACGGCGCGGTGACGCTGAAGAACCTGATGGAGGACGCTGCCACCGCCGAGATCTCCCGCTCGCAGATCTGGCAGTGGATCCACGTCCACGCGGTCACCGACACCGGCGAAATCATCACCCGCGAATGGGTTTCGGAACTGCTGGAGGAGGAATTCGAGCGGCTCCCCCGCTTCGACGATGACCGGTACGACGACGCCCGCCAACTGTTCGAGGAAGTGGCCCTCGGCGAGGACTTCCCTGAATTCCTCACGCTTCCCGCCTACAGCCGGCATCTCTGCACCGGACGGCGTCCTTCGCCGGCCCTCCAACGGTAGCGCCTCCCCTCGAGTTGGCAGGACACACCGCGAAAACCCGGGGTAACGGGGTGTGTCCTGCCAACTCAACGCGGCGTGTAACGGCACGACGGCGGTGCGCGGGAATAGCACGCCGCCGTCGTTCCGTTGCGAAAGGTATGCACATTGAAATCTGGTCAGACGTCAAATGCCCGTGGTGCTTCGTCGGCAAGCGCCGCTTCGAGAAGGCCCTCGCTGAATTTCCGCACCGTGACAAGGTGGAGGTCACGTGGAAGAGCTTCCAGCTTGATCCCAACCTCCCCGACCACTACGACGGCACGGAACAGCAGTACCTTTCGGAACGCAAGGGCATCGCTCCGGAGCAGGTCCGCCAGATGTGGAACCAGCTCACGTCCTCAGCCGACGACGTCGGGGTGAACTTCGACTTCGACTCCGTTGTTGTCGGTAACAGCTTCACCGCCCACCGTTTCCTGCATCTCGCCAAGTCGCTGGGTCTGGGCAACGAAGCCAAGGAAGCGATCCTCTCGGCGCACTTCGAACAGGGACTGAACACCTCCGATATCGATGTCCTCGTGAAGCTGGGACAGGACCTTGGCATCGATGAGCAGTCGGTCCGCGACACCATGGCCGGCGACCGATTCGCCGACGACGTACGGCGGGACATCAGCGAAGCGCAGACCCTGGGCGTCAGCGGCGTGCCGTTCTTCGTCATCGACCGGAAATACGGCATCTCCGGCGCGCAGCCGGTTGAGCTGTTCCGGCAGGCGTTGGATCAGGCGTGGCAGGAAGCCCACCCTCTGATCCCCGTCTCTGCCACAGCCGACGGCGAGGCGTGCGGTCCGGACGGCTGCTAGCGAAGCGGCCGCGACCGTCGTCGGTCGTCCGATCCGGCTGGCCTCAGGCGCCGGTCAGGGAGCGGACGGCGACGGCGTGGCGCTAGCCGTGGACGGCAGCTCACAGGTGAGGGCACCCGGTTCGGTGTTGACTTCTTCTGCCGGCACCAGGGCCTCGAACTCGGACCCGAGGACCACGTCCACGGTGTCGTCCGGCCGCTCGTCCTCGACGTAGGTTGTACCCGGGATGACGCGCTGCAATGTGAATGCCTGCTCATACCCGGACGGCCCGGAAACGATGATTGCGGTCATGTTGGTCTGGCCGACCGAGCGGTTGCCGATGGCCCCCAACACGAACCCGCGTTCCTCGAGGGCGGCCGCCGCGTTGCCGGCCAGACCGGCGATGCTGGTGCTGTTGAGAATATTCACGGTGACGGTGGCTGGATCAACGAGCTCGAACGGGCCGGCAGGGCACGCGCTCACGGGGCTGGGCGTCGGCTCGCTTGCAGCGAGCTTGATGTCTCCCCTTGCCAGGGCGAGCGCGAAAAGCACTGCCGCTGCCAACAGTGCGACGAGCAGCACCAGGACCACGCCGTGTCGCAGCCTGCGCATGTAGACGTGGGGCCGCTCAACATTGCCGTCGTCAGCGAAGACCGTTTCGAGATCGTTCTCGGTAACAATGCGGTGACCGTGCCACTCGATCGGGTTCTTCTTGGACCGGATGGGCTTTCGTCTGGGAGGCCTATTCATCGATGACCAGGACGCGTGCATGGAGGATGGTGCGCTGATGAAGCGCCGTACGCACGGCCCGGTGCAGTCCGTCCTCGAGATACAGCGTGTCGTTCCACTGCACCACGTGCGGGAACAGATCGCCGAAGAATGTGGAGTCTTCTGCCAGCAGCGCCTCAAGGTCGAGGGTGGTTTTGGTGGTGACGAGTTCGTCCAGCCGGACCTGGCGCGGTGCTACGCCTGCCCAGTCCTTGGGCGTCACGTGTCCGTGGTCGGGATATGGGCGTCCATCACTCACTGCTTTGAAGATCACCAATACAGCCTAGGCAAGATATCGCCCCAAGGGAATGTGACGCTCTGGAGGCGCCCCCGTCGCCACCGAATTGGTTATCAGTCTTTTCCGGAGAGGTCAGGTCGCGTCTATTGGAACCGACCGCTTTCCAACGACAGCCCCGGTGATCCAGTCCTCCCACTTGATGTGAAGGTAATACCTGCCGGGCGCCGGCGGGTGAAGCAGCATATCGAAGCGTTCAGCGGCACCATAGGCCAGCCTGCTGGTTGTGAGTGGATAGCCTGAATCTCTGCAGCTCAGCGCGGGTGCGCCGGGCACGGAGGTATCCCGGAACGGGCGCCCGTCATGGGAAATCAACTCGGCAATAGGAACTTCCACCCCTGCTGCGTCGGTGAAGGTCACCAGATTTGGCAGATAGTTGGCATTCACCGTTCGCAGCAGGGTCGGCTTCTTCGGCCCTCCCTTGACGTTGGCCCGCAGTTTGGACAGGCTCCACACACGCTCCTGACCAGCGGGACGCCGCGCCAGTTCGCCGCCCAGTAGGTAGAAATGCCGGGGTTCGAACCGGTTGAGGCCGGTGTCTTCCCCGGACAGTCCGTCCGCATGGTTCATCTGGTGCCAGCGCGGATCCAGGCAATAGGGAGCGAAGAGTGCCTCGGTGTCGATGTCGTACTCCGGCCCGTCCACGAAGGCACGGCGGGCTCCAGGACTCACCGGATAGTCGGGGTGCACTACGGGGTCGATCACGAGCGGACCGAACATCCCCATCTGAACGTGCAGCGGAGTATTGACGTGGCAGTGGTAAAAGTAGGTTCCGGCTGCCCCGTAGTTGGGGTCACCGGGACGGCCGGCTTCCGGCTGCATCTGGTAGGTGTACTGTCCGTCCACCTCGAAGGATGTGTGCCCGACGCCGTCGTTCCGGGGATCCGGCTCCATGCCGTGCCAGTGGATGGTGTGCGGGCCCTTGCTCGGATGCACCGTGGCGTGGAACACCTTGCCCTCCTGAACCCGGAGGGTCGGCCCGGGGAACCCGCGCTTGTACCGGTCATCCTCGAAGCTCCACATCTCGAACTCCGCGCGGTCGTCCATGCGCAGATCCCGGCTGTGGAATGCGAAGTCGACGGCGACTGCCGGGGTTTGTCGGAACTCGGTGACCGGGTTCAGCACCTCCAGTTGCGCAGAACTGAAGTCCACCTGGCTCTCGAACCGGTGATGCAGCGTCGGTTCCGTCTCAGGTGCAGCTGCGGCCGTTGGAGTAGGTGACGGGGCCGCCGTCGCGCTGGCTGATGCGGAAGCGGATGACGAGGCGCTGGTGCTTGCGCTGGGAGAAGGGCTGGTTGTCGCGCTCGGACTGGTCGTCGCACTTGGTGACGGGGAGGCTGTGGGCTGACGGGTCGGTTTGGCTGTTTTGCGCGCCGAGCGACGGTCAGAGCGCTTCCGGCGGGAGATTTTCACTGCGTGGCTCCTGGATTGGGGCCCTTGAGGGTCCAGTGGGCAACAAGGCCGCCGGGATAAAGGCCGCCGGCTGCGGTCTGTGACGGTTCCGCATGGCAGTGCATGGGGTAAACCCAGTCGCCGGTGCGGGCAAACCAGACCGGATCGATGGCGTCCGGCGGTCGCTTGATCGGGATGATGCAGTCCTTGCGGTCCATCGGCTCCAGTTCAACGACGTCCTCCCACTGCTGTAGGACCACGTGGCCGTCCCTGTCGACGAATCCCTCATGACGGGGCCAGTCCGCATTGTTCCGGCGAACCGTCCAGATATGGTTTCCATGGAAGTGCATCTGGTGGAAAACAATCCCGGGGTTAACCAACCGCACCAGCTGCCCGCCGCGCAGGGTTCCCAGCTCGGTCCCCTCGCCGAACTGACGTACATCGAGCTGTCGCGGATATCCTGAAATCAGGGTTTCCTCCTCCGTGGCCAGGTTGACCGCGTCGTCGTACGTGATGCCGAGGGATTCGAACCCGCTGCGACCGTTGAGGGTGAAATACCGGGGAACCGCCCGGGTTTGCGCAGGATTTACGGTCTGGCCCGAGGCCTCCATGGACGCCCACCGCGGTTCAACTGCGTGGGAGATCCAGAGCCACTGGCGCTCGAACGTTGCGCCGTCCGCCGCGATGTCCCACTGGTGCGCCGGGTCCGTGACCACGAGCACCCCATAGAGGCCCAGGACCCGTTCCACCGGGGCGTTCGTCGGATCGGCGAAGATGTAGGTCCCGGGCCCGGGGCAATCGAACTCCAGGAGGGCCACCGAGTCGGGGGCAATGGGACCGGTGGTGAGGTCGCCGCCGTCGGGCCCTGCCCCATGCACCGTAAGGGTGTGCGGCTTGTTCAGCCGGTTCTGCACGCGCAGCCGGACAGTACTGCCCAACTCGGCGATGATGGTCCGCTGCGGGAGATAGCTTGCCCAGTAGTTGCGGCGGATGAAGTATTGGCCCGGGTTGGCAGGGTCGGGGCCGACCGGGGTTGGTGTGCCGCGCGGGGGCAGGGGTGCCCCGAGCGGATAACTGCGGCTCGGTATTACCTCGCCGGCCACCGTGATGACCGTCGGGTCCATCCCAAGACTCGGACTGGCGTCATCAATGTCGGTGGGCCTGCTGCCGAAGCCGCGGTGGTAGACGAGCGTGTCGTCGACCATCTTGAGGTAGCCCTCATTGATGTAGAGGTCCAGCACGCCCGGCAACGGCGCCAACGCCAGTGGAATGGACGTGCGGGCCGTCCGCGACGGTGGGGTGCCGGGTCGCACCAGCGGCAGGGCAGCAAATCCCATGCCGGCGGCCGCACCCAGTTTCAGGAGGTCCGCGCGGGCGAGTATTTCCGGAGGCAGCTGCTCAGCCATGGTTGTCCTCCAGGGAGCCGGGTCGAACGGAGATTCGAGGAAGCGCAAGCACCAGCGGAGCCGGGCCGCCCCAGGGGTCCGTGAACTGTGCCGCGAGGCTTGATGCGCCGCTCGGGACGAGGAAGCTGATCCACAGGCTGCGATGTGAGCCGGCGGGCAGCAGGATCTTTGATACGTCGGCTGCACGGTTGGTCACCGTCGTCGTTTTCGTGACGATGAGGCGCAGCTGCCCTGGTGCAAACAACACGTTGCGCTCGGAGGTGTTGTGCACATTGAGCTTCACTGCCAGGTGTTCGCCCCAGGTGTGGTTGAACGGTTGGGCGGCGCCTGCTGATGAAGCGGTCCCGTGTGGGGAATGTGCGCTGGTTGTGGGTGCACCGGTTGCCCCGATCAGCCGGGACTGCCGCTCGGCGGCTGCGATCCGGACGGAACCGAACGACGTCGGAACCTCCTCGGTGCCCCCGGCGGCGGAGATTATGCCCCAGCCTGCTGCGGTGCCCAGTGCACCGGCGCCTATCAGAATGCCAAATACTCTTCGCGTGATACCGTCGGGACGATCGGCTGCCTCCCCAGGCATCAGGTCAGCCGCATCCTGCCCGGCCAGCGCGAATCTTTCGATCGCCATTACTCGCCTCTATGTCATGCGTGGATGCTGCAGGTCCTAAGTTTTATCTCCATACCTTGGAGAAACCCTTGGCCCTGAGACGTCATCGATTTCCCAGGGGTGACCGGTTCCGCCGATACTTGGGCGGTGACTTCTTCGCTGACCGGACCTGCCCCCATCGGCCTCCTGCTCGACGTCGACGGGCCGGTTGCCAGCCCCGTCACGCGGACTGTACGGCCCGAAATCATTGACGCGCTCATCAGTCTGGCGGGAGCTGGCTGGCCCGTCATCTTCAACACCGGCCGGTCGGATGAGTTCATCCGCGAAGAGGTCATGAAGCCGATGGTTGCCACCTGCATTCCCGAGGGCATCACCTTCCACGCCATCTGCGAAAAGGGTGCCACCTGGTTCAGCTTCGGCAGCAATGGAGCAACCGAGGTGCAGGTGGACGAGACCCTCGCGTTGTCGCAGGAGTTTGGAAACGAGGTGCGCCGCCTCGTCGAAGACGAGTTTGCCGACCACATGTTCTTCGACGAAACCAAGCGCGCCATGGTGTCGATCGAGCAGCGCCTCGACGTCGAAAACGTGGACTACCTCGACCGGCAGGGGCCGTTCGACGCCGCGGTCCTCAAGCTCATGCAGCGCTTCGACATGGGCGTCTGCCGCCTGTCACACCACCTTCCGGACAGCGACGACAGCGTGGACTACCGGGTGGACCCGACCATCATCTCCACCGACATCGAATCGGTGCGTGTGGGCAAGGACCTAGGCGCCGAGCGTGCGCTGCGGCTGCTCGACGGGAACATCCCACACACCTGGCGGACCATCGGCGATTCACGCACCGACTACGCCATGGCCGACTACCTCCACGAACACGGCTACAGCGTCGCCCACGTCGACGTCCGGCCCGCCGACGGAGTGCCGGAGAAGCCCTACCCCGTCCTCACCGAGGGCGAACTGACCAATGACGACGCCGGTGCCGCCTTCCTGCTGCGCTGCGCTGACATCGCGGTCTCCTCCGTCTAGGACTGCAACTCCCTTAGGACTGCAGCGCCTTCTCGATCGCTGCGACGACCTCCTCGGAGTCGGGTTCCACTGTGGGTGCGAACCGCGCAACCACAGTGCCGGCGTCGTTCACCAGGAACTTCTCGAAGTTCCACTTCACCAGTCCCGGCAAGGGTCCGGTCTTGAACTTCGTGAGCTCGGCGTAGAGGGGATGCTGGTCGCGGCCCCGGACGTCGCTCTTCTTCGTCAGCGGGAAGGTGACGTCGAAGGTACTGGAGCAGAAGGCCTGGATGTCCTCCTCCGTACCGGGTTCCTGTCCCATGAACTGGTTACTCGGTACCCCCAGAACCATCAGGCCCTGGTCCGCGTACTTCCGGTAGAGTGCCTCCAGCGCAATGTACTGCGGAGTGAATCCGCACTGGGAGGCAACGTTCACCACCAGAACGGTCTTCCCTTTGAAGTCGCCGAAGCTGCGTTCGGTGCCGTCGATCATGGTCAGCGGGATGTCGTGAAGGTTCTGCAGTGGCACTGATGCTCCTTGGTATTAGGAATTTCGCTTGAATGCGTTGCTGATTGAGGTTCGTCAGCGATGCCTGTCCGGATGTAGCCGCCCGGTTGACCGCGCATACTGGTGCAATGGCGTCACCTTTCACCCGTCTTCGAATCGAACTCAAGAACACCTTCACCGGCACGGGCGCTGCACCGCCGGCCTGGACCGAAGAACTGGCTGAGGGCGACGACGTCGGCTACTTCGCTCCCGGGTCCGCCGTCTGGGCGGTCCACAGTTCCATGACCCCGACCGTGGGCGGCATTCGTGCGCTTTTGCTGCAGGCGCTGCACCCCGGCGCGATGGCCGGCGTGTACGCCCACTCCGACTTCCGCGAAGACCCGCTTGGCCGGCTCGCCAACACGATCCGCTGGATCTTTACCGTCACCTACGGGTCCACCGAGGCCGCACGCAACGCTTCCGGATGGGTGCGCCGCCTGCATGAGAAAGTGACCGGTACATACGAGGACGCGAACGGCGTCGAACATTCCTACAGCGCCAACGATCCGCACCTGCTGCGCTGGGTCCATCTGGCCTTCACGGACTCTTTCCTCAGCGCGCACCAGAAGTACGGGCTCAGCTTCCCGGGCGGTCCCGATGAGTACGTCGGGCAGTGGGCAGTAGCCGGTGAACTGATGGGTCTGACCGATCCGCCGCGCAACGTCGCCGAGCTGCGCGCGCAGCTTGCCGCGTACGACGGCGAGCTCACCTCCAGCCACCAGGTGCAGGACGCGCTGGCCTACATCAAGCGCCCGCCCCTTCCGCGGTCACAGCGGCCGGGCTACCGGGTTCTCTTTGCCGGTGCAGTGGCCACCCTCACTCCGCGGCAACGAGAGCTGCTCGGGCTTTCGCTGCCGCATATCGGTCCCTTGCCTCTGCCTGTGAAGCCTGCGGTCCTGCTGGTGCTCGGGGTACTCAAGCTCGGGCTGGGCCGCCAGGGACCGAGCGAGGCCGCGGCGCTTCGCCGGATCAGGCGGGTGCAATCCCCGCACCCGCCTACCGGCAGCTGAGCTCCGAGCGTCCTAGGCGGCCGCGGGCTTGCGGTCAGGCACCGCGAGCCGGAAGACCTTCGCCCAGGCAGAGCCGACCTGCTTGAGCAGCGGCCCCGTGGTGTACGGCAGTCCGTAGCGATCGCAGATTTCCCGGACCTTGGGGGCAATCTCGTGATAGCGGTTCGACGGCAGGTCCGGGAACAGGTGGTGCTCGATCTGGTGCGAGAGGTTGCCTGTCATCAGGTGCATGAACTTCGAGCCGGAGATGTTCGCCGACCCGATCATCTGCCGGACATACCAGTCGCCGCGGGTCTCGCCGTCGACCATCTCTTCCGTGAAGGTGTCGGTGCCGGCGGGGAAGTGCCCGCAGAAAATCACCGCGTGGGCCCAGACGTTTCGCACAGCGTTAGCGGTGAGCGTTCCGAACAGCGCGCGCCGGCCCGACCCAGTGAGCATGGCCACCGCAGGTGTCGCAAGGTAGTCCTTGCCGAACTGCTTGGCGGCCTTGCGGCCGAGAGCCTGGAGGTCTCTACTCATAGCCTCTTTGGACTTGAGGCCCTCCTTGTACTCCGGGATCTCCAGGTCGTAGAGGGCAATTCCCCACTCGAAGAGCGGCGCAAGTACGGCGTTATACACGGGGTTGCCCAGGTTGAAGGGCTTCCAGGGCTGGTCATCATCCATGCGCAGGAGGTTGTAGCCGACGTCACGGTCCTTGCCCACGACGTTGGTCCAGCGGTGGTGCAGGTCATTGTGGGTGTGCTGCCAGGACCGCGTCGGGGTAACGAAATCCCAGTCCCAGGTGGTCGAGTGGATGTCCGGGTCCCGCATCCAGTCCCACTGGCCGTGCAGGATGTTGTGGCCGAGCTCCATGTTCTCGAGGATTTTGGCGAAGCTCAGCATCGTGGTGCCGGCCACCCAGGCCGTCTTGTTCCGGCCGAAGAGCAGCGCTGCGCGTCCGCCGAACTCGAGGGCGCGCTGGGCCTTGATCACCCGTCGGATATAGTTCGCGTCGTGCTGCCCGCGGCGTCCGAGTACTTCGTCCCGGATGGCGTCGAGTTCACGGGCCAGCTCCGCGACCTGCTCGTCCGAGAGATGCGCGGCCGCGGGCGGACGAACGAGCGGATGCCCGGTTTCGGCGAGCGCTCCGGGCCGTCGGCGGGGTGCGGATTTCTCTACTGCTGTGTCCTCTGACACTTGTTCTACGAGGTTTGTCATACCCTCACTCCTTAGATATCGAGGTTCACCGGTCCGGCTGCCGCCGAAACGCACGTTTGGATTAACTGGCCTGGGTCCCCATGTATTTCGTTGGTGCGGAGGTCCCGGACTTGTCCCGCGCGGAGCGGAAGCAAACAACTGTGGCAAATGCCCATGCGGCAGCCGCTCGGCATGAGCAGGCCCGCATCCTCCCCCACCTCCAAAAGCGGGGTATCACCGTCGGCTTCCACTTCGCGGTCGGAGGCCTCAAAGGTGACCAGACCGCCGTCGTTCCCACTCCCGCCCGCGAGCGTTGTGGTGAACCGTTCGATGGTCAGGCTCCCTCCAGGCAGTCTTGCCTGGCCTTCCCACAGCGACTCGGCACTTTGAAGGAACTCCTCCGGACCGCACGCGTAGGCTGCCCTCTCCCGCCAGTCCTCGCAGAGCTCGTCCAGAGTGTCCGGGGTTGTGAAGTCGATACGGCCGTGCTCGGCAGTGAACCACAACTTCACCCGGAACTGGCGGAACTGGTCTGCAAGCTCACGAAGCTCCTCCACAAAGAGGCTCTTCAAGGGCGTTCTCGCCGAATGGATCAGGACAACGTCCGCATCGGGACGTCGCGGAACCAGGGTACGGATCATGGACATCACCGGCGTGATACCGCTGCCTGCGGTCAGCATCAGGAGCGGGCGGGGCCTGTCGGGAAGCACGAAGCTGCCCTGCGGTGGAGCGAGGAACAGGACGTCCCCCGGCTTGGTTTCGCGCACCAAGACCCCGGACACCGCACCCATGTCCGTGACGGTAATCGCTGGATCCTGGCCCGCTGCGGCGCTCAGGGAATACGAGCGCCAATGGCGGACGCCGTCCAGTTCAACTCCGATACGCGCCCACTGCCCTGCGCGATGAGCTTTCCACCCGCGGCCGGGGTGAAAATAGATGGTGACTGAGTCATCCGTCTCCGGCACCACTTTGGTGACGATTCCGCGCAACTGGCGGGAGGAGAATACCGGGTTGAACAGCGCCATGAAATCTTCCGGCGCCAGCGGAGTTGTCAGTGCGGAAACAGCATGTTTCAGCCTCGGTCGCCGGATCATCATCCCTGCAGGTCCAATCGAAACTCCTCACAGGTGGGCACATGGCCGAAAGCTGTCAGATCACGGCTGGTGCCGTGTCCGTGTGAACTCAATACTCCACCGTTAGTACGGTTCACTCAAGAATACTTTACTCAGCAGGCTTACGATTACTTCAGAGCCCGTCGCGGAGGCGGCCTCGAAGAACGCCCGGAGGCGCCCAGCATGAACACATCGCAATCATTCGACACCATCTCAATTATCTTCAACCCCAACAGCACTGGAGACGCTCCGAAGCTGGCAGCGGAGCTGCAGCAACAACTCAAGGATTCCCTGCATTACCCGGCAAGGGTGGAACTGCACCCAACCGCTCACGCGGGTCACGCCGTCGAACTGGCCCGTAACGCTGCCGACAGCGGAGGCAAGGTGCTCGTTGTGTCGGTGAGTGGCGACGGCGGCTATAACGAAGTGGTGAACGGTGTGATGGCGAGCTCAAACGCGAATGCTGCCAGCGCCGTCCTCGCGGCCGGAAATGCCAATGACCATCATCGCACCATCAACCGGCAGCCGCTTGCGGACGCCATCCTTGAAGGCTCGGTCCGCAGGATCGACCTGTTGGAAATCAGTGTTGAGGCAGGTTCTGATGCCCACTCGGTCTATGCCCACTCCTATATAGGGTTCGGACTGACCCCCATCGTTGCCATCGATCTTGAGAAAGGCAGCAAGGGTGCCTTCAAGGAAATGTTCACTGTGGTCCGCACCTTCGCAAAGTTCCGCCCGTTCGAGATCCGCCAGAACGACGGCAAGCGCCGCCGCTTCGACAGTCTGGTCTTCGCCAACATCTCGCAAATGGCGAAGTACGCCACGCTCAGCGAAGCCGACGACGACGCCTCTGACGGCAAGTTCGAGGTCATCACCTTCGCCCACCAGGCAAAGTGGCGAATCCTGCTGCGGGCGCTTCGGGCGACAACCAAGGGACTCGGTGACCAGCCCAGCATGGGATATTACGAGTTCACGACGCTGAAGCCGATTCCCTACCAGATCGACGGGGAAGTCCGGTCTGCCCCGGCGCACACGTCGGTGAAGATCAGGAGCGTGCCGCGTGCGCTGGCGGTAGTGGGCTAGCTCGACCTCAGGCACAAAACAAAGCACCCCGGCCGTGTGGACCGGGGTGCTTGTTTACTGCGGAGGATGGGGGATTTGAACCCCCGAGGGCGTTAACCCAACACGCGTTCCAGGCGTGCGCCATAGGCCGCTAGGCGAATCCTCCTCATTTGGAGCAGGTTCCAGAATACCCGTACATGCCAGATGTGCCGAATCGGGAGGTAACTGCCGGAGCAGGCGACCCTCCCGGCAGTTTGTGTAGACTATTACGCGGCCCCTCATGTGGTGTCATCCTGTTGAACTCCCCCAGGACCGGAAGGTAGCAAGGGTAGGCGGGCTCTGGCAGGTGCATGAGGGGTCTTTACGTTCCCTGACAACACGTTTCGTTCCAGCGACTTCCATCAGGAGAATCAGTGACCGCCGGCCGCTTCGCGCCAAGCCCCACGGGCGAACTTCACGTGGGGAACCTTCGGACTGCGGTCCTCGCCTGGCTCTTCGCCCGCTCCACCGGCCGCCGGTTCCTGCTGCGCGTCGAGGACCTTGACCGCGTCCGCGCCGGAGCGGAGGAGGAGCAGCTTGCTGAGCTCGCCGCCGTCGGGCTTTCCTGGGATGGCGAGGTCGCCCGGCAGAGCGAGCGGCAGTACCATTACGACGACGCCGTCAGCCGCCTCCAGCGCGACGGGCGCCTTTTCGAGTGCTTCTGCACGCGCCGCGACATCGCCGAGGCTGCGTCCGCTCCGCATGTTCTTCCCGGCCACTACCCAGGCACCTGCCGGAACCTCCCGGAATCAGAGCGGGAAGCGGCCCGTCGGGTGCGACCGGCCGCGCTGAGGTTGCGCACCGACGTCGAGCATTATGAGATTCGCGACGTCCTCCACGGTCCGTACACCGGTGCCGTGGACGACTTCGTGGTGGTTCGCAATGACGGGGTGCCCGCCTACAACCTTGCCGTCGTGGTTGACGATGCCGAGCAAGGCATCGACCAGGTGGTCCGCGGCGATGACCTGCTGAGTTCAGCACCGCGCCAGGCCTATCTCGGGTTACTGCTCGGCCTGCCTCCCGTCGAATACGCGCACGTTCCCCTGGCGCTCAGCCCCGAACGACGCCGGCTGGCCAAGCGGGACGGCGCCGTCACTCTCGAAGCACTCACCGCGGAGGGCTGGGAAGTCGCGGAAATCCGGGCGCTTATCCTGCGATCGGTCGGCTTGCCGGACAGCTCACTGGAGGCTGCGTTGAGTGCATTTGATCCGCAGGCGCTGCCCCGTGAACCATGGATTGTGAACCCTGCCCACCTGTCCTCCACCGATGCCGCCGCGACCCCACCCAACCGATAGAGTTCTTCTGTGAGTACAGCCCTTTACCGCCGGTACCGTCCGGAGACCTTCTCCGACGTGATCGGTCAGGAGCACGTCACCGAACCACTGATGACGGCAATCTCCAAGGACAGGGTCAATCACGCCTACCTCTTTTCCGGCCCGCGCGGCTGCGGCAAGACCACCTCTGCCCGCATTCTCGCGCGCTGCCTCAACTGCGCACAGGGCCCCACTCCGGTCCCTTGCGGCACCTGCGACAGCTGTGTTGAACTCGCCCGTAACGGCTCGGGCAGCCTGGATGTCATCGAGATCGACGCTGCGTCACACGGTGGTGTCGACGACGCCCGTGACCTCCGTGAGCGTGCCACTTTCGCTCCGGTCCGTGACCGCTTCAAGATCTTCATCATCGATGAGGCGCACATGGTCACCAGCGCGGGCTTCAACGCGCTGCTGAAGATCGTCGAAGAGCCGCCGGAACACATCAAGTTCATCTTCGCCACCACCGAGCCGGACAAGGTGATCGGGACCATCCGTTCCCGTACGCACCACTATCCGTTCCGGCTGGTGCCGCCGGAGCCGTTGATGGCCTACCTGGAGCTCCTGTGCAACCAGGAGAACATCCCGGTGGCACCCGGCGTCCTCTCCCTCGTGGTTCGTGCGGGCGGCGGGTCTGTGCGGGATTCCCTGTCGGTGCTGGATCAGCTGATGGCCGGCGCGGGGGCGTCCGGGCTGGATTATGAGCTGGCCGTGTCGCTCCTCGGTTACACCCACGCATCACTGCTGGACGATGTGGTCGATGCCATTGCGGCGGATGATTCCGCTACCGTCTTCGGCGCTGTTGACCGTGTCATCCAAACCGGTCATGATCCCCGGCGCTTCGTCGAGGACCTTCTCGAACGGTTCCGCGACCTGATCATCGTGAACGCCGTACCCGATGCCGCAGCGTCTATCCTGCGCGGCATCCCTGACGATCAACTGAACCGCATGCGAACCCAGGCGCAGCAGTTTGGGCGGGCTGAGCTGTCGCGCGCCGCAGACATCACCAACACGGCACTGACCGAGATGACCGGAGCCACCTCTCCGCGCCTCCATCTTGAACTGCTGTGCGCCCGGGTCCTGCTGCCCGCTGCCGACCAGTCGGAACAGGGGACTCTCGCCCGGGTTGACCGCATTGAACGCCGCCTCAGTTACGCCAGCGGCCTTCCGGATGCGAGCACCGCGATGGCGGCACCCGTCCCGTCTGAGTCCCAGTCAGCCCCCTCCCAGCCGGATTCCTCACGACAGGCTGCTGCCGCAAAGCAGCCTGCCTCTGCGCAAGCCACGCCCCCGCAGCCGGCTGCCGCACCGCCGGCTGCGCCTCAGGCGCCCGCATCACAGCCCTCTGCGTCGCAGCCTGCACCCTCCCAGCCCTCTCCCGCTCAGCCTGCCTCTGCGCAGGCCGCACCCGTTCAGCAGGAAGCCCCGGCTCCTGCGGAGAAGCTGGAGCGGGCAACCCCATCGACACAGGAACCTGCTGCTGCGGATTGGGGTGGCGGATGGGGAATGCCGCCTGAACCGCGCAAGTCCGAGGAAGGCAGTTCGAAAGACGCGCGCACGCCGCAGCCGTCGGAACCACCCGCACCTCAGCAGCAACCGGCGGCCCCCGGGCGTCCAACCTCGGAGAATGAGTCGCAGGCTCCGCGCGGGTCGCTACCGCAGCCGTCTGGCCCTCCCCAAACATCTCCCCAGGCGCCGCAGCCTTCGGCTGGGGCACCGGCAGGACAGGGATCCGGGCAGATCGAAATGATCCGCAGAGCCTGGCCAGAAATCATGGATGAGCTTGCCCGCATCAAGCGCAGTACCTGGTTGAACGTCAACGCGGACGCAAAGCCGCGATCCTTCAGCGACAACCAACTCACACTGGCTTTCGCGTCGCAAGGGAACGCGCTCGGCTTCCAGCGTGGCCAGCACACGGACAACCTCAAGCAGGCAATCAACAGGGTGCTTGGCCTGACCTGCTCGATCGAAGCTATCCACGACGGCGCCGCGGCAGCGGGTGAACCCGACCCAAAAGTACCTACTAGCCGGAACGAGCCGGCAAAGGCGCAGGGACACCCTGGCGCCAACAAGTCCGTTTCACCAGCCTCGAATGGTGAAGCATCCGCAACGGCGGCCGATGATGCCTGGGGGGTCCCCAGCCATGCCGACCCGGCAGAGGGCGTGCCCGCGCATCAGAACAACGCAGAGGGCGTGCCCGCGCAGCAGAACCCCGTGCAGCGCCCCACCGCACAGCAGGTCACGCAACAGCCCGATTCCCGGCAAGAACCGGCACAGCAAGAACCGGCACAGCAAGCCCAGACCCCGCAGGTTCCCGGGCGACAAACCTCTGTCCAGAACCCTCCGCGTAGCGAGCGCGTGCAGCAGCCTCAAGCACAACAGAGCCCCAGCGCACCAGCAGCAACCGACGACTGGCTCAGAGTCGAACCGCCACAGGACCCTGAGGACCCGGGTCCCGAGGAGCCCCCCTTCGAGGAGGAGCCCTCGGTGCGTCCAAGCCGCTACCAGCAGCTGCTCGATGAAGCCGCGCGGGCTGAAGCAGCCCGGCCGCAGCCGCAGGGACGTCAGACCGGAGCCGTAGACTTGAAATACGTCGAGGACATTCCCAGTGCGGATGACGAAACCATCGAACAGTCCGGGCTGGTTGGACGTCAGGCGATCGAACGAATCCTCAACGGTCGGCTGATCGAAGAACGCAGCCTCGACCAGTAAGGGACCGGTCAGTCCAGCCCGGCCAACTCAGCACCACCTACAGCTAAGGCAACCCCGTGTACGAAGGCGCAGTTCAGGAGCTCATCGATGAGCTGGGACGCCTGCCCGGCGTGGGCCCCAAGTCGGCACAGCGCATCGCGTTCCACATTCTTGAAGCCGATGGGGACGACATGAAACGTCTCGTCAACGCGATTGTCACCGTCAAGGAGAAGGTCAAGTTCTGCACAATCTGCGGCAACGTCGCAGAGCAGGAGACCTGTGGCATCTGCCGTGACCCCCGGCGTGATCCCTCTGCGATCTGCGTGGTCGAAGAGTCCAAGGACGTTATCGCCGTCGAACGTACGCGTTCCTTCCGCGGGAAGTACCACGTGCTCGGGGGGTCCATCAATCCGATTGCCGGGATCGGCCCCGAGCAATTGCGAATCCGAGAGTTGCTGAACCGTCTCTCCGATGACCAGGTTCAGGAAATCATCATCGCCACTGACCCCAACCTCGAGGGCGAAGCAACGGCCACATACCTGGTGCGCATGCTGAAAACCATCGGCATCAAGGTCACCCGCCTGGCTTCCGGCCTTCCCGTGGGCGGCGATCTTGAGTACGCCGACGAGATCACCCTCGGCCGCGCCTTCGAGGGCCGCCGCACCGTCTCCTGATCGGGCGGAGGTCAGTCTTTTCCTGTCGCTACGCTTCAGTCCCGGCCACGGCGCGGACAGGAGCACCGTCCGCGTCCCGCAGCGGCAACGGGAACATACCTACCCAGCAGCGGGCAGGGAGCTCGCTAACACCGCGCAGATTCTCAACGATCAAACCGTCGCGGCCCAGAATCAGGTCATGAACCGGTAGCTGGAAAGAGTCGTCCTCCTGCAACGTGGGGTCCGGGCTCAGAGTGTCAATTCCCAGGACGCGCATGCCGCGGTCCGAGAGTTCCGCGGCCGCGTCAGGGGCAAGGTACGGGTGGTTGAGGTAGGCCTCTGTCCCGAACATGCGGTCCCAACCAGTTGCCAGAATAACTATGGGCGGCACGACCTCATCAACCTGACCCGCAAACCGCGAAAAGGCGATCTCCTCTCCGGGCGCAAGCCCGCTTACCTGCACGATGGCAGCAGCTCCTGCCAATTCGTCCAAACCGACATCGCTGATCGTACGACCACTCTCAATACTGTGGGACGGCGCGTCGATATGTGTTCCGGAGTGGGAGCCGAGGTGTACGGCCATAACAGACACGCCATTTTCGCTGACGGTCAACGAAGGCGCGAGGGCGACCTGAGGATCACCGGGGAAGACCTGCATCCCTGAGGTGATCGGGTGGCTGAGGTCAACGTACCTTCCCAAGCCGGGCCTCCTCCGCCAGATGACCGGCGGGTTCCTCCTCGACACGTCGGCCTCGGAAAGAGAGCGCGAGATACAGGATGAAACTGAGAACAAAGGCCGGGATGGTGGCACCGATGGGGCTCGGCCACAGGTAGGTGAGTACGTAGGAGACCGCCGCACCGACTACCCATACGGCGATTGCCGCCCGGTTCACCCCTGCCGTGTACCAGTAGCGCCCTGGGCCCTCACGCAGGATGTCGAGCGTGTAGCTACCGCGCTTGATGATGTAGTAATCAACGATCATGATGGCGAACACCGGTATGAAAAACGCACCGATCATTACGAGGAAGTCCGTGAACTGGTTCAGAAGGGCGAGCCAGGTGGAACCGATGATCGAGATCACTCCGACCACGAGCGCGGTAGGCAGGAAGCGGAAATTCCAATGCGCCTGCGCGTTGACGACCGACGTCACCATTCCATACACCACCATGGTGTTGGTGGCCATGACCGACATGAAGATGACAATGGCCAGCGGGGTGCCGAAAGCTGCGACGATAACAGTCGGGTCGAACGGCGCAGCGGGACCCCCGGACAGGATGACATAGCCGATGGCGGTGGCACCAAGCGTCATGGCGAGCACAGTGGAGACGACGTAACCAATACCGGAGCCAAGAATGCCTGCGCGGCTTGACCTTGCCAGCCGGTTGAAGTCGGCTGAGAGCACCGTCCAGGAGATGGCTGTGGCAATCACAATGTCCAGCACCACGAAATTGGTGAACCCAAGGGACTCGTCCACTTCAATGGCGGCGAATTCTGCCGGATTGAAAGCGGTGAATGCAGTGACGAAGACATAACCCATGATTGCCAGGATGATGACGGCGAGCCACGGCTCGACTTTGGCGATGCCCTCATGTCCGAGGATGGCCAATGCGACCACCAGGGTTTGGGCCAGGACTGCGAAGAGGATCGGGTTGGAGAATCCGGTCGCCGACTCGACGAGATAGTTGACCGTCACACCGGCCAGCATCGCCTGCACCCAGCTCCAGCCCATCAGGATGATGACATTCGCGGCCACCGGCAGGAGGGTTCCTCGCGTACCGAACGCTCCACGGGTGATCGCCATGGTCGGCAGTCCCGTGCGCGTACCAATGTTGCCGACCAGGGTAAGCACGACGGCGCCGCCGACCGTACCGATGACGATCATGAGGAGGGCGTCGGTGAAGCTGACCGCTGGCACGAACAGGGTTCCGGTCAGCAGCGTAGTGACAACAAAATTGGCCGCCAGCCATATCATTCCAATGCGGCCCAGGGGCAGCGTGCCCCGGAGTGGACCGAAACCATCCGCATTTTCCTGCAGACGCGTATCGAGACGCTTGTAGAGATTCATGACGCTCCTGGAAGTGGGGGCCGGGAACTACTCCGCAGAAGCGGGAGACGGCGAGAGATGTTCGTGAATTGCGATGAGCCTGTCGTTGTCATCCCAGCGGAAGACGATGGTTTCCCGCTCTCGGAATGACTCCTCACCGTCGCGGGTCCGCGCGGTAGTGGCCACTTCGTGGCTGAAAACTGCTCCTCCGTGGAAAACGGTGACTTGTTGATTGCTTGAAGCGCAGGAAACGACGGACCACCCGCTCGAGACCCACCCCGACCACAACTCCTCGTATGCCGCCCGGCTGGCAAGCTGATGCTGCTCCGTGTGGAAGATGAAGCTCGATTCCGGCGCGAAGGCAGAGAAATACCTTTCCGTATCCGTCGCCGCAAATGCGTCCACGATGCGTGCTGCCGCTTCCAAGACTTCGCGCTCGGAGGGTTGGCGGAGCTCGAAGCTGTCCATGAATTCCTTTTTGAAAGGTCAGAAGCAGCGGAGGTGTCACCGATGCAATGAAAGTTGACCTTAGGTAATCTAAACACCCGTGTCAAGAGTCACATCGGATGTCGAGCCTCTCGCGCTGGCCTTTGTGAAACGAGGAAGGCTGCCGGATGGAGATCAGGCGATACGGGTGCCCCGCGCCAGACGGCGAACCGGAGTCACTAGTTTGCGTCGGCCGGCCCACTGCACCAAAGCCGCCAGGAGGCCCTGCAGGCCAAGGCCCAGCGGCCAGATGGGCAGAGGCTCGGAGTCAATTTCACGCGAACCCGGTCCGAACATTTGCGCTTCCTCGCAGGTGACCTCGTAGTCGGGGCCGGCCTGTGCAAGGCGGACCTGTTGGCTGATACTTTCCATCACTCCGGGCGCGCGGTAGTTCTCACCGAACTGACCTGTGGAGGGTGCATCAGCATCCCGGTCATAAGGGACCGCGTCCGCAACAATCACGAACGGGTTGGCAGCAAGCAGCCAGGTTGTGCGCTCGGTGTGCCAGACCGACGTGAACACCTCATTCGTCACGCACTCGAGCTCATCCTGGGTGGGTACCCGCCCGTTCGCAAACGCCTCGGGAGGATAGTCGTAGAAGGACTGGGTGACGCGCACGTCTTCCTCCATGACCAGGCTCATGCTGAGCCCGAACGCGATCAGCGTTCCGAGTCCCAGCAGTGCAACCACCATGTAGGTGGTGACAATCGAAAACAGGGGCCTGCCCGCCAGGGCGGAAATACCGACCCCGAGGGCACACACCAGACCCAGTTCAACCGCCAGCAATACCAGCGAGACGATAGCCTCGAGCGGATTGACTCCTCCCAGTGCCAATGCCCAGAGAATGAACGGGGAGCTCAGCGCAAGGAATGCCAGCGACGCCACCCAGGAGGCTAGCCATTTGCCCCACAGAATCTGCCCGGGTGTCAGCAGAGTGACCTGGAGGATGGCCAATGTGCCACCGGCCCGGTCGCCGTTGATCGCGTTCGCAGACAGGCCCGGCGCAACCAGCAGTCCAAAGAACAGGACGAAGCCCACCACAAGGTCGAACAGGAACGGACCGGTGCCGTCCGTAGCCGCCATCGTGAGCGCCGCCAGCAGGAAAACCAGGCCGACTACGAGGAACCAGACGGCCATCATGATGTACCAGGCGCGGCCCCGCAGCCGTTGCTTCATCTCCAGACCAAAGATGGTGCGCACGCCTGAAACATAACCGAGCTCGTGTGTACGGCCCTCGTCCACTATCTGCGTGCTCATTCCTGCTCCGTATCCAGGCTCATGTAGGTCTCTTCAAGGGCACCGCCTGCAGGCGCAAAAGCGGTGACGACGACGTCGGCGAGAATGAGCGTACGCAGAAGCCACGCCGCCTGCTCCGTGCTGCTGAGCAGTACCTGATACTCGGTCCGCCTGGAATCCCCGCGTTCCTCGAAAGCGACACCGTGGCTCGCGAGCGCGTCGGCAAGCGC
Organism: Arthrobacter sp. TJ-170; assembly: GCF_058269305.1. NCBI lineage: Bacteria > Bacillati > Actinomycetota > Actinomycetes > Micrococcales > Micrococcaceae > Arthrobacter > Arthrobacter sp. TJ-170. Next base: position 235,851 of record NZ_JBZCNL010000003.1, on the reverse strand, counting down.
CCGCATCGGAGCTGCCTGGATGCAGTACCTGCGCAGTTGCGTACCCGCTTCATCCAGGGTCTGACTCTTGACCGATTCACCCCTGTTAACGAACACGGCGCGATCAGCGATCTCGTCCAGTTCCGACAGGACATGGCTGGACACCACAATGGTTCTACCCTCCGCTGCAAGCCTCCGGAGCATGACGCGGAGCTCAACCCGGGATCCTGGATCCAGTCCGGATGCCGGCTCATCCAGTAGGAGCACCTCCGGATTGTGGATCAACGCTCTAGCCAGGCTGAGCCGCTGCTGCTGTCCGCGGGAGAGTATTCCTGCCGGCGCGTCGGCGTAGTCGCTCAGCCGAACCTCGGCGAGCAGTTCAGCGGCGCGGCGCGAGGCCGCCGTCGTCGTCAGTCCGTACAGTGCACCCACGGTGGTGAGGATTTCGCGGGTCTTGAGGGATTCCCAGACACCAAGTGTGTCCGGCATCCAGCCGACCTTGCGGCGCACCGCGGCGGCATCGATTGCCGGGTCCGACCCTCCCACGGAAAGGGTGCCTGAATCCGGCGCCAGCAGCGAAGCCAGGATCAGCAGCAGTGTGGTCTTGCCGGACCCATTCGGGCCGATCAGCGCTGTCACTTCCCCCGGCGGCGCCTCGAAGTCGATGTTGCGGACAGCAGCAACAGACCCGAAACTTCGTCTGATACCTCTGGCAATGATTCCCCCATACCCATTGGTCATGAGGCGACAGTAGCAAGGAGGCCGGATTCCCGGCATAATTCGACTCACGATTGGGTGAGCCGATATGCAGCGGTTAACATGGTGTGCGGTTATCGGCCGTTGATCGTCCGTTTTCCAATGTCCCAATAATCGACCTTGTTCCGGGCGCCGACGACGCCGCCACAGAGCATCTCCCAAGTTTCAGCGAGCGTGGCGCATGGCTTTAATTGTTCAGAAGTTCGGTGGCTCGTCCGTGGCCGACGCGGAAGGCATCAAGCGTGTCGCCAAGCGCGTCGTGGAGACGCAGCTTGCCGGCAATCAGGTCGTCGTCGTTGTTTCCGCTATGGGCGACAGCACGGATGAACTGCTCGATCTCGCCGGGCAGGTCAGCACCTCCTCGAACCCGCGCGAGATGGACATGCTCCTCAGTGCCGGTGAACGCATTTCCATGGCGCTGCTCGCGATGGCCATCCATGAGGCAGGGTCCAACGCGCAGTCTTTCACCGGTAGCCAGGCCGGCATGATCACCGACGCTATCCATGGCAAGGCCAGGATCATCGCCGTCTCGCCCTATCGGATCAAGGCTTCCATCGACAAGGGCGACATCGCGATCGTGGCCGGTTTCCAGGGAATGAGCCAGGACAGCAACGACATCACCACCCTGGGCAGGGGCGGTTCCGACACAACCGCCGTGGCCCTCGCCGCAGCCCTCAAAGCTGACGTCTGTGAGATTTACACCGACGTCGACGGCGTGTACACCGCTGATCCGCGGGTTGTCTCGTCCGCGAAGAAACTCGCGGCGATTTCCAGCGAAGAAATGCTCGAGATGGCCGCCTCAGGCGCCAAGATCCTCCACCTTCGCTGCGTGGAATACGCTCGGCGCTTCGGCGTTCCCCTGCATGTCCGCTCATCCTTCAGCCAGCTCGAGGGGACCTGGGTGCTTCCCAACCCCGACGACACCATCAAGATTCAAGAGGGAGAACCCTTGGAACAGCCCATCATTTCCGGTGTTGCACATGACCGTTCAGAAGCGAAGGTCACCGTAGTCGGCGTACCCGACATCCCAGGCAAGGCCGCTGAGATCTTCGGCATTGTCGCGGGCGCCCACTCGAACATCGACATGATTGTGCAGAACGTCTCCACGCACGGCTCCGAACACACGGACATCTCCTTCACCCTGCCCATCGTCGAGGGCGCGGAGGCGCTCGCCGCGCTCAAGGCCGCGCAGCAGACCGTTGGTTACGAGAGCATCGAGTACGACGAGCAGATCGGCAAGCTGTCACTGATCGGCGCCGGGATGCGCTCGAACCCAGGTGTGTCCTACAAGTTCTTCCGGGCGCTGTCCGACGCCGGGGTGAACATCGACATGATCTCCACCTCGGAAATCCGTATTTCCGTGGTCACCAGCGCAGACCTGCTCGACACCGCGGTGCGCGCTGTGCACGCAGCGTTCGACCTCGACGGCGACGCCGTAGCGACCGTGTACGCGGGAACCGGCCGCTAGGCTCCGCACTTCTCTCAGCGTTGAGTTGGCAGGACACACCCCGAATGCACTGCCAAACGGGGTGTGTCCTGCTGAATCAACGCACTATTCCTCCGTGTGGAGCACCGGTTTGCTGAAGTAGTCCTTGTACTTCTGGACAGGCTCCGTGCGGCGGGCTGTCTGATGGTCCGGGTGCCTCCGGACGGCGTAGTGATGGCCGTCTGAATCCACCTCAATGTTGAGTTCGGCGAGTTCGGCCTCAGAGGCGACTTCGAACTCATCATGCCGGTGCACTACCGGCTCATCCAGGGCGTCCCGCTCGGGCGGTCCCAGGAAGATGGTGGCGGGGTTTTTGATCCAGCGGCGCCGGGGTCTCTCAGCCATGGGTATCGCCTTCTTTCTGCGGCTGTTCGAGTATCCACATCTTAAGTCTGTGCGGGTGAAAAAGATCCGGCAGCACGCAAAAATCCCCCGCACCGATACTGGTGCAGGGGATCTCTGCGTCTGCTGTTGGCGTCTGTTACTTGCCGTTTGCTGGACTGGTGCCCTCACTGGGAGCAGTGGGTAGCTTGTCAGCGCCACCGGTCTCCGGGACTACTGCCGCTGAGGCTTCGCCCGAACCGTTCACGACAACCGAAATGAACGTGACCGAAGTGGATCCCTCGTAGGTCACGCGGCCAACATAGGAGCCCGGCTCCAGGCCAGTCCAGTTCAGGGTGACTTCTCCGGACTCACCGTTCGCCAACTCCAGCGGATTCGGCGCAATGGAGGCGTTGCCTTCGTCTGCGCCGAGGATCGCGGCGTCGAAGGTCGCCGCAGTCGCCTGACCATTGGGGCTCGCATAGAGATTGACGACTGCTGTGTAGGTGCCCGGGATCGGGTCCTGCAGGTTCAGCGTCTCACTCGCCGACGCGGTCGCCACCTGGTAGAGGCGGCCACTCGGGTCGAACACGAAGAGGTCGAAATCAGCGCCGGGATCAGAGGAGAACACCGACATGCTGGCGAACGGGGTCCCCTCTGGAACGGCCACTTCGGTCATGTAGTTCGACGCGTTGTTCTCGACAGCTACCGGACCCGGGGTGAGGGACAGCGGAGAGCTGCTGGCCTTGGAGAGGCCCTGAAGAGTCAGGTTGACCGGAGCGTCCGTACCGGAAGTCACGGGGATCGTTGCGCTGCCGTTCGGCCCTTCAGAGGTGAAGGACACTTCAGACGGAGCGACCACGGACTGCGGACGAACGGCGATCGGCGAAGCGACAACCTTGTTCTGTCCTTCCCAGACGAGGGATCCCTTGGCGAACTCGGCCAGGGGCGCACCAGCGTTCTCGAAGGTCACTTCGAAGGTGCGGGTCTCACCGGCGGAGGTGAAGTTCAGCACCGAGGGGGTGACCGTGACATTCACACCGGGCACGTTGGCAGTTGCGGTGTAGATTCCCGGGGTGAGCGCGGTGACCGTACGGGTGACGGTCACATTGCCGGTCAGGTTGCCTACCGCGAAGGACGGCACATTCATGTCCTTGGCGTCGATGCCCTCGAGTCCGTTGACGTCCGCGTAGCCGGTTCCCTCTACGAACTGGAGGTATTCGTAGCGTCCAGCGTCGTAAATCAGGCCCGGGCTCAGCACGTTCGTGGGATCGACCTGACCCGCGCCGGTTCCGAAGACGTCGCCGTCAACGCCGCCGTCCGCGTTCTTCACCGGATCGGCGGTGGTCATCATGGCGGACTTGACCGCAGCAGGCGACCACTTGGGGTTCTTGGCAAGGATGAGTGCGCCGACCCCGGCGACATGAGGGGAAGCCATCGAAGTCCCGGAGAGGAATCCGTATTCATCGCCGCCGGTACCAATCGGAGATACACCCGCGAGGACCGCAACACCGGGTGCCGCGATATCCGGCTTCAGCAGATCGGAGCCCGTGGCGAGCAGCGGGCCGCGTGAGGAGAAGCCTGCGATCTGCGGAACAGGAGGCAGTGCCTCACCGGTTGTGTCTTCGGGCACCAGTGCAACCTTGATGTCCGGGTCGGCTGCAACCTTCTCCTTGAGCGCAAGGCTCTGCGGAGCGTTGACGTGCACGGTCGGGACCGAGTGCTTGTCGGTGTCCATCGATGAATCGGTGAGGTTGACCAGGATCATGCCCAGACCGCCGGCGCGTGAAACTTCAGCGGACTTCGCAACGCGGTCATACACGCCGCGGTCGCAGACAACGATCTTGCCCGTTACCGCCGCCGGGTCCAGAGAGTTCGGTGCGCACAGGGCAGCTTCGGTCGCTCCTGCCGCGGCGGCGTTGCCGCTCAGAACCACCGGGCTTGCGGGGACACCGGCATTCATGATGCTCGCTCCCCGGAATTTCGTTCCATCGGAGAATTCAGCGGTGCCCTGAAGTGCGTGGCTGAAGGTGCTCGCGGCAACGGTGGTCACCCAGGGAGCTCCATGGTTGACGGTGCTGGCAGTCGGGCCGGAGTTACCGGCCGAAGCTGCCACGAAGACACCCGCGGATGCCGCACCCAGGAAGGCGAGCGAGACGGGGTCTGTGGTGGTCGTTGCGCTGCCCGAGATCGAATAGTTCAGCACGTCCACGCCGTCGAGAACCGCCTGGTTGATGGCAGCGATCGAAGCCGAGGAGTAGCAACCGCCGGTATTGGGGTCGGTGTCGGCCCAGCACACCTTGTAAATCGACAGCTTGGCGGCCGGGGCTACACCGGAAGACTTGCCGAAGTCGCGCCCGTCAACCGTCTGGGTAACGTTGCTGTTGCCCGCAGCCGTGCTGGCGGTGTGCGTCCCATGGCTATCGACATCGACGGGCGAGAGGACCTCTTCAGGCGCGCGGTCCGCCTTCGGTACGAACTCTTCGAAGTCCGCGAAGTACTGGGCCGCCAGCACCTTCGAATTGCACTCTGTGCCGGAGAAGCGGACGCCGACCTGGCACTCACCGACGAACGTCGTGCCGTCGGACTTCAGCATCGCTATGCCGTCCTTGGCCCGGTATGGCTGGCCGACCTTCGGCTCTTGGCCCTTCTTCAGCTTGACGACCTTGTCGCCCTGGAAGAAGGGGTTGCTCGGTGTGTAACCGGTGTCGATGACGCCGACGACGGTTCCCGCTCCCGCGTTCTTTTCGCCGCCGAACTGGGAGTTCCACGCGCCGTCCCCGCCGCGGAGGTTGAGGATGTCCAGGCTTGAGTAGTCATCCGGTGCGTTTTCGACGTCCGGAGCAACCAGGCGGACGTTCGGATCCTTGGCGAGTTCAACCGCCTGGTCCGAAGTGAGCTTGGCGCTGAAGCCGTTGAGTGCAGCGGTGTAGGCGCGGTTGATCTCCACACCTTCCTCGGCCGCTACGGCCTGCTGCTTCCGCTCCAGATGACTCTTGTACTTCTGGAAGTCCTTCTTTTCGCTGAGCTTTTCGCCCTTCTCCGGCTTGGTGGCCGCAATCCCGGGCACGCCGCCGTCGTACGTCGCCGCAGGCTCTTCATTGAGCACCACTATGTAGCGGCCGTCGGGATAGTCCTGGGAGTCCACTTTCTCAACCGGGATTTGCTGGGTAGCAGTAGAACCAGCCGGGGCAGCAGCGGCGGGAACCGCTGTCATTGAACCAAGGATCAGCGGGAGGCCAAGCATGAGAGCTGTAGCTCTGCGCAGCCCACCTGCCCGCGAATTCCTGTTGTGGGGGTCTTTCACGCGAGGTTACCTTTCATTGAAAAAGCGGCCGTCCTCGGCCGGACAGAAAGCAGCCGGTGTGGGGTCTGTGCCCTGAATCACGACCGAACTTTCCATAGGCTACCCCCGAGTAGGGTGGCCCTGGGTCGGTCCTGAGGAGAACCTGCCGGTAAACAGAGCTTTCGGGCAACAAATCGTTTTCAGAACGCTCGTTCATTCACTTCGCGGGCCCGAAATGGTACAAGACCGTTGCCTGAGGCCATCAGGGATAATGGGACGGTGCCTGTAACAGTCCTCGCTCCGGAAGTGTGGGAGCCCCGAGCCCTCGCCCATGCCGAGCGGGTGCGCGCCTACACCGAGCCCTACCTCCGTCGCCGCGCCGAGCAGCGCAAGCACCCGGTCGAGGACTTCCTTTTCACCTACTACACCCAGAAGCCCGCACAGCTGCTGAAGTGGCACCCGGGTGCGCATTCCGTACTGACCGGTCCCGGCGCCGTCGAGCGTGTTGACTGGAAGTTCTACCGCGCGCTGACCGCCGAAGAGCGGCAGCAGTTGGGACTGAACGACGACGACGCCGCCGTCACCCTCGATCTCGCCGCTTTCCTGAGTGCGCGGCGCGAGGCAGTGGATTTCGCCGGAATGATCCTTTCCGGCACGGCCGCCCGCCCGGCGCAGTTCGGCTGCTTTGGTCTGCATGAATGGGCGATGGCGTACAAGTCGGAGGAGAACTCGATCCGCCACGAATACCTGGGCCTCCGGCTGGGTGCCGGCGGGACCGACGAGGTGGTGGAAGCGAACCGCATCCGGTGCACCCACTTTGACGCTTTCCGTTTTTACGCCCCGCAGGCGGCTCCGCTGAATGAACTTCAGCCCACCCGCGCGGCACAACGGGAACTTGAGCAACCGGGGTGTCTGCACGCGAACATGGACCTCTACAAATGGGCGTACAAGCTCACGCCCGCCCTTCCCAGCGAGGTGGTGATGGATTGCTTTGAACTCGCCTGGCAGATCCGCATCATGGACATGCAGGCTTCCCCGTACGACCTCGCCGAGTGGGGCTATCCGCCGATCGCCATCGAGACACCGGCCGGCAGGGCAGACTATGTGCGGGCTCAGCGCGCGTTCTCGGCTGAATCCCAGCTAAAGCGTGCAGAGTTGCATGAGTACATCAAACAACTGCAGCTCGGTTCCGAGCGCTGATTCAGGTCGGAACCGTGCAGAGAGAAACATCGAGGGCGACAAGGAGGTTCCCCATGGGATTCGCACATGGCGTTGCAGTCAGGAGCGCCTCCATTCTTACCGGCATCATTCTGGCCGTGTCGCTGGGCGGATGCGGGGCAACAGGTGATCCCGGCACCGAACTGACCGCCGCCCCTCCCAGTTCACCCATTACCGATTCCGCCGAACCGTCCCCATCGCCAACCGCCTCGGAGAGCAGCATGTCACCGGAGTCGCCGAAGCCGACGCCCAGCCTCCCGTCCGACCCCGCGGCAGTCGGGACCGCAATGCTGACCATTAGCATAAAGCTGAGTCCCGAATCGCAGCCCACCGAGTACTTCCTTGAATGCACTCCGGACGGAATCGGCGAAAATACGACCGTGCCTCAACCCGAGGCCGCCTGCGAGGCCGTCAAACGTCTCGGCGCCTCCTTTTTCAATGCCCAGCCGGACCCCAACCGGATGTGCACCCAGCAGTACGGCGGCCCCCAAACAGCCACAGTCAAGGGCACCGTCGATGGGCACCGCGTCTACGCGTCCTTCTCCGCCACCGACGGCTGTGAGATTGCACGGTGGAACGCTTTGGAATCCATTCTGGGCCCGGCCGGCGCGAGCTGACGCCCTCCTGCAGGGCCCGGGTCACAGGCCGCTGTATTCGGCCGGTAGAATGGAACAGCAAGCTCGCGGAGCGCTGGATCTCGCTTCAGGATCATCCTTGAACACACACAACATCCGAGCGTGAGACGGCACCCGTCGGGCAACCGCATTTAACCGCATTTTCGCCGTGTTTATACTTCACAGGAGTTGCCGGATGCCCCGGATCGTTGTTGACGTCATGCCCAAACCTGAAATCCTCGATCCGCAGGGCAAGGCTATCGCCGGCGCCCTCCCCCGTCTCGGGTTCACCGGATTCGCTGAGGTGCGCCAGGGCAAGCGGTTCGAGCTGACCGTCGAGGGTGATGTAACCGAGGAAGTGCTGGACCACGCCCGCAGCGCAGCTGCCACGCTGCTCTCAAACCCCGTGATCGAGGACGTGACCCGGGTCGAGGTCATCGAGGACGCACAGTGACTGTCGAAACTCCCCTGATCGGCCACTCCGCGGCTGAGACCGTGGATGCGACCCTGTCCGGCGTCCGTGTCGGCGTCGTCACCTTCCCCGGTTCGCTCGATGACCGCGATGCCCTGCGTGCTGTCCGCCTCGCAGGCGGCACCGGCGTCCAGCTCTGGCATGGTGACCACGATCTCAAGGACGTCGACGCCATCATCATCCCGGGCGGCTTCTCCTACGGTGACTACCTGCGTGCCGGCGCCATCTCCCGCTTCGCACCGTTGATGGAGCAGATCACGGCAGCCGCTTCCGGCGGCTCGCTGCCCGTGCTCGGTATCTGCAACGGCTTCCAGGTCCTCACCGAAGCGCACCTGCTTCCGGGCTCCATGGTGAAGAACAACCACCTCCACTTCCTGTGCAAGGACCAGCGGCTGAAGGTCGAGAACACTTCGACTTTCTGGACCTCCGTGTATGAACAGGGCAGCGAAATTGTGGTGCCGCTGAAGAACCAGGACGGCCAGTTTGTTGCCGACGAGCGCACCCTCGACGAGCTCGAGGGTGAGGGCCGAGTGGTCTTCCGCTACGTGGGCGGCAACCCGAACGGATCCCGCCGGGACATCGCAGGCATCACCAACGAGCACGGCAACGTCGTGGGCCTCATGCCCCACCCGGAACACGCCGTCGAGGCGGGTTTCGGCCCTGACTCCTCAGCATTCGGCGAGGTCGAGGTCCGCGGCGGCGTGGACGGACTCGGCATTTTCACCTCGGTACTGCAGAAACTGGTTAATAAGTGACTACAGAGACAACCTCCAAGAAGTTCAATATCGACACGGTCGCGCACGCCGAGCAGACTCCTGAGCAGCTCCTCCCCTGGGCCGAACTGGGCCTGAAGGAAAACGAGTACGAGCGCGTCGTCGAAATCCTCGGACGCCGGCCAACCGCTGCCGAACTCGCCATGTACTCGGTCATGTGGAGCGAGCACTGCTCTTACAAGTCCTCCAAGGTGCACCTGCGCCAGTTCGGCGACAAGGTCACCGACGCCATGAAGGAACACCTCCTCGTGGGAATCGGCGAGAACGCCGGCGTCGTTGACATCGGTGACGGCTGGGCGGTGACTTTCAAGGTCGAGTCCCATAACCACCCGTCCTTCGTTGAGCCGTACCAGGGCGCCGCGACCGGCGTCGGCGGTATTGTGCGCGACATCATCTCAATGGGTGCGCGTCCGGTCGCGGTCATGGACCCGCTGCGCTTCGGTGCGATCGACCACCCCGACACCCCTCGTCTGGTTCACGGCATCGTGTCCGGCATCGGCGGATACGGGAACTCCCTCGGGCTGCCGAACATCGGCGGTGAAGTAGTGTTTGACTCGGTGTACCAGGGCAACCCGTTGGTCAATGCGCTGGCTGTCGGCGTCCTTCGCCACGAAGATATCCGGCTGGCCAACGCGTCCGGCGTCGGCAACAGGGTCGTGCTCTTTGGTGCTCGGACCGGCGGCGACGGCATCGGCGGCGCCTCGGTACTGGCCTCGGAATCCTTCGACGACGCCAAACCCTCCAAGCGCCCAGCCGTCCAGGTCGGCGACCCCTTCGCCGAGAAGGTGCTCATCGAGTGCTGCCTCGAACTGTTCAAGGCCTCCGTTGTGGAAGGCATCCAGGACCTCGGCGCAGCCGGCATCTCCTGTGCAACCTCCGAACTTGCCTCGAACGGCGACGGCGGCATGCACGTCGAGCTCACTGACGTCCTCCTGCGCGATCCGTCGCTGACTCCGGGCGAGATCCTGATGTCGGAATCGCAGGAACGCATGATGGCCGTGGTTACGCCGGAGAACGTCGCGGCGTTCGAGGCCATCATGGACAAGTGGAACGTCGAGTACTCCTGGCTGGGTGAGGTCACGGACACCGGCCGCCTGATCATCGAGTGGGACGGCGAGAAGATCGTTGACGTCGACCCCCGCACGGTCGCCCATGACGGCCCGGTCTACGAGCGCCCGTACCACCGCCCCGAGTGGCTGGACAGTGTGCAGGCTGACTCCTTCGCGGGGGACCGCCCGGCTGACGGTGAGCAACTCAGGTCGGCGGTGCTGGAGCTCATGGCTTCACCGAACATGTGCTCGAAAGACTGGATCACCAACCAGTACGACCGCTACGTCCAGGGCAACACTGCCCTCGCCATGCCGGATGACGCCGGAGTGGTGCGCGTTGACGAGGAAACGGGCCTTGGGATCGCGCTCTCGACGGACGCGAACGGACGCTACTCCTACCTCAACCCGTACGACGGCGCCCGCCTGGCTCTGACCGAGGCGTACCGAAACGTCGCTACCTCGGGTGCACAGCCGATGGCCGTCACCGACTGCCTCAACTTTGGTTCTCCCGAGGATCCCGAGGTCATGTGGCAGTTCGCGGAGTCCGTACGCGGCCTTGCCGACGCCTGCCAGGAGCTCGGCGTTCCGGTCACGGGCGGCAATGTATCGCTGTACAACCAGACCGGCGGAGTGGCCATCCACCCGACGCCGGTTGTGGGTGTGTTGGGAGTGTTCGACGACGTCGCACGCCGCACGCCGTCGGGCTGGCGGGAGGACGGACAGGCCATCTACCTGCTCGGAACCACCCGGGATGAGCTTGACGGATCCGAGTGGGCCAACCTGCGCGGACACCTCGGCGGGCAGCCCCCGGCGCTGGATCTGCAGGCGGAGAAGACCCTTGCGGCGATCCTCATCAACTCCTCACGTGACGGAATGATCGACGCCGCGCACGACCTCTCCGAGGGCGGCCTTGCCGCGGCTCTCGCCGAAGCTGCTCTGCGCTTTGGAGTCGGTGCCCGCATCGCAATCGACGAGCTCTGCGAGCGTGACGGTATCGATCCGTTCACTGCGCTGTTCTCTGAATCGCAGGCACGCGCCGTCGTCTCCGTCCCGCGTTCGGAGGAGGTGCGGTTCAACGACATGTGCACTGCAAGGAACTTCCCGCGCACCCGAATCGGTGTGGTCGACGTGGAGAACCAGGCCCTCGATGTCCAGGGCCACTTCACCCTCCCGCTGTCGGAACTGAAGGAAGCACACGAAGCCACGCTTCCGAAGCACTTCGCATAAGCACACGACCCGGCAGAGCACCGGTGCTATGGCGCCGGTGCTCTGCCATATCGTTACGTTCACAACCCATGGGTAAAGCGACCCAACAGATAGGGTTAATTCATGACATTTCCGCTTTTGAGCGCGCTTTTCGCCATGATCGCGGGTTTGTTGCACGTGTACATCTTTGTTCTCGAGAGTGTCCGGTGGCGCCATCCGTCCGCGTGGCGGAAGTTCGGTATCGCCTCCCAGGAACACGCCAACATCATCAGCCCGATGGCGTTCAACCAGGGCTTCTACAACCTTTTTCTTGCTGCCGGTGTGATCGTTGGGCTGGCCCTGTCCGGCACGCTGGTCGGGTACGGCATGATCGTTCTCGCGCTGGCAATCATGGTGCTCGCCGCCGTCGTTCTGGTGGTGACCAACAGATCGCTCTGGATTGCGGCCCTGGTGCAGGGGCTCCCCCCGTTGCTTGCGCTGGTCACCGTACCGATGATGCAGGCCTGATCGCTTCGCTCCCCTCGTTGGTTCCCCCCCCACGACGGTGTGCCCGAATAATGAGCGTGCCTGAATGACGAGTGGAATGTCGCTCAGCGCGGAACGGCTGCAGCTGGTGCCGATGAGGGCAGCGCACTCCGATCTGCTCGCACGGTGGGAGCGGGAGCCCGGTTGGGCGCCGGACTACCCGCAGCCAACCGATATGGACGCGGCGCGCAACCTCTTCGAATCCGGACTGCTCTATGCCGACGACGGTGACCGCTTCGGTGTTTGGCTGATCATTGAGCGGACAACGGGCTCAGTCATCGGAACAATCGGCTTCGACGGCCTGCCCCAAGACGGAGCACTCCAGGTTTCCTACGGGATTGTGCCGTCACGACGGGGATCCGGCATGGCGTTGGAAGCACTGCATTGCCTGACCGAGTATGCAAGCACCCGCCCGGAGGTGGACTTCATTGAGGCCTATGCGCAGTCCGATGCGTCGGCTGCGGTGCTAAGGAAAGCGGGCTACGGTCGGGTGAACGCGTCGGCCGGTTCAGTCGAAACGCCGCTTTATGTCTGGCGCGTTGCGCGGGACGTGAACCCGGATGTGGTGGTTCCTGCCTACCCGGTTGCTGTCTCTACTGCTGCTGTCGGTCCCGTTCCGGCCGCCAACTGACGGGCTGCTTCGAGGTAGCGGCGGGTGACCAGTTCCTGGCAGAACCGTGCCACTGGGGCGCCTGCGCGGTAGAACCAGTTCGCATGACGGCTGTAGGCGTGAAGTTCAAAGAAAACAGAACCATCAGCCTCGCATACCGCAGCGAAACTCTCCTCGCCGCATTCCGGGTGACCCGGCAGGGTGGCGTAGCCGAAACCGGCGCGGCGGACACCGCCGTCGTCGTTGTTTTTGTGTTTGTGCTCTTCAACCCACACCACTTCGCACGGGATGCTCAACCTCAAGTCCCCTATCCCGAAGCCCACCACGACGGTGCCGCCGACGGCGGCTCGCGGTGCGGCCTGGATGCGCAGTCTGGCGTGGCGATGGAGTTCGAAGGTGAGGATCCCCTCGGCCAGCCGGCGGAAGGCGGCCTCGCCGGCACCGACGCGGATGCGGTGATGTAGAGGCCGGAACCCGGTCGGCCAGGCGCCCGATTGCGTCCAGCCGACTGCGGTGTGGGTGATGTCAGGCATCGCTGCCCTGCGAGAGCCGGGACCACCCGAGCGACTCACGATCCTTTTTCGGAAGTGCTGCCACCACAAGGTCATAGGAGTCCTCAATCATGTCGCGGAGCATACCGTCCGGCAACGCGCCCGTGCAGTCCACACCGTTCCAGTGGGTCTTGTTCATGTGCCATGCGCCCGTGATTTCGGGGTGTGCTGTCCGCAATTGCCGGGCGAGATCGGGATCGCATTTGAGGCTGATTGACAGGGACGGCGAACCGAGATCCGAGAGCGCGAACATCTTCGCCGTTCCGCCCGGCGCGCGCACCTTGAAGACCGACGCTTCCGGGCCGAAAGGGAAGTCCTCGAACGTGCCTGGGAAGGAGAGACAGGTCTCGCGAAGCTGTGCCGGATCCACATAGTGAGCGTACAGCCAAGCGGTGGCACACTATAAGAACTCACGATCAAGGAGCGCACATATGGGAGACCTCGGCCGACAGGCGCGCAAGGTTGCCGATGGGGCAGAAGAAGCCACTGATTCCAAGCCATTCCTGATCGCCGCGCGCGCAGGGTACGTGGCAGCCGGGATCCTGCACGTCCTGATCGGCGTCATTGCTGTGAGGATCGCCGCAGGAGGATCGGGCAGTCCCGACCAGGATGGTGCCATGGCATCCCTTGCCGGCACCCCTGGCGGCGGCATACTCCTGTGGGCGTGTTTCATCGGGTGTAGCGCCCTGGCGCTGTTCCTGCTCAGCGAGGTGTTTTTCCCCCCGAAGCGGCTCCACGGTAAGGAGGAGCTCAAGCACCGCCTCAAGGACGGCGCGAAGGCTGTGGTGTACGCGGTGATCGGGTTGGCCTTCGCGCAGTACGCGATGGGCGGAGGGGGCAGCGGATCGTCCCCCCAGATCACCAGTGCTGCCCTGATGTCCAACCCGGCTGGAGCGGCGCTGTTGCTTGCCATCGGAGTGGGCATCCTCGCGGTGGGCGCCTACTTCATCTACAGCGGCGCTACCCGCAAGTTCGAAGAGAACCTGAAGGGCAAACCCTCCGGTTCCGCAGGCAAGGCCCTCACCGCACTCGGCACTTTAGGGTATATCGCCAAGGGCGTTGCGCTCGGCGTACTTGGACTCTTGGTGGTCATCGCGACCGTAACGCACAACCCGGAGAGATCAAGTGGTTTCGACGGTGCGCTGAAGTCGCTGCAGGAACAGCCCTTCGGGTTCTGGATCCTCGGAGCTGTTGCGTTGGGGTTGATTGCATACGGCGTCTTCATGATTGTGCGATCCCGGTACCAGCGCATGTGAGTGCGGGTTGAGACTGGTTCCCGCCCCGCTAGAGACCCAGCCGCGGCGCCTCAATCGCGGGGCAGGTGTTCATCACTACCTCAAGTCCGGCATCGGAAGCCCGCTGAGCGGCCGCCTCGTCAATCACGCCGAGCTGCAGCCAGACTGCCTTGGCGCCTACGGCTATTGCGTCGTCCACAACCGCGCCGACCTTCCGGCTGTTCACGAAGCAGTCAACGACGTCGATTTCCCCCGGCACGTCGGCAAGCCGTTTGTAGCCTGTCCGGCCATAGACGTCGTCACCCTTCAGGCTGACGGGAATCACGTCCATTCCAAGCTGATCGATGAGGAATCGCGATACTCCCATCGCTGCACGCCGGGGATTGTTAGAGAGTCCGACGACGGCCCAACGCGCCGGCGTGGTCAGGAGCCGTTTGATCGTGGCTGGATCGTTGTGGTGTGGCATGAATGCCTCCTGTTCAGGCGGGCTGCAGGTTGGCGTGGGCGGCATCGACGTGCTGTGAATGACCATCCTTCGTGGGGGCGGGGTGCCCCCGGAAGGTTCTCCGGTAGGCGGCCGGAGACGTGCCCAGTGCTCGCTGGAAGTGATGGCGCAGGAGCACTGCCTGCCCGAACCCTGCCTCGCGGGCGATGGTTTCGATGCTGAGGTCAGATTCCTCCAGCAGGGTCTGCGCGCGGAGGATGCGCTGGGCTGTGAGCCAGGCGGCCGGCGTCGTGCCGGTTTCTGCTTTGAAGCGCCTGGCGAAGGTCCGTTCCGACATGTGTGCTCGGGCTGCGAGAGCGCTGACGGAGTGCTCTTCGTCGAGGTGTTCATCCATCCAGACGAGGATGTCCTCGAGTGTGTCGCATTGCGCGACCGAGATGGGCCGGTCGATGTATTGCGCCTGGCCGCCGGCGCGGTGTGGCGGAACGACCATGGATCGGGCGATGCTCGTGGCCGCAGCGGCACCCAGTTCGGTGCGCACCAGATGGAGGCAGGCATCGATTCCCGCTGCAGTACCGGCGCTGGTGACGATGTTACCGTCCTGGACGTAGAGCACGTTTTCGTCCACGTGGACTTCGGGGTACTGCTCGGCAAGCTGACGTGCGTGGAGCCAGTGCGTTGTCGCCCGGCGTCCATCGAGAAGGCCGGCCGCTGCCAGCGCAAAGGCTCCGCTGCAGACTGACAGCACCCACGCTCCGCGCTGATGAGCGGCTCGCAGTGCCCGGTGGACTTCCGGTTGTCCCTCGGCCTCGATGCCGAACGGCGGCATGATGATCAGGTCCGCCGTTTCCGTGGCGGTCAGGTCCTCCTCCACGGCGATCGAGAATCGCAGATTGGTGGGTATGAGACCTGGTGAGGGCGTACAGATGGAGAAGTCAAAGGCAGGGATGCCGACACCCCGGGCGGAGCGGTCAACACCGAACACCTCACACGCAACACCGAACTCGAAGGGCGTTACGCCAGGCAGGGCCACGACGGCGACTTTTCTGAGCATGCCCCCAGTTTGGCAGGTACATGGCGGATAGTTAAGATCCAGCCACGCTAAATATCTGATGCCCTCCGTGCGATGAACCGTCGGATCCAGTCGACTGTTTCCGGGTGGTCGAGATGGAAGCCGTGCCGCGCGTCCGCGACTTTCACCAGCATCGAACGCGGGATCAGTTCGCGCAGTACAAGTGCGTTTTCGAGCGGCGTCAGCGGGTCCGCCGTGCCGTGAAGGATGAGTGTCGGTGCACGAATCGAGCCGAGGTGGTTTCGCGCGTCGTGTTCTTTGCTTGCCCGGAAGTGCCGGAGTTTGGCCTGGCGGGACGCGTGGGACGTGAAGAAGGTCCGGACGGCGGCGCTGTGTGCAGCCGCCCAGTCGGCGTCGAAGAACAGTGGCTGGAGCCGCGCGGGATCGCCGCTGGTGAGCGCGCGGGTAACGTCGGGGTCTCTGTCCTTGCCAAGGAAACCGCCTGCCGAGGTGCCGGCAAGGATGAGGGCACCGGTCCTGTCCTGGTAGTCGACGGCGAGCCACTGCGCTACCCGGCCTCCCATCGAGTGGCCGTAGATGTGTGCCCGCTGTACACCGGCGGCGTCGAGTACGGCTATGGCATCGGCGGCGAATTCCCTGGTGCTGAGGTGTTTGGTCGGCCCGTCCTCACTGTTGTCGATTCCCCGATGGTCGAAGCGGATAACCCGGAAGGTTTTGGCCAGTTCAGGGACCATGGGCCCCCAACCGGTCAGCCCGGTAGCCTGACCGGCGATCAGCAGCATGGGGCTACCGGTCCCGTCCGACCGCCAGACAAGGCGTGTTCCGTCCGCAGCTACAGCGAAGTGCATGGGTTACCCCAGTCAGTCAGTGATGTTCGACGGTGGAGTGCCAAAGGCGTCGAGATCCTGCCAGAACGACGACGGCACTTCGGTTTGGCGCATGCGCTCGAGTTGATCGATGCGTTCGACCGAGGAAATGCCGACAATTGTGGAATCGACGAGAGACGAGCCCAGGGAGAAGTGGAGCGCAGCCGTCGGGAGGTCGATTCCTTGGTCGGCGCAAAGTTTTTCGACCCGGGCGACCCACTCAAGCAGTTCCGGTGGGGAGTTCTTGTAGGCGTAGGTTGCACCGCTGGCAGAGCCGCGGGCGAGCAGGCCACCACCGAAGGGAGCGGCGTTGAATACACCCATGCCCTGGCCTACTGCATCTTCGATCAGCGGGAGTGCGCTCCGGTCTACGAGGGTGAATCGATTGTGGGTGAGGAGGACGTCGAAGGCTCCGGTCGCGACGTACTGCCGCATCAGGCTGACAGTTCCTGCGGCGATGCCGATGGCGTCGACCAGGCCCTCATTTTTGAGCTCAAGCATCCCGGAGATTGCGCCGCCGGGTGCTGCTGCTTCCTCAAAGGTGACGGAGTACGGGTCATGCAGATGTAGTA
Source organism: Arthrobacter sp. TJ-170 (assembly GCF_058269305.1). Classification (NCBI taxonomy): domain Bacteria; kingdom Bacillati; phylum Actinomycetota; class Actinomycetes; order Micrococcales; family Micrococcaceae; genus Arthrobacter; species Arthrobacter sp. TJ-170. Next base: position 218,854 of record NZ_JBZCNL010000003.1, on the reverse strand, counting down.
GCCCGAGCCGGTCCACCCCCAGCCGTTGGCAGCTTTCCTCGAAGGAACGCCGGACGCGGTCCCGATCGAACGCGCCTGTTTCTGGATCCTGATCGGCCTTGGTGACGATTGACCGGCCCTCCGCTATACCGCCTGAGGAGAGGGCGAGACCGAGAACCGCCTCGCTTCTGCCTTTTGCGTAGTTGTTGGAGGTATCGATCAGTGCGTACGGTCCGTGAAGCATTGCCTGGGCGAGTTCCACGGCGGCTGCCTCCTCAGGATCGCCAGACCCTGTTCCTGCCCCGAGGAATGAGGTGCCTAGCGTGATCGGGCTTGCAAGAATTCCTGAAGCACCCAGAGCGCGTGGGTCAATGGGGTGGCTGGGTTGGTCTGGCATGGGCGTCTCCGTTCACTGGTCAGGCTTGAGGATCGGGTTCATGAGTCGGGGTCACGGCCGGGTCTACGGGCGGCGTGTTGTCATCGGGCTCTGATCAGAAACTTACCCTGCGCCCGCCTTCGGTGCTCGGTGATGCTGGTGCCCGGTATGGGACATAGCGCCTCAAAAAGGAGGCTCAGGGGTCGACGTGTGAACTGTTCCGGCGCGGGTTCGCACAACGATGGTTCCGGGCGACGGTTGGCGGTATCCAAAGATCCCCTCCGACTTGTACAGGTGGTGCTTAGGGCAGAGACAAGCCAGGTTGCGGTGGCTCGTTGTCCCTCCTCTGGCCCAGGGGACCGTATGGTCAATCTCGCAACCGATCGCGGATCGGTTGCAGCCGGGATGTCTGCAGGTTCGGTCACGGGCTCGTACCCAGTCCTGCAGATGTTTGGGAGGACGGTACGTTTCTCGCCCGACGTCCAACACCGATCCGTTAACCGGATGGGTAAGAATTCGCGTGAACGACGGTGCGTGCGCTGCGAGCCTGGCCGCGGTGTCTGAGTCGATTGGGCCATATCCTTCGAGTTCTGCGAACTGATTGTGCCCGCGAGCATCGGGCGGTGATTCAGCCGCAGGAAGAGCCAACCCCGGGCCGTTGTCCTTGCCGCTTGTGCCTGCGCCGCTAGTTCCGAAGCCGGCACCCGTAGAGCTGTTGTCGCTTGTAGCAAGGACATCCAGCAGCGTCAGGACAGGCACCGTGACGTTCACCTGCGCGGTTACCCCTTGCCAGGCCGGTTCCTCGCGCGACCCCGATGCCTCAGGTGCTTCGTCCGCGTTGGCGCTGCCCGCGAAGCCGCCGCCTGGAAGCATCTGCGGCTTACCCGGGGTGCAACTGTGCGTGAGCAAGTCCGCGAATACGTCTGCTCGAAGTTGGCTGAGGTTGCGTGGTTCTTCAGGTGTTCGGAGTTTCTGTGCCGTCGCGGTCAGCCGCTGGTAGATGCCACATGCCTGTTCCGCCGGAAGGTAGGCGTGCAGCCATGCCATGCCGTCGTCATCCGGCCGAAGCTCAACGTGCCGCTCTGCAACCGCCTTAGCCTTGCGAAAGGGAAGGGTTTCCGGGTGGTGCACCTCGCGAAACCGGCGGGCACGTCGAGCGAGCTTGGCAACAGTCAGCCCGGTTGCCTCATCCAGCAGGGCGCGCTCGAATTCGGCCACAGCCTCAGGCGGCATTCCGAGCGACTCGTCGGCAATAAGAACAGCATGACGACGCGAAATCTGACCCGATTCCAGCGCCTCCAGGGTGGCGCGATGTTTCACCGTCAGGTGCGTGGACTCGTCAACCAGACGGCTTGCAGTGCGTTCCGGGATGTTCAAGGTGAGGGCAACTTCCGACGCCGCAACCGACCGCGCCAACTCCTCCCGACGGCTACCACTCGGGAAGCGTGGCGAAACCTCGTCCCGACTGAGATCCGCAACTCTGGAGACGATACGTACTTCCATTGCATCGACCCACGATCGCAGTCCGGCCAAGCTCTCCAAGGCAACAGTGGCGTCATTGAGGGTCAGATTCTCGAGCCCGGTCAGGACCACCCTTCCGTTGAGGCCAGCCGCCATGTCCGTGTGAGCACCGTCGTCGGCGCTGGGGTCCTGCGTGGGCGCGATTAGCTCCCATACCAACTGAGAAGGCCCCGACCCGTCCTCACCTCCGCCGATGGTGTCTCCGAGTGCCGTGAGTTATGGGACCAGCTACGGAAGGAGCCTGAGGGGTCCACAGAAGGACCGGCAATTCCCTCGGACAGGGCTTCACAGTCGAACTCCCACAGGTCCTCAGGCCGGAAGTCGAGTTCGGTGAGGAAGTCATGCCAGGCATAGTCATCAGGCTGCGCCAATGAGCTCTCGAACACCGCCTCCAACGTCATGAATACAGTCAAACAACCACCACCGACAATTCTGGGAGAGCGCACCCGACCGCCTGAACGCCAGGGAGAGATGTCTGTCCGAGGTGTCCCATATGCTTCGGTGAGAACACCTACTTGACTGGAGAACCATGCCGGAACTTCGCGTATTTGTACCCACTCCCCTACCCGAGCCCCTGTGCGAGCTCATTGAGCAACTGGAGCCGCGCATCGAACTGATCAGGAATCAATCCCTGTTGCCGCCACAGCTTTACGCGGGCGACCACCAGGGGGACGGGGATTTCCGGCGCACGCCCCGGCAACAGAGCGAATACGAGCACCTCATCGACAGCGCCGACGCTCTGTACGGTGTTCCGGGCCAGTCAGGAACAGAACTGCGCCGGGCTGTCCGTGCCAACTTCAACCTTCGCTGGGTCCACACCACTCCAGCCGGCGGCGGCAGCCAGGTCAAGGCGGCACAGCTGACTGCCGATGAACTGGACCGCATCACCTTCACCACCTCGGGCGGCGTTCATGCCGAACCACTCGCCGAATTCGCGGTGTTCGGCGTACTCGCCGGGGCGCAGGGCCTGCCACAACTTCTAGAGGATCAGCGAGGGAACGTCTGGGGAGCTCGGCGGCCGGTGCCGCAGGTAGCGAACCAGCGTGTCGCCGTCGTCGGTCTGGGTGGCATTGGACGTGCCGTTGCGCGCAAGCTGAGAGCGTTAGGGGCCGAGGTTATTGGTGTACATCGGCGGGACATTGGGGCAGAGGGCGTCTCTGGCATCCTCCCCCCTGGGCGCCTTGGCGAGCTTCTACCGGAGGTGGACGCCGTGGTGCTGTGCCTCCCCGCCACCGAGCACACACGGCACATGCTCAGCCGAGAACTGCTTCAGCGGGTGAAGAAGGGCATCACCGTCGTCAATGTCGGGCGCGGCACCACCGTTGATGAGGACGCACTGATCGAGGCGCTGAGCGACGGGCGTGTGGGATTCGCAGCGCTCGACGTATTCGAACAGGAGCCCCTCCCGAAGGACAGCGCGCTGTGGGAGCTGCCGAACGTCGTCGTAAGCCCTCACAACGCCGGAACCTACGAGGAGGAGGAGCGGAAGATCGCGGAGCTGTTCGCAGAGAATGCCCGGCGTCTACTGGACGGCGAACCGCTGCTCAACGTTGTCGACACTGTGGAGTTTTACTGAGCGGAGTTCTACCGAGCAAGTTCACGGAGGTGGCAGGAGCTAGCTAAAGCCACTTCTTGTACTTGAACGTTAGGTAGAGGCCAACGCCCATCAGCAACATTAGAGCGAGCGAGAAGGGGTAGCCCAGCGTCCATTCGAGTTCCGGCATGTGTTCGAAGTTCATGCCATAGACGGTGCCCACGAGGGTCGGAGCGAAGATGATTGCGGCCCAGCCGGAGATCTTCTTGACCTCTTCGCTTTGCGCGAGACTGGCTTCGGAGAGGTGGCGCATCTCCTCGTTCTGGCGCTGGGCGACAAGAGTCGTGTGAACCGACAGCGCGTTCTCCAGCAGGATGCGGAAGGAATCGACGCGTTCAACCACCCGGAACACGTGATCCAGCACATCGCGCAGCCTGCGTTGCAGCTCGACTTCCAGGTCATACTTTTCGGCTCCGCGCAGCAGGGCTTCAAGCATGGGCCGCAGCGGATGCGTGGCCCTTTGAAAGCCGATGACCTCACGTGAAAGTTCGTAGATGCGGCGTGCAACGTCAGGGGCAGAATTGAAGAGTTCGTCCTCGATCTCGTCTATATCGTTCTCAAGTCCTGCCACGACGGGTGCGTACTGGTCCACCACTTCGTCCAGGATGGCGTAAAGCACTGCCTGAGGCCCCAGCGCAAGAAATTCAGGATCAGCCTCGAGCCGCCGTCGTACTTTCCCAAGGTCGGGTGACTCGGCCTGACGGATGGTCACGATGAAGTCGGGACCAATGAAAACATGGAGCTCCCCGAACTCGACCATTTCCTCGGCGTCGATATAACGGGCAGGACGGAGCACCGCAAAAAGCGTCTCTCCGTAGCGCTCAAGCTTGGACCGCTGGTGACCGTGGAGAGCATCCTCGACGGCAAGTTCGTGGAGCGAGAACTCCTCGGCCACCCTGTGGATCTCTGCGTCGTCAGGGCGGTAGAGCCCGATCCAGGCCATTCCTCCGCGATCACGTTTCAACTCAAACGTTTCATCCAGATTCACCGGGTCGGCGCTCCGGTGACCATTCACGTACACGCCGTTGTCAACGATGGCCACCGTGTTGTCCCTACTGTTTGTCCGTCCAAGGCTTACGCGAGTTTCTCATACAGTGCCTCTGTGAATGCCCCAACGTGGCGGCGGCACCAGGGCGCGTCAGTTCTCCGTCTGCAGATGGTAGACCAGCGCCGCGGCGACGTCGGCAAGACGAACGTTTGTGTTCTGGGACAGCCCTCGCAGGATGTCGAATGCTTCCTCTGCGGAGCATCGCCGGCTGACCATGAGCATGCCTTTTGCCTGCTCGATCGTGGCGCGTGTGGTGAGCGCCTCCCGCAACTGCGCCACTTCCACTGCCAGGTCTTTGTAGTAGGTAACGCCTTCCGTAAAGGCATTGACCATGTTCTGGTGATTCTCGACTTCCTGGGAAGTCACTTTGCGGCTGTTCATGATGTCCCGGTAGTGCTCCATCACCTGAAGAGCATCGGCCCTCAGCACCGTCACATCTTTGACCTGTTGGCGAATGCCGATGACGCGTCCCTCATGGAAGACAGGCGTGTTGATCGGAATCCAGTGCCTTTGAAGATACTTCCCGGACCGCGGATCAGCGATGTCGTACCTCTGAATAACCATGTTGTCGGCAATCCCCGAGCTGAAGACCTGTTCAAAGGACGCGCCCATTCGCGCTACGCCGTCCGCCTCGGGATCATCCGGATTATCCGGAAAAGCCTCGAATGCGTTCAGGGACAGCAGCGCGTCTGCGGGTCGTCCGATTGTCTTGCTGAACGATGGATTGACCGCTCGAATGACGGAATTGCGGTCCATCAATACCGTCGGCACCGGGTCCGCCCTAAATGCTTCATCTCCCGTAAGGACCCTGGTTGTCGCGGCACTTTCTGGCCTGAACCCACTCACCCGGCGATTTTATCGTGCTTCGGACTCGTGTTCTCCTTCGGATGATTGCGCAGCCCCGTCAGGTTCCCAACGCAACACATCACCGGGCTGGCAGTCCAACACCTCGCAGATGGCTTCGAGAGTGGTGAAGCGGACAGCCTTGGCGCGCCCGTTCTTCAGGACCGCCAGGTTGGCCGGTGTGATCCCGATCCGGTCAGCCAGAACACCGACCGGCATCTTGCGCCTGGCCAGCATGACGTCAATGTCGACGATGATGGGCATCAGATCACCTCGTCGAGCTCGTCGCGCAGGTGTTTGGCTTCGGCGACGCGGGCAACCGCCTGCGCCAGCAGCATCCTCAGGACCAGCACGATCAGCGCTACGCCGCCGATGAGGAGCGATGCACCGCAGATGAGCAGGATGATCCCCGGAGCAATCTCGCCCGGCGCAAGGAGAACCGCAAGGCCGAACACCAGTACGGAAGCGGCCGCGATTGCACCAAAGATGATGTCGACGTAGCGGAATGCGCCGTGGGAGAACACGGTGCCGCTGCGGACCATGGTGAGAAGCTTCCAGACACAGACGGCACTCACCTGCACGGTCAGGATGCCGAAGACCACGATGGCGTTGAAAGTGATGCGCAACCCGGTGGGCACGCCCGCTTCTTCCAGGTCCGTCGATATCAGAGGCACCATCCAGAGCTGGACGAACAGCGAACCGGCAATCACCATCGCGATGACGATCTGCAACGCGAGGATGGTCAACTTTCCCATCGGGATTCCCTTCGATTGTTTTACAGATGAAACATATCGAAGAACGATAGGTAGGTCAATCTTGTGGAACTGGTCGTAAGCCAACTCGTCCGATCGCTCATGCCCTACCCGAGACGAATAACCAGATCCGCCCGCTCTCTTGTGGCCGCGATCTGCCGCGCGTTCGGCTCGTCGACCCGCTCAACCCAGTCCCGCGCCGCAGCCCGGCTTTTACCGAAAGTGACATGGCGCTGAACCAGGCGCTCAATACGCAGGCGGTCCTCCTGCTCGCAGTACCAGATCTCTGTGCACTGGCTGCGCACCTCCCGCCAACCCGGTGTATCGAGGAGGAGGTAGTTGCCTTCCGTCAGAATGGTCCGCGCTGACGGATACACGGGAACGACGCCGGCAATCGGCTGTTCAATCGTCCGCTCGAAACCGGGCGCGTAGACCACTGAATCACGAGCTCCGCGAAGTCGCTGCAGAAGGGCAGCATACCCGTAGGCATCAAAGGTCTCGGGCGCACCTTTCCGCTCCAATAGACCCAGCCGCAGCAGTTCCCGGTCCGACAGGTGGAAGCCGTCCATGGGCACGTGCGCGTAGCGCTGTCGTTCCGGATTCGGTTCAACATGGTTCAGCAGGGCCATCAGCTGCCCGGCCAGGGTGGTCTTACCCGCTCCCGGCGCGCCGACTATCCCGATTACGACGGCGGTCTCGTGCGCCGAGATGCGCTCTATTCGGTCGACCAGTTCGGCAAGCATCACGGTGCCATCCTGACACGGGTAATGCGACGAGGGCTTCACGCCGGAGGGAGTGGGTGAGTGGGGTTTATTCGGATGGTTCGGGCAGGATGAGCGTTGTGATGCTCCGGCTGGGCCACTGCACCGTTGCGGTGTCCTGCCCAAGTTCGAGGCGCGGTTGCTCAGCAAGAGAATCGGGTGTGCCGAGGCCGACTGCCGCGGCGTACCAGGCTCCGGGAACCGGTTTCGTTGCCCTCACGTACGGAACTGTGGTGTCCTCTGCTAACGGGGTGGCGTCGCGGTATAGACGGCTCTGCGCTTGGTCGAAGCCGTCGGAACGGTCACAGCCCTGAAGAGGAACTATGACGGAGTCAAGCTCCGAGGTTGCGGGCAGCGCCCACCCGCCCACGGTGAGCGCGCCGAGGGGTGCCTCGTTCGGAGTGGGCTCACGGTCCACTCGAACCAGCCGCACCTCCCACGGCCCGTGTACCAGGGAAACCGTGGTGACGGGCGCTCCATGGCGCACGGTTCCGGCTTGCCCGTATCCGTGGTTCGCATCCGTGGGTTCTGGGTCAACCCAGTGCGTGACCGCGCGGGAGGCCCCAATAAGGGCACCGGCGTCGTCATCGGTTGCCTGGATGTCAAGCGTGGTGAAGCCGGTGCGGTGACTCGGCCGGCCGTTCTCGTCCGCGAGGGTGACGGACATGTCGAGAGGGTGGGTCTCGCCGTCGTCGTCCATGATCGGCGCGGTAGCGGTCGAGTAGCCAAGCCGCGCGTACAGCGGAGAGTCGGCAACCTCAGCTCCCTCCTGGGCATGGTCGGTGCCGTGGTTGATCACACGTACGACGCCGTCAGCCCTGGTGCCGCTGACAGCCCAGCCGGGTGCCGCAGCAGTAAAGGCGAAGTCGCCTTCTTCAATGGGCAGGGGCTTCTCGACGGCCGTCCAGACCTCGTGATCTGCCGGAAGCGCGAGCCCCAGCAGCCCCTTCGATGCCCAGTAGGGTGACCCCGGCCCGGAATAGGACTGGGCCATTTTCGGCCACTCGTGGTGCCAGCCGAGTGAGAGCAGTCCGTCGCTGTCGGGGGCCCCGCGGTCGGCGAAGTGCCGCAGAATCCCACTTGCAGCGCGGCGCAGGAGACCAGACTCGACGGCGGTGCAGCCGGCGAGCGCTCCACCCCAGAACGGCCCCGCGGCAGAGAAGCGGTAAATCAGGCTCCGGCCCTGGATGAGCGGGGAACCATCCGCGCCGACTAGGCGGACGGCGTCAAGCAGGAACCGGTCGAGGTGCGCGGTATCGCGGTCGCGGCGGGTGGGGCCGGGACCGTCGTCGTCGTGGCCGGCCATCCGGTGCCACAGCGCCGGGTATAGATGGAGTGCCCAGCCTGCGTAGTGGTCATAGGCGCGCTGGCTGCCGTCGCTGTACCAGCCGGCGTCACGCACGAAAGTGTCATGGAGCGCGAGGTCCTCGTCGATGTTGTCCTGGCTGTAGTCCGCACCAACGGACTTCAGGAACTGCTGGACGACGATGCGGAACCAGACCCAGTTGATGGGCGGGTACTCCGCGTCGGTGGTCAGGGAGAACCAGTCGACGAGCTGTTCCTGGACGGTGGCGTCCAGTCCGTCCCACAGCCAGGGGCGCGTCATGTCGAGCACGATGGCCAGGGCCGCAGCCTCGACCTTTGCCCTCGGCATACCACTCGGCAAGTCCTAGCGGATCGTCGCCGCGCTCGCCTGTGAGCCGGAAGCCCGCGGTGAGGAAGGTGCGCGCGAAGCCTTCGAGGCCGTCGATGGCCCGGCCGTAGCCGCCTTCGCGTCCGGGCGGTGTGATGCGGGCATGGCTGGGACTGGCCCACTTGCGGACGCCGAGCAGCATCGAGTAGGCCTGGGCCGCGTGGTGCTCGCGCGTCCATCCCGTATAGGGCGAGAGTTCCCGGTCCAGGGTCGGAAGTGTCAGCTTGTTCATGCGCTCATGAGCCCTTCACCCGGCGCCACCCATCCCAACCGCTCCGGCCCTGCGGCGACGATCCGTTCGGCGAAGGTTCCATAACCCATCGCAGCTACTGCCTCCGGCTTATTCATGGAGCGGTCCTTTCCTGTGGCTGATACTCGATCGGTGTGCCTTGCATCACGTTCGGGACCAGTACATACTCAGAGTCGGCATGAAGCAATCACGTTTTCCGCCTCTCCACGGACGCAGCACTCGACGAGACGGCTGGAAAGCAGGGCAGTCCGCGGGCCGAGCACTTCGATAAATCCTAAGGATGACCTGGCGGTCGTAGCGTACGACGACGAGGTCGCCTACCTTGCCGAGCCCGCCATCTCCGCGGTGCGGCCACCGAAGCACTACGTCGGCCGGGTGGCGGTGCAGATGCTCGCCGCCCGGATCGCCGAGGGCCGGCGACGGCCCGTCCACCGCCTGGAGCTGAATCCGGACCTAATCGTGAGGGACTCCTCGCTTGGAACGCCTCACCCGTCACCTACAGAGATGAGCTCCCCATGACAACAGCACTGCTCCTGAGCGGCACCGGACGGTACGCGGACCCCTGGCACCCCTTCGCCGAGACATCCGCTGCGGTTGCAGGCCTACTTCAAGACCACGGTCTCACCGTGGAAACCGCGGACGACGTCGACTGCGCTCTCGAAGGCCTCCAGGACTCCGCCTCCTGGCCGGACCTGCTGGTGGTGAACGTCGGTCTCCCCCGCGACGACGACGGCACGTCCCCCGGATCAGAGGCCGCCTCCGCGGGGTTGGACGCCTGGATTGCCGGCGGGCGGCCGTTGCTGGCCCTGCACTCCAGCTCCACCAGCTTTTTGGATTCGGAATCGTGGGAGAAGGCACTCGGCGGTCGGTGGGTGCGGGGCGTGTCCATGCATCCGGAGTACGGCCGGGCACACATTGTGCTGGAGGGCTCCTTTCCGGTGGGCGTCCCTGACTTCACGGTGGACGACGAACGCTACAGCTGGCTGCGCACGTCACCGGAGGTCGTCGTCCATGCCCGCCACGAACACGAGGGGCACCTCCACCCATTGATTTGGTCGCTGGAGCGACCGCTTGAACGCACTGCGAAACGGGGAGCGGGAACCACTACAGCGCGAAGCTTCTACGACGCTCTCGGCCACGACGCGGTGTCGTACGCGTCACCGGAGCGCCGGGAGTTGCTGGAGCGCGCGGTGGACTGGCTGCTCGCCTGACCGCAGCGTGGGCCTGCTTTGTTACGACATATATTGCAAAGGCACGTCAGAAAGTCGTTTAGTGGAAGTCCACCATCCCGAGCGGCCGAGAGACCTGGATCGTTGACGCCGCAGCAACCCTTACCTGCATGCAGGAGAACGGGTGCTACTGCCAGGAGCGATGGAGTTATACATGAGCACCGTTCTCAGCGCGCAGCAGCAGGCACAGGCCACTAACAACGCCACACACAAGCTGGCCCTTCCCCTGACCTTTTCCTCCCTCACGCGGTCCTTCGGCGGCGGAACCAGCGAGCATGTAGTCCTCCGCGACATCACCCTCGATGTCCGCGCCGGTGAGGTACTCGCCATCGTCGGTGCCAGCGGCTGCGGGAAGTCCACGCTCCTGCGGGCCGCAGCGGGCCTCGACGCACCAACATCCGGTGCCGTCCTCATCGACGGAACCGCGGTCAACGGCATCGATGACCGCTGCGCCGTCGCCTTCCAGGAACCGCGTCTCCTCCCCTGGCTGTCGCTCCGGGCCAACGTCGCAATCGGCCTGCCCAGGGGAACCGGCGCGGCCGCCGGCAAGGCGAAGGTCACCGAACTGCTGGGACTCGTGGAGCTCGCGGACTTCGCCGGGCACCGGCCCCGTGAAGTGTCCGGCGGCATGGCCCAGCGGGCATCCCTGGCCCGGGCACTAGCCCGGAACCCGGGCGTATTGCTCCTCGATGAGCCGTTCGGCGCCCTCGACGCCCTCACCCGGCTGAAGATGCAGGACCTCCTTCTGGATATCCACGCAGCCCAGCCCACTACGGTGCTGCTGGTGACGCACGACGTCGACGAGGCCCTCCAGCTCGCAGACCGCATCATCGTGCTCGGCAAGTCCGCCGATCCGTCACGCCCCGGCGCCTCCGTCACCGAGGTGCTCACCGTCCCGGGCGACCGCCCGCGGGACCGCAATGCCGCCGACCTCGGCCGAATGCGCAGCTCCCTGCTCACCACCCTCGGCGTCAAAGGCCACTAGACCACACACAGCTTGTTCCGTCGTCGTGCCCGTCTGCACGGCGACTGCTACCCCTCGCAAAGGAAACCATGAACCGCACCCGCTCGCCCTTCACCCGCCGCGCCGTCCTGTCCGTAGCGCTCGCCGCCACCGGCACGCTCGCCCTGACCGGCTGCCTCGCCGGTGAGAACGCCGCGTCCACCGAAGAGGCTTCCACGGCCACCGAGCTCAACATTGACTTCGCCACTTACAACCCGCTCAGCCTGGTCATCAAGGACCAGGGTTGGCTCGAAGCGGAGCTTGAGGACGAAGGCGTGACCGTCAACTGGGTCCAGTCCGCCGGTTCCAACAAGGCCAATGAAGCCCTCCGCGCCGGAGCGGTCGACGTCGGATCCACCGCCGGGTCCGCTGCTCTCCTCGCCCGTTCCAACGGGTCACCGATCAAGACGATCGACATCTACTCCCAGCCCGAGTGGTCCGCCATGGTCACCGTCGAGGGCACCGGCATCGAGACCCTTGAGGACCTGCGCGGCAAGTCGATCGCGGCAACCAAGGGCACCGACCCCTACTTCTTCCTGATCCAGTCGCTCGAGTCCGCTGGCATCGACCCCTCCGAGGTCACCGTGCAGAACCTGCAGCACGCCGACGGCTGGGCAGCACTGAACAACGGATCCGTTGACGCCTGGGCGGGTCTGGACCCGATCATGGCTTCGGCTGAGCAGGAGGGCGCCGAGCTCTTCTTCCGCAACATCGACTTCAACACCTACGGCTTCCTCAACGCCAACGAGGAATTCCTCTCCGAGAGCCCCGAGCTTGCCCAGACCGTGGTGAATGCCTACGAGAAGGCGCGCGAGTGGGCGAAGGAAAACCCGGAGGAGACGGCACAGATCCTCGCCGATGTTGCCGGCATCGACGTCGAGATCGCCAACGCCGTCATCATCGAACGCACCAACCTGGACGTCGACCCCGCACCGGGCGAGGCACAGCGGAAGGTTCTCGAGAAGGTCGGCCCGGTATTCGTGGAAACCGGTGATGTCTCCTCGCAGGAGCAGATCGATGAAGCCCTCGACACCCTCTTCGACGACTCCTTCGTCACCAACGCCGATCCTGACGCCATCCAGGGTTCCTAATGACTCAGATGGGTAATCCCGGTAATACCGGGGCCAGCGTCTACCCCACCAGCAAGGAAGGCCTGGAAGCCACCGGCCATACCGTGACAACAGCGGACGACGACGGCGGCTCACCTCTTGAGCCCACAGAGACCTCCGGGGGGCTGCTGAGCCGGCGACCGGTCCGTCTCCTGCTGGGGCTGGTGGTTCCCGCCCTCATCCTCGTCGCCTGGCAGTTGAACTCGGTCGTGGGCGTGTTCAGCGCCGTGCAGCTGCCGCCGCCCTCCGCTGTGCTGACCGCCGCCGTCGAACTGATTGAGCGCGGCGAACTGTGGATCCACATCGCCATCTCCACGCAGCGCGTGCTCATCGGCTTCGCGCTGGGTGCCACGCTCGGACTGGCGCTGGGCGCCCTGCTCGGGTTGTCCCGGCTGGCCGACGCGCTGCTCGCACCGACCATCGGCGCGCTGCGCGCGGTTCCGTCGCTTGCCTGGGTCCCGTTGCTCATTCTGTGGATGAAGATCGGTGAGGACTCGAAGGTAACGCTGATCCTCATCGGAGCGTTCTTCCCCGTCTTCACCACACTCTTTTTGGCATTGCGCCACGTTGACCGGAACCTCGTTGAAGCGGCACGGGCGTTCGGATTGAAGGGGATCAGGCTGCTGACCACGGTGCAGCTGCCCGCCGTCGTGCCCGCTGTGTTCTCGGGGCTGCGGCTGGCGCTGGCGCAGGCCTGGCTGTTCCTGGTGGCTGCCGAGCTCATCGCGTCGTCGCTGGGACTCGGGTTCCTGTTGACCGATTCGACCAACAACGGCCGCACAGACCGGATCTTCCTGGCGATCATCCTGCTCGCTGTTATCGGCAAGACGACCGACGCCCTGCTTGGCATCGCCGAAAGGTGGGCGGTTCGACGGTGGACGTAAGCGCGGTCGACGTGAGCGCCGCTGGAACCTGGGTCGATCCGACTCTGACCACGGAGGAGGAGCGGATCGCTTTCTGGGAGGAACAGGCGCGCAGGCTTCACTGGTCCTCCCCGTGGCACACGACGCACAGGTTCCACCCGGCACGCCCGGACCAAAACGGCGAGCTCTCGGTCCCCCGCATCGAATGGTTCTCCGGCGGCACACTCAACGCTGCCTACAACTGCGTAGACCGGCACGTCGAGGCCGGGCTCGCCGACAAGCCCGCCCTGTTCTTCGAGGGTGAGCCGGGAGACCGCCGCACCGTCACCTACGCCCAGCTTCAGGAGGAGGTCAGCCGGGCCGCGAATGCCCTGACAGACCTGGGCGTCGGCAAGGGTGACCGGGTGGTCATCTACCTTCCCGTGCTGGTGGAGACCGTCGTCGTGACCCTGGCATGTGCGCGTATCGGCGCGGTGCACTCGCTCGTTTTCGGCGGGTTCTCCGCGGAGGCGCTGCGCTTCCGCGTCGAAGACACCGGCGCCAAACTGCTCGTGACCACGGACGGGCAGTACCGTCGCGGCATTGCGGTGCCGGTCAAGGACAACGCCGATGCCGCCGTCGCCGGCGAGAACTCGATTGAGCACGTCCTGGTGATCCGGCGGACGGGCAGCGACATCGCCTGGCAGGAGGGACGCGATGTGTGGTGGCACGACGCCGTCGCAACCGCCTCCCCCGTGCACGAGGCTCCGGCCCTCGACGCTGAGACGCCGCTGTTCATCATGTACACCTCCGGCACCACCGGCAAGCCCAAGGGGCTGGTGCACACCACGGGCGGCTACCTCACGCAGGCGTCCTGGAGTTACGAGTACCTCTTCAGCGATCCCGACCCGGCGAAGCGGACCGATGACGTTCACTGGTGCACCGCCGACCTGGCCTGGGTCACGGCCCACACCTACGAGATTTACGGCCCGCTCTCCAACGGGGCTACCCAGGTGATCTTCGAGGGCACGCCGAACATCCCGCATCCGGGACGGCACTTCGAGATCATCGAGCGGTACGGCGTGACCAGCTACTACACCGCACCCACGCTCATCCGCTCGCTGATGGGCTGGTTCCCGGACGGCGTTCCCGACTCCTACGACCGCTCCTCCATCAAGGTCCTCGGCACCGTGGGCGAAGCCACCAACCCGGAGGCATGGCGCTGGTTCCGCGAGAACGTCGGCTCCGGCAGCGCACCCATGGTGGACACGTGGTGGCAGTCGGAAACGGGCGCGACCGTCCTCAGCCCCCGGCCCACCGACGCTTCCTTCAAGCCCGGCTGCGCCTCGCGCGCACTTCCGGGTGTGAGCACCCGGATCGTGAACGACGACGGTGCACCCGTGGCTTCAGGCGAGCCGGGCTTGATCGTGGTTGACCGCCACGGTCCGGCGATGGCCCGCACCGTGTGGGGCAACCCGCAGCGCTACCTCGATTCCTACTGGCGGAAGTTTGCGAGCCAGGGCTGGTTCCTTGCCGGCGACGGGGCGAGGTACGACGACGACGGCGACACCTGGATCCTCGGACGCGTCGATGACGTCATCAACATCTCCGGCCACCGGCTCTCGACGATCGAGATCGAGTCCGCGCTCGTCTCGCACCCGCGGGTGGTCGAGGCCGGAGTCTGCCCGGTGGCTCATGCGGTGACCGGCCATGCCATCGCTGCGTTCGTCGTCGTGCACGGTGGTGCCGTTCAAGATAAGGCGCTGCAGACTGAGCTACAAACAGAGTTGCGAAACCACGTGGCGAAGGCGATCGGGCCGATTGCCAAGCCGTCCGCCGTCGTCGTCGTGGAGGACGTCCCCAAGACGCGCTCCGGCAAAATCATGCGGCGGTTGCTGACCCAGCTGTACGAAGGAGCGCCGCTGGGTGACACCACGAGCCTGCAAAACGAGGCCTGCGTTCCCCGGATCGCTGAAGTGCTCGCCGCCCGATAGGGCGATACTTGAGAAGAACCAGATATAACCTCCAGGAAAGGTGGCTGTTCAATGGCTGACCGCACTTTCGGCTTCCGTACCCGCGCGCTGCACGCCGGCGGAACACCCGATGCCACGCATGGCGCCCGGGCAGTGCCGATCTATCAGACCACGTCCTTCGTTTTCAAGGACACCGACGACGCCGCCAACCTCTTCGCGCTGCAGAAGTACGGCAACATCTACTCGCGCATCGGAAACCCGACCGTCGCAGCATTCGAGGAGCGGATCGCTTCCCTTGAGGGCGGCATCGGGGCGGTAGCGACGGCGTCGGGCATGAGCGCCGAATTCATCACCTTCGCAGCCCTGTGCCAGGCCGGCGACCACATCGTCGCGGCCTCCCAGCTCTACGGCGGCACTGTGACGCAACTCGACGTGACACTGCGCCGCTTCGGGATTGAGACCACCTTTGTGCCGGGCACCGACCCGGCCGACTACGCCGCGGCGATCCAGGAGAACACCAAGGTGGTCTACGCCGAGGTGATCGCCAACCCCAGCGGTGAAATCTCCGATATTGCCGGGCTGGCGAAGGTAGCGCACGACGCCGGTGTCCCCTTGATCATCGACTCCACCCTGAGCACGCCCTACCTCATTCGGCCGCTCGAGCACGGCGCGGACATCGTGATCCACTCGGCCACCAAGTTCATTGGCGGCCACGGCACCACACTCGGCGGCGTCGTCGTCGAAAGCGGACGCTTCAACTGGGGCAACGGCAAGTTCCCCACCATGACCGAGCCCGTCCCGTCCTACGGGAACATCCAGTGGTGGGCCAACTTCGGCGAATACGGTTTCCTCACCAAGCTGCGGACGGAACAGTTGCGGGACATCGGGCCGTCGCTGTCGCCGTCGTCGGCCTTCCAGCTCCTGCAGGGAGTGGAGACGCTGGCGCAGCGCGTTGATGAACACGTCGCCAACGCCCAGGCCGTCGCCGAGTGGCTTGAGAAGGACCGCCGCGTTGAGTACGTGAACTACGCGGGTCTGCCTTCCCACGTTCACCATGAGCGTGCCAAGCAGTACCTGCCGCAGGGTCCCGGCTCGGTCTTCAGCTTCGGAGTCCAGGGCGGCCGCGAAGCCGGTCAGAGGTTCATCGAGGCCCTACAGCTGGCGTCCCATCTCGCGAACGTCGGAGACGCCAGGACCCTCGTCATCCACCCGGGGTCCACGACCCACCAACAGCTCTCCGCCGAACAGCTCGCGGCCGCGGGTATCCCGGAGGATCTCATCCGCATCTCGGTAGGGCTTGAGGACCTGGAGGACATCCTCTGGGACCTCGACCAGGCGCTGGACATGGCGGTGGCCGGGACACCCGCACACCTGGAGGAAGCGCTCGGATTCAAGAATGAGGGAGTGAAGGCATGAGCATGCAGGAACGTACCTGGGAAGGCCCATCCGCACCGGAGCGCCTGAACATCCTCCGTAACGCCGGGTCAATTGCCATCGTCGGGGCTTCGGACAAGCCGTCCCGTGCGTCCTACTTCGTAGCGACCTATCTGCAGTCCTCGGCGCCGTACCGGCTGTACTTCGTGAACCCGACGGCCACCGAGATCCTAGGGCAGCCGGTCTACAAGTCGCTGGCGGACCTGCCGGAACAGCCTGACATTGTGGATGTCTTCCGTAAGCACGACGATCTCCCCTCGGTCCTCGAGGAAGCCAAAGCCGCCGGAGCACAGACGCTGTGGCTGCAGCTGGGCTCATGGCACGAAGACGTCGCCCGCGACGCCGAAGCCGCCGGCATGAACGTGGTGATGGATCGCTGCGTCAAGATTGAACACGCGCGCTTCCACGGCGGCCTCAACCTGGCAGGTTTCAATACCGGAGTGATTTCCTCGAAACGCCAGGTCACCGCCTAGCTGTACCCGGCCATCAGGTTGGTGCCAGTCGGCTGATCGGTGGTTTGCCTCCGAGTGCGCTGTGACTGCGTTCAGTGTTGTAGTGCTCGAGCCATGGCGCAAGCGCGGCTGTTCGTTGGTTGTTGCTGGTGTAGGCCTGGCGGTAGGCCCACTCGGTGGCCAGGGTGCGGTTCAGCCTCTCGACCTTGCCGTTCTGCCATGGGCAGTGGGGTCTGATGAACTTTTGGGTGATGCCGTGCTCGGCGCACAGCGCCCGCAGGGAGTATCGGTAGGCCCAGGCGTCGTCGGTCATCAACCGCTCGATCCGGGTGATCCCGCGAGCGGCGAAGTAGGTGATCGCGCGCTCGAGGAAGCCCGCGCAGCTGGAGCCCTTCTCGTCGGGCAGCACCTCGCTGTAGGCGAGGCGGGAGTGATCATCGACCAGGGAATGGATGTAGTCGTATCCGGGTCCGCTGACACGGTCGCGTGGAATCGCCCGGCCGTGAACGCGCCAGCCCCCGCCGTCGGGGATCCGGCCGAGCTTCTTGACGTCCATGTGGACCAGCTCGCCGGGCCGGGCGCGCTCGTAGCGGACCGCGGTGGACTTCGAGGAACGGATGACATCACCGGTCATCGGGTCGCACTCGCGCAGGCGGGGCACCGCGTGCCGGCGCAGTATCCGGGAAACCGTCCTGGCCGGGACACCGGTCTTCGGTCCGAGCAGGTCCGGGCCCTGCCGGTGTTCGGCCCGGGCAGCCAGGACCTTCTGCTCCACCTCGGGCGCAGTCCGGGTGGGCACCGTGTGCGGCCGTGAAGACCGAGTTTCCAGACCGGTCTCGCCCTCGGCCCCGTACCGGAGGATCCAGGTCCTGACACACTTGCGGGAGATGCCCATCGCCGCGGCGATGTGGGCCTGCTTCCATCCGGCCTGGTGCCGCTCGATGATCAGCTTGCGGCCATGGACAGTCAGACGGGCGTTACGGTGGAACACGAGAACCTCCGAGTTGGAGTGGGCCTTAGACAAGCCACATCCCACTCGGAGGTTCTCCCTAGTTCAACCAGACTCGCCGCTACCAATGTCCTGGCCGGGTACACCTAGCGCGGCGAAAACCTCGGGGGAAACCACTTCTGCCTCTGCGGCATGGAAGGCGCCAGTGCATCCGCCGATGGAGTGGGAGCAGGCAACTCGGTGACCGGGGGTGCTTCCGGTGCAGGAACCGACTCGGGCTGCACCGAGGCGGGCTGTTCGTCGGAAACTGGTTCAGTGTGCTCCGTCGGTGTGATGCCAGCCAGTTGGCAGCCCCGACACTCAAGCCAATTGTCCAGACACCGTCTGGACAATTGGCTGGTGCGCTGTACCTAGGTGGTTTTATCCGAGTCCCGATTCTCACCTTGGCCCACCTCGATGTCGGTTCACTGCCCGAGCCGTAAGAACGGTTGAACGGATAGCTCTGAAGTTGTACCGCTGACAAACTGATCGGTATGGGCTGCACGCACCTTGCGGGCGGGGGGGGCCGATTTTTGCGGGGCGAGGATGGTCACCAAACCACCACCGGACATAATCTCAACTATCGGTGCCAGTTGGTAGCACAGAGTCTGGAAGTAACAGAGTCTCCCAAGTGCAATAGGTGTGGCCACCCTCAATGGGGAAGGTTCCGCTCAATGTAGGAACACGGGCACGCAGATGTGCGTTGCATAGGTGTGTAGTGATACCCGTATGCGCCAGAGAGAAGAACATCTAAAGTGGCAACCGATTACGATGAAGTCCGATCCGACGTCAAGGAATCTCAGGACCGCTCCTTGGAGGCATTGCAAGCCGCCAACGCCCCGGATGCGCGCAGCGTCGTAACTGAGTTGGACGAAGCTGACGTCTTTGATGCGGGGCTTACCCCCGGCGGAGAAATCATCTGACCTGTCGTGTTCTAGTGGCGTGCGACCTGGTTGATGTTGTTCGCAGCTGTAGCAACCAGGTATCGGAGCTCGAGAAGTGTCGCAAGCTCCTGCTTACGCAGCTGCAAGGAAGCCGGATCGCCAGTACCCAAGGCCGCATCAACCAGAATCGCCGACGGTGACAAACCCGTTTGTGCCTCAAGTTTGAACAACTGCGCGCGCTCCATCTCCGACATGGAGACACGCACGTACTGGGTCTTACCTTCAATGCGCTTGCGCCGCGAAGACCAAACACGGCGCGACGGCTTGTCAGCGACGATTCTCCAGACGCTCGTACTTGGACTGGGGACCTTGCACGGTCAGTGCTTTCGCTCGCGGCGAGCAACGTTGAAGACATCGCCGAAATCAATACAGCGCGGAACGCAAGAGCAAGTTCATTGATCAGATCATGCGCGCTTCTGTGCACTGCTCTTGCGGTGTGCAAGGGCCGCCTGGTTCCGGTGCCACGCCATATCAGGATCCCATCCCGAGGTGTGCACCTCCAGCGACGTCAAGGCTGACGCCGGTGATGTAACGATTTTTTGGGTCCGTCAGGAAAATGGCTGCACTGGCGACCTCGTTGGGGCGAGCAAACCGTTGCATGGGCAGTTGTGCGGCGCGTTCCGCGCGCGCCCGGGATGCAGCATCAATGGTGTCTCCTGATGCCTCCGCCAGTTGGGCCCACATGTTCGTCTCCACCGGCCCCGGAGTGATCGCGTTGACTGAGATTCCCGATGGTCCAAGGATCTGAGCCATGGACCACATGATGTGCAGCACCGCGATCTTGCTCGCGTTGTAGGGAAGGTACGTGCGCCGCGCTTCCTTCGCCGCCACGGAGGAGAACAGCAGGATCGTCCCCTTGATGCCGTGGTCGAGCATGGCCTGCGCCGTCTCTCGCACGATGGTGAACGTCCCGGTGGCGTTGATCGTCATGATGCGTTCGAACTCTGCGGTGCTGGTTTTCAGCGGGTCGGGGGTTTCACCGAGGGCTCCTGCCGCATGTACGAGCACGTCGATCCGGCCGTACTTCAAGACAATGTCCGCAACGGCGGCGGCGGTGGCAGCCTCATCGGTGACGTCGAGTTGGTAGTACGCCGTAGCAACAGCCGACCCACTGTCGTCCCGATCGGCGCCGATGACGGTAGCGCCCGTCTCGGCGTAGGCGTCGATCATGGAGGCACCGATTCCTCCGTTCGCCCCGGTGACAAAGACGACTTGGTCGGTCATAGTCGGCTCCCGTTCATTGCTGTCATTTCTTTGCATGGCTAGCCCATTCTCTGCCCGGCTGTTCCTCGGTCGGCAACCCGGCGGCGGAGAGGATACGGTCCAGCAACTGTTGTGTCTTCGCTGCTTCGGATCCTGACGTAAGCGGCTGTTGACGATCTCGCACACGGTCGAGGAAGTGGTGGACCGCTCCCGCGAAGCCAAACGTCTGCGTCGCGGTAGCCCATCCGAAGGCTTCGGGTGACATTTCACGGACGGTAGTGCCGCTCTCGCGACTGACGGCGATGCGGTCGGGTGCCGTAATGGCTGCGCTCACACCCCCGCCGTACGCGTCGAGCTTCTCCCCCCAGGTTCCGGCGTTTCGGGCAGCCATAAGGACACCGGTGTTGCCGTTGTCGAAACGGATCAAGGCGCTCACCCCGTCTTCCTGCCAGGGGTCCTCGCCGGCGGCATGCGCGCTAACGTCGATGGGCTCACCCCCGCAGTACCAACGGAGGAGGTCGACCATGTGGATCGCGTTCTCGAAGGTGGCCCGGTACTCCGACCCTGCGCGGTTCTTCTGTGCGATACAGAAGCTCGCCCCGTTCTCTCCAAAGGCGGCGCGTCCGGCTTCGTAGACCGGAGCGAACCGACGGTTGAACCCAACCATGAGCACCCGGCTTCCTGCCTCAGCCAGCCGGCCGAGGGCCTCTGCGTCTGCTGTGCTCGTCGCGAGCGGCTTCTCGCAAAAGACGTCAACGCCCGCCTCCAACGCAATACGGGTGGCGTGAACGTGCTCGGACCGAGGCGTGAGCACGAAGATCGCGTCCAGGTCCTCTTCCCCAAGCATCGCTTCGACGCTCGGGTAGGCGATGGCGAAGCCCCAACGGCGCATCAACGGGTGGGGGTCCGCTTGCCGAGTGACCAGAGCGCGCAGCTCCACGTCGTCGCGCGCAACAAGCGTCGGGAGTTGAGCGATGCTGGCGATATTCCCGGCACCAGCCACACCGATGCGCAGGACCCTACCGTTCATGGGTCGACACCATGGAGGAGAGTATGGCGCGGATGGCCAGCGCGGACTCCTTGAAACCGATAGCGGGATCAGGAAGATCTTGTGGATGCCAGCGGTACTCATACTCCAACGCGAGCACGTCGTCGTAGCCGCGCCTGACGAGCTCCTCGATAATCTGAGGCCATGGTAGGACACCGGTACCTACGACGCGGGAACTGATCGCCCGTTCTTCGGCTTTCACGCGTGCAGTGTCCGAGGCGCGGAAGGGAGCATGCGGATCCTTGAACACGAGATCCTTCACGTGCACGTGGCTGATGAGGTGGCCCTGCACGGCGAGGGCTTCCTGCCAGTTCTCGTCGTGTGTGAAAGTCAGGTTTGCCTGATCGTAGAGCACACGTACGGCGGGCGAGGCGACTTCCTCCACGAGGCGAGTGGTGTCTGCGGCCGTCTGAGTCATCGTGCCGAAGTGGTTCTCAACGCAGAGAACTACGTTGGCTTGCTCAGCATCGCGAGCGAGGATATCGAGCGCTGTCCGAAGCCGGTCCCAATGAGCGCTGTGGTCGGCACTGCCTGGCTGCCAGGCACCTGCATAGACACGGACTCGTTTTGCGCCGACTTCGTGCGCGGCTTCGATGCAGCCCCGAAACTCATCGACGCCTTGCTGCCAGCTCTTGTCCGCCACGCTGTTGATGGCTGTGGTGTACGGGGTGAGCGCCAGGATGGGGATACCTTCGGCGGAGGCGGCTGCGGCTGCCTGTTGCGCGGACTTTTTGTCGGATGGTCTGATGGCAGCCGGGTAATTCTCCTGATAGATGACTTCAGCGGCGTCCAGGCCTGCCGTTTTGAAGAGGTGCAGCGCCTCTGGGAGGGTGTGGTTCGGGGTTCCGAGCGTGTGTCCGGCGATGATCATGAGACGGTGGTACTCCTTTTGTCGGGGCGGGTCCATTCCGCCGGGCCGACCAGGTTCGGCGGGTTCTGTACCCGGGAACGGTCGACCAGTTCCATCAGTAATCCCCAGGGCGTTAGGAAGTAGGTCCAGCGGTTGCCTGCGACAGTGGGGCTGTCAGCGGCGACCTCTTTACGTTCACCGAGGATACGGACGCCCGGAATGTGTTTGAGGTGAGCGACGGCGTCGTCGACGTCATCGACGATGAAGCAGAGGTGATGGCCGCCGCGGTCACTGTGTCTTGGGTGTTCTGATCTCTGGTCTGTGGTTTGCCACTGGAACAGTTCGATATTCAGGTTTGGCGGCATCCGCAACATCGACAGTTCCAGGGCTGCGTCTGAGGGCACGTCGAAGTTAATGGGCATGAATGACTCGTCGGGGCCTCGGCGGGAACGGTACAGTTCCTCTGCTCCGAGGACCTCGACGAAGAAGTTCACGGCTTCATCCAGGTTTGGAACGGTGAATGCCGCGTGGTCGACGTGTTGAAGCCCTGGCAATTTCTGTGTCTTCATTTGGCCGGTCCCGTCGACGAACGAACGAGCAGCCGCGGCTGGAGCACCACGTGGTCCACGTCCCCGTTTTGAGCTGTGCGTTCGGCGAGCGTGATCGCAATGCGGCCCATCTCGGTTATGGGTTGCTGCACCGAGGTTAACGGCGGGTTGCTGCGCGCACCGAGCGGCAGGCCGTCGAACCCTACTACCGAGACGTCCTGCGGAACGGACAGTCCGTGTGAACCGAAGGAGCTGATGAGACCGAATGCAACCATGTCGTTCGCAGCGATCACTGCGGTCGGCCGGTCCGCCATGCCGATGATCTCTTTTGCAGCGCGTTCGCCGGCTTCAGCACCGATGCCGCTGTTGAACTCGATCGGGGTCATCCGATGCAGTCCAGCGAGAGCGTGGTATGCCTCTCGCCGGTCGGCGGCTGTGTGTGTTCCGGCGATTCCGGATACGTAGGCTATTTGCTTGTGCCCAAGTTCGACGAGGTGGTCGAATGCCAACTGGATGCCTTTTGCGCTGTCGACGGTCACGGTGGGCACCTGGTGGTTGGATTCGATGCGGTCGATGACAACGAGACGGCTTCCATATCCGAACTGTTCAAAGTCGGCTGGATCCACACGGTTGAAGGGCGCGATGATTCCGAAGGGCGCGTACATGGACCGCATCGCCTGGAGGTACCCGGCGGTTGCTCCAGCATCGTTTTCGGTGACGCACAGCACCAGCTGATATCCGCGCTCTCCCGCTGCTGCGGTCATGGTTTTCGCGAGTTCGGCGAAGAATGGGTTGGTGATATCGGGGACGATGAGTGGCACCAGTGTGCTGGTCTTGGTACGGAGCGCCTGCGCAAGGGGATTCATCGTGTATCCCATCGAGGCAGCCACTTTCAGGACGTGGTCCCGGGTTTCATGCTTCACAGATTCCGGGCGCGAGAAGGCTCTCGACACGGTCGATCTGTGGACACCGGCTGCCTCTGCCACTTCATCGATACTGGGGGTGGACACGGTTTCTCCCTTGTCGAGCATTTGAGTACGCGTCCCAAATGACGGTCATTGTTGCTTCCAGGTCGCGGAGTCCGGGCAGTTCGTCGAATCCCCGATCTAGCTGATCGGCCACTTCATCGACGAAAGGGCCGTATAAGGGGTCGCTATCCACATTGATCTGCGCGGTTTCCGTGACGCCGGCGGTGGAGGTGAAGGATGCGCTCCCATCTGACCACACGGTGGCCGTCCCCGCGGAGCCGATGCGCATGAAGGAGCAGTGCCGCTTCAGCGGTGATCCCGGAAATGCGTAGCCCACTTCGATGGTTCCCACGCGCCCGTCAAGGGTGGTAAGCGTCAGTGAGGCGAAATCTTCGATGCTCTCATTGTGCAGCGCCGAGGACAGGGCTGCAGTCACCGTTACCGTGTCTGCACCGGTTGAGCGGAGGAACAGATCCACAAAGTGCGGGGCGAGGTTGATCATGCATCCACCACCGGCGTGTTTCGATTCCACCATCCATGGGCTGCCGTTTGTGAGGTAGCGGTCCGGGGGGCCAGCAATGAACTGGACGCTCTCGTAGAGAGAGCTTCCCGCCTTCGCGAGCCACTTTTCGGTGGGTCCGCCTCGCTGCACGAGGGGAACCGCGACCGGCACTCCTGTAGCCGCTGCAGCTTTTCTGATTTCCGTCAGCTCGTACAAGGACACCCCCGCCGGTTTCTCGACGACAAGCGGTATCCGCTCAGCGATCAGGGCGAGACAGGCGTCGCGCATGGCGTCATGCGGCACGAAGACATACGCGAGTTCAGCATCGTGATGCTTGGCGATGAGATCCTGCCAGGACGGATAAAGGGGGGCGTCCCACAAGTGGGAGTATTCAGTTCCACGGGTTGGGTCTGGATCACTGATCCCAACTACGTCATGCCGAGCCGCAATCCTCTCCGCGTAGAGCGGCGTGTGCCAGTGTGAGGGGTTCAGGACAATCGTTCTGGCTCTTCTCATACTCGTTCACGCGCCTTGCCGGTTACCTGATCGGCGAGATCGGTGGCACGGAGGGCCTGGCGATATCCGACCGTGGGCTGTTCTCCACGGGCAAAGCGCAGAGCGACCTTTGCTTGTTCATGGAAGAGGTCGACCTCGGGCAGATGATGCACCGTCTCGAAGCCCAGGCGATCCCATTCATGGAACGTCCAGTTCGACCACAATCGGCGCCCTTCGTGCGCGATGACATCGATTTCCAGGGACCAGTCGTTTCGGTTGAGCCCGGTCGTGTGGTTCCACGGGTTCCAATAGGTCTCAAGCCGAAAGAGCGGGCCATCCGCGAACGAGAGCGACGCGGCCGTGTAATCCGGGATGGAAGCATAGTGCAACTGATCGCTTGCATATGTGCTGTGAACTGTCGCTTCACCAGGGAACAGGGAGGCCACGTACTCAATTGCGTGGATCCCGTTAACGACAGCGACCCCGCCTTCTTCAGGTTTCACCCGCCATGAACCGAGTGCCAGCTTCCGCGCGGCCGAACGAACGCTAACACTGATCACGGTTGAGGAAGAGACCCATTCCGCCAGCATCCTCGCGGCAGGGTGATGGTGCAAGGTGTAACCCACCATCAGGGCATCATCGATATTCGGGAGTTCCGCGAGGACCGCGGCGTTGTCGACGGAGGACCCGATCGGCTTCTCCACGAGGACACGGAAGCCACGGCGCAGCAGATCCGCGGACACGCCGGGCTGCGCGCTGCTTGGCAAGGACACGACCACCAGGTCAACGTCATCGGTGCCGAGTCGGTCCGGCGAGTCGAGAACTTGCGCTCCCACTGTCCGTGCCAGCTCATGGACGCGAGTGCTGGGATCGATCAGGGCAACGATTCGAGCGTTCAGGGAAAGGAATGCCTCCACGTGGCGGCTCCCAGCCCACCCAGCAGCACCAATGACAGCCACGCGCACGGCGTTAGTCATCCCTTCACTCCCCCGGAGGTCAGGCCCGCGATGAACCACCGCTGGAAGGCCGTGAAGATTGCCAGGACGGGGATGAACGCGACGACTACGAAAGCGGCGAACAGCCCCCAGAAATTGCCGAAGCCTGTCGTGATGTATCGGACGATGCCGTTCTGGACGGTCTTCATGTCCTCTGTGGTAGCCAGTACTGTGCCCACGAGGAAGTCGTTCCAGACAAACACGAAGATGAAGATTGCGATGGCTGCGATTCCGGGTCGGATGAGGGGGAGCACGATTCGCCAGAGAATTTGCAGGCGCGAGCACCCGTCGATGGCGGCGGCCTCCTCGATTTCTACCGGGATGTTCTCGATGAAGTTGCGCAAGAATAGGATGGTTTGCCCGCAGATGATTGCTGTGTAGACGACGATCAGCATGGGATAGGTGTTGATCAGTGCGGTCTTCACAAACATGGAGTACAGCGCGACGAAGACGACGATCGCGGGAACCATCGACAGAACGAGGATGCCCGTCATGAGAGTTTCCATGCGGCGGCTACGGTAGCGCGTGGCGACATACGCCGCGGGGATACAGATCGCCAGTGCGAGCACAATGGATCCCCCGGCATAGATCAGAGAGTTCACGAAGAATCGAACATTCGTCGAGGTTAAGAGTCCGCCGTAGCCCTCGAGCGAGACCGGATCCGGGATCCATTTCGGTGGAAACGCGATCGTGTCCGCTCCTACCTTGAACGACGTGGAAATTATCCAAGCGACGGGCGGGAGGACGACAAGCGCAGAGAGAACGATGTAGATCCAGGCAGGTATTTCGCGGATGGTCTTGCCGACGCGACGACGACGGCTCGTTGCAACGGTAGTCACAGGCTTTCCTTACGGCGGAAGCGGATGGCGGCCAGGGTGAGGACAATATTGACGGCAAAGAGCAGGATGGCCGTCGCCGACGCCCCAGATAGATCGAACTCGTTGAAAGTCTGGTTGTACACGCGCATCGACAATGTCTCGGTCGCGCCGAGCGGCCCGCCTCGGGTGGTCACCAGAATGATAGTGACCATCTGCACGTAGAGCATCAGCAGAACCACGACGACCGAGACGATGGTGTTTCGCAGGAAAGGCAGCGTTATGTTGACGAATCCCTGCCAAATTCCGCCTCCATCGACTTTCAGGCTCTCGCGTAGTTCCTCGGGAATGGTCTGAAGTGCACCGAGGAACAGCAGCATTGCCTGCGGGTACGACCACCAGGCAGTGATGAGGGTCACGGCTATGAGGGCTGTCGCTGGCGTGGAGAACACGTCCGTGGGGCCGAAGCCGAGTGACGTGGTGATGGCTGAAGCAGGACCGAAGTTGGGGTTCAGGAACCAAAGCCAGATAGTTCCTGCAGTAGCCTGCGACATCAGCCACGGCAGGAGGAAAAGGCCTCGGACCGTGCGCTTGAATCGGTGAACGCTGTTCAGCACGATCGCTGATAACAACCCGGCGGGCAGCGCGATAACCAGCGCTCCCACCGAGAAAACTAGGGTGCTTCCGAGCCGGCTGAACAGGCTCGGGTCGGAGAATAGCTGGACGAAGGAGTTGAGGCCGGAGAATTCGCCGATCTCGTAAAAGTTCGTCTCGTGCAGCGCCGTCCATGCCGTGTAGAAAAGCGGCCCTACGAAGACGAACAGGAATACAGCGCTGACTGGGATGACGTAGAGCCAGATGCGATGATCTTCAGGGGGACGTCGAAGCATCGGAACGTCGTTACGGGTGGAAGACTTGTCGGAGTCGAGGCCGTGCAGTGCGCTGGTCGTTGGCATAATGTTTCGCGGCATAATGTTTCGCTTCCCCGGGGAGCCCGACTGACGGGCTCCCCGGATAGTAAAGCCGAAGTTACTGGTTGGCCGCGCTTTGCGCGGAATTGATGAACTCGCTGCCTGAGGAACCGTTTAGGTAGAGTTCCTGCCCAGCCTGTGAGAGGCCGGAGGCCACACCTATCCAGTCGTTCGAGTAGGAGTGAGGTTCGCTGTTGCTTTCGACATAGTCAGCGACGGAGTTCACAGCCTCCGCTTCCGGCGTCGAGAAATACGGTTCGTCGTAAGTTGCGGCGCGTGTGGGGATCTCGCCACCTGTTGCCATTAGTGCACCGGCTTCGGGCCCCGTCATGTATTCGATAAACTTCCAAGCCGCGTCTACATTCTGGCTGTCTGCACCGATTCCAAGCGTCCACCCCAAGGTGGCACCGGTCTGATCTCCGGTCGAGGCCATTGGCAGGGGTGCCCATTTCACATCGGGGTTCTGGGCTGCCAGAGTGATGACTCGCTCACTGCCCAGCACAGCCATGGCAACCGTTCCATTACTCAAGCCGTCGGTGACGGTCGAGTAGCTGTCCGAGACAACGCTGCTTCCGAGCGCGTTGGCGTCGCGAAGGTCGGCGAGGAAATCTCCAAACTCCTCACCCTTTTCTGTTGCGAAGACGGCTTCACCGTCTTCATTTGATATTTCCTGGCCGACCTGGCTCATGAAACAGTCGAAAAAGGTGGCGATGATCGCTGAGTTGTCAGTGTCCGAAAATCCTGTACCGAACCCTGTGTAACCCGCCTCTGCAGCTTTCGCCGCAACATCGACGACCTCGTCATAGGTGGTGGGTACGGAGGCCCCAATTTCATCCAAGATCGCCTGGTTGTAGTAGAACGCACAGGTACGGTACTCGTAAGGAACAGCTACCTGCTGGCCGTCCGGGCCGGAAAGAGTATCGATCGGGCGAAGCCAATCGGTAATCTCGGACGCCGCCTCCGGGAGGGGCGAATACGCGCCCGCCGATGCCATCTGCGGAACGGTCGGCGTAAACATCTTGAACACATCAGGGGCTTCTCCGGCAGCTGCCGCCTGAGGCAGGCGGTTCAGCATGTCACCAAGAGAGACTACCGAGAGCTCGACGTTGATATCGGGGTTGGCCGCCTCGAAGTTCGCGATATTTTCCTCCAGCGCCGCCGAGCGCGGGTTGTCTTGACTTGGGTCCAGGAAGTCCCAATATCTCAGTGTCACCGGGCCCTGAGGATCACCGGACTCGGAAGAGGGAGCGCACCCAGCGAGCAGAATACTTGCTGCGGCTGCACTCGCCATTACTAAGCGCCATTGCTTCTTAATCATCATCTCTCCGTAAGTTCTAGTCTGTTGCGATCGGTTGCAGTGGAGGCTGAGATCGATTGCTGAGATCGATTGCAAAGTACTCTAGATCACTCCCAAGTGAGTGTCAACGAGTTTTTTACGGCTCCGCTACGAGGAGACGTACTCCCGCCTCGAGTACGGCATGGCGGTGAACGCGGGCCAGCGCGGCATCAGAGATGACGGCATCAAACTCCTCCAACCGCCGGACCACATGCGCCTCCGTTGCGCCGTATTTACTGGAGTCCGCGAGGAGGAATGCCCTCTTGGCGTGGGTTAGTACAGATCTTTTTGCTGCGGCATAGGCCATGCCACCCGTGGTCGCCCCTGTTCCGCAATCCCAGGCACTTGCGCTGACGAACACTGCGTCAAAGACAAAGTTCGCAAATACCCCCGCGAGCAGTTCTCCCACTGCCGAGAACGTCGCGCTGTCTACGAGGCCGGCGGCGATAACAACGGATAGCTGCGGAGCAGAGGAGGCGAGATCGACCGCGGTATTGAGATCGTTGGTAACGACGGTGAGTCGCTCGATACTGGCCAGCGCTGGCACCATGGCAGCACACGTCGTCCCGGAATCTAGATAAATGACATCCCCGGCATGTAATTGGCCGGCTGCTACACGCGCGATTGCCTTCTTGGCCTCAGATTCGACACCTGAGCGCTCGCGACGATCGGCGGGTGGAACGCGCCCTGCAGCGAGCCGGGCGCCGCCGTATACCAGTTCGGCGACACCAAGCCTCTGCAGATCCACGAGGTCGCGCCTGATGGTGACGTTGGAAACGCGAAATTCGAGGGCCAAATCGGCAGTGCGGACCGCCCCTTCGTCCGTCAGCCGCGCGCGAATTCGTTTCTGCCGCTGATCGGCGAGCAGCGGTGGTGGATTGATCAACTTTGTCGCTTTCTGTAGCTTTCTGTCGCTCTATGTTGTAGTCTAAGGCGTCATGCGCCCTAAACTGCTGACCCTAAGCCATATCATCGATGACGGAACGGTTGTTATTGTTCGTTTGGACGACCCGGAAGAAGCCTTTCGAGCTTCCGAGGCGGCGATCGCCGGCGGCGTGCGAGCAATCGAAGTCACGTTGTCCACGCCGGGTGCCTTACGCGTAATCGAGCGTCTCGTGGAGGCTTACGGCTCGACGGTTTCGATCGGAGCAGGAACGGTCCTGGATGGCCCGAGCGCCTACGCCTCAATTTCCGCCGGCGCATCGTTCCTCGTCAGTCCTCATCTCAGCCGCGAGATGATCCGCACCGCCAACCGATACCAAATTCCGACAATCAGCGGGGCGTACACCCCCACCGAGATCGTGGAGTCCGTCGAAGAAGGAGCAGACATCGTGAAGCTGTTCCCGGCTGAAATCGGGCCCGAATACGCACGAGCGGTCCTCGCCCCTCTTGCCCACGTATCACTGATGCCCGCCGGCGGCGTCACTGCAACCAACGTGAAAAACTGGTTCGACGCCGGTGTCAGTGCAGTGGGTGTTGGAAGCACAATCACTAAGGCCGCCCGTCCGGATGGCGACTACTCCCGCGTGACGGAAGCAGCCGCAGCCTTCCTGGGCGCCGTGCGCGAAGCTCGGCTCTGACATGCCCTTCGCTGTAGCAGTAGTAGGTACAGCCGGCTCCGGCAAATCGACTATCGCTCGCGAGATCGCCCGTCGATCCGGGGCCGCCTACTTGGACAAGGACAGTCTTGCCAGCCCTCTCGTGGAAGCGGCCATGGAAGCTCAGGGCCAGTCGCAGAACGAGCGCGAAAGCAACTTCTTCTATCGAGAACGCGTAATGCCGGCCGAGTATGCAGCCCTGTTCTCGGTCGCCGGTGACAACTTACGGCTGGGTCTCTCCGTCGTCATGGACGCGCCGTTCGCAGGATACCTGGATCAACCGGACTTCTTCGGCCGATCGGCACGAAATGCAGGGTGGCCGCCGGCGACCCATACCGTTCTGCGTGTAATCGCCTCCGAAGCGGAGACCCGGAGGCGACTACAAACCCGTGGACTCGCCCGCGACCACGCGAAGCTCAGCAACTGGCAAGAATTTTGGTCGAAATGGGGCCGATCCAGCATTACCTGGACCGGAGTCCGCCTGCTCGAGCTCGACAACGATGCACCAGCAGACCTTGAGAGCGTCCTGCTCCAACTGTGAAGGAGGGGCTACCCCAGCCACGTCAAGGGCAAAGTCTGACCTGGGAGTGAGTAGCGGGATGAGGTCTAGTGGTGGGTACTGGAGCAGACGCGACACTCAGCAAAACGACATGGTCTGATGCGCGGCTCTGCTGTTGACGTTCCACCTATGCACCGTTCAGGCCATAGTCGATACCCGAGAATGAGTTGCCTGAACGGTATCCGGGGGCTTCTAGCATCCCTACGAATTTGCTCATATCCATGCCAGGCCCTTCGGCTCGCATGAACGCAGTCCATTATCGCAGTCACGGCTATGAAGGCTCATAGTGCCCGATTGTCCAGACGTCGTCGGGACGAATCGGTCGGCGCCCGCCAGGCAATCAAGATATCGCAGCTGCCGCACGACTCGCTCACGAGCGGCAGCCCAAGTAGAGCCATACAATTACCTGACAGAATCTCGACTACCAGTTGATCACAACAGCGTCGAGGGGAGTGGGTGGTGGCACGCCACGCGGTGGCTAACCTCGAGCCCTTTCAAAGAATCGCGTGTGTAGAGCCGGTAGGATTTCAATCCATCAACAGCTCGGCTGGCCAGGTGATCAGGGGCGGAAATATCGCCAGTACCACGATCGCGACGAGCATAACTATGTAGTGCGGCACGGCGGCCTTCACGATCTTCTCCATTGGGAGTTTGCTCACATAGGACGTGGCAAACAGCGATACTCCAACCGGTGGCGTTACTAAACCAATGGAGAGAGCAGCAACCAGAAACACCACGAAGTGGATGGGGTCGATGCCGGCAGAGATTGCAGCAGGCATCAGCACTGGAAGGGTCAGCAGAATTGCTGCGACGATGTCCATAACGGTGCCGATGATGATCAGGATCAGTCCGATGAGCAGCATCACTGCGATGGGATCGGTGGTGATGGAAAGCATTAAGTTACTCACCCTCGCGGGCAGTCCGTCGATGGTGAAGATATAGGTTGCGACGTTGGCGATCATGGCGATGAAGAGGATCGTTCCCGACGTCAGCCCGGCATCGACAACCATCTTCGGCATCTGCGTCCACTTCATGTCGCGGTAGACGAAAACTCCGACGAGCAGGCTGTAGATGACCGCGATAGCTGCTGCTTCTGTTGGGGTGAAGGTGCCTCCGAACATGCCAAGCAAGATCACGACAGGTCCGCCCAATGCTGGAATGCTCTTCACGACGACTAGGAGCCCCTTTTTGAAGGGGGTACGCGTGACTTCGCCGTAGCCTCTACGAACGGAGACGACATAATTGACGATCATCAGCACCACGATTAGCACTGCTGCTGGGCCTAAGCCGCCAGCCAACGCGGCGCCTACGGAGACGCCTGCTGTTGATGCGGCGATTATGACCAGGATGCTCGGAGGCATCACTGACGACAGGGTTGACGTGACCATAGTGGTTGCGGCCGCGTAGGCCCGCGGATACTTGTGGTCGGTCATGGCCTTGATTTCAATCTTTCCGAGGCTCACGACATCGGCCACCGAAGAGCCTGAAATTCCGCCGAACACGGCACTGGCGGCGATGTTTACCTGTCCCAGGCCTCCACGGAAGCGGCCGAAGAAGACTTCTGCTCCTGCGAAGATTCGGTCTGAGATACCTCCACCGGCCATCACATTGCCGGCCAGGACGAAAAGCGGCACGGCGACGAGCAGAAAGCTGTTCATTGAACTGAGCATCGTCGATGCCAGGAGATCGAGCGGAATGTCATAGACAAGCAGCGTGACGATTACGCCAATCCCCAGCGATATAGCCAGTGGAACGCCGAGCAGGAGCAGAACAAGAAAGATTGCTAGCAATGTCAGACTCATGCCGTGAGCTCTCCATCTTCAATGGTCTTGCGCATCTCTTTGGAGAAATACACGGTTTGAATATGCGCGAGGATCGCCAGGACGGCGCTGAGCACGAGCGGAATGGTGACCAAGTACATGCTTACCCCTAAGGCTGGGCTCGATTCACCGGTGCCGGCTTGCTGGAGCAGGAGTTGCCACGACATGACGAGCAGCACCAGGAAGAATGCGATTCCTGCGACCGCGTAGATGTGCACACTTGTAGTTTTCAGCCAAGCCGGCCCTCGGGTCACCAGCAGGGCGACCCGAGGGTGGGCTACGGTCCGAAAGCCTGCGGCCATGCCGAGGAACATCACGTCCTGAAACGTCATTCGTGTAAGTTCCTCGGTCCAGGTCAAGGAGACGCCGATCAACCTGCTCACGACTTGGGCGCTCACACTCCCGAGCATCACAGTGACCCCGATGAAGAGCAGCACGTTGACTGCGTTCCAGACCCATCCCAACCGCTCCGGGGACTCATTTGGGACGGCCTCGCCAGTCGCTTCCTCAAAATCTCGTTCATCAAGTTTTGGGTCATTGATGCCGATCCGGGGAAAGATCCTCATGATTTATTGTCCGACGAAGTCTAGGGTCGTCTCGAAGAATTCGTCTCCGACCAAGGACTTGAATTCAGGATAGACAGCCTGCGCTGCTTCCTGGAAGGCGCTCCGGGCTTCTTCTGAAAGCTCGTTGATCTGTACGCCTTGCTCCTCCAGAGTTGCGAGAGTCTTCTCTGCATCTTCTTGGTCATACTGGGCCTTGAAATCCGCAGTTGCGGCCGCAGCTTCCGTTAGAGCACCCTGCTGCTCCTCACTCAAGGAGTCCCAAAGTTCCTGGTTGCAACCAAGGATGAAGCCGTCGCGAATGTGACCGGTAAGCGAGAGGTAGTCCTGGACTTCGAAGAACTGGTTGTTCACCGGCACTTCGAGCGGATTCTCCTGAGCATCGATGGTTCCCGTCTGAAGTGCTGTGTACACCTCGGAGAAGTCCATCGGGGTGGGGTTCGCACCGAGCGAGCCGAAGAACTCCACCCAAAGGGCATTCTGCGGAACTCGAATCGTTATGCCTTCCAAATCACTCGGTTCAGCAATCGGGCGGACCGAGTTGGTGATATGCCGTGGCGTCCGGGGAAGGATTTCAATGCCCTTGATTCCCTGGCTTTCGAGCGAATCAAGGAGTTGCTGGCCCGGCTCGCCTTGAAGGTACTCGGTGAACTGTTCTGCATCATCGAAGAGATACGGCAGGCTGAGCGCATTCATCTCTGGATTGAATGACGCGTACACGGAGGTGGAGATGATCGTGCAATCGAGGGTTCCATTTCCCAACAGGTTCACCGCAGCGTTTTGGTCCCCGGCGAAAAGCGTCCCGTCAGGGAAGGTCTCGACACTGATACTGCCGCCGCTGAGGTCCGCGACTTGCTCGACGAAGTGTTCGCCCGCCACTCCGACAGATGAAGCCGCCGGATCGCCCAGGGCCAGCCGGATGGATTGGCTCTCTTCGGCACTTCCTGCATCAGAACTGCCTGAGTCGCTCCCACAACCGGTGAGAAGTGCAGCGAATGCGACGGTAGCAGTTGCGGCAGTTAGCTTGTATTTAGGCATCTGTTTCTCCTTTGAAATGATTCCTACTAGTCCGGTCCCTGTAGAACGGGTAGTTAGGTTCTGAAATGCGTTCGGGTGTGTTAGTACAGGTGGTACTTCGAAATAGTGGGCTAGGTTCCGCCGGCGCCTACTGCGCCGAGCTCATCGGAACGTCTACAAGAGCCTCGGTTTCGCGGCGGACGAGCAGTGCTTCTTCGAGGGAGGTGTCGATTTCGACGTCGCTCCATCGCACGATGTCGCCTTCCGCGACATCATTGACGAGCTTCACATGGTGAGCCATGGCCACCGGCAGCGCCTGGTCCCTGACCGACTTTTCGGCTGAGATGAGTTTTCCCCAGACAGTGAATCCACCTTCGCCGTCAAGGATCTCACCGGCGCGCAGACCCTTTTTGGCGCATGCCACCACGTCGGCGTGGAATCCCTCCGGCGTTCCGGTCGCAACGCCACGCAGGACAGCATTGGCGATGGACACGTTGAGTTCGAGGCCCACGTAGTGATACGGACGGTATAGGGCTGCGTACTGACCGGTGGGGTCCGGGTGCCATGGGTACTCCTGGAAGCATCCGGAGACGTACGCATTTGTGGCCTTGACCACCACGAAGACCCCCTCTTGAGTGTTGAAGGGAATCCAGTCCCCGGCTCGGTTGACGCTCGACATGACGTCGACGCTTCCCTCGTTGCTCAGGACGCCGCCCGCCGCTTCCGGCCTACAGATGGATGCGATCTCCTCGACATTTCCTGGCGTGAATGTGAGGCCTTCATCAGATGGCCGCAGGCCGGCGGCGTTGGCTACCGCGGCCATTTCGATGGCGGCCTTGGTGCCGTCACGGAAGGATGTATGCATGTTGGGGTTGAGCTGACCGGAATCCGTGAGCTCTTTCGAGAACTCCCAGTTTTCCCAGACATTGTCCGGATTCATCTGGTGGTAGTGCGGGAGATACTTCGCTCCCTTGCCGGCGCACACCACGTCGAACCCGGAGGTACGCGCCCAGTCGACCAGTTCCCATATGAGGGCCGGCTGGTCCCCGTAAGCGAGTGAGTAGACGACGCCGGCCTCAGTCGCGCGTTTGGCTAGCGCGGGGCCGGCGAGGGCGTCGGCTTCAACGGTGACCATGATGATGTGTTGGCGTGCTTCGATTGCCCGCAGCGCATGGTTGATTCCTACGATCGGGTTGCCGGTAGCCTCCACGATCACATCGATGTCGGAGCCAAAGAGCGCAGAAGCGTCCGCCACGATCGTTGTTGTTCGGTTTGCCAGAGCGCCTGCGATGTCATCTGCGAATGCTTCTTCGGGCCAGTCGACCAGCTTTAGGGCGCCCCGGGCTCGGTCAATATTGATATCTGCGATGGCCACGACGTGGATACCTGGAATGTTGCGGGCTTGCGCGAGGTACATCGTGCCATAGCGGCCGGCACCAATGAGACCTACCCGGATGGGCTTGCCAGAGGTCTCACGTTCGGTGAGGAGTTTGTGCAGATTCATTGCTGCCTTTCGAAGTTTTGCTGGGTGGGTGGACGTCAACCCGAGGAGTGGAACATAATGGTACCGGTTCCACTTTTATGTCACATCCCCCCGTACAGGTCAATACCCATAGTGTTGAATTTCACTTTGAGACGTGTGCACGCCGAATGAGCACAGTAGGAGTACAAGTGCAGAAGCAGCCAACCATCCGCGATGTCGCATCGGCCGCTGGGGTGTCCGTGGCTGTCGTGTCCCGAGTCATCAACCCGGGTTCAGGACCGGTCGCTCCGGCAACCCGCAGTCACGTCAATGAAGTGATCGCGGCGCTGGGCTACCATCCGAGAACAGCCGCAAGGGAACTCAAGCACGCGCCGGCCACAACCTTGGGCCTCTTACTCGCGGACGTGTCCAATCCCTTCTTCGCCCGCCTCGCCGACCAGGTTGTCCGCGAAGCCCATTCACGCGGCATCCAGGTGCTACTCATGACGACGCAGGAAGATGACCGATTGGAAGCGGAACGTCTGTCGACTCTCATCGAACGGCGCGTCAGCGGCATCATCGCAACGCCAACGGGAGGGAATGTCTCGGTGTGGGCTCACCTGCAGGATCTCGGTACCGCAGTCGTCTTCGTAGATCGATCCATTCCGTCCCTGCCAGAAGTTGATGTGGTCAGTATCGACAATGTCGAGTCCGCACGTGCTGCAACCGCCCATCTCCTCGCGCATGGACACAGGCGCATTGCGATCATCTCCGGGCCACACATGTCGACAACGGGCCGCGATCGCATCGCCGGCTATCAGCAGGCACTCGAAGATGCCGGCGTGGCGGTTGACCCGAGCCTGATCAAGTCCGCCGCGTTTCGCGGTCCGGCTGGAGAAGATGCCGCCACTGCGCTACTCAACCTCGAAGAGCCGCCGACAGGGCTGGTCGTGGGAAATACGGCACAGGTAACCAATGTGCTTCGCCGGCTTCATTACGCTGGAGCCGTCTCCCGCAAGGCGCTCTCGGTTATTGTCTTCGAGGATTCTCCCTGGACGGAGTTGATGAC
Organism: Arthrobacter sp. TJ-170; assembly: GCF_058269305.1. NCBI lineage: Bacteria > Bacillati > Actinomycetota > Actinomycetes > Micrococcales > Micrococcaceae > Arthrobacter > Arthrobacter sp. TJ-170. Next base: position 182,244 of record NZ_JBZCNL010000003.1, on the reverse strand, counting down.
CCCGCCACTGACCATCATTCGCCAACCCATTGACCTCCTGGCGAGCCATTCGGTGAATCTTGCGCTGGCGAATGTATCGGGCAACAAACCGGAAGGGCCAACGCTCGTGAAAGTTCGAGCCGAATTGGTCGAGCGTTCAAGCGTCAGCAGCATAGATGCCAAGTCACGGGTGCACTAAAGCAACCCTTGAGTCGATGATCCGACCGGAATCGGAGTCATACGCGTTACGCGGACTGGCTCACTGATCAGATCGGAGATCAGGCCGTCCAAACGGGCTACCGCCTCGCCTGCCGCATGCAAATCCAAGAATGCAACAGATTCCCACTTCTCGATCATGAAGACCGCACCGTTCGGCGCTTCGTGGATGGCATACAGCAGACAGCCGGGCTCTTCATGGACAGCCGGAATCGCATCACTAAGCGCCCTACAAAGCTCAGCGAAGCGACCCTCAACCGGTATGAATTCAGCGGTTACTACTACGGGTGAAGTTGTCATCTGACCTTATCTCTACATCATTGGAACGTCTTATGGTACAAAAGTGTAACCGATACCACTTTGTTAACTACCCCAAGTTCATTGGAGAACTGACATGACTGCTCACGTGCCGCAGGACCATTCGCTGTCACTCATCGGGGTAGGTCCCATGGGCGATCCCATGGCCCGACGGCTTTTGGCCGAGTATGGCGGCCTCACCGTCTGGAATCGGACGCAGGCGAAGGCGCTCGATCTCGTCCAGCTGGGTGCGCACGTCGCTGATACACCGGCCGCCGCTGCCTCGAAAGTCGTCTTGACCGTTCTCCCGAATCTGCACCACGTCGAATCACTTTTGCCGGCACTCTTGGACGGCTGGTCCCAGAGAGCGATCGACGAGCCGATACTCGTCGTTCACGGAACAGTGTCCCCGGTAGGCATCAGAACTTTGGCTGAGTCGTTGTGGCGGGATCATTCGGTCCGAGTGATCGATGCTCCGTTGAGTGGCGGCACAGCGGGCGCCAGGGACGGAACTCTGAGCATCATGGTGGGTGGACATGAGGAAACCGCCCGGTGGCTGGAACCCATATTCTCCGTACTCGGCACCACCGTCCGCTACATGGGGGGCAGCGGCTCTGGGGAGCTCGCAAAAGCGTGCAACCAGGTTGTGGTCGCCGCCACTGTCACGGCCATTTCCGAAGCCCTACTCCTGGCACGCTCCGGTAATTTGGACCCCACTGTGCTAGTCGAACTGCTACAAGGCGGCCTCGCAGACTCCACGGTGCTGCGTCAAAAGAGCACCAAATGGCTCACCAACGACTTTGCCGAGGGTGGGAGCGCCAGCAATCAGCTCAAGGATCTGGGTTTCATTCAGGAAGCGGCTGGATCCGCGGGCATTCAGCTTCCGCTGACCGGAACGGTCACAGAACTTTTCGCCGAGATGGTGGACCAAGGGGACGGGATGCTGGATCACACCGGCATCTACCGCACCTTGGCCCGCCGCGCCGCGGGTACTCGGTCGACCGCTCTTGGACACCCCCATTCGTAGACGCATCTCGCACCAAAAAGTCGGCCGTCCCATCACCAGTTTCGGTTACTAAGACAATCGCTTCAATGAACCACCCACAACGCAAGGAAATCGACATGCGCCATTGCACCCACTTCATTCTTATGGGCGTATCCGGATCCGGTAAAACGACCATCGCCACCGCCCTGTCGGAGCGGCTGGGATGGTCCTATGCCGAGGCCGATGACTTCCACTCGACGGACAACATCGCCAAGATGGCTCAGGGCATCGCCCTCACTGACGAGGACCGACAACCTTGGTTAACAGCCATCAGAGATTGGATGACCGCGAAATCATCCGCCGGTGAATCGACAGTTGTAACCTGCTCCGCGCTCAAACGGAGTTATCGGACCTTGCTCGCCTCGGCCGGCGGTGACGTTGTCTTTATTCACCTTCAGAACGATCCGGAAGTCATACGGGCCAGAATGAAGCTACGCAGTGGGCACTTCATGCCTACATCGCTCCTCGACAGTCAGATGGAGACGCTCGAAGCCCTAGCGATCGGTGAGAACGGCTTCGCTATTCCCAACATCGGATCTCCCGCCGAAATCGTAGAAGTCATCCTAGGACAGCTCCCATCAATCCCACGAGGAGGAGCAGCACGTTGGACCGCCCGATAGCCGATCGCCGTCTCGAAACCCATGGGATGCGAGACGTCTCGTCGAACTTTTTTGCGCCCCGCAAGTGTGAACAGCAGCGATAAGTAGCGGTGGTCTTGCGGAGCAAAATGGCAGCATGGAGGCCCTGTGGCGCGATCGGAGTCGTCGGGCGGGCCGAGCTCGGGGTGATCAAGGGTTTGACTAGGCATTGGTGCCCGTCCCACTTTCTGGTAGTGGGACGGCCGACGCGGCAGTCATCGCGCAAGTCATGGAGTCGGCGAGTAGTTGCATCCGGCGGGAGGGGATCAAACTCGTCGGTCGCTGCGGCCTGCGGGCCACCCGGGCACCGTTGAGTCTTTCGCGCGGCCCCTGGGTGTGCCACAGTGACGGCATGAGGAAGCATGACCGCGGGTTGCTCCTGACGCTCAGCAACACGCTGGAGGTACCACAGGATCGGGTCTTTCGTGCGTTGACCGATCCGGCCGAACTGGCGAAATGGTGGGGCCCGCACGGGTTCACAATGCCCCAAGCCGAACTCGACCTCCGAGTGGGAGGAAAATACCGGTTCTTCATGCAGCCGCCCGAGGGCGAGCCTTTCCACCTCGCCGGTGACTTCCTCGAGATCGATCCTCCGATGCGCCTGGTCTACACCTTCCGCTGGGAGGAGCCCACGGCGGACGACCAGGAGACGGTCGTCACTTTCTCCCTGCACGTCCAGGGCGGTGTGACGGAGGTTTCTTTGTCCCAAGGGCCCTTCGCGACCGAGGAAAGGCTGGAATTGCACCGCCGTGGATGGACGGACAGCTTCCAGCGACTGCGCGGGTTCCTCGGGTCCAACTCTTGAAATCATCCGAGTGGCAGAACTTGCAGCCCAAAGGGGTATTACGGCGTCTTGCAGGCCATGGGATTCGAGACAGTCACTTCAGTGGCATCAATCGCGGTTATCGATGGCGGTTTGGCCACCGGGCGGGTGTCCGTAAGTGGAACCTTGAGCGCGAGGGCAAGGCGTTTGTAGTCCGACACTTACCGGTGGCACGCATGCGGCTCTAACATCGATCAGTAACATGTAGAAATGGGGATCGGGACCGAGCATGTATCTGGAACGCTGACTTCGTGGAACGACGACCGCGGTTTCGGGTTCATCTCCCGAATGGACACCACCCAGAAGACGTTCGTGCATATCTCAGTGTTCCCGCCTCGGGCACGCCGACCTCAGCTTGGCTGAGGCTCTCACATTTGAGGTTGAGCTCTCCCGAGACGGAAAACAGCGCGCAACGCGCGTGCAGCCGGTTGTCAATGCGCCAGCGCTAACGTCACCGATTAGGCAAACGCCTGGAGCAGGAATGCGGCACAGACCGGGCACCCTGGCTTATCTCGCAATCCTCGGCTTCGTCATCGCCTACTTGCTTGTCCACGCCATGTGGCCCATCCCGCTGTGGGTCCCAGCACTGTATCTGTTGGCAAGCGGCCTCTGCTTTCTCCTGTACGCGGCCGACAAGGCCGCCGCAGTCTCCGGGGGTGGCGGACTTCGGAGAGGGCGCTGCTCCTCTTAGGCGCCGTCGGTGGGTGGCCGGGTGGTATCGTCGCGCAGCAGGCGCTTCGCCACAAGACGCGCAAGGCGAGCTTTCGCTTTGCTTTTTGGAACAGTGTTGTCGTGAATCTGCTCGCCTTCGCCCTGTTCACTACGCCCCTATTCACGGTGTTTGCTCGGTGGGCCAGCGCAGTAGTTGGGTAAATCGTCTACTGAGCATCATTGACGACGTTGCACTGAGTCGCTGACCCCACGCTGACCCCTGAACTCACAGAGAATCTTCCGCCACGAACGCCACTACGGATTACGCGACTGACGATCTGATCACTCGTGATCTGTCCAAATCACAGCGCCGAGACTTCGCCTTGCGCAACCTCCTAGCACTGGACATACAGAACGGACACAATTCGAGTCGGTCAGGTACAAAATTCCGCTCCAGAAATGCCCCTTGCTGAAGTGGTGAATGAGGCGCCCTCATTTGTGATCTGGAAGTTTTCAGCGATCGTGCCTAGCCCAACTTCGCGGTGATCCCACCGACTCACAGATTTCCGCTGCATGCATTAACCGACGCCGCCGGCCTTCTGAACTGGAATGCATGAATGCAGCTGACGTCTCGCAACCCCTAGCGTTTTGAGACGGAGAGGTTATGAGACACATCAATCCTTGGAGAAGGGCTCAGCCGCCGCAAGGCACGTGGATCGCCGCCGTTTGCCCGTTTGCCCGCTTGCCCGCTTGCCCGCTTGCCCGCTTGCACAAGCATGTCTGTCATGGTCAGTAGCGCTAAGCTTCTGCCTTGTTACCCGATCTCCCCGATGTGTGATGAAGCAGGTCGTGGGTGAAGCCAGCATTTGATTGTGAAGAGGGTGTGGGACGTGTCCGGCGATGATGCTGATGTCACTGATGCTGATCTGTGGCTGCAACGGTTGCACCCCAATCCGGATGTGGCTGTTCCAGCACCTGCCAGCCGGCCGGTGACGATTGCGGACGCTGTTGAGCGGCTGGGCAAGGGCCCGGTGGAGTGGGCTTGCCAGGTTGGGTATGCCATGACAGAGCGAATCATCGCAGAGATCCCCGATTTTGGAGGAGGTCCTGAGCAGTTTGAGTCGTTGCGGATGGGGCCTGAATCGTCGGTTATCCGTTCGCTGATATGGATTAGCAGCAAAGGGGAGGATCTGCCGGCCATCACCGAGGAAGCGCTGCGCGGTGACGTTGATTTTGTTCGCCGCGGGATCTCCTTGGACAAGGTCTTGCGGGGTGTCCGTCTGGGGCACGCCCAGATGACCAAGGCATTTCTGGATTCTTGCCGGGAACTGGTTCCCGAAGCAGAGCGCGTCGAGCAGATGCAGATTATTTCGGAGAGCTTGTTCCGCTATATTGACGATTTTTCCGGCGAGATGGCCGCAACGTATCTGGCGGAGCGGGAGCGTTGGACCGTCAGCGCAGCCGCGGCGAAGGCTGAAATTATCCGTCACGTGCTGGACGGCAGCCACGCGGACAGGGTTAAGGCGAGCCGGGATCTGGGCTATGACCTCTCGCGAGAGCATGTGGCCCTGACGCTGTGGTTTGACCCGGTGCGCAACAGCGCCGACACCCCAGAACTGGAAGCCATCGCTATGGATGCCCTTGCCCGAATGGGTGCTACAAAGACACTGGTCATGCCGGTCGGTGGCGGCAGGGTGTGGGCATGGGGAAGCCGTAGCAGTTTTCCCGCGCGGCCGAACGCAGGTGATTACCGGCCAGCCAAACCGGATGTTCGCATGGCAGTTGGAACACCCGGGGCAGACATTGCCGGGTTCCAGCGGTCCCACAAGGAAGCCCAGGCCGCCGAGCGAACCTCGAGGCTTCGCCGCGACGCCTCAGCATGGGATGCCTACTACTCTGACATTGCGATTGCCAGCCTCTTATCGGCTGACTTGGATTTGGCCAGGGACCTTGTGGTGCGGGAGCTGGGGCCGCTTGCCAGGGACAATAACAACGCCGCCGACCTTCGTTCCACGTTGCTGTCTTACTTGCAGGAGGAAAGTTCTCCGCATGCTGCCGCGCAACGTCTTTTTGTCTCCCGCAATACGGTGGCATACCGGGTGAAGCGCGCGAGTGAATTGCTGGGGTACGACGTCGCTGAACGCCGGTTTGAACTTCAGACAGCTCTGGTCCTGGCGGATACCTTCGGTTCTCAAGTACTGGCGCCTTAAGGAAGGTAAGAGGTCGGGGCGCAGACGGTAGGAGGGGCAGTGCCGTTTGGCCCTGCCCCTCCTACATTGAGATTGCTGGCTCTAGATTAGGGGGGTGACTTGCTCCTTCACCCCAAGCAGCGCCCGTCCGTAGGCCTCACTTGCGATGGCCGGATTGACGACCGCGTGCCGGGAGCCGGTCTCGAGGTCACGCCACTTTTGCTGCAGCGGGCTGGCCTCTGCGAAGGAGCCCGCGCCCTGGACGCTCAGGAGCAGGTCCATAGCCTCTCGGGAGCGGGTAGCGACGGTACCGACGTCCATGCGGACACGGGCGCGGGTTTCGAAGTCAAGGTAGTCGGGTCCTTTGGCGGCGGTGTCTATGTCTGATGCTGCCCGGAGCATGTGCAGTTCGGCGGTATCGACCAAGGATGCTGCGGCGGCGATGTTGATCTGTGTCGATCCGGCATCTGTAGCGCGGTCATAGAAGGTATAAGCGATGCCCTTGCCCTTAGCGAGGGAAGCTTTCACGAACTCCAGTGCTCCCTTGGCCAGGCCCAGCTGGGGTCCCACGAGAATGAGGGAGGCGGCGGGGACGAACGCGGAGCGGTAGAGAGCTTCTTCGGTATGTTCCGTAGGGTAGCTGCCTTCGACGGCCTGCATAAGAGACATGATCCTGTGGGAAGGCACGAAGACGTCTTCCGCGACAAGGGTGTTGCTGCCGGTGCCCCGCATCCCGGCGACGTACCAGGTGTCTTCCATGCTCAATTCACTCATCGGAATCAAGGCCAGGCCCTGGTCAATCTGGGCGCCGGTTGCATCCACAACAGGTATGCCGAGGATGGCCCACTGGGAGTGCAGGGACCCGGAGGCGAAGCCCCACTTGCCGGTGACTTTCAGGCCACCGTCCACAGCGACGGTGCTTGAGCTGGGCGCGAAAACGCCACAGACCCGGGCCTCGGGATTTTCCTCGTATACGTCACGCTGCGCCTGGTCCGGGTACAGGCCCATGATCCAGCCGCAGACGTTGATGAGGCTGGTGACCCATGCGGTGGAACCACACGCCTGGCCCAGGGTGGAGGTGACCTTCAAGTAGGTGGAGAAATCGGCTTCGTGTCCGCCGAAACGCTTGGGGACTGCGATCTTGAAGAGCCCTGCCGCGGCGAGGGCTTCGATGTTTTCCTCCACGACGCGGCGGTCTGTCTCGGTCTGGAACGCGTTCTTCCGGAGAAGGTCCAGTAGATTAGCGGCCCTGGCCACCAAGTCGCTGTCGGTGTCGGTAGTTGGAGAGGTCTGCTCCGCGGTAATGGTCATCATTGTCCTTCCAGGGGTCCTCAGGGATTGAGGCGAAAACGGTGTGCTTCCTTGAGAAGCTGTTCCACCATGGTTGCCCCCCGGTCCCCGGCAGCTCTTATGCTCAGCGACCAAAAATGATCCTGTGAGCTGCGCCACACGACAAGGGGAGCGCTCCAGCTTGGCTCTGAGCACAAACGGGTTCGTCGGAGTTGTCTGCGCAGCCCAAGAGGCCACGCCTGTGAGCTGCTTCACTGGCATCAGCTCAATATCTGCTTCACCACGACATAGGAGTCCTGATGACCGTCATGATTGAAAGGCCCCCAACCTTGGAAGCATCATCGCTACGCCGGGCCATGGGGCGCATCCCAACCTCCGTCGCCGTTGTCACCGGGCACGGGCCCGACGGCCCGGTGGGCATGACCGTTGGTTCACTGGCAATGGTTTCGCTGGACCCGCCCCTGGTGACCTTTTTCGCTATGAAGGAGTCACGCTCCTTCGCGGCCCTGCGCAGCCTGGACCGCATCTGCATCAACGTTCTGGACGAGGACCACGCCGACGTCTGTTTCGCCTTCGCCTCCTCATCCGGACCAAAGTTCGCCGTCGGCGACTGGGACATGAATGGCGCAGGGGCCCCCGTTCTCAAGACTGCCGCGGTCTCCATGCAGTGCGGGATCGATTCTGTGTATGAAGCCGGCGATCACTACGGGCTCATGGCCCGGCTGACAGACCTGCGGACCGCGGACACACGGCCCTTGGTCTTCTACCGCGGTCTGATCTCCCGGCTGCACCCCACCACCGCGCGGCATGCAAAGACGAACCGTCTTGACTGGTGGGCGCACTAATGTTCTCCCCCGCATCGGAGGTGCGGCATGCCGTCGAGAACCTTCTGGGCAGGTACGCCGAGTTTGCCGACGAACGCGATGCGGACGGCGTGACCACGCTGTTCGGCAATGCCGTCGTGCGTTTCGCCGGGACGACCCTGGCCACAACGGCAGAAATTTCTGACCACTACAGCCGGATCTTCGCCGCGGCACCGCCCAGCCGGCACCTGCTGACCAACTTCCTTGTCGATCCGGCAGGCGGCACGGCCGAAGCACGCTGCCGCTACAGCCGGTGGGCTATCACCCCAGACGCGAAACTGCTTGCCATTGGCGACTACCGGGCCACCTTTAGCGCCACGGATGGTGCCTGGAAGTTCACCTCATTTGAGGTAAATCGGTCCTGGCAGGCCTAAGGACCCGGGCCCCGCCTCGATTCACCACCCACATCCTGTTTCACAAAGAAGGAATCCAATATGTCGTTCCCCTTGGCCCAGCATCCGGAGACTATACCCGGGGCGCGGCCGCTCGACGGTGTCGTCATCGCCGACTTCTCCAGAGTTCTGGCCGGCCCCTACGCCACGATGCTCCTCGCGGACATGGGCGCTGAAGTCATCAAGGTTGAAAGCCCGGGCGGCGACGATACCCGGTCCTGGGTGCCGCCGGTCCGTCCCGACGGTGTTTCGACCTACTACGCAGCGATCAACCGCAACAAGAAGTCCGTCGTCTTGGATTTCAAGGACCCTGACGGTCTGGCTGCGGCGCAAGCCCTGGCAGCACGCGCGGACGTCGTTATCGAGAACTTCAAGCCCGGCGGCCTGAAGCGGTTCGGACTCGACTACGGGTCGGTAAAGGAGCGCAACGAGTCCGTCATCTACTGCTCCATCAGCGGCTTCGGCACCGCAGAGGGCTCCTCGCTGCCAGGCTATGACCTGATCGTTCAGGCGATGTCAGGGCTGATGAGCCTCACCGGCGGGCCCGAAGGCTCCCCATACCGGGCCGGGATCAGCATCTTTGACGTGATGGCCGGCCTGCACTCCACCATCGGTATCCTCGCGGCACTGCGCCACCGGGACCAAACCGGGCAGGGCCAAAACATCGAAACCTCGCTGATGGCATCAGCCATGAGCGGCCTAGTCAACCAGACGTCCGCCTACGTCGCCGGCGGCGTCACCCCGCACAGAATGGGAAACGCCCACCCGAGCCTCTTCCCCTACGAACCACTCCCCACAGCCGACGACGACCTCATCATCGCAGCCGGCAACAACGCCCAGTTCCGCAAACTGTGCGCGGTGCTGGGCGTCCCGGAACTGGCCGATGATCCACGGTTTGCCGAGAACAAAGACCGCACCGAACGTCGCGAAGAACTCCGCCCCCTGCTCGTAGACCGACTCCGCACCCAATCAGCCGGGTACTGGTTCGACAAGCTCAACGAAGCAGGGGTCCCCAACGGGCCGATCAACAGCATCAAACAAGGCGTGGAATACGCACAAAAGCTCGGCTTGGAGCCTGTCGTGCAGGTCGGCGCCGCCGGGAACCAGGTCCCCGGGGTGCGGAACCCGATCACTTTCTCCGGGACCCCGCCGCGTTACGACCTGGCACCCCCGAGGCTGGGCGAGCACACCGATGAAATCCTCACCTGGCTCGCTGCTCCCACCGCTGCCGGAACCTCAACGAAAGAACAAACATGACCGTCACCGCAGACACCCACGAACTGAACTTCCCCACCTCGCTGGGCACCTCCACCGCCACGGAAATCCGCCTGCTCGGACAGGACCTTGCCTCCGACCTGATGGGCAAGGTCGGGTTCGGGGAGCTCGCCTTCTGGCTCGTCGCCATGCGCCGTCCCAGCCCTGGTGAAGTGCGGGTCTTTGAATCAGTTCTCGTGGCCCTCGCTGATCACGGTTTCACCCCGACCGCGATTGCCGCTCGCCTGACCTATCTCAGCGCGCCGGACTCAATCCAGGGCGCCATGGCCGCCGGGCTCCTTGGCGGCGGCTCCCGCTTCCTCGGCGTCACCGAGGACTGCGGCAAATTCCTGGCCGCCGTCCTGGGCAGCCACGAAGGTTCGCTGCCGGAGACGGATGAGGAGTGGGACGACCTCGCCGTGCACGCCATCAAGGCCCAACGCGCCGAGGGCAAGTTCGTTCCGGGTCTGGGACACCCCAACCACAAGGACGGGGACCCCCGCACACCCGTGCTCATTGGCATCGCCGAGGAGGAAGGGCTGCGCGGACCCCACCTGCGGCTCTTCGAAGCCATCGGCAGGATGAGCGAGCAGGCACTGGGCCGGAAACTGCCGCTGAACGGTGCCGGGGTTTGCGGCGCAGCTCTGGCCGATCTGGGACTGCCCACCGATCTGCTGCGCGGCTTCGCGCTGCTGGCCCGCGCAGCGGGCCTGCTCGGACAGATCGCCGAAGAACGCCGCAACCCCATAGCGAACGACATCTACATGACGGTGGACCGCAACGCGGCCTACGTCAGCCCCGAGAACGACTAGCCACAGAACCATGTTGCCAACGACGGCAGCGAAAAGCACAGGGAGAAAACCATGGCAGAACTGACCGCCGTTTTGGCCAGTACACACCACCCCTTCTACCTCAAGGCGACCACCGCGCCGCCCAAGGAACGCATGCCCCAGGCAGACGAATGGAAACGGAAAGTCGAGTCCTACCGCGAAACCCTCACCGCCGCTGAGCCCGACATCCTAGTCATGGTAGGCGCCGACCATTTCCACCAGTTCTTCCTGGACAACTACCCGACATTCATGATCGGCAAGCAGGAAAAGTACGACGCAACGTTCTACAACGAAGAGCGCGAATTCGGCATCCCGAAGTACGTCCTGGACGGTGACCTGGCACTTTCAAACTTCATGCACCAGGGCCTGCTGGATGAAGGGTTTGATTTTTCCTTCAGTCACGAACTGAAGATTGACCACTCCATCATTTGCCCGATCATCACCGTGCGCCCTGACGCCGACCTGCCCGTCGTGCCGATCTACACGAACATCTTCGCCCCGCCGCTGCCCTCGCCCAAGAGGTTCTGGGACCTGGGCCGTGCGATCCGCAAAATCATCGACGCCTACCCCTCGGATAAGAAGATCGCGGCCATCGGCACCGGCCATCTGTCCCTGGAATTGGGCGGCCCCCTGATGTTCGGCGAACACGGCCCGGACCCGGAGTTCGACGCCCAGGCCATCGAATGGCTTTCCACCGGCAACATCGAAGCCATCCTGGAAAACGTCACCCATGAATCCATGGCCAGCTCCGGTAATGCCACCCACGGCTTCATGGACCTGATCCTCATGATGGGCATCGCCGGCCCCGAGAACGCAGACTACGTTGACCAACTGGACCTCTACCACACCCGTGAAATGTTCATGACCTGGTACCCGAACAAGAACGAAAAGATGGCCGAAGCGGCAGCCCCTTCGGCCGCCGAGTCAGGCGGCGTCACAGGACCCGTGTACGCAAAGGCAGGAGCGACAGCATGAGCAAGTACTACGTGAACAAATTCCTCTACACCATCGACCGTGACCCGGAATGGGTCGCCCGCTACAAAGCCGACCCGGAAGCGACGATCGACCGCTGGGAGAAGGAAGTCGGCATCTGGCTCAACAGCTCAGAAAAGACCTCCTGGCTGTCCTTCACCGAAGACGAACGCCGCGCGCTGATCAACTATGACTACGAATGGCTCTTCGCCTACGGCGCCCACTTCTTCCTCTACCTGACCCTGTTCATCGGCGTGTTCGCCGATGACTGGACCGAGGAAAAGGGACCGCTGTCCTACCAGTTGGAGTGGGCACGGCGTCTGGCACCGTGGACCGGTAAGCCCTACCCGTCCGTGGCACTGTAGCTGTCGCGCCCTACACCGGCACCCGGGCCGGAGAACCGAGTTGGAACCATGATTCTTGAACACGCAAGATTCACGATCCATCCTGGCCAGGAGCAGGCCTTCGAAGCCGCCTACCAGCGTCTTCGCGGCGTTCTTCTCCAGGCCCCGGGCTGCCGCTCGGCGCAATTGCACCGCAGTGCCGAACACCAGGGGGTTTACCTCCTCTGGGTCGGATGGGACACCGTTGCCCATCACACGGAGCATTTCCCGGAAACGGACCAGGGCAAGGAAGTCATTGCCACCTTCGCTCCTTTTCTTGCTGGTGCCGACGTGAACCACTTCGACGCCGAACCCCTCTGACCGTTCCACCCGTCCGTCAGTGAATCATCACGAGAGAAAGAAAAGCCATGACCCAGCACGCGGTTAACAATGATGTTGCCTTCCTTCCCGGGAACCCGCCCGAAAACGCCGGGTGGCCAGGAGGTGAGTACTCCCAGACCGTTGCAGATGGAATGCAGATCGATAACAACGTCCGGGTGCCCATGCGGGACGGCAAGAACCTCCTCGTGGACCTCTACCGACCAGCCGAGACCACGACAGATCTGCCCGTCCTCGTGGCCTGGGCGCCCTACGGCAAGCACGGCGCCCTCAGCTTCGCCGGCTGGCCCGGACACGACGTGGACCTCGAACAGCTGTCCACGTACGCAGCCTTTGAAACCCCCGACCCCCTCTTCTGGGCCCGCAACGGCTACGCCGTCATCATGGCCGACGCCCGTGGCGCCTGGGGATCCGAAGGTGATGTCACCATGTGCGCGCCCGAAGAAGCCGACGCCTGCTGTGACCTGATCGAATGGGCCGGCGAACAGGACTGGAGCAACGGCAAGGTCGGAATGGCCGGCGTCTCCTGGTACGCGGTCATCCAGTGGGCCGTCGCGGCCCGCCGCCCAGCACATCTGGCAGCCATCAACCCGTGGGAAGGCTGGACAGACCTCTACAAAGAAGTCCTGACCCACGGCGGGATCCCGGAAACGCAGTTCGGTGCAGCGCTAGGCCCCCTCATCGCCAACACCCATGGACGGGTCGAGGACATCCTGACCAACAGCATGAACCACCCGTTCTACGACGAATACTGGCAGTCCAAAGCCCCTGACCTGACAGCCATCGAAGTGCCCACCTACGTCGTAGCCAGCTGGTCCGACCACGGCCTGCACACCAGGGGAACCCTTGAAGGCTTCCGCCGCATCGCCTCGAAGCAGAAGTGGCTGGAAGTGCACGGCCGCAAGAAGTGGCAGAACTTCTACGACCAGGACAGCCTGGCGCGCCAACGGGAATTCTTCGACCACTTCCTCAAGGGCGAAGAAAACACCGTGGAATCCTGGCCCAAGGTCAGGATCGAAGTCCGCGACCGCGCCTACGTCGGCGAAAACCGGCCCGAAAACGAATGGCCACTGGCACGCACCGAATACACGCCCCTCTACCTCGATGCCGGCCGCGGAACCCTGAGCAAGGACCCCGCACCGAAACCGGAAACGATCTCTTACGATGCAGCAACCGGCAAGGCAGTTTTCGAGCACACCTTCGCCGACGACACAGAAATTACCGGCTACACAAAACTCCAGCTGTGGGTTGAAGCCCAAGGGTCCAATGACTTGGACCTCTTCGTAGCCCTGCAGAAACTGGACGCTGACGGCAACGAAGTAAACTTTCCGTTCTTCTCCACCTTCGACGACGGGAACGTCGCCCTTGGCTGGCTCCGGGTCAGCCGCAGGCAGCTCGCCGAGGATTCGCGCCCCGAACAACCCCGCTACACACACCAAAATGAAGAACTGCTCAACGAGGGCGACACCGTGCCGGTAGACATCGAAATCTGGCCCTCCAGCACCCTGTTCCACGCCGGGGAAACACTCCGACTCGTCATCCAGGGCCACGACGTGAACAGCTACGCACAAGGCCTCTTCGCACAAGGGCACACATACACCCGCAACAGCGGACAACACATCATCCACACCGGCGACGGACACGACTCACACCTGCTCCTGCCCATCATCCCCTAGCCGGAAGGGGTTGCCGCCGTCATCGGCAGCAACCCCTTCCGCCCGCCCTAGGTGTACCCGGCCATCAGGTTGGTGCCAGCCGACTGATCGGTGGTTTGCCTCCGAGCGCGCTATGACTGCGTTCAGTGTTGTAGTGCTCGAGAAAGCCCGCGCAGCTCATCCCTGCAGTTTCGAAACCGATGGGATGCAAGACGGAAGGCGCGTGCAGTTCTTGTACTGGTGGTTCGAACAACGAGCTCGAGAACTGCGGTGACGGTTCATCGAGGTCGCTGACGGTTTCATCGAGGTCGACCATTGGATCGTCGGAGGCTTCTGCATTCACGCCACTGAGAGACTCCGCTGCCTACGTAGATCCGGGGTGTCGCTCGTCTACATCAACTTTCTGAGCAGGATCACATCAGGGCTAGATGACAGTCCTGTACAGCAGGAGGAATGTCGCGGTACCGACGGCAGTGAGCCCGACGCTGAGGAGTATCGGAGCCAGCGCGCGTAACCGGAGGAAGCTCACCGTCGCTACGAATGCAGCCGCGACGATCATCGAGAGTATCCAATACACAGGGCTCGTCGTTTCGGCCACGTCCGTCAGGCCGTAGATGCCCTCACCGATAAGTACTGCAGGTACTGCTGAGGTTGCTATAGCAACAATCCATGTAGACCGGCTGCGCATCCACGCAGCAGCGAGCCCGATGGGCGGCCCAGCAACGAAACTCATCAGAACGAAAAAGTTACTCAAATTTAGCGACCAGAAGTACCCGCGAAGGCCGGAAACTACTGCGTATCCGACGTTGAGGAGGTAGAACGAGATCACCCCGAGGACAATCCCACTCAGGTATCTGCTCCGTGACCACCAGATCAACGCGAAGGTCATGATCGACCATCCACCAGCAGAATTTGTGAAGGAACTGAGCCACTCGGGTAGATACGCTTGCCCAAGCGACGTGAGTGCGCCCAGGAAGAACGATGACGGCACAACGATGGCTAACGAGCGAAGACGATCGGCTGCCCACCTAGCTCGAGAAAGGTCTGCACCTGCGGGCGGCTCGACGAACGCTCGCCCGATCCCCGTCCTTACCCCTCCCATCAACGAGTTCTTCTCTGCGGTCGGGTTGGTCTGTGGCATGGGCATGCTGCATAGCTTAACTGCGTGCGCAGCATCATCTACAGGCTCAACGGCCAGACCGGTGAAAAGCAGGCAGAGTTGTCCCCATCACTCACCGTCCTACCCGAGGGCTCCTCCATGGAAACCCTGGCCAATGCCACCAGGGCAGATGGTTACGCTTCAAATACCTCGTGGTGTGCGTGAGGTCGAGCAGTTCTACGTCCGTAATGCCGCCACAGAAGACCTTTAGCGGCGCCCAGCGAAACCGTTCTCAGAACCCGAAAGAGGGGCAGTGTCTCGTCCTCGTGTCTTGCATCCCATGGCTTGAAAGACACAACTCACCGTTCCATAGATGGCCCCCGGGCAGACCATCGGGCGGGATATACGGGACGGTCATGTTTCGGAGCGCGCGTACCGCAGATCAGCACAGCATGAGACCGGTAGGGGTTCGGCTTACGCGCCGCTGAGAGACCGGCTTACGAGAAACGTTCCAAACGATACTCCGCCTGCAGAACGGCAAGGCTATGGTGACGACAAAAGCGTGTGAGCGAACTTGGACCAACGTTGGACTATGCTCACGGTGAGATTTTTCTGCAGGTTCGACCGCGGTGCATGGTCAACTGAATGCGGTACCTAGTCGGCTCGTGACCGCCCCGATCTGAAAGTGACTTCAATGCCAGAAGACCCGGAGAAGAATTGGCTGCAGGGCCAAGACTCACCGCAATTACAACCCGGGCGGGACCTTTCTGAAGTCCCTCTATAGAGACTCCGCTGGGCTTTCACCAAGGCCAGCACCTTTTACGCGTCACAAGTTGCATGGTTTAGGGGCTACACCCCTAATACAGAATACGTTTCGAAGTCTTTCGGTACGACTCATGAGTTCTCCCTCTCTATACAGCCACCAGTTGAGGAGTGGGCTCTGCTTGCCGGCGAGATCCTCAATCAGCTCTCCAGTGCCAGGGACAACTTATTTAAGGACGTAGTGAGGCGAGCGAGTGGTTGGTCCGACCGAGAGATTAAGAAGAATCTCAGAGGGGGAGTTTACTGGCCGTCGTGCTTCGAGGAGGACCAGTGGAAATCCGTGGTGGAGAAGTACAACTTCATCCCCGAGGCAATCATGGACCGAATCCGATTCTTTCAGCCCTTCCTTGATTTGCGCCCTGGTGAAGAGACAGCAGATTGGGATTGGATGAGGGCTGGGGCGTCGACTTGGGCAAGGCAACTGAACAATCACGACAAACACGATGAGCCGGTGCGCGTAGCCGCTCACTACTATCTGGGCGGCCCGATCACTACTCATTCTGAGTTCATCCTCCGCGAAAAACCCCGGCAACGTTGGGACTATACAGACCCCCAATCAAACGAGCCGCTAATCACGATCTATTCTGAACCCACAGAGGACCTTCGCATCACAGTGCCATCAATCGACATAGTCTTGATGGCTAAGGGGCCATCAGAACTCAAATGGGACCCGCTCAACAGCGGCTTGTGGTCAGCGCTATGGGAAAGTCAATTAGTAATAAATACGGTGTATTACGGAAGAGAGAGGGCCCAGGAGGTAAGCATCCCTTTCATGGAATACGCTTCGGCAAAAAGTTGGACAGACTTTCGATACGTGCCTGGATCGGGTGGCGCGTATGATCTGTTTCTACGAGACAACTACGCTCAAGAGGCTCTGAATCAAGGGTTCGTATAAAGCGCCCTGAAGATATCTCCATAAAACGCGATCCGACATCCACCGATGCCCACGAATCGTCGAGATGAACCGGTCTGTGTGCCAAATCTCGGCAACGGCCCTCCCGGTCACAGCCGCCGCGGCAGCACCAGCCATCGGGCTCCACAATCTAGCCTCGGTCAAGGCACCAAGGCTACGGATCCCTGCCGCCGCACCGGCGCGGTGCTCGGACCGCTACTAGCTGGCGGCCTACTCGTGGGAAAGCTCACCATTCGATGAGCCGATCCCAGGGACAGCCCTGGGTGCTGTTTCTCCTGTGCCTGGAAGACATCTGCAGGAGCTAGTGTCAGCGTATGCCGCAGTACATCCAACACCCCTCCTTTGTCACCCAATGGCGAGACGGAACTCTGCAGCCACTGCCGGAAGCTGCCGCCTCCACGGAAACAGTCTGGTTCCCCGTACCTCCTGAACCGGACACTGAGGAAACATGGGAGGGGCTGCTTGCGCGACGCGAGGAAAACGGCGAACTAACGATTCTCGCTATACCTATGTACCTCTATGACCTCAATTTCGGTGACCGGGTCACAGCCGTTGAGTCGGCGGAGGGTCCGTACGTCGCCACCGGCATCGCCCACGATGCCGGTGCTTACACCTTCCGAGTATTCATGACCTCCGAATCGCCGAACGCATGGCATGTCCTATCAGCTGAATTGGCTGAGAGCGGATGCCTGGTTGACGTCATGTCTTCGAAGTTCGTTGCATACTCCTGCCCGGCCGATTTGTCTCAGAAGGTTGCTGACCGGCTCTTTCAACTTCAAGATGCCGGCCTCCTCGAATATGAGACTGGCCGGACGACCCCTGTCCGGTGAGGGATCCGAGATGCCTGCAGGGCACGTCTCCGTTATCTCGACTCTGAAAGATCTCTGATCATGACCCACCACATAAAGACCATGCTCGATCGTGTCGTGGCCGAGGTATTCAACGAAGACTTCGTCATTGTGAATCGCAGCTCCGACGATCCTGCCCGTTCTGCCAGTGTCCAGGTGGGCAGTCGCTTCCATGAGGAGCGTAGCGCAGTCATTCGAACCGACCCGGTGTGGGTGGAGGGCTTCATCCCGGAACTGAATGTTCAGACGGCCCTGCTAGTAGACGACTATGGAGAAGAGGGCGACGAAGAGTTGGAGGCCTACAGGGAGGCTGAACTGACGAAGCTTTGTCGCCTCATGCGTGCATACCTTTTGGGAGGAGGGCGGATAACGACGCGGCGTCGTCTGTTCCGTCGCGGGCGCTCCTTCATTCTCAAGATAGAGGCCGACGGTTTCAAATGGCGCTTGGGTCAGAACTACTCGGCTGGTCCGTATAACTGATGCGTCGGCTTTCGTGGCACGAGGAAGCGGAGTGAGAACCTAAGGTCGAACCTGGTTGACCATAAGTAGCGGCCCTTGCCGGAAAGCGCGGAAAAGTGAACGCGCGCTGAAGGATCTCCTTGCGGAATGCAGGGTCCTAGGGACACCCGATGATCTGCGTGCTTTCTTGCACCCTTAGCACTCATAGTTGAACCATGGATGACCAGGAATTGGATGCAGTGCTGAGAGGCTACAGCGAGGACTGGAGCCGTTACATGTCCCCTCCAGCAGCAATGCAGGGGGAAAAGCCAGTGCTTCCCACGGAGGCGCAAGCAGCCATCAATAAGCTGCAGGCCGAAGCAAGCCGCGTGCCCGATCCAGGTGGACCGCTCAGCAACTATAGCGATGCGCTGGCCGCATGGGCGGCGGCAAACCACCCCGACATCGACTGGCTAGAAATGCGGAGCCACATCCTTCACAAACTGATTTTCGATCACCGGTGACCCGCAACGAGTGCTCACTGGGAACCGAAGTGAGGCCCTTAAGGTCACTCCTGGTTGACCATAAGTAGCGAGCTTGGCCGAAAGCGCGGCTTGAGTAAGCGCCCTCTAAGGGATCGGGTCGAGCGCATGCTCTTGTTGTTGCGTATTGCGGGGGAAACAATGGCTAGATGGGGACAACCGGGGAGCGAGGCGAAGTTCGCCGCTCACGAACACTGCTAGTCTCGGCGCTTTTTGGCGTTGGGTTCGTAATTTGCGCAACGCTATTCACATCGCTGATGTCCCGGTACTTCTGGGTCGAAGATTCAGGAGTTAAGGAGGGGACCGCCACATTCGATTACCTGGTGAGCGTGACTCCCAGCGAGCAAGGTTTGTTTGCATTCGCGGGCCTACTGATCATCATGGGCGCCGTTACTTTGATCTGGCGACCTTCAGGACCTAGCCATTGGCGCGCAGCACAGGACTAGATTAGTTCGGTTGCGCGCCGCTCTGACGATCAGTGTCCCAAACGCTGAAAGATCGGGAAGGCGTGTCATGTGTTGCATCGGGCGTTGTCATTCAGAGCATCCGGCTCTCGTGTGCTTCGTGCGGATCGAATAACTCGATGCGTGAAAAATGCTGCCGCTCCGCCAGCGATCGTGCCGGCACTCGCCCCTACGACGACAGACATGATGACTGGAAACCGCATGGCTAACAGCGCCAGCACGAACCAACCCATCGTTGTTACAGCAGCCCCGATAGCGGCGGTGCCCGGCCGCGGCTGCTCCCTCGAAGTCGACATCAGCGCCTCAAGCCACAGTGCAGCCAAAGATCCAAGGCTGGCCAACGCACCGGCTATGGCCCCGATGATGAATCCGACTAGCCCGAAGAACACAACCTGCCTGCCGTTCATGCCCCAAGAGGCAAACTGATCGGCGACGAACACCGCCTGAACAGCCGATATGCCAACTACCGCGGTTGTTAGAAGGGCACCAAGTGCCGCTCCTGACAGCACTCCTCGCACAAGAACGGGACGCACAATAACCGCAACAGATTGCACCTCAACAGACCCCATGGGTGAGACAGTACCGTCAGCCAAGCCAGCCCAGACGCTACGGGCGGCGCAGGAACGAAATTGGCCTGATGTAGCTCGTGGTTGACCACAAGTAGCGAATGCGGGCCGCAGCACGGTCGTGATAAGCGGATCCCTATGAGGGATCCGGCCCTGGAGACGTTCTACCGGTGCCTTAGATGCCTTTTTACGCCGGGCTTACACTCCCGAATTCCACTTCTACCGCGCACCCGATTGCCTCCGAATAGTCGCGTTCCAGGCTATCGATGTCAGCTAGAGCTTTAAGGGACTCATCTAGCATCAGCCGAAGACTTGAACCATCAGGTGCGACCGAGACTACGTTGACCGCTGGGTCGGAGGTCAACAATTCACCTCCCTTCGCTCTTAGCTCTCCTGGTGAGCACGCGGTAGCTTCGACGTTGATATCTACATCGGGGAAGCGGGCTAGGAGGTTCTGCAATTGGGAGTCGACAGGACCATCCCAGTGAAGGACAATCCTCTGCCCGTTGAGGACTTCCACTGAGGCGAATCGAGGGTCACCATCCAGGGCCTTGCTCAGTTCACTGGCCGCGTGAGCGACCTGGCCATCAGCCGGGGTGCCTTCCAACCGTTCCGACGATCGTGGGGCCTCCGCCGGTGGGTCAGGCGGGCTGGAACCGGCCACCGCACACGCGCTGACACTCAGCACAAGGATCATCAGCAGTACACGCCAAAGCTTCACTCGGCACCCCCGGTGGATTGCCATCAAGACTGTGCTCTTAGGCTAGCCGCCGTCGCGTCTGAAGGGGTGCCTATTCTACGGGGATGGAAGCAAACGAGCCGTGGGCCGACTACAGTCGTGACCGCCTCCCACGTGGATGGTCCTATCCGCTTGGACAAGAAGACTTTCTGGTGGCACTTCGGCGCCAGAATATGAAGGTGCGAACGCTGTCATTGAGCTGGCTCGACACGAAACCGACAGAACCGTTGTATCTGCTGACGGCTGATTGGTTCGCCGATGCTCGAGCCAATTACTTCGGGATCGAGGAGCGGGCCTCTAAGCCGCTTCGCATAATTCATCATGCAGCGCCCTCTCCGTTGCGCCAAGAGGTGCGGGATGCGCTAACGAACGGGCATTTGCAAACGATGATGGAGTGGCTCCGAATAGCGACAGTTCAGGGAAACGCCTGGACGGCAAGTGATCACCATTGGCACCTCACTCGCACTGTGGACGGCAACATCGCAGTGGACGAGGCCTAATCCACCGCTCGTGCGGTGGGGGATCGGCGCGCTCTGGGGAATCGTTACTCGCGTTTGAACCGCCGTTACGGAATTGATGCTGGCCGATTGCCCGCCACAGCGTGCTGAACCTGAATAATCGGTTGTGTCTCTGTACCGATTCCGGGGGAATTCTCAATGAAGCTACTATCCAAACTCAGCATGGGCTTGCTCTCTGCCCTTGTTCTTTCCACGTTCTTCACCGCGCTCCCGGCTCAGGCCCAGCCGACGCCTCCCGCAACCAGCCCGTCCATTCACGAAGGTGCCCTGGTGGCATTCGACCCCGACGGCAGGCTGTGGGTCTACAGCGGTGATGCAAGGATCCCCGACGCGGGCATAGTGAGTAGAGCGCAGATCGGTCATGGCTGGACTGTCATGAGGGACATCAAGATCGCCGACTGGAACCAGGACGGAATCCAGGACATCATCGCCGTGGGCAAGAACGGCAACTTGTACGTCTATTACGGCAAACCGGCGGGCGGTTTCAACCGTGTCACCATCGGAACGGGATGGGGTTCCTACGACATCTCGGTCGACAAGTGGAAGAAGTCGGATCTGTACCCATCCATCATCGCCGCGAACCTGAATACCGGGAAGCTGTACAACTACCCGAATCTGTCCGGCACCACATTGTCTCCCAGAGTCGTCGAAGGCCGCGGATGGGGGCCTTCAATCACCCACCACCTCGTTGACTGGGACGCTGACGGTGGACTGGATGTTCTTGGCCAGGGAACGCCAACAGGAAACATGGTCCTGTACCGGACAGATGGTAACGGCAACTTCATCAACGAGCCCAGACTGGTGGTGGGCAGGGGCTGGGGATCGATGAACGAGGTCGAGTCGGCACCCACTTATCCCGGCCTGCTGGCCCGAACCACCAACGGAGATCTCTACTACTACGCGGCTTTCCGGGGCCGCTGGCTCGAGCGTCAACAAATTGGAACCGGCTGGAATGGCTACACCATAGCCGGATACTGATTCCTCCGAGAACCTCCGAGGACGCGTTCTGCGCGGCCAGCGTCGGCGGGAGTATCCACACGAGGGTCCCTCATCTGTCCGTTGAGGGATCTCCTTACCACCGTACAAGGCTGTATCTAAGGTCATGATTCCAAAAGCTCAGGAGGGCAATCGATAGGCGGAGCCCGCCCAAAGGTCGGTTCTTGTGTCGATGCCGGGCTCAGCGATGATTTCGGTGAAGTATTACCGTCTATCAAGCATTGAACGAATATCTGGACGAACAGACATCACAGGCGTCAGGAGTGCTCACCATGGCCGCACCTCTCATCTACATCAGCTTCCCCGGAACCGCCCGCGAAGCTCTGCACTTCTACGCAGATATCTTTGGGGGCGAGCTGGCCCTGCATTCCTACGAGGACTTCGGTAGGACCGATGGCCCGTCGAGCGCTGTCGCCCATGGCGTCCTTGACGGCGTCGTTAGCTTGGCAGGATCAGACACGCCGGAGGGAGAGAGATCGGTCCGGTGTGAAGGTCTCATGCTGTCGCTGCTGGGAACGGCTGAACCTGCGGTTCTTCATCAGTGGTTTGACAGGCTTTCAGTCGGTGGGGCGATAAGCGATCCTCTAGCCCCGAAGCCTTGGGGTGCCTCCGATGGCCAGGTTACTGACCGTCACGGCCTTCGCTGGCTCATCGGATATGAGCATGAGGCGTGAGCGACGCCCCTTTGCTTACCCAGCTCGTGAATGAGCGCGCCCACGTGCTCCAAGCCGTGGATGGGCTCGCTGAGAGCGAAATGAATCGAGTGATAGTCCCATCAGCTTGGACGATCACGCGATTGCTCAACCACCTCGCATTCGATGATGAGATGTTCTGGGTTTCCGCCGTTCTTGGCGGCGACCCCGAAGCGATAACGGACCTACACAACGGCTGGGCGTCCAAGCCGATGACGGGCATGGAAGCCATCAGCAGCTACAAGCGTGAAATCGCCCGGAGCAACGAAGTCCTTGCCAGGGTCGACCTCGATTCACCTCCCCGCTGGTGGCCGCAAGCGACGGAGTTCGACCCACCACCAATGTCCGACGCGCACGCGAAGTGGTATTTCGCGTGCTTGTAGAGCATTCGTCCACGCCGGCCACCTCGACATTGTGCGCGAACTGCTTGACGGGCACCAGCACCTCATCGTGGAATGATCCAACACTCCTGCGTCTCCATCGGGCACCGTATTCGGGGCCCACGGAAATCAGAGAAGCCCGCGAGGGGGTAGGGAGGAACAGCCCGTGTGAGGGCAGAAATGACGTCTCGGGGGGACTGCTCACGGACTTACAGCTCCCGGCCTGCTCCACCAACCAACCCATCGAAGGGAAGACCGATGCCCCAGTTCGCCATCCTTATTTACGCCGACGAGTCCCTCCATGCCGTGGACGCGGCTGAGGCTGAACTCGAACAGAATGACCAACACGCGCGAGACCTTCAAGACTCGGGCGCGATGTCCCTGGCCTATGCCCTCACACCTCGGGCTGCTGCAGTGTCTATTCGTCGAGACAGCATAACGGCTGGACCCTTCGTGCAAGCCGAGCAGTTCGTGGCAGGTTTTTACGTTTTGGAAGCTCCTGACCTGGACGCCGCCATGGAAATCGCGCGTCTGAACCCCGCAGTCCGCACGAACACTGGCGGCGTCGAGATTCGTCCGGTTCATAGCGGAGGCATCACTACTTCGGCCAAGTAAACGATACACGGGAGAGGATCCGTAGGGAGCTGCCTCCTGCCCACCTGTGCACGGCACAAGCTCCCCTCGCTTCGCTGCTTGTCGCGCACACACATGGACAGCAGGAACCAGCCTGACCGCCTGCACACACCCACCACGTCACCAACACTGGGAATCTCACCTCGAGCGAGCGGTGGCCGTGCACAGCCTAATTCCAGCGCGATGATGGGTCCATGAAGAGCGTGCCAGTCAAACCCGGAACACGGTTCTCCCTGACGATCGCCTCCATGAGCCAAAGTGGGACGGCTATTCCACTGCACCATGCGTGCCAAGGACCCCGGTGAGTGCCGATAACGGCCCATACGTCAGGCCACCAATTCCGGTGGGCTGGCGTAGAACAGCTCCGCAGGCTCGTCATGTTCTGGCTCGGTGGTCAGGGCGGGTTCGTTGGCTTCGAAATCGCTGCTGAAGTCCCTCATGAGTACTCGTTATTGCCAGTACGCGATGTTGGTTCAGCTGGACCGCGTTGCACCGAACCGCAGGATACGAAGGAGCCTTTTGAGTTTTCTGCGTGTGGATCGTTCATTCAAGGAACGGTTTCAATCAACGTGGCCGGTGCACCGGTCTAAATGCGGCTCAATGCTTCAGCGTCGCCTGCCTGGGCAGCGCCCAGCAGGTTGTCCGTCAGCGTGGAACCCCACTTTCACCTTTCGATCAGGGGGTGCGGCTACTCGCCGCGACGTCCTTACTGGGGGGCGGAGTGGCGCAGCCCCACATGTACGTAATTGACGGCGCACCCAGAGGGGTCACGCACCTTTTCAAACTTTCTGGGACCGTTTCGAACTGTGGCAGAAAATTAGCGGGAGCGGTCTTTCCTGCCACTGTTGCGCGCTGAAGGCGAAGAGGACGATCAAGGTATGGAAATCGTCGTCGTACTGGTTCTGCTAGCCGCTCTCACAGCGGCCGTCCTCCGCGCCGTCCATGCCGACGGCAGGGGGAACACTCCCCCGGTCCTTTCCCACCGGGGCTGGGGAGATGCCGCGCTGCCGAGCCGCTCCTACTCCAATTCCACGCCGGAGGGTGTGTAAGTAATGGATCTGCTCATCATTTTCGGTGTGACTCTCGCACTGTTCGCCCATATCGGTCGCAGCTCGGTTCCGGCGTCAGAGCGTCTGCCGCTCTCCTCCTGGCGGCTCTCTGATGTGGTGCGGAACGCCTGGCTCGGCCTGGTCGTGTGCTCTCTGCAGACGCCTCTGGACCGCACGCTGGAGGAGATGTTCCGCGAGTACCACTGACCGATGCGGGCGCAACATAACGTCAAACAAGGTATCCCGTGACAGTATCCTTCGCCGCGCGGGCTAGGTTAGGGGTTATCACTGGCGGGCACAGGGGTGCCCGGACACCTGGATGCTACGGAGTACCGATGAGTCCCAGCCCGGTTCCACCCCATCACACGGCAGTAAAACGCGCTTCGACGCCGCTGCCCGTCTCCTTCGTGAAGCTGCACGCCGAGGGCGTGCGCAATGTCAGTCTCGATATTCGCGCCGGCGAGGTGCTCGCGTTTGTGGGCAACGAGAACGACGCCGCATCTCGCCTCCTCCGCGCGGCTGCCGGCCTCGATCACCCGCAGTCCGGATCGGTACTGGTGGGCGGAGAGCCTGTCCGGCGCACGGACGACCGCTGTTCCTGGACTCCCCGGGATGCCGACCTTCAGCTGAACCACTCGCTCCAGGCAAACCTCGCGTTGGGCCTTCGCAAGAGTTCAAGCGCCAGCGAGGGCAAGGCGAAAATCGCCGAGCTTCTGGACCTTGCCGGCCTGCACAGGTTCGCGAAGCTGTTGCCGACGGAAGTCACCGCCGAGATAGTGCGGCGGGCCGCTTTGGCTCGCGCCCTCGCGGGCGGGCCCGGCGTGATGCTCCTCGACCACCCGTTCGCCGCCGTCGAAGGCGCAGCCCGGAACGTGCTGTACAACGTGCTGCAAACCCTCCACCGGGCGCTCCCCACCACCGTTCTCCTGGCAACGAACAGTATGGAAGAGGCGGTCCGCCTCGCTGACCGGGTGGTGGTGCTGGGCCGGACAGCGGCCGAGGACGTCACCGGCGCACTCTCCATCCGCGAGATCCTGGAGGGGCAGCGCAAGCAGCGCTGACCCGTCCGGCTCGGGTTCAGGGCCTCGCTCCGCGATAGCATTTCGGCCTCCTGGTGGCATCCCGGCCGATATCCGTTGGCCCAAGCGCTATCCGCGAGCGAGGGCTGTGGAAAGTCAAAACCGCAACAGGCAGGTGCTCGGTACTCTCGTCAACGAGAGAACGGACGGGCATGGCTGAGAACGGCGCTAACTATGGAGCAGACACCGGAAAACCCGGGGGTCGGGTTTCTGGATGATGAGAAGGCTGCTTGGACTGATTGCACCAGTCATCGTCCTCGCGCTTGCAGCCCTGATCTACCTAATGTTCGCCTCCGTTCCAGCAGACGAGGGCTGGATGATCGACGTCGTCATCGTGTATGGGGCCGCGCTGCTATGCCCGATGGGACTGGTGGCTTTGGCTGGTTATCTCTGCGCTTATTCGACCCGCGGCAGTCCAGCGCCACGACCGGGAAGGTCTCATTGATCATCAATCTCCTGCTAACTGCAGTCCTGATCATCCCGGCGATTTCCATGCTTTCCTTCTTCCTCGACTCTGCGCCCACCATCATTCCGGAGCTTTTCGCATGGACGGGAGCCCGGTTGCGCGGCTGATACTGAATTTGACCGGGATACATCTTCGAGCCTTTTGTGTAAACTAGTAAGCACACTTACGGTCGGGTGGCTCGTATTCAACGCGCCGACGCCTGGAACGTGGAGCTGTGTAGCGCCCGTCGCCCGTGCAGCGTTGGGAGATATCTGTGCAGAGCACTAACAACTGGTTCAAATACACCGCAGGGGCGGCGCTCTTCATCGGAGCAACGTTCGCCGCCGCTCCGGTCGCCCATGCCGAACACAGGCCTGGCGATGCTCCTGCCGCCCCGTCGAGCCCTGCCCCGGAGCCCATTGACCCGACCTTGGATCCGGAGGAACCAGCAGGTCCGGAGGAACCAGCGGACCCGGATGCACCGGAGGAACCAGCAGACCCGGATGCACCGGAGGAGCCAGCAGATCCGAACGGACCGCAGGAACCAGTGGATCCCCCCACAGGGCCTAGCAATAACCCGTCCCCGGAGTGGGAAGGCCCGCTTGATCCGGATCTCGATGAGCCCGACCCGGCACCGCCAACGACTGCTCCGCCAACAACTGCTCCTCCAGAAGTGGTAACTCCTGCACCTGAGCCGGAACCGACGGAGGAACCCGCACCAGCGCCTGCGCCCGTCGAGCCGCCAGCGCCCGCGCCCGTCGAGCCGCCACCGCCACCCGCACCGGCGCCACCGCCACCGCCGGCTCAACCGGCCCCGGCCCCGGCTCCCCAGCAGTTGGTTCTTCCCCCTCCGCCCGCCCCGGTGTTTCCGCCGCCGTTGGAGTTTGTGCCGCTTGAACCTGTTCCGGAACCCGTTGCGGAAGAAACCGAAGAACCCGAAAAGGAGATCGCACCGTTTGCGATGCCTCCGTATGCCTGGGCGCCGATGTATCAGGCTCCTACGCCCTCTGATACACCGGCTCCGATCACACCAGCCGCCGGAAGCGAGGAACCGGCCTCCGAAGCAACCGGCTTCCCGCTGCTGCCCGGTATCAGCGCCGCGCTGCTCCTGCTGGCCGCGGGCGTGGTTATTGTCGGGAAGCGTTCGCAGGGCCCCAGGGGTTTCAGCGCCCCATAACGGCTTCGGTGAACGGGTTGGTGAAGACACCTTCGGGATCGAGCCGCTTCGCCAGGATCCGGAAGTCCTCCAGCCGCGGATAGAGCCGGTCAAGATCGTGGGCGCCGGCAGTGAACAGCTTGCCCCAGTGCGGCCTTGCCGAGTACGGCTCCAGCGCTGCCTCAAGAGTCGGCAGGAACGCTTCGACGGCGGGTTGATCCTGGATCCAGGTGAAATGCAGGCCGACGGCGTCGGTTCCGTAGCTTGAGCTCAGCCACAGCTCATCGGCGGCAACCGTTCGGATTTCGTTGACCTGCAGGAGAGGCGCGATTTCGGCGCTGAGCTCCCTGACCGCGCGGATGGCGGCTACAGCATGCTCGCGGGGAACAAGGTACTCCGACTGGAGCTCCACACCGTTGCTGGGGGTGAAGTCGAGCTTGAAGTGGGGCAGCCGGTTGTACCAGGGGCCCGCCGCACCCAGCTGGGGAGTGCATCCGATGGCCGGCAGCCCGGGCAGAGGGTGTCGCTCATCCTCCGCGGGAAGCGCACCAAACAGAGTCGCCGCCAGCGGCGCAT
Source organism: Arthrobacter sp. TJ-170 (assembly GCF_058269305.1). NCBI lineage: Bacteria > Bacillati > Actinomycetota > Actinomycetes > Micrococcales > Micrococcaceae > Arthrobacter > Arthrobacter sp. TJ-170. The sequence continues at coordinate 154,473 of NZ_JBZCNL010000003.1, read as the reverse complement.
CTCGGTCCGGCCGACGCTTCACCCACACCGAGTCGGCCACGTCCGGATCGCGCCACGTAATGAAGACACTGACGCTGTACGCGGCGCCGGTCACGCCGTCGAAATTCTGCACCAAATTTTCCAGCGGCAGTTTTTCAAAAACGGTTTGCTCTACCTCGAAGGCCGGCTCAATCTCCAGATCGAGGCTCGTGACGATACCCAGTGCGCCAAGGTTGATTACCGCGCCCTCATAGTCGGGGTCTCCGGCTTCGAACCGCATCAGGTCACCGCTGCCGGTCACCAATTCCAACCCGACGACGGCTGCCGCCAGGCTGCGGTTCCGGTTGCCGGAGCCGTGGGTCCCCGTTGCCACGGCCCCTCCCACCGAGATGTGCGGCAGCGAGGCGAGGTTCGCCAGCGCTAACCCTTCCCTCTCGAGCTCACCGGCCAACTCGCCGTAGCGGATTCCGGCGCCTACGGTCACGGTGGAGCGGTCCGGGTTGATCGTTACCGGGCCGGACAGCGCCGCCGTCGACAGCAACTCGGCGGTCCCGTCAGCGATGTCGTTGAAGGAGTGGCGCGATCCCAGTGCACGGATTGACGTTGACGCGGCAACAATCCGGCGCACCTCGTCCACTGTGGCGGGGTGATGCAGGGTTGAAGCGCTGTAGGCCAGGTTGCCCGCCCAGTTGGTGCCGACGTCGTTCGTCATCAGTTTCTCCTACACGTGAGTTGGCAGGACACACCCCTAATGCACGGGGATAAGGGGCGTGCCCCTGCCGAATGAACTACAAGACTAAAGCTTCTGCGCCAGCCGGTAGTAGGCCGAGTTCCACCGCAGCTCGCGCTGGAACTCACGCAGCGTCGTCGTGCTGTCGATGCGGAGCAGTTCGGTGCCGGCAATGTCGGCGAAGTCCTCGAATACATCGAGGCCGACGGCGGTGCTCATTACGGTATGGTGCGCAGCCCCGGCACTCAGCCAGGCAGCAGCCGACGTCGCCAGGTCCGGCTGCGGCTTCCAGACGGCGCGTGCCACCGGCAGGTTCGGCAGAGGTGCGTCCGGCGGGACCACCTCGACGGCGTTGGCCGTGAGACGGAAGCGGTCCCGCATGTCGGACATGGCAACTACGACGGCGTCGCCTGAGTCCGTATCGAACACCAGGCGCACCGGGTCCTCCTTGCCGCCGATGCCCAGGGGGTGCACCTCAAGGGTGGGCTTTGACGTGGTGAGGGTGGGGCAGATCTCCAGCATGTGCGCGCCCAGGATCTTCTCCTCCCCAGGCACCAGGTGGTACGTGTAGTCCTCCATCAGCGATGCGCCGCCCGGCAGTCCGGCGCCCATCACCTTGGCTGCGCGGACCAGGACGGCTGTCTTCCAGTCGCCTTCGGCGCCGAAGCCGTAGCCTGCGGCCATCAGGCGCTGAACTGCCAACCCGGGAAGCTGGCGCAGTCCGCCGAGGTCCTCAAACGTCGTCGTGAACGCACCGAAGGAACCGCCCTCGAGGAAGGACCTGAGCGCGAGCTCCTGCCGCGCTCCGTACCGGAGGGACTCGTGACGGTCGCCTCCGCGCCGCAGCTCAGGAACGACGTCGTACGTTGCCTCGTACTCTTCGACCAGCGCGTCGATGTCCGCGTCGGACTGCGCGTCCACCACCTCGACGAGCTCGTTGACACCCCAGGTATTGATGGAGACCCCGAAGCGCAGCTCGGCCTCGGTTTTATCGCCCTCGGTGACGGCGACGTTGCGCATGTTGTCGCCGAAACGGGCAACCTTGAGTTCATGGACGGCGGCCCAGCCGGCGGCCGCGCGGGACCAGGTAGCGATCTGTGCGGTCACAGCGGGGTTGGAGACGTGCCCGACGACGGTCTTCCGCGCCACCGAGAGCCGGGTCTGGATGTAGCCGAATTCGCGGTCACCGTGGGCAGCCTGGTTGAGGTTCATGAAGTCGAAATCGATGTCAGCCCAGGGCAGCTCGACGTTGATCTGCGTGTGCAGGTGAAGCAGCGGCTTGCGCAGCGTATCGAGCCCGGCAATCCACATCTTGGCGGGACTGAACGTGTGCATCCAGGCGATGACGCCAATCGTCTTGTCGCTGGCATTCGCCTCCAGGGCCATGCGGCGGATGGAAGCAGAGTCCTTCAGAGTCGGTTTCCACACCACCTTGACCGGCACATCGGACGCGCCGATCATCTTCACGATCTGCTGGGACTGCTCGGCCACCTGGCGGAGTGTTTCGTCACCGTAGAGGTCCTGGCTGCCGGTGAGGAACCAGATCTCGTACTGGTCGAGCGAGGTGTTCAGGGTAGTCATAGTGCGGCTCCGGTTCCTGCGGGCGTGGACTGCCCGTAAACGTTCTGATAGCGGTCAAAGAGGGATTCGATGTGGCGCTGCTCGATGGGCAGCGGGTCGCCGAGCTGACGGGAGATGTGGATGGTGCGGGCCACGTCCTCGAGCATGACGGCGGCTTTGACGGCGTCGCGCGCGTCCTTGCCGATGGTGAACGGTCCGTGGTTCTGCATCAGAACCGCCCGCGAGCGGTGGCCGGTCAGCGTGTCGACGATGCCGCGGCCGATCGAGTCATCACCAATGATCGCAAACGGGCCCACCGGGATTTCGCCGCCGAACTCGTCCGCCATGGCGGTGATCACGCACGGGATGGACTCACCGCGGGCAGCCCACGCCGTCGCGTAGGTGGAATGGGTGTGGACCACTCCCCCGACGCGGGGCATGTTGCGGTAGACGTACGCGTGGGCAGCGGTGTCGCTGGAGGGTGAGCGCTCAGAACCGGGTGTGCCTGCGATGACGTTGCCGTCGAGGTCGCACAGGATCTGGTTCTCCGGCGTCAGGTGGTCATAGTCCACACCGCTCGGCTTGATGACGAAGAGATCCATGCCGGGCACGCGTCCCGATACGTTTCCACCCGTCCAGACAACAAGGTTGTAGCGGACCAGCTCGCCATGGAGCGTGGCCACATCCCGGCGGACGGCGTTGATGGCGTCCAGTTCACGATCAGTGAAGGACTCAGTGGTGCTAGTCATGCGTTGACCATCGCTTTCGAGTAGGCGGCCCGGAGGAGTTCCTTGAATCGCTGCATCAGGTCTTTCTGGCTGCGGCGACGGTAGCTGCCGAATTTCACGGCGGCTATGCACTGGGAACTACCTAATGTGACCGTTCACACTATATGCTGGAGCTCACGTTTGATGTCAAGCATGGCAGGGTCGCGACACTTCCCATTGACGGATCGGTCAGAAAAACAGGCCAGTTCCAAAATGGCTAGGGCTTGGCCTTTCTCTTAGCAGCCGTGACCTCTTATCTAAGGAGACTTTGCTCATGACCGACCCCAAGGACGTTATTGCCGGCGGCCGTGCCTGCCTCGGAATCGAGCTCGGATCGACGCGCATCAAGGCGTGCCTGATTGGTGAGGACCCTTCGACGGTCCTGGCTGTAGGCAGTCATGACTGGGAGAACAAACTCGTCGACCGCCTTTGGACCTATTCGCTGGAAGCCGTCTGGACGGGCATTCAGGCCGCCTACGCGGATCTGGCCGCCGACGTCGAAGGCCGCTACGGCACACGCCTGGGCAGCCTGAGCGCGATAGGTGTCTCAGGGATGATGCATGGTTACCTGGCCTTCGACGACAGCGACGAACTCCTCGTTCCCTTCCGTACCTGGCGCAACACCAACACCGGGCCGGCGGCGGCCGAGCTCACCGAACTCTTCGGAGTCAATATCCCGCTGCGGTGGTCAGTTGCACACCTGCATCAGGCCCTACTGGACGGTGAACCGCATGTGTCGCAGATTCGCTCCATCACAACCCTTGCCGGCTATGTGCACCGTGAGCTGACCGGGCGCAAGGTCCTTGGTGTGGGGGATGCGTCCGGGATGTTCCCCATCGACTCCCGCACCAATGACTACGACGCCGAACTGCTGTCCCGCTATGACAACTTGGCAGCCCAAACTGCACCCGGCCTGAAGCTTTCCGAACTCCTCCCCGACGTACTGGTGGCGGGACAACCGGCAGGCGAGCTGACAGCTGAGGGAGCCGCCCTCCTTGACCCCACGGGCAGTCTCCAGCCCGGTGCCCTTCTGTGCCCCCCGGAGGGTGACGCCGGCACCGGGATGGTGGCAACTTGCTCGGTTGCCCCCCGCACCGGCAACGTCAGCGCCGGCACGAGCATCTTCGCGATGGTGGTACTCGAACGTCCGCTGGATCGGGTGCACCACGAACTGGATCTGGTGACAACTCCTTCCGGTGACCCGGTAGCGATGGTGCACTGCAACAATGGCGCCAGCGAGCTCGCCGCGTGGGTAGGGCTCTTCTCCCGCTTCGCTGCCGCCTCCGGAGCCGTGTCGGCGTCCGGTGCTGCTCTCGAGTCGGATGACGTCTTCAACACGCTCTTCCGTGAGGCACTCGAGGGCGCACCCAACGCCGGTGGCCTGCTCGCCTACAACCACCTCGCCGGGGAACCGATCGCCGAAATCGCTGAGGGCCGGCCCCTGTTCCTACGGACGCCGGACAGCGAATTCACGCTTGCCAATTTCATGCGCGCCCAACTCTATGGAGTTTTCGGTACCCTCGCCCTGGGTATGCGCGTGCTCAGCGGCGAGGGCGTTGAGCTGGACCAGATGTTTGCGCACGGTGGCATGTTCCGCACAGCCGGTGTGGCGCAGCGCTTCCTCTCGGGCGCTCTCGCCGCACCGGTTTCCGTCGCGGCGACGGCCTCCGAAGGCGGCCCTTGGGGGATCGCGGTGCTGGCTTCGTACGCCTCAGCCAACGTCGCCGGCAATGAGCTCAACCTGGACGCTTACCTGCGTAAAAACGTATTCGCCAGCGCCGAATTCGAAACGACCGAACCTCACGCGGCCGACGTCGCCGGCTTCGCAACCTACCTCGACCGCTACCACAGAGGCCTCCAGGTCGAACGCGCCGCGATCAGCGCCCTGCCGGTGGAATGATTTCGAATGATCCATCACCGTGCGCTTTCGCGAGGCGTTCTATCTGGGCCCTGCCGCTGACTGGCGGACTATAAGTTCGGGGACTACGGTTCGCGGCGCGTTCTCGACGGGCGCGCCCAACTGCACGAGCAGGTGGGCCACGCACCGCCGTCCCAGTTCCGGGAAGTCCTGGCGAACTGTGGTCAACGGCGGAGCGAAGTGGGCGGCGTCGGGCATGTCATCAAAGCCGACAATGCTGATGTCTTCGGGAACCCGCATGCCGCGCTCGCGGCATGCGTGCATGAACCCGAGCGCCATCTGGTCGTTTGAGGAGAAGACTGCGGTGGGCGGGTCCTTCGCGAGGAGCTCCTCGCCCATGCGGAAACCGCTGTCGGAAGTCCAGTCGCCTGTAACGATCCGCGACGCATTGAGTCCCCAGTCCGCCATCTCGGTGCGGAACCCGCGAATTCTCTCCTTCGATTCCACCCACCCGGCCGGCCCTGCGACATGTCCCACCTTCCGGTGGCCCAACTGCAGCAAGTGCCGGGTTGCGAGCCGCGCGCCGGCGACTTGGTCAACCGAAAGCCCGTGATCATCGGCGGGGGATGTCGAGTGGACCGTCACCATCGGGAGTTTGACCGACAGGTGCCCCAACTGGCGAAGGGTGGCTTCCTGTGGTGCAAGGATGATGAGCCCTTCAACCGCGTGATCGACCAGCCGCTCCAGGACCTCCTTGAAAGCCGCCTCATCGAGCGACGTCAGGGTAGCGGTGTCTACCAGGTAGCCTGCGCTGGCGGCTGCGGATTCGATTGCTGCCCGAGTAGAGGCAGGACCGAAGTAGGTGCCATTCGTGACCAGGACACCGATCATGCCGGAGCGGCTGGTGACCAGCGAGCGGGCTGCTCGGTTCGGGCGGAACTGCAGTGCCTCCATCGCCTCCAGCACCCGCTGCCGAGTGCTCTCACGCAGGCTCGGGTGCCCGTTGATGACGCGTGAAACGGTCTGGTGGGAGACGCCCGCCGCCTTGGCTACGTCGCGTATGTTGGCGGCGCGCTTGCGCGGAGCGGGCTGCAGGGACGGAGCCGCCGATGAAGTCGGCTCATTGTTTACGGTCACATGTCAAACGGTACTGGATGCGGGGAAGCTCTTGGGTACGGTTGCGCCCCCCGCGCTCAGCGGCTTCAGGTGCGCAACCTCAATGCCGTTAGCCCTCGCGTCGGCACCCTGTGGACGAGGGCATCGATTGCTGCGGATCCAGCGGCGACAAGTTGGGTGCGCGGGCGCCGGGACCTGTCGTAATCGGCCAGCGCGCTGTCCACCCCTTCGTGCAGTTCAAATTTTCCTGCCAGCACCAGCGCGTCGAGAATGGCTTCATTAGCACCCCGTCCGAGATCCGGCGTCATGGCGTGGGCAGCATCGCCGACAAGAACCGTCCTGCCGAGGTAATACCGAGGCAAACGCTTCGCCAGGTGGTGAATCTCGTGCCGCAGGAGGGATTCCCGGTCAATGCTCTCCACTGTGGAGGCTACGGGGCCGCACCAGTGTCCGAACAGTCGCTTCAGCTCTTCAAGAGCCGAGTGCGGCGATGCATCTTGTGCCGGCGCGAGGACCGCCGTTGCGTACCAGTTTGTTCCTCCGCCGGGGCGGCCGCTGACCCCGAAACGACGTCCCTGGCCCCAGTATTCGGTGAGTCCCGTCGTCGTCGTTCGTGCCGTGCCCCGCCACACCGTGGTTCCGGTAGCGACCGCGGCGTATCGGTGTCCGAACAATGCCTGGCGGAGGTTGCTGTTCACGCCATCGGCCGCTACGACAAGGTCTGCCTCCTCATACGCCAGCGGGAGATCACGCGCCGCCAACGGTTGTCCGAAGGCGAGCGCTTCCTCCGGCAGTGCGGCCCGGAGGAGGGCGACGAGCGCCGAACGGTTGATCAGCACGGAGGTTGTGGCGTGCTTGCGTGGTGTGAGCGGCACGGATCTGCGGGTGCGTATCTGCAGTTGGGTCAGCGGAACGGCTCTCTCCACAACTTCCTCGCCGAGGCCGACAGCTTCAAGTCCCTTGAGAGCCGCACGGTGCAGCACAACCGCAGTGCCTGAAGTCCTTAGCTCCGGCTGCTGCTCCAAAACCTTCACTGACCACTGTGAATGGCGCAGGGCAACAGCCGCGGAAAGACCCGCCACTCCGGCGCCTACAACGATCGCCTTCCGGCGTGCAGTCATACCGAGTCGGTCGGAGCAGCGCGGTCGTCGACGGCGGCCATGGCTGCGTCGATACGTTGGATCGCGGAGTCCAACCGTTCTACCGTTGCCCACAGGCCGGGCTGCTGTTCCCGGATCTCCTCCAGCGTGAGGCCGGAGGACCGCAGCGTGGCCAGGTCGAAGCTGACGTTGGTACGTGCGCCCGTCACAGCTGCCCTGAGGGCACCGAACGCAACAACGACGTCGGCAATCAGAGCGGGATTGCCATTGTGCGCGAGCCAGGACAAGTCATTGATGGCGTCGATGGCGTGGTCGCCGAGCGTTGCCGACGATCGGGCTGCACCAAGGGACGCTTCCCGTATTGCGTTGTCCCGCTCCTCGCCCGGTTCCAGGCGAAACGCCGCCCCGAACGCGCTCGAAGCAGAAGCGTCATCATCTGCCGAACCGAGCGCAACCTGCCGGAGCTTTTGCGCCCGCGTGAGAATTTCCTCCAGCTGAGCCTGCTGGTTATCCTCCCCGTCCGTGTAGCCGGCAACCATAGAGGTCAACGACGCCGCAATGGCGAGCATTACCCCTGCTCCGGCACCGCCGCCCGGCGAGCCCACGGACTCGGCCAGGGCACCCGTCCACTCCTCCACGGTCGATTCCTGAGTTGTGATTTCTTCTGAATCTGCCATGGAGCAAGTCTGTCCTACGCGGCGGTTGAACGGTACTTCAGCGCGGTGCCCCGCCGTCGGGTCGGAATCAGAGTAAGTGTGGACACCGATCTGCCGTCCCAGCGACACTGAAGTGCCACGGAACTCGCAGAATCGTCACCGGGAGAGGACCCGATGGAGCACCTCAGCCGCTTCGCGAATGAATTCGTAAAGGCACTGAGTAGTCTTCTGCCCATCGTTGTCGTGGTGACGGTATTCCAGGTGCTGGTGTTCCGTAGGGTGCCCGATGACCCGTGGACTCTGGTCACGGGACTACTGATAGTGGCCGTTGGTATCGCCGTGTTCCTGCAGGGTCTTGATTTGAGCGTATTCCCCGTGGGGAGGAACCTGGCTAACCAGTTCGTCCGGAGCGGCGCGCTTAGGCTGCTGCTGCCGTTTGGTTTCGCGATCGGCTTCGCTGCCTCGATTGCCGAGCCGGCCGTGATCGCCGTGGCCGAACAGGCTGAACTTGTCAGCGAAGGGCGCATCAACGGGCTGATCCTGCGCTTCGTCATCGCGTTCTCGGTAGGGCTGGTTCTGGTTCTTGGCGTCCTGCGGGTGCTGCGCGGTTGGGCCGTATACAAGCTGCTCATCGCCGGATACGCGGTCGCTTTGGGACTCACCTACATTGCCCCGGCGGAGATCGTTGGTTTGGCTTACGACTCCGGCGGTGTCACGACCAACATCGTGAGCGTTCCCCTGATTGCGGCTATCGGACTCGGTCTTGCCAATTCGATCCGGGGCCGCAGCCAACTGGTGGACGGCTTCGGGCTGGTCGCTCTGTGCGTGATGGTGCCGGTGATCGGTGTGCAGCTGTATGGAACGTGGGTCTATTCCTTCGGCGGAGCCGGGGCACTTCCGCAGGCTGACTCCGGTAACGAGTCTCCAGACGGTGTGCTGGGCATGATCCTTGAATTGGCGGAAATGATCCGGAATGTCCTGCCGATCGTCGGGGTGGTCCTGTTCTTCCAGTACGTCGCGCTCCAGCGCAGGCTCGCCCGGCCCTGGCGCGTGGTGGTCGGTTTCATCATGGTCCTGGTGGGTCTCTACGCGTTCGTCCTGGGACTCAAGCTCGGACTGTTCCCACTCGGGACGCTCATGGCCAACCAGCTCATCGAGCAGGGAACCCCGGCCCTGATTCTGCTCTTCGCCGTGCTCATTGGCTTCGCGGTCACTATGGCCGAGCCCGCCCTGGTAGCCATAGGCGAACAGGCCCAGGACGCTTCTCCCGGCAAGATCAACGCCGTTGCTGTCCGCATTATTGTCGCTCTTGGAGTCGGGCTCGGGATCGGTTTCGGGGTCTACCGGATCTTGGTGGGCGGGCCGTTTCACTACTTCATCATGGCCTCTTATGCAGTGGCGATCGTGCTGGTTTTCCTGGCCCCGAAGTACATCACCGCGCTGGCGTTCGACCTTGGCGGGGTGACCACCTCGGAGGTGACGGTTCCATTGGTAACGGCCCTGGGTATCGGACTTGCGGCGGCTGTGGAGGGTCGGAACGTGCTGATCGACGGGTTCGGGCTAATCGCCTACGCTTCGATCTTCCCTGTCATTGCTGTGATGGTGTATGCCATGTTGATGGAGAGATTTCCCCGCTTGAGGAGGGAACTGGCATGAAGTTTACCGCTGTCGTCGTGATCGCCCCCGATGAGTTGGAGGACAAGGTAATAGATCGTGCCCACCGCGCCGGTGCAACGGGTGTGACGATCCTGCCGGGCAAGGGCATCGGAAGTGAGGCCCGGAAGACCTTCTTCGGATTGACCTTCGAAGGGACCCAGTCCGTGCTGCTCATGGTCGTCGGCTCGCACCTGACGGCGCCGATCCTGAAGGAACTGCACCAGGTACTGGTCAAGGGCACCGAATCCCACGGTCTGGCGTTCGCGATTCCAATCGAGCACCTGACCGGCATCGATATGCGCCAAATCGTCAGCTTCGAAGAGCACATGCGCCGGGACGAAACCTGACTAAGGTTCCACGAAGACCCCCGTTACGAGGAGGAAGAATGCTCACCGTCAAAGATGTCATGGTGCCCCAGGTCGTGACGATCTCCCCCTACAGCACCCTGCGTGAAGCGCTGTCCATGATGAGGGACCGCCAGGTGAAGAGCCTTGTGGTGGACCGGCAACACGCCCATGACGCCTACGGCATGCTCAGCTACAGGGAACTTCTGGATACCGTCGTGGCCCAGGAAGGCGATATCGATCTCCTGAACGTTTACGACGCCGCCACCATACCCGCGATCACCGTGAACGAGGACCTGTCCGTGCGTCAGGCAGCCACCCTGATGAGCCGCTACCACCTCAGCAGATTGGTGGTGGTGGAGGGGAACCAACTCATAGGCCTCCTGGCCATGAATGACATCCTCGCCCGCCTCATGGAGGATCTCATCTGAGGCTCAGGGAACCGACAGCTCAAGCACCGCAGCCGCGTCCCTGCTGGCGCGCACCATACAGTCCGCTCACCCGAGCAGCAAAGCCACGAGGAGGGACGCCGGCAGCGCCAGGAGTGAGCTCATCAGGATGATGTCACGCACCAGTGTCACCTTGAGACCGAACTGCGAGGAGAACAGGAACACGTTCTGCGCCGTGGGCAGGGCCGCCATTGCCACGACGCCGAGGAGCGCCGTGCCCTCGACACGGAACAGGTAGTACGCAACCGCCCAGGCGATCACCGGCATGAGCGCCAGCTTCACCACACTTCCAAGCACGACGTCGGCTCGCAGGCTCCGCTGCGCCAGCGGCTTCTGCCCGCGCAGGCTCATCCCGAAGACCACCAGCAGCAGCGGAATGGACGCCTGGCCCAGCATCTCCAGCGGAATCCAGATGATGTCCGGCAACGTTAGCGAAGTTGCTGCGAACAGGGCGCCGGCCGCGGTACCGGTGGTCACAGGGTTGGCGACCGAGCGCAGTACGGTCCGCCCGAGTGTCGGTGCAGCACCGGCAGACTGCGATGATCCGGCCGAGCCGGGCACCGCCGTCGTTGTTTTCCTACCGCACCACGCGAAGATGGTGAGGAAGACCGGTGCGATCACCAGCAGCTGGGCCAGGAGCACCGAGACCACCGGAGCTGAGCTGCCGACCGCATACAGGGCGATCGGGATGCCGATGTTGCCTGCGTTGACGTAGCAGGAGGCCATGGCACCCACCGCCGTCTGCGCTGCCGGACGCTTGAGCGCGAAGCGGCTGAAAAGCGCGTAGATCGCGCTGGTTGCGGCAGCCACGACCAGCGCGATCGGCGTATAGATGCCGAGCACCTCGGCGAGTTCCGTCTCGGCGAGGAGGATGAACATCAACGCCGGGTTGGTGATGTAGTAGATCACCGGCGTGAGGCCGTCCTGCATGGCCCGGGTCCGGGTAGGGAGGAGGATCGACGCCACTACACCTACGCCAACCAGCGCCAGCACGACGCCGAACCCGAGGAGAACCCCCTCCACTACCCCTCCTGCCCCTACCCGGTAAATCCAAGCCGCATCAGCGGACCAGGCAAGGCCTCTTCGGATCGAAGGTCCACTCGGGAATCAGATACTGCATGGACGTCGCATCATCCCGCGCGCCCAGCCCGTGCTCGAGATAGAGGGTATGCGCCTCGTCGAGCCGTGTCCTGTCGAGTTCGATGCCAAGGCCCGGTGCGTCAGGAACCCGGATCTCGCCGTTGCGGATCTGCAGCGGATCCTTGGTCAGACCCTGACCGTCCTGCCAGATCCAGTGCGTGTCCAGTGCGGTGATCTCCCCCGGAGCTGCAGCGCCCACGTGGGTGAACATCGCCAGCGAGATGTCGAAGTGGTTGTTGGAGTGCGATCCCCAGGTCAGGCCGAACTCATTGCACAACTGCGCCACCCGAACGGAACCGGCCATAGTCCAGAAGTGCGGATCGGCCAGTGGGATGTCGACGGCGTTGGTGCGCACGGCATGGGCCATCTCGCGCCAGTCAGTCGCAATCATGTTGGTTGCAGTCTGCAACCCGGTTGCGCGCCGGAACTCAGCTACAACCTCACGGCCTGAGAACTTGCCTTCAGCACCGCAAGGGTCCTCGGCATAGGCAACGACGCCACGCATCCGCTTGCCGAGCCGGATGGCGTCCTCAAGCAGCCAGCCACCGTTCGGGTCGAGCGTGATGCGCGCATCCGGGAACCGCTCCTTCAGCGCAGTCACGGCGTCCACCTCCAGGTCTCCAGCCTGGACACCGCCCTTGAGCTTGAAGTCGGAGAACCCGTACCGGGCCTGCGCGGCCTCGGCGAGGCGAACCACAGCCTCGGGGGTCATGGCCTCCTCACGACGCACGCGCTCCCAGCTGTCGGATCCTTCCGGCTCCCGAAGGTAGGGCAGGTCCGTGAGGTCGGGGTTGCCGATGTAGAAGAGGTAGCCGAGCATCGGCACCGCGTCACGCTGCTGTCCGTCGCCGAGCAGTTCTGCGACAGGGACACCAAGGAACTGGCCATGCAGGTCCAGCGACGCCGACTCGATCGCGGTTACGGCGTGAACCGTGGTCCGCAGGTCGAAGGTCTGCAGTCCACGGCCACCGGCGTCACGATCCGCAAAGGCTGCAGCGACCGAACGCAGGAGGCTACGGAACTGAGCAATCGGCTTGCCGGCAAGGAAGCGCCCGGCCTCCTCGATGGTGGACCGAATGGCTTCCCCGCCCGGCACCTCGCCGAGGCCGGTCCGGCCGTCGGAGTCGGTGATGATGACTACGTTGCGGGTGAAGAACGGCCCATGCGCACCGGAGAGGTTGAGCAGCATGGAGTCGTACCCCGCAACGGGGACAACCTCGACGCCCGCAATGGATGGCTGGGTACTCAAGCGTCCTCTCCCGTCGCTTCTACTGTTCCTTCAGGCCCTCCATTCTCGGCGACGACGTTGCCGTCAATCCGCCGGTTGAGCTTCCAGGGGTTCGCCTGCTGCACAGGCGCCGGCAGAAGGTCCTCCGGGATGTTCTGGTAAGCAACCGGACGCAGGAAACGCTCGATGGCCAGGGTGCCGACCGAGGTAGTGCGCGAATCCGAGGTCGCGGGGAACGGGCCACCGTGCACCATGGCGTGCCCTACTTCGACGCCGGTGGGCCAACCGTTGGCGAGGATGCGCCCCACTTTGCGCTCGAGCACAGGCAGTACACCTGCGGCAGTCGCATAGTCGGACTCGGTGAGGTGGAGGGTAGCCGTCAGCTGCCCTTCCAGGCGCTTGGCGGCCGCCACCAGTTCCTCCGTGGAGGAGTAACGCACCACGAGGGAGGCTGCACCGAAGATTTCCTCGTGCAGAACCGGGTTGCTGAGGAACGTTTCGGCCTGCGTCCCGAAGACCGCAGGCGCCGGGGCGTTCTCCGTGCTTCCCTTTGTTCCCTGCGCAACCAGTTCGACGCCGTCCTGCGAGCCCAGAGCCTCCACACCTGCGTTCCAGGAATCTGCGATCCCACGGGTGAGCATGGTCTGACCGGCGGCCGGTGTGAGTGCTGCGGCGACTGCAGCCAGGAAATTGTCACCGGCGTCGCCCGTTGGGACAAAGATGAGGCCGGGAGAGGTGCACAGCTGACCGCTGGAGGCGGTCAGGGAGGTGGTGTACGCCTTGGCGAGCTCACCAAGATCACCCTGCAGCGCCCCCTCGAAGAAGATGACCGGGTTGATCGAGCTCATCTCCGCGTAAACCGGAATGGGTTCCGGACGTGACGCAGCCGTGGACATCAGAGCGGTTCCGCCCGAGCGGGATCCGGTGAAACCGACCGCCTTGATCGCCGGGTCAGCCACGAGCGCCTGGCCGATGCTGGCACCGGGTCCGTAGATGAGGGAGAAGACGCCCGGGTGGAGTCCGGCGTCGTTCACTGCTTCAGCGATCGCGCGGCCAACAATCTCGCTGGTACCGGGGTGTGCGTTATGGGCCTTGAACACGACCGGGCAGCCGGCAGCCAGGGCCGAAGCGGTATCGCCGCCGGCAGTGGAGAACGCGAGCGGGAAGTTGCTCGCTCCGAAGACGGCGACAGGGCCCAGGGGCACCTTGCGCTGACGGATGTCAGCACGCGGCATCGGCTTCCGGTCCGGCTGCGCGGGGTCGATCCGCACGCCACGGTGATCGCCCTGGCGAACCACTGTTGCGAACAGGCGAAGCTGCCCGGTGGTGCGAGCAAGTTCTCCGCGCAGGCGTTGCTCGGGCAGCCCGGTCTCGAGCATCGCCCGTGCCACCACCTCGTCACCCGCGGCCTCAATCCTGTCTGCGATTCCGTCAAGGAAGGCTGCATGAGTATCGGGGTCCAGCTGGCTGAAGGACTCGAAAGCCTCCTCAGCTGCGGCGGTGGCGACCTCAAGCTGCGATACGTCAATCAGCGAGTAGGCGGGCTCCAGCGTTTCGTTGGTGGAGGGGTCGAAGCCGTTGACAGTCTTGGCGTTGCCGGAAGTGGTCTGCCCGGCGATGATCGAGTGGCCCTGAAGAGTTGCGTTCTGGGTAGGCATGAAAGCTCCTTACGGATGGATGACCGGTTGGTTGATCAGGCGGTGGTGAGAGCAGCAGGTGCTGGACGAATTCCCGCTGCATCGATGAGTGCGCTCAGGTCTGCGAGGTCAGCGTCGGTGAGGTTCTGCAGCGGCGGGCGTACGCCACCTACGTCGCGGCCGACGACCTTGAGTCCACCCTTCACAATGGAGACGCCGTAACCGCGCACCCGGTCACGGATGTCGAGGTAGGGCAGCACGAACCGCTGCAACTTCTCGGTGACGGCTGCATGGTCCTGCTTTCGTACGTCACGGTAGAACTCAAGCGCGAACTCTGGCACGAAGTTGTAAAGCGCCGATGAGTAGGTACTCATTCCCAGCTGCAGCAACGGAAGTGCGAACGTCTCGGCCGTGGGCAGGCCGCCGAGGTAGAACAGCCTGTCGCCGTTCTTGACGTAGACCTTGGTGAGGTGCTCAATGTCGCCGATAGCGTCCTTGAACCCGATGAAGTTCGGGTGGCGCTCAGCAAGACGGGCGACGGTGTCCGCGGAGTAGATGGCGTTGGCGCGGTTGTAGACGATCACGCCGATCGATGTTGCGGAGCATACGGCGCTGACGTGGGCAAGGAGACCGTCCTGGTCGCATTCCGTGAGGTACGGCGGGAGAAGCAAGAGGCCCTCGGCGCCGGCAACTTCCGCGTCCTGTGCGTTCTGCACGGCCTGTGCAGTGGAACCACCCGCGGAGGCGAGCACGGGAACTTTGCCGCCGACTTCCTCGACTGCGACGCGGATGACCTGCGCCGCCTCGCCCGGGGTCAGGCTGAATCCCTCGCCGGTGCCGCCGGCAGCGAAGAGGCCTGCGACGTCGAAGCTTGTCTGCCATGACAGGTGCTGCCGGTAGGCATCCTCATCAAACGCCAACTCGGGCGTGAAGGCGGTCACCGGGAAGGACAGCAGGCCGTCCTTGAGCTTCTGAGCGAGTTCGTGGGGCGCGTACTGGGCCACTATGCATCTTCCTTAGGCAGTTCGCCACGACGGCGAGTGTTGGTGCTTCTTGCTGGGATACTTCAACACTAGGAACTCAGATGATGCATGTCTAAGCCCACTTTTGTATGGATTGATGCTCTCGGGGTATCAGCGTCTACAGGTCCTTGGTCCTGATGAGTTCGAGCAGCCTGCCAAGGGCAGGATTACGGATTTCCCTGCTCCAGATGGCATGAAGCTCGACGGCGTCGGGCTCGATATCTGCCAGGCGGAGGTAGGAGACGCCCTCCACGCTCAGCATGCTCGCCGATTCCGGCACAAAGGCCACACCCCTGCCGGCTGCCACCAGCGCCACCATCGTGACGACCTGGCTCACCGTATGCACAACATTTCCGTGCTCCACCGGGATGTTGCGGACCACCAGATCGTAGAAGTATCTGGCCTTGGTGGGCGAGTGCATAATCAGCGGCACCCCCTTCAGATCCGTCACCGTCAGCGACCGGTGCAGCCGGTCGAGCTCGTGCCCGGACGGAACAGCCAGCAGCAGGTCCTCGGTGAACAACAGGTGCGACTCGAAAATGTCCGCATCAAAGGTCGGCCTCGCGAGACCGAGGTCCAGGTCCCCGTCGGCAATTGCCGCCACCTGTTCGCCGGTGACAAGCTCCTGAAGCTCGACATCGACGTCGGGCAGTTCCGTTGCAATCTCCGTCAGCAGCGGACCAAGGAGACTGAAACCCGAAGCAGCGGTGAAACCGACACGGAGCTGGCCGGACTTGCCCGCCGCAATGCGTTGGGCCGTCTTGGGAGCCCGTTCGGCAGCGACAACGAGCTTTCGGGCTTCAACCAGGAAGGCGCGACCGGCAGCAGTGAGTGAGACCTTCCGGTTGTCGCGCTCCAACAGCTCTACGCCGACACTGCGCTCCAACTTCTGAATCTGCCGGCTCAGCGGTGGCTGGGTCATATTGAGTCGTTCGGCGGCCCGCCCAAAGTGGAGCTCCTCGGCAACTGCGATGAAGCTTCGGGCTTGATCCAAGGTAAACATGATGCCTCACGTGAATGACTGGGCGCTGTCAAGCGCTTAACGTGCATCATAGTATCGGTGAGGCCACCACGGCCGTTGAGTGCCGACCCCAGGCTAGACCGGGGTTACCAGCTTTCCTTCATGCACATAGCTGCGCAGGTTCTCAAGTGTCAGGTCCGCCATCGCCGTGCGGGTTTCGCGGGTGCCGCTTCCCAGGTGTGGGAGCAGGACCACATTCTCGAGTTCCAGCAGCTCGGCTGGGACGTGCGGCTCGGACGCGAAGACGTCCAGCCCCGCTCCTGCCAGGCGGCCATCCGTCAGAGCGGAAACCAGCGCCGCTTCATCGACGACGGTCCCACGGGCGATGTTGATCAGGTAACCGTCGCTTCCGAGTGCTGCCAACACCCCGGCGTCCACCAGCCCTGCGGAATCCGGCCCTCCAGCAGCGGCGATGACCAGAACCTCCACAGCCTGCGCCAACTCGGTCGGCGATGAATGGTAGGTGTAGTCCGAGCCTTCGACGGGCCGGCGGTTGTGGTAATGAATCTCGCATCCGAATGCATCGAGCCGGGCCGCGATGGCCTTGCCGATGCGGCCCAAGCCAAGGATGCCTACCTTCTTGCCTGAAGCTCGTGTGGTCAGCGGGTAGGACGAAGTCGACTCCCAGCCTCCGCGGCGGACGAAACGATCCGCAGCGCTGATGCGGCGCAGTACGTCGAGGTAGAGCGACAGCGCGGTGTCTGCAACACACTCGGTCAGCACGTCCGGCGTATTGCTGATGGCGATGCCGCGTTCCTGGGCCTGGGCTACATCGGTCGCGTCATAGCCGACACCGAAATTTACGATCACTTCAAGGTTTGGCAGCCGTCTCATCAATCCGGTGTCTACCCCGTACCGGCCGGAACAGACGGCGATTCGAATCCCCTCCGCATGGTGCGTGAGGAAGTCCAACCGTCCGTCTCCGTCCGGGAGGCGCAAAGCACCGAACTCATCGGCAAGTGCGGCAGCGACGGCGGGATTGACCGGACCTACCTGCAGGATGTGCTCGCCAGTGATTGAGGGAGGGTTCCCGGACCGCGCTGCTGTGTCGATGCTCATGGGGCGACACTAGGAAAATCGTTCATTCCGGTCCAACACGCAATTAGCATGGATCGATACCTCCGAGGTATAGATCCATAAGTTCCGCTCAGTGGCGCGGAAATCGCGTCTGTTGCTCCGTCGTCGGCTTGCGCGCCGTCCGCTTCACAAAGAACCCACCCCTTGACGGGCCGTGACGGCGATCACAAGCTGAGTCCAGCCGGCTTCATTCAAACTCTCTACCCGGCACTCACCACTCGCTTCCTCGGAGGAAACAATGACGTTTGAACCCTCAACCGGGTCACCTGAACTGGCGGGCACGGGCAGGCGCCGCCTAACCCTCGCCCTGACATCCGTGACGATCGGCGGCTCCATGGTGCTGAGCGGCTGCACCGTAGCCAACTCGGGCGATGGCGAAGGAGGACCCGCTGAGGCCTCAGACACGCTGCGAGTCGTCCTTCAGCAGGAGCCGCCCACGCTGGAACCCTGCGAATCGAACCTGACGAGCACCGGCGTCGTCGACCGCTCCACGATCACGGAACCGCTCGTTGAGCGAAACCCGTCCTCTGGGGAGCTTGAACCGAAGCTCGCCACGGAATGGAGCTCCGAAGATGACACCACCTGGACCTTCAAGCTGCGCGAAGGCGTGACCTTCCATGACGGCAGCGACTTCACTGCAGAGGATGCGGCGCACACCATCGAACGCGCCGTCAACTCCGAGTTGGGCTGCAATGTGGAGGGCTACGTGTTCGGTGATGACGACCTCGCCGTCGAGGTTGTCGATGACACCACACTGACCGTAACCACCGCCGCGCCGGACCCGATCCTTCCCTTGCGTCTATCCTTCCTGGAAGTTGTCCCGAGCGAGACCTCGGCTACCGAGAAGGTGCGTGAGCCGATCGGCACCGGCCCGTACCAGCTCGAGGAGTGGCAGGCAGGACAGAAGATTACTCTCTCTGCCTACGACGGATACTGGGGCGAAAAGCCCGCTTTCCCGAAGGCCGAATATCAGTGGCGTTCCGAGGGCACCGTGCGCGCTGCCATGGTGACTTCCGGCGAAGCAGACATCGCAATGGGCATCGCTCCGGAGGACAACATCGGCGACCTTGGGGTCCCGTACCCGAACAATGAGACCGTAGCGCTCCGGATGCACAACGACAAGCCGCCGTTTGACGACATCCGAGTACGTCAGGCGGTCAACTACGCAATCGACAAGGAAGGCATTGTTGCCAGCCTTTATGGTGGCCGGGAAACCGTCGCAGCCCAGCTGGTGCCCGAAGGCATCGTCGGCCACAACACCGAGCTTGAAGGCTGGCCGTTCGATCTGGAGCAGGCCAAGTCCCTTGTTGCAGAAGCGAAGGCCGACGGCGTGGACACCAGCGCACCGATTAGCCTGATCGTCCGCAACGCGCAATTCCCCAAGATCCAGGAACTGGGCCAGGTGCTCCAGGAACAGCTGACGCAGGCTGGACTGAATGTCGAACTGAAGATGCTCGAAACCAGCCAGCACCTTCAGTACCAGGTGCGGCCATTCGTTGAGGACGAGGGCGCCATCCTGCACATGACACAGCACGGCAACCAGGCCGGTGACGCCGCCTTCACCGTTGACCAGTACATGATGACCGACGGCGCTCAGAGCGCATTCGGGACCCCCGAGCTGGACGCCATGATCGAAAAGGCCAACGCTGCCACCGATGAGGATCGGCAGAGCGCATTCGAGGAGATCTTCGCTTACCAGAACGACGAAGTTGTCCAGTTCGCCCACATCATGCACCAGACCGGCATGATCGGGAAGGCCGCCAATATCGACTATGAGCCGAACTCGTCCTCCGGTGACGAACTGCGGCTGGCTGAAATCAAGCCGGCCCAGTAGCCACCCAACACCCAGGAGAGTGGAATAGGAGAGGGAAGCCATGCTGACCTACTTACGGAAACGCATTGTTTCCAGTGCATTGCCGCTGGTGGTCGTCATCATCGGAGTCTTCGCCCTTGCGAGAATGACCGGAAACCCAGCCAGCCTGTACCTGCCGCTTAACGCAACCGAGCAGATGCGGGAGGACTTCGCGACCCGAAACGGCCTTGACCAGCCGCTGTGGGCCCAGATGGTCGATTACTTCGGCGGGGTACTCCAACTGGACTTCGGCACTTCCCTCCGGACGGGAGAGTCCGCGGCAGCCATGGCGCTGCGGGCTTTCCCGGCCACCCTTCAACTGGCTGTCACCACCATGGTGCTGGCCATCGTCCTTGCCGTCATTGTCGGCAGCTGGGCAGCGCTCAAGCCCAATGGCATCGCCGACCGGATTGCCAGCTTTGTATCCATGGCAGCGGCTTCCATCCCGGATTTCTGGCTGGCGATTGTGGGCATCTGGATTTTCGCAATCACCCTGGGGTGGCTGCCTACCTCCGGCGTCGGCGGGTCTGAAGCCTGGATCCTACCGATCGCCACACTGATGATGCGTCCTTTCGGGGCGCTCGTCCAGGTGGTTCGCGGAGCAATGGTGTCAGCCCTCTCCGAGCCTTATATCAAGCTCGCACGCAGCAAGGGCGCTTCGCAGAAGCGCGTCATCACCCGACATGCTCTGCGCAACGCCGCCGCACCGGCGCTCACAGTTGCGGGCGATCTCATGGTCGGCCTCATCAACGGTGCGGTTGTCGTGGAAACTATCTTCGGCTGGCCAGGAATCGGCAAATTGATGATCGATTCGATCCTTCAGCGGGATTTCGCCGTCCTTCAGGCTGCCGTGCTGCTGACGGCCATCGCCATCTTCGTGCTGAACATCCTGATTGACCTCGCCTACGCCCTGTTGGACCCGCGGGTCCGGCCCGCGGGCACCGGCACGCGCCGGAAGAAAAAGGCACGGACGAACGAATCTTTCCCCGCTGACACAGCGCCCAATGCCACAGCCAGGGCCTAGGAGAACACGATGATTGAAACTTCGGGCACCGCAGCCGAGCGCAAGGGCGGTCGAAAGGTAAAGGATGGCGCCACAGCGGCCAAGCACAACCATCCGAGCATGTTGCGCATGCTGCTGCGCGACAAGTTTGCGTCCGTCGGCGCAGTCATCCTACTCATTGTGGTGGCGACAGCCGTCTTCGGCCCCATGTTGATGGGCGAGCTTGCCACACGCCAGAATCTTCTGTTCGCGAACAAGCCACCGTTCGACCCCGCGAACGGGTGGGAATACCTGCTGGGCTCCGACTCCCTCGGACGCTCCGTCCTGGCCAGGCTGGTGGTTGCAACCAGGACTACCCTGATGGTCGCTATTCCCGCTGTGATGGTTGCCCTGCTGATCGGTTCGCTATGGGGAATCTGGGCGGGTTATCACCGGGGCTGGAGGGAGAACGCCTCGATGCGCATCGCCGATGTAATCATGAGCTTCCCCTCGCTGCTGCTGGCCGTCGTCGTGCTTTACGTCTTCAACCCGTCTATCGCGAACATCGTCCTGATCCTGGCGTTGACCCGCATACCGATCTACCTCAGGACTGCACGGGCCGAATCAGCCGAACTGCAGAGCCGCACCTTCGTGGACGCTGCTCGCACCTTCGGCGCACGACCGAACGCGATCATCCGTCGGCACGTCATACCCGTTGTCACTCCAACCCTCCTCACGCTGGCCACGCTCGAGTTCTGCTACGTGATGCTCGCCGAGTCCTCGCTGTCCTTCCTGGGGATCGGCATCCAGCCGCCGGACGTTAGCTGGGGGCTGATGGTTGCCCAGGGCCGGCAATACCTTCAGACGGCCTGGTGGCTTTCCATCTTCCCGGGCATCGCGATTGTGGTCACAGCGATTGCTGCCAACATGCTCGCGGCCTGGCTCCGCATCGCGACGGATCCCGGGCAGCGCTGGCGACTGGCACTGCCGGGCCGGAAGAAAATCGTGACCCGCCCCGCCGCCAAGGAGTCCAAGTGACCAAGACTGAGACCACTGAACATATCCGCTCATCCGACGGTTCACACCCGGTAGTACTGCGTGTGGACGGACTCGACGTCGACATTCGCACTCCGTTCGGTACGGTACGGGCAGTCAGCTCAGCCGGTTTCGAAGCCCGTGCCGGCCAGACCCTGGCGCTGCTCGGTGAGTCAGGGTGCGGCAAGTCAATGACTGCGAAGGCTATTGCCGGACTACTTGATCCGGTAGCGCACGTGGCCGGGGGCTCGATGCAGCTCGAAGGCAAGGAACTCGCCGGGATGGGAGCCAAACAACGACGCAAAATTGCGGGTGCGGAACTGGGGATCGTCTTCCAGGACGCCCTCACCGCGCTCAACCCGGTCTATCCGGTGGGCGTTCAGATCGGCGAAACCTTCCGGATTCACCGCGGTCTTTCCGCTGCCGACGCTCGGAAGGAAGCAATCGCCCTGATGGCTCGCGTGGGGATCCCGCAACCGGAGTCACGGGTTGATGCATACCCCCACCAGTTCTCGGGCGGCATGCGCCAACGCATACTCATCGCAACGGCGGTAGCGCTCAGCCCTCGCCTGCTCATCGCAGATGAGCCGACGACCGCGCTCGACGTCACAGTCCAGGCGCAGATCATGGATCTGCTGCGCAGATTGCGGGAAGAAGAGGACATGGCGGTAGTGCTCATCACGCATGACCTCGCCGTGGTCGCGGAGGAAGCTGACACCGTCTGCGTCATGTACGCGGGCACCGTCGTGGAGTCCGGGCCTGTGGAGGAGGTCTTCGCCGACCCCCGTCACCCATATACCAAGGGACTACTGGAGTCCGTGCCGACGGACGCGGAGCGCGGCGCCATCCTCTCCTCGATCCCCGGCAGCCCGCCCGAGCTGAAGAACATTCCACCTGGCTGCGTGTATCAGGACCGCTGTCCCCTTGCCCAGGAAGTCTGTCGCGCGGAGCGCCCCGCCCTGCGTTCAACAGGAACCGACCGTTCAGCAGCGTGCCACTTTTCCGAACTACTCGATTCCCGGAAGCTCCTGAAGGAAACCACGTCATGACCGCACAACTTGAGGGAGTAAACGAGCCCGGCACCGCAGCCCTTGAGGTTCGCGATGTCACCAAGATCTTCCATGTCGGCCGGAGTGGATCGGGCAGCAACGAGCTGCGCGCTTTGGATGGCATCAATCTCTCCGTCGGCCGGGGTGAAACGCTCGGCCTGGTCGGCGAGTCAGGTTGTGGAAAATCAACCCTCGCCCGAACCCTGATGCTGCTGGAAAAGCCAGACGGCGGAACCGTGACTTTCGACGGGAAGGATCCATTCAGCCTCAGGGGCAAGGAGCTGCTGGCTTGGCGGCGCAGGGTCCAGATGGTCTTCCAGGACCCGTTCGCCTCGTTGAATGCCCGGATGAGCGCCGGAGACATCATCTCGGAGCCTTGGGCAACCCATCGCGGTCTGTTCAATTCGGCACGGGAACGGGAGGCACGCCTCCACGAGCTACTGGAACTGGTTGGGCTGCGTACATCTGATGCGAAGAAGTCGCCGCAGGAATTTTCCGGCGGCCAGCGCCAACGCATCGGCATTGCCCGCGCACTGGCGCTGAACCCGGAGTTAATCATTCTGGATGAACCTGTTTCCGCCCTGGACCTTTCGGTGCAGGCGCAGGTGCTGAACCTGCTCAACGAGTTGCAGGAGAAACTGGGCGTCAGCTACATCTTTATCTCCCACGATCTGTCTGTTGTCCGTCATGTCACCGATCGCGTGGCTGTGATGTATCTAGGCCGGATCATCGAAACGGGCGCCACGAGCGACGTTTTCGAACGACCCCTTCACCCTTACACCGCAGCGCTAATGTCCGCCTCCCCCAAGCTGAACCCGGCGGACCGGCCCGCCGAGCGGATCGTCCTGCGCGGGGAACTTCCGTCACCGATCGATCCGCCCTCAGGTTGCCGGTTCCGCACGCGCTGCTGGAAGGCCCAGGGCATTTGCGCCCGCGAGGCTCCCCCCGCACAGACCGCTGCACAAGCCGGCCGGGTGTCACTCGGCATCCCGCAGCTGCACTCTATGGGGCACGGGCCGCAGCATGCAGCGGAGTGCCACTTCCCGCTCGCCGATACGGTTGAAGCGGGACTCACGTCTGCTCCGGTCGGTACGTGAGTCCTGCCGAATACGTTGTCCTGGCCTTCGCGGTCTGCGCTGCGACCGCCATACAGGGATCCATCGGATTCGGCGCGGGATTGATCGCCGCTCCTGTCATTGCACTCATTGCACCGGAACTACTACCTGCGCTTGTGGTGATGCTCGCTTGTCTGGTCACCCTGCTGGTCACTGTCCGTGACCGGGCCGAGCTGGATGTGAGAGGGGCGGCATGGGCGCTCGCCGGCCGTATTCCCGGCAGTGTGCTCGGCGCGTGGCTAGCGGTCGCCATGTCCACAGTGGCACTCTCCTGGCTGGTGGCGGTCAGCGTCCTGGCTGGCATCGGGTCCGCTTATCTTGGCTGGCGGCCGGCACCGACGCGCCCGGCCTTGATGATGGCCGGTACCATCTCCGGGGTCATGGGCACTGCGACCGCCATCGGCGGGGCTCCCATGGCTATCGTTTGGCAGGGGCAACCACCGGCGCGCCTCCGTGCGACGATGAGCGCGTTCTTTCTGGTTGGCTCGCTGGTGTCGGTGCTCCTGCTGAATGTAGCCGGAGCCGTCGCCGGCACCACCCTGGCGGCTTTCCTCTGGCTCTCGCCTGTGGTGTTCATTGGTTTCGCGTTGTCGCGGTGGGCCAACCGGTTCATGGACGCCGAGCGTCTGCGGACCATTGCGCTGGCCGCTGCAGCGGGTGGGGCCATACTTCTGATCGTCCGCCTTCTGGCCGACGGATAGTCCGGCGCTAACGCACCTGGTTCCGGAGGGCCTTCCCGGTGGCGAGCCGATTCACGTTGTAGGCGATGTCATCGGCGCGCAGCTCGAACGTGGAGCGTGCGTGACCGGAATAGTGCGGCGTGAGCAGGGCGTTAGGGAGTTCAGTGAACGGGTAGTCAGCCGGTGGAGTGCGACCAGCCTCCGGCGCGCCCCACCACACATCGATCGCGGCGCCGCCGATCTGTTGCTCCAGCAACGCGTCGTATAGGGCAGCCTGATCAACCACCGGGCCCCGCGCGACATTGATGAGCAGCGCATGTTTCTGCATCGCCGCCAGTTCTACGGTACCGATGAGGTCCTCGGTCTCGGGCGTAAGCGGAACGGTAACCACAACGACGTCGGACTCTGCCAGCAGGCGCGGCAAGTCGCCGACACCGCCTACCCAGCGTGGCTTCGCGCCGCCCTCGGGCAGTGGCGTGTCGGGGCGGTGCCGCACAGCCACCACCTCCATTCCGACAGCGGCGGCAAGACGGGCCACCTCGCTGCCGATACCTCCGAATCCGATGACGCCAATGGTCATGCTGTCCAGGGTGCGGTGCAAAGGCACCCGCTCGTCGGTAGCGATGGTCCGCCATACACCGGCTCGAAGTTCCTCGCTGACACTCTGGAGCCGCCGTGTGAGCGCCAGGATAGACATCAGAACATGCTCGGCGATGGGCCGTTCGTGGTGAAAGGTGTTGGCGACTGCCGTGCCCGCCGGCAAAGCGTCAACCGCGACCCGGTCCAGCCCGGCTCCCGTCACATGCACCAGCCGCGCACCGCAGGCCGCAGCCTCGGCGGTGTCCATTCTGGAACAGACGACGACGTCGGCCGCGCCGGTCGCTCGCAAGCTTGCCTCCGGTGGGGCGTCAGCTACGAAATGCCAACGGTGGTCCGGCGCACCAGCCATCAGCCTCTCGGCAAAGCGGGAAATAATTGGGTCGGTCACCACCACGTCCAGTACCCCAGCGTCATGCTGGGCTAGTTCGGCAGGCCCTGACTCGAGGCTCACCACCGCGGGCTCTCGAGGCGGTAGTCAGGCTGGATACGACGCATATATCCGGTGTCGTCACGTTCCCTGATTCCGCTGTCCAGGTACTGCCGGTGCAGCCGCTCCAGGGCGTCCGGATCCAGTTCGACTCCCAGTCCCGGAGCCGTCGGAACGGCGACGGCTCCCTCCCGGATGGTGAGGGCACCGGGCAGGACAATGTCCTCATCCTCGCGCTTCCATGGCCAGTGAGTGTCACAGGCATAGTCGAGGTTGGGAGTGGTCGAAGCCAGGTGCACCATGGCGGCCAGGCTGATGCCCAAGTGTGAGTTTGAGTGCATCGACAGCCCCAGTCCGAACGTTTCTGCGATTCCAGCCAAGGTCTGTGTTCGGCGTAATCCTCCCCAGAAGTGATGGTCCGAAAGCACTACGTCCACTGCACCGGCGGCAACGGCCGGGGGGATGTCATTGAAGCTCACCACGCACATGTTGGTGGCCAGCGGCAGCCCGACGTTGCGACGCACTTCCGCCATGCCCTCGATTCCAAGCGTGGGATCTTCCAAATACTCCAGAACACCCTCAAGTCGTCGGCCAATACGGATCGACGTATCCACTGTCCACGCGGCGTTCGGGTCGATGCGCAGCGGCATCTCGGGAAAGGCTGCGCGGAGTGCTTCAACAGCGGCGGCTTCATCGTCGGGTTCGAACACGCCGCCCTTCAGCTTGAGCGCTGTGAAACCGTAGTCGGCGACCATGCGCCGCGCCTGTTCAACTATGCCTTCGGCGTCGAGCGCTGGTCCCCAGTCATCGTCACCCTGGTCAGGGTGTCCTGCCCACTTGTAGAAGAGGTAGCCGCTGAACGGCACCGCTTCACGGACCGCGCCGCCGAGAAGCGCGCTGACCGGCAGACCGAGCACCTTGCCCTGAATATCAAGCGCTGCGACGTCGAACGGAGAGAGCACTCGGTCCGCTGTGGATGAGCCCGTGACCATGCCGCTCATTCCGTGGCCGCCCTGCGTACTGTCCGCCGTCAGTGCGCGAGCCACCCTGATACGCAGGTCGTTGATATTGAAGGGGTCGGCTCCGGTCACCGCTTCTGCCGCCAGGCGAAGGCGAGCCAGATGACCGGCGTCTCCGTAGGTTTCACCGAGTCCGGTGAAACCTACGTCGGTATGCAATTGGAGGATAGCCCTCAGCGCGAAGGGCTCGTGCACCCCTACCGTATTGAGGAGCGGTGGATCCGCAAAGGCCACCGGTGTAACCGTGACGCCTGTGATGGTGATCTGTCCGGCGTACGGCGACGGGTGCCGGAGCTCGGCGTCCAGGGAGGCTGACATTGGGGGTCCTTTCGCGGGTGGCGCTGGGTTGCCTTCACGCTAAGCCCCCTTGATCATTGCTGTCCAAGCTAAAATAAGCACGAAACCATGCAAGGAGTGAATCCATGTTTTCGCTTATTCAGCTGGAGTCCTTCGTCGCCGTCGCCGAGGAACTGCATTTCGGCGCTGCCGCAGCTCGACTCAACATGACCCAACCGCCGCTCAGCCGCCAGATTCAGTTGCTGGAACGCGAGCTTGACTCCCAGCTTTTTGAACGCAGCAGTCGGAAGGTCGAGTTGACCGCAGCGGGGAAGGTATTGCTGCCCGCGGCCCGGCGGGTCCTTGACCTCTGCGCCAAGACATCTTTGGACGTGCGCCGGGTTTCGACCGGCGATGCCGGCACAATAGTGGTCGGCTACACGGCCATCGCAGGCCAAGTGGCGTTGCCGGGGATTCTCCGCAGGGCAGGCGCCCAGATTGCCGGCGTGTCCTTTGTCCTCCGCGAAGCAGTATCAGTTGATCAGCTGGACGCTATTACGCGGGGGTCCATAGATATCGGACTCTTGCGCCCGATCGTGGCCCGTCCGGGGGTGATCACCCGCCCCTTCCTGAACGACCGCCTGGTGGCAGCACTCCCGGTAGGACATGCGCTGGCGACCGGGGAGGGCGTTTCCCTCCGCCAACTGGATGGTCAGCCTTTGATGATGTACTCCACCGCCGAGGCGCGCTACTTTTACGACTTGGTCATGCGCCTATACGAAAGCGCCGGAGTGCACCCCCGAGTCACTCAATTCGCCAGTCAGGTTCCTGCCCTGCTCGCCTTTGTGGCGGCAGGCCTCGGCGTCACGCTGGTGCCGGCATCCTCCAAGGAGTTTTCGCCTTCCGGAGTCCACTTCGAGGAGCTGAGGGGGCCGGCCAGTCTCGCGGAATTGAATCACGCGGATCTGCACGTCGCGTGGAACGAATCGACGACCAATCCGGCAGTCCTGCGTTTGTTGGACATCATCTTGGAGGATCAAACCGGAAGCGCCGAAGCCATCTCGTAGGTTTCTTCCAGCGCTGCGTGCCTTTCACGGCCGCAGTGATGCGTCGCGAGCATCACTTGATGCAATTGTGGGCTTGGACACGCATAACTCCTGCTCCGTAAAGTCTTCTCAGGGCCAAGCCGTGAGTGCCATCACATTTGCTCAGAGCCCCCTAGCCGAACAACGCCGTTCCCGAATGAGGAGTACCAACTCGTGAAAGCATCACTTACCCGCCGCGTCCTGATCGCGACATCCGCAACTGCCGGTGTGCTCGCGCTGTCAGCCTGCGGCGGAAATGTAGGCGGCGGCAGCGCCGCGCCCACCGAAGAGTTCCCCAGCGGCCCCGTCACCATCACCGTTGGTCAGGATGCGGGCGGTTCAACCGACCGCATCGCCCGCTCGGTAGCCGAGGGCATGGCCGAGGACCTCGGCGTTGCAGTACCCGTAGTCAACAAGGCAGGCGCGAACGGCGCTGTGGCCACCAAGGAAGTTGCCGGCATGGAGGCGGACGGCCATAACCTGGTTCTCCTTAACGCCTCGCTGATCACCATCACGCCGCTCGCGGTTGGTGAGGATGAAACAGTGTCCCTGGATAACCTCGACGTGATCGCCGGCCTGTCACAGGACGACTACGTTCTGGTTGCGAGCCCAGAGTCCGGTTTCGAATCCCTCGCCGACATCAAGGAGAGCAGCGGTGACCTGAACTTCGGTACCACCGGCGTCGGCACCGGCTCCCAGCTGGCGCAGGCAGTTCTGTTTGCTCAGGCCGACATCGACGGCACCGCCGTACCGTTCGATTCCGGTTCGCCGGCCCTGACCGCCGTCATGGGCGATCAGGTCGACGTTGCCACGATCCAGCTCGGTGAAGCCCTACCGCAGATCGAGGCAGGCGCGGTCACTCCGATCGTCACCTTCGCCGGTGAGCGCAGCGAATTCCTTTCTGACGTCCCGACCGCCATCGAAGAGGGCTACGAAGTCCCTGTTTCCCAGTACCGCGCGCTGGCCGCACCGAAGGGACTCCCGGAGGATGTAAAGGCTCGACTGGTTGAGGCCGTTGAAGCCGCGCAGGCTAGTGAGACCTACCAGGAATTCAACGAGCAGAACATCCTCGCACCATGGGAAGTTTCCGGTGAAGAGGTTGTCGAGGAGTGGAATACTCTCGCCGAGAAGTACAAGGCACTGGTCGAGGAATACGACATCTCGCTCGCCGGCGAGTAACACCTCGTCACAGGCCGAGCCGAGACCTCAGTTGAAATGAGCACTGCAATGAAGCCTAAACGCACTCCCGGAGCCGCTCCCAACGGCTCGACCGACGCGAAGGGCGTCGATGAAGTCAAAGAAGTAAGACACGCCCATGACTTCGAAGATGCGGGCACACCTGTCCTGTCGCCGGAGGACCTTGCTGCCGAGTGGGAAGCGGATGCTGCTCCGCCGGCCGGCCCGGTCGCGAACCTCGCATCCTCCCTCGTGGCGGCCGGTGTGGGCGTGGCTGGCATGATCATTGCTGTTGGTCTCGGCCTTGGCTCGCCAGGCACGCCCAGTCCAGGGACCTGGCCGTTCGTCATCAGTCTCATCATCACCGTTCTCGCCCTCGCGCAACTGGTCGTTGGCCGGCGCGGGGGCCTGGACGGGGAGAAATTCTCCCCGCTGTCGCGGATGGCCGGCTACGGATTCGCGACGCTGCTCGCCATGGTCTGGCTGATGCCGGTCATCGGCTTCGAAATTCCATCCCTGTTGCTGTGCTTCATCTGGATGAAATTCCTCGGCGGAGAAACCTGGCGGGCGGCATCGATCTACTCGGTGCTGGTCATCGCCGCCTTCTACGCAATCTTCATCCTCGGCCTGGGGACCTCGATCCCCCACCTCTTCTAGCCCTGAAGCACAAAAGGACCCGCCATGGATTACCTGAACCCGGTCATTGACGGCTTCGGCGTCGTTCTAGACCCGCAAAACTTCCTCTACTGCCTGATGGGCGTAGTGATCGGCATGCTCATCGGCGTGCTGCCGGGCCTCGGCCCCGCAGCAACGATCGCCATCCTGCTGCCGCTCACGTACGGCATTGAACCCGTCACGGCGATCATCATGCTCGCCGGCATCTTCTACGGCGCCCAGTACGGCGGAACCATCACCTCCGTCCTCCTGCGCCTTCCCGGCGAAGCCAGCTCCGTGGTTACCGTGTTCGACGGCTATGTGCTCGCAAAACAGGGCAAGGCCGGAACCGCCCTCGGTATCGCCGCCATCGGCTCCTTTATCGGTGGCACCGTGGCGATCATCGGACTCACCTTCCTGGCTCCGCTGGTTGCCAGCTTCGCGCTCGATTTCGGTCCACCGGAATACACCGCCCTTGCCCTGGTGGGCATCCTGCTGGTCGCGACGATCAGCGGCGGAACCAAGATCAAGGCGCTCATTGCCGCAGCGGTCGGCCTGCTGCTGGCAACCGTCGGCCGCGATGTGTTCACCGGCGCCGAGCGCTTCACCTTCAGCAACCTGAGCCTTGCCGACGGCATCGACTTCGTCCCCATCGCCATGGGTCTCTTCGGCCTCGGCGAAATCCTCTACAACCTCGAAGAGCGCCACCGGGCAGTCAGTGCGCCGGCCAAGGTCGCCAACGTCTGGCCGTCCCGTGCAGATCTCCGCAAGTCCTCCGGGGCGATTGGCCGCGGCTCCGTCCTCGGGTTCTTCCTCGGGATCCTCCCCGGCGGCGGCGCAACCATCTCGTCCATGGTGTCCTACGCAGTGGAGAAGAAGCGGGCCAAGGACCCCACACGCTTCGGCAGGGGCGCCGTGGAAGGTGTCGCCGGGCCTGAAACCGCCAACAACGCGGCAGCGACCAGCTCCTTCATTCCGTTGCTCACCCTGGGTATCCCCGCCAATGCCACCATGGCGATCATCTTCGGTGCCTTGCTGATCCATGGCATCACACCGGGACCCCAGCTGATCACGGAAAACCCGGACCTGTTCTGGGGCGTTGTGAACTCGATGTACATCGGCAACATCCTGCTGCTGATCATGTCCATCCCGCTCGTCGGCTTGTTCGTGAGGATTCTGCGCGTTCGCGCCGCCATCCTGGCTCCGATCACCGCGTTGATCACCATCCTGGGCGCTTACACCATCCGCAACTCCATGTTCGATGTGCTGCTAGTGGTGCTCTTCGGCGTCCTGGGATACCTGATGAAGAAGTTCGGCTTCGAGCCGGGGCCGCTGGTGCTGGCGTTCGTGCTCGGCGAGCTACTCGAGTCCAACCTGCGACGCTCGCTCCTGGTGTTTGGCGGAGATGTGTCCGGGTTCTTCACCCGCCCGATCTCGGGAACGCTGCTGCTGGTCTTCGTCATCGTAGCCGTCAGCCCCATGATCCAGTCCGCCCTAACCAAGCGCAGGCAGCGCAACACCGACCGCGTAACCGCAGATTTCTAGGAGAAGTTATGAGCATCATGGTTGGGTACGTACCCACTCCCGTCGGCGAAGCCGCCGTCACCGCCGCGGTTGCGGAGGCGAAGCTGCGCGATCAGGAGTTGCTGATCGTCAACTCTGTCCGCGAAGGATCCCGCGTGGACAAGTCGGTTGCCAGCGACGAGGACCTTCAGCGGTTGAAGAAGTCCGCCGACGACGCCGGCGTCTCCTCCCGCGTACTGCGCCCCTCCCACAGGGATGACCTTGCAGAAGAAATCCTGGAGCTGGCCGTAGAACATGACGTCTCGCTGATCGTCATCGGCTTGCGGCAGCGCTCACAGGTGGGCAAGTTCATCATGGGTTCCCACGCCCAGCGGATTCTCCTGCAGGCAGACCGCCCGGTCCTCGCGGTTAAGCCGGCGGAACGGAGCTAGCTTCCCGCACGGACACGGCATCGAGCCGGCAGAAACGACCAGCTTCTCGCGAAGGTCCAGTCGTTCCTGCTGGCTCGATGCCGTTTTCAGCTGCTGAGCAGGTTCAACCCGCGAAGCTTCTCCTCTACCTCTGCGTTGGTCGGCTCGACCTGATGGTCGCCGTCGGGATAAACCACAACCGGGATGTTCGTCCGCCCGGAGATACCTCGGGCCTCTTCAGCCGCGTCAGGCACTTCTTCGAGGTTGACGTACTCATAGCTGATGCCGAGCTCGTTGAGCTGCCTCTTGGTTCGGATGCAGTCGCGGCACCAGTCCGCACCATACATTCGGATTGTTTCTGGGTTCGCCGTCATGAGGCCATCCTACGACTGAGGAGTGGTTAGTCAGGCTACCCGTCCAGGCGGGACCGCGAGTTGGCCAGGTGCAGGCGCATTGCGGCGGCCGCGGTCAACGCATCTCCCGCACAAATCGCGTTGCGGACGGCAACATGTTCGACGGCGACGCGCTGCAACCGCTCAGACTGCCCGCCGTCGTCGGCTGGTTCAAGGCGCTGCGGAGGCATTGCAATCATCGCCGGCCCCAGGGCCAGCAGCGCATCCACGAAATAGAAGTTACCGCTGGCCTCCGCCACGGCCCTGTGGAAGGCGAAGTCACAGGAGACTGCCGTAGCGGGGTGGTTGCCTGCGGCGTCGAATGCCGCGAGCGCGTCATCAAGGGCAGAGATCATCCCGGGGGTTGCGTTCGCTGCGGCGAGCGCAGCGGCCTCGCTCTCAATACCTGCACGGAACGCCAGGAGCGCGCGCCGCTCCTCGATGGTCCGGGGCCGTCGCATGCCTCCGGTTGATTCCTCGTCCGCGGACGGCGGGGTGAGGGCGAAGCTGCCGCTCCCCCGCCGCGTGTACACCAGACCTTCGGCCTGCAGCCGGGACACAGCTTCCCGGACGACCGTGCGGCTGACGCCGAACTCGCTGATGAGAGCGCTCTCGCTGGGCAGCTTCTCACCGGAGGGAATGATGCCTTCGACAATGCGACGGCGGAGGCTATCGACGAGCGAGACGGCCAGCGTTTGTTTCATGCTGTCAATGCTGGCACGTGGTCAGTGCCGGCACGCACGCTCAGCGCGTGCCGAACTCGACACTGTCAGTGGTCCACGCGCGTGCCTGGTCACTGAAGGTCACGCCCAGCCCCGGGCGGTTGGGAACCAGCATCCGCCCGTCACGTGTCTCGAGGCGCTCGTTGAACAGCGGATCCAGCCAGTCGAAGTGCTCCACCCACGGCTCGCGGGGGTAGGCCGCGGCAAGGTGCAGGTGGATTTCCATGGCGAAGTGCGGAGCAAGGTCCAGGCCGGCCTGGTCCGCCAGCGTGGCGAGCCGGAGGAACTGCGTGATGCCCCCGACGCGGGGCGCGTCGGGCTGGATGATGTCGCAGGCCCGGGTTGCGATGAGCCGCTCGTGCTCGGCGACGGAGGCGAGCATCTCGCCGGTGGCGATGGGGGTATCAAGTGCCAGTGCCAGCGCGGCGTGCCCCTCGGCGTCGTACGCGTCCAGGGGTTCTTCGATCCAGACCAGATCGAACTGCTCAAGTTTGCGGCCCATGCGCAGGGCGGTGGCGCGGTCCCACTGCTGGTTCGCATCCACCATCAGCGGTACGTCGGGGCCGATGTGCTCCCGCACGGCCGCCACGCGTCGCAGGTCCTCTGCGGAGTCCGGCAGGCCGACCTTGATCTTGATGCCGCCGATGCCCTCGGCGAGTGACTGGGTTGCTCGCTCCTTGACCTCATCGATCGAGGCGCTGAGGAAACCGCCGGAGGTGTTGTAGGTGCGCACCGAGTCCCGGTAGGCGCCGAGCAGCTTGGCTAGCGGCAGTCCGGCTCGCTTCGCCTTGAGGTCATACAGCGCGATGTCGAGTGCGGCGAGCGCCTGGGTGGCGACGCCGGACCGGCCCACGGACGCACCGGCCCACAGCAACTTGTTATACAGCTTGGCGATGTCGTTGGGGTCTTCGCCGATCATTGCTTGGGCGACTTCCCGTGCGTGGGCGTACTGCGCCGGCCCGCCTGCCCGCTTGGAGTAGGAGAACCCGAGACCGGAGACGCCCTGCTCAGTGAGGATCTCGGCGAACAGGAACACCACTTCCGTCATGGGCTTCTGCCTGCCGGTGAAGACCTTGGCGTCGGAAATGGGCGTGGCCAGCGGCAGCGTGGCGGTAGAGAGTTTGACGTGGCGGATTGCGTCGGGCGTGTAAGTCATCGCGGAACCTTCGGGAGAACGGGACGGATGACTTATCGTACAACTTACCTACTTGTCATACAAGCTAGTGCGCTTCGACAATCTCCTCGTTCTGCGCGAACCGGCGATTCCGCAGCACCGGCAGGAACTCACGCACTTCCTCGATACGCTTCCGATTCACCTCAACCGTCACAACGCCCTGTTCCTCGTCGTTCAGGAAAACCTGCGGCACCCCCATCGGGTCAAGGATGGCCGAGTGCCCGATGGTGTGCGACGACGATGTCCCCGCCGCGGCGATCCACACCGTGTTCTCGATGGCCCGGGCCCGCAGCAGCGTCTCCCAGTGCTCGACCTTGTGATCCCCCTTGAACCACGCGGCAGGCACCAGCACGACGTCGGCGCCACGGTCCGCGAGTGCCCTTGCCTGCTCCGGGAAGCGGAGGTCGTAGCACGTCATGAGTCCGACGGTCAGGTCACCGACCGGCACCACTGTGAGGCCGCCGTCGCCCGGTTTGATGCGCTCGGACTCCCGGTAGCTGAACGCGTCATACAGGTGCAGCTTGCGGTAGGTATCCACGATGCGGCCCGTGGAGTCAATGAGCACCAGCGTGTTGTACGGGCGCTCCTCGCCGCTTGACTCGTACCCGCCTGCGACGATGGCGATCTTCAGCTCCGCGGCAAGGAACGAGAGCTGCTGGACGAAGATGGTCCAGCCCGCATCCACGGCGTCGGCGAGGGCGCCTTCCACTTTTCCGATGGAAAACATCGACTCCTCGGGGAAGACGATCAGTTCTGACCCTTCCTGCACTGCCTGGCGCGCGAGCTCCCGCATCGTCGCGACATTGGCGGAGACGTCCCCGATCGGCCTGAATTGTCCAACACTGATCTTCATCGCGGGCCCTTTCGGGTAGGAACTGGGGCTCATTCAAGGGTACCGAAGAGTACGGTGGCGCTATGGGTATGAACAAGGTAAAACGCGAGCAACCGGGGCCGGACCAGGAGTCGGTGTGGGACTTCCCGCGCCCGCCCCGCATCGAGAACTATCCCGGCGTCGTCGTCATCGAGTTCGGCGGGCGGGAGATCGCGCGGACTCATAGCGCCCTGCGGGTGCTGGAGACGAGCCACCCACCCGTGTTCTACGTACCGGACACGGATTTCGTGCCGGACACGCTGCACCCGGTCGGCGGTACCAGCTGGTGCGAGTTCAAGGGAGAGGCCACCTATTACGACGTCGTTGCCGGCTCTGCGAGCGCCGAACGGTCCGCGTGGACCTACCTCCAGCCCACGGCCGGGTTTGAGCGGCTCGCCGGAACCGTCGCGGTCTACCCCGGCAGGATGGACCGCTGCCTCGTCGACGGCGAGGAGGTGCGCGCCCAGCCCGGTGACTTCTATGGCGGCTGGATCACATCAAGGGTGGTGGGCCCGTTCAAGGGCGCGCCGGGGACCTGGGGCTGGTAGCGCTCAGAATTGCGGGTGCCACACCTCGGTCGCGTTGCCGTGGACGGCAAGCGCCGTCCGCCACCGGTCAAACACGGAACAGGGGTGCGAAATACCGAGGTCAACGGTGTCGCCCACCCTCAGCGATGCGGCGTCGTCCACCACCGTGTGGTGATCGAACAGCCGAACGACGACGCCGGTTGGCTCAGGCAGCGCGGCACCGTCTCGGTGGTGCGCCACGATGGTGGGCAGGCCGGCGTCGTACGCCAGCTCCCGCTTGCCCGCGCCCAGGACGGCCCGCCCCTCCTCAGGCACGGAGACGACGACGGCACGCACCACTGCGGCGGCACGCAGGCCGGGCAGCGGCGACACGTCCGCGTAGGTGCCGTGGTCATGGATGACGTAGCAGCCGGAGCGCAGCACGTTGAGTGCGCTCTCGGGAAGGTGGAGCACCGCACGGTCCTGGAACGCGGATCCTCCCACAGTGAAGAGAGGTTGCTGGACCTCGAACTGGCCCTGCAACGCATCGAAGATCTCCCTGGCGGCCCGGCAGTGTCCGTCGATGACGGCGAGGTTCTCAGGCGTGCGGATATTCGGCGCGATCCCTTCATAGGCGCTGACGCCGGCGAGGCGGAGCCCGGGGGCATCCCTGACCGCTGCGGCCAGGGCGGGTGCTTCCGCGGCGTTGCGAATTCCGGTTCGCCCACCGGCCACGCCGACGTCGACCAGTACAAACAGGGGCCGGTCGGCGTCGTGGAAACCCTGTGCCAGGGCGGCAATTGCCTCTTCGGAGTCAACGAGGCTGTGGATCTCGAGGTGGGGATTGAATTCCAGGAGCCTGCGCAGGTCATCTATCAACGCAGGGAACACCACTTCATTGGCGATGAGAATGCGCCGGGCGCCCCAGGTCACAGCGAGTGCGGCCTGCGCCGGCGTCGCGACCGTCACTCCCCAGGACCCGGGAAGCTGGCGCTGGACTATCTCGCGGGTCATCGTTGTTTTGATGTGGGGAGCGAGCACCATCGAGTGTCCGGCCGCCCACTGCTCCTTGAGGGCAATGTTGGCGTCAATCGCGTCAACGTCGAGCAGCAGTTGCGGCAGG
Source organism: Arthrobacter sp. TJ-170 (assembly GCF_058269305.1). NCBI lineage: Bacteria > Bacillati > Actinomycetota > Actinomycetes > Micrococcales > Micrococcaceae > Arthrobacter > Arthrobacter sp. TJ-170. The sequence continues at coordinate 118,461 of NZ_JBZCNL010000003.1, read as the reverse complement.
CTTGCAAGGTGGATATCCGAAGGGAACTGCGCCATCTTCCGCATCCTACCGTTCAGCGTCTATCCAGCCAGCACTGAGCCGATGTACATGGGGCGCTGCTAGAGTCGCAGGTCGGTAATCAACAGTAGGAGTGTTTGTGAAGAAGAAGTGGCTCATGAGCCTGGCCCTGGCGAGTGCGCTCGCTTTCGCGACAGGCTGCGGAGGGGACACCGAGGCTGAACCCGCCCCGAGCGAGAGCGCCGCAAGCACCCCGGCGGAAGCCCCCACGCCGGACCTTGAGGGAGTTCCCGACGTCGTGGCAACCGTCAACGGCGACGAGGTGACCAAGGAAGAGTTCACCACCGCATACGAGGGCACCTTCCAGCAGATGGCAATGCAGGCGCAGGTGACCGGACAGGAAGTCGACCAGGAGCAACTGAAAACGCAGACGCTCGACAACCTCATCGGCACCAAGCTCCTCATCCAGGAAGCCGACGATCGTGGGATAGAAGCCAGCGAGGAAGCCATCAAGGCGACAACGGACGAACTGGTCGCGACGAACCAGTTCACCTCCCCCGAAGAACTCTTCACAGCGCTTGAGGAAAAGGGCATCACCAAGGAAGAGGCCACCGAGCAGATTCGGCAGCAGGTCCGCCTCGACGCGCTGCTCGCCGAGGAGACCGGTGACACCGCGCCGACCGAGGAGGAACTGAAGGCAGCCTACGAGGAGGCAAAGGCCTCCGGCGCAGCCGCACAGGGCTCCGAGATCCCGCCGTTCGAAGAGGTAAAGCCGCAGCTTGAGCAGCAGGTTACGCAGCAGAAGCAATCCGACGCGGCACTCGCGCTGGTCGAGAAACTTAGGGAAAGCGCCGACGTCGACAGCAATCTCTAGACCGCAGGCAGCAAAACGGCTAGGTTCTCCAGGAACCTAGCCGTTTTGCTGTGTTGACCCGGCTATCCGCCGATGAGGTCGTTGATCACGATCGTCTGGTCGCGGTCCGGGCCTACGCCGATGGCGGAGAAGCGAGTGCCGGACATCTTCTCGAGCGCCCGCACGTAGGTCTGGGCGTTCTCCGGCAGGTCCTCGATGGTCCGGGCTCCGGTGATGTCCTCGGTCCAGCCGTCGAAGTATTCAAAGATGGGCTTCGCGTGGTGGAAGTCGGTCTGCGTCATGGGCATTTCGTCGTGGCGGACGCCGTCGACGTCGTACGCCACGCACACCGGAATGCTCTCAATACCGGTCAGGACGTCGAGCTTCGTCACAAAGTAGTCGGTGAATCCGTTGACGCGGGAAGCGTGGCGCGCCAGCACGGCGTCGTACCAGCCACAGCGCCGCGGGCGTCCGGTGTTCACGCCGAACTCTCCGCCGATCTTCTGGAGGTGGATTCCCATGTCGTCGAACAGCTCGGTGGGGAACGGTCCGGCGCCGACGCGGGTGGTGTACGCCTTGATGATGCCCACCGCCCGGTTGATGCGGGTGGGGCCGATGCCGGAGCCGACTGAGGCGCCGCCGGCGGTCGGGTTTGACGACGTCACAAACGGGTAGGTGCCGTGGTCAACGTCGAGGAACGTCGCCTGCCCGCCCTCCATGAGGACCACCTTGCCGGCGTCGAGCGCTTCATTGAGCACGTAGGTCGAGTCGATGACCAGCGGGTGCAGCCGCTCGGCGAAGGAAGTGAAGTACTGGACGATTTCCTCGACCTCGACGTCGCGCCGGTTGTAGACCTTGACCAGCAGTTCGTTCTTTTGCTTCAGCGAGCCCTCAACCTTCTGGCGAAGGATCGACTCGTCAAACACGTCCTGCACACGGATGCCCAGGCGGGCGACCTTGTCCATGTACGCCGGACCGATACCGCGGCCGGTGGTTCCGATGGCCCGCTTTCCGAGGAAGCGTTCGGTGACCTTGTCCAGCACCTGGTGGTACGGGGCCACGAGGTGCGCGTTCGCGGAGACGCGCAGCTTCGACGTGTCAGCGCCGCGTGCTTCAAGTCCGTCGATCTCCTGGAACAGCGCCTCCAGATTGATGACGCAACCGTTGCCGATGATCGGCACGGCGTTGGGGCTGAGAATGCCGGCGGGAAGGAGCTTGAGCTCGTACTTCTCACCGCCCACGACGACGGTGTGCCCGGCGTTGTTGCCGCCGTTCGGCTTCACGACGTAGTCCACGCGCCCGCCGAGCAGGTCAGTGGCCTTGCCTTTGCCTTCATCGCCCCACTGGGCTCCGACAATCACAATTGCTGGCATGGGATCCTCCCCCATTGTTTGGCGACAGAAGTGCGCGCCGGGTGCCGCGCGAATTGTGCCGCCGTGCATGAGAACGCCCCAAGGCTTCCGCAAGCGTTCTCCGCTTCGAAGTCCGGGGCTCTTACCACGCAAGTTTAGCGGACAACGCGTACGCAGACTCCTACCGTTACCCGATCTCCACACCCCGGCGTCCAGTGGTCGCGTGGGGGAATCGATCTACTCGCTGCTGCGGGTTACGAGAATCTTCCGGGAGTGGCCTTCGTCCCGCTCAGACACCGGGATACCGGACTTCTAGAATCCCGTCGGTGTAGGAGGCCTGGATATCTTCTTCCTGCACCGCCCCCGGCAGAGTCACTGTCCGGGAGAAGGTACCGTACCGAAACTCGGACCGGTATCCGCGCTTGTCCTTGTGCTCGGTTTTCTCCTGGTGGCTGACCTCGATGGTCAACTGGTCTGCGGTCAGCGTGATGTCGGCATCCTTGTCAGGGTCAATGCCCGGCACCTCCGCCTTCACGACCATGGAATTGCCGTCCCGATACTCTTACAGCCGAAGCCAGGACCCCGCGGCGCCGGGATATTAAGCCTCTCGAAGGTGGGCGGGACCGGCGGGACTGGGGTGATAACGGGTTTCGCCGGCAAGGAGCGCAAGGTACGTTCTGTGCATGGACCAGACCGCCCCTCGAGCCCGTATCGGCATCTCCGGGTGGCGGTATGCTCCCTGGCGGAAGTCCTTCTACCCGGCCGGCCTCCCGCAGCGGCTCGAGCTAGAGTACGCCGCGTCCCAGCTCGACACCATCGAGATCAACGGGACCTTTTATTCACTCCAGCACCGGGACAGCTTCGTTCGCTGGCGTGACACCGTGCCCCACGATTTTCGATTTTCCGTCAAGGGCCCGCGGTACATCACGCACATGCTCGGGCTGCGAAACGCCGAGACTGCGCTGGCCAACTTCTTTGCCTCAGGCGTCCTTGCTCTCGGGCCGAAGCTCGGCCCGGTTCTCTGGCAACTGCCCGCCACCCGCCGGTTCGATGCGGATCTCCTGGACACTTTCCTTTCGCAACTGCCTCGCACGACGACGGCAGCCGCCTCCCTCTCCCGCGGGCACGACGAGCGCCTCAAGGACCGCGACTGGGTCACGACGGATGCCGACCGGCCGATCGAGCATGTGCTCGAACCACGTCACGAGAGTTTCGGCAGCGAGGAATGCTACGAGATCCTGCGACGCCACGCCGTAGCACTGGTGGTGGCCGATTCGGCAGAGAAGTGGCCGCAGTTCCGCGAGGTGACCGGCGCCGTCGTCTATGTCCGGCTGCATGGCAGCACCGAGCTTTACACCAGCGGTTATACGGATGCCGAGCTGGATGAGTGGGCGGCGCTGTGCGCGGGCTGGCTGTCGGGGCAGACGTGCCCGGACGAACGCGGCCGCGACGTCTACGTGTACTTCGACAATGACGTGAAGGTCCACGCACCGTTCAATGCGATCGGCCTCGCCGAGCGCTTGAGCCGGCCAGCACCTGTGACCGGGTAATGGGTGCATCCTATTTGGTGCTCGGCTTGCCTCGATCGCAGCGCAGTGTTCTGGCACGAAACGTGCACAGCTGGGCGGGATTCAGCCGAGCTGTTTTAAGGGTTGGTTAAGAGGCCAGTACGGGTGCGTCTTGTTGCAGTTGCGACTAAGCCTTCGAGCGGCCCGTGATGGTGGGTTCGTCGCCACAGAGAAGCGAAGATCGCAGCGACAACGATTTGGAGGATGAGGGAAGCATCGGGTTGTTCTTCCAGAAAGCCGGTTGCGAGGACAAGCAGGTGGGCCGAGTAGAGGGTCAACGTCATACTGCCCATGGCGGCCAACGGCATCAGTGGCTCGGTGGTGAAGCGGGCGAGGAGCAGCACCGCCCCCAACGCGGCGATGGACGTGCCCGTGGTGTTTAGCATTTCCAGGACCGTGGTGGAGTAGGGGGCCACCATGGCATGCCACCACAGTGAAGTAGTCGGCAGGTATTCCTCAGGCCCCCAGATCAGCATCTCGTCAATCATCTCCGCGCTCAGGCTTGGTGACGACTCCAGTAGGCGGTCGATCCCTCCGAGTGGACCCAAGAGGAGGCCTGAAAGCAGCCAACTGGTGACGGTCAAAACAAGCCCTGCCAACGTCACGCGGATCTGTACTAGGCGAGACCTGAGATCGAGTCTGCCGATGGCTAGTCCGGCGCAGATATAGGTCATGTAAGGCAGCGCTGGATACTCGCCGGTGAAGAGCAGCTGACTGACCAGCACACCGGGTTCCGTGAAGAGCATTGTGAAACTGGGATCGAAACCAGGTTCGGGCATAAAGTCCCGCAGTGCCTGCACAGTGAGAGGGCCCGCCACTGCAATCCCTGCGGCAAGAAAGGCCAGTGATTTGGCGGAGAGTCGAAGCACGGGAATCGCCAGCATGAACATCACCCCGTAGTAGGCCAAGATGATGGAGGGCGGCGTATCAACGTAAGCGATAGTGAGCCCCAGGGCCGTGATGAGACCGGCACGGACCGCCACAGAGCCTCGGGTTGCCTTGAGTGCCGCGCCCTTCACTGGGCGCTGGCTCCCGGAAGTGAAAGCGAGTGACACTCCGGCCAGCAGGGCAAACAAGGCAGCAGAATGGCCGGCGAACACTGTCCATAGGACGGTCGGGGCATCGTCGTCATTGGTGCCAGGGAGAATGTGGATAATCATCAAGCCGATGAGGGCGACACCGCGTGCTGCATCGACTCCAAGCATTCGCGACCTTCTCACAGGGTCAGAGAACCGCATGTAATTCTCCTCTAGTCGTACTTGCACAAGCAGTAGGGAGGTCCGCCTCGAAGAAACAGGAATCCCGTAACGGCTTCTAGTCCAGCAGGCGGCTCTATGCCTGAGTTATAGGAGTCCTGTGAATTTGCCTTTAAAGATCGCCAACGTATTGACCCCGGCTTTGTCCCAATCCTTACTTGTTGGCATCGGCAGCGTTGGACCCTTGCTATGGAGGAGGGAGAGTGCATTCATGACCTCGAACACATCGGATTCAATAATGACGCATTTACCCCTACTGCGGCGTTCCGATGGGTCCCGCGTGCGTGCTCTGGTGATCGATGATGAGCCCGCCCTTTCTGAGGTGGTCAGTGCGGTGCTCAGATTGTCGGGGTGGGACGTCATGGTAGCGGCCGACGGCCCCTCTGCTGTTCGACTAGCGCACCAGTTCCGCCCGGACGTTCTGGTGCTGGACGTGATGCTTCCCGGGCTGGACGGTGTTGAGGTTCTCCGCAAGGTCCGGGCCTCAAATCCATCCATTGCCGCACTTTTCCTGACCGCAAAAGGTCGTGTGGAAGACCGGATTACCGGTCTTACTGCCGGAGGTGATGATTACGTCACTAAACCCTTCAGCCTGGAGGAAGTCGTCCTGCGCTTGCACAGGCTAGTCCAACGCGCAGGAATTACAGCCATAGACAGGGCCGAGCTGGTGGTTGGTGACCTGACGATGAATCTGAATACACGCGAAATCAGCCGGGCCGACCAAAGTATCCAGTTGACAGCGACGCAGTTCAACCTACTTCGTTTCCTGATGGAAAATTCCCGGCGGGTCTTGAGTAGAAGCCAGATTTTGGAACATGTCTGGAATTACGATTTTGACGGCCAGTTGAACGTCGTCGAACTGAACATTTCCTACCTGCGGAAAAAGATCGACGTGGGCCGTGAACCCATGATTCATACTGTGCGCGGCGCAGGGTATGTCCTCAAGCCAGCAAAGGAAGATCATGGAGAAGCTACCAGCTGAACCCGTAGGGGCTGCACGGATTCAAAATTCCTCCTTCGGCTGGCCGGTTTCCTCATGGAAACTGCGAACCAAACTGTTGCTGATAACTCTGGTCCTGCTCACCGTCATCTGCGGTTCGCTGGGAATTCTGAGCTACGCCGCTATGAATGTGATCCTTACCCAACAGCTCGACAGCCAACTGCATAGAGCCTCGAACCGGACGATTAGGTTTGGAGATCCCATACCCCCACGAAGGTCACAGATGGATCGAAGCTCTGTGGACGTTCCCGCTCAGGGGGCAGGCACACTTAGCGCATACCGATCGGACGGTGAGGTCTTTTATTCCGGGTTGCACTCCATCGGAGGGGAACACCAGGATTTATCGACAGCCGACATCGAGGTGGTCAACAGTCTGCCCGAAAGTCGCGAGCCTGTTGACCGCTCACTGTCTATTGGTCACTACCGTTTGATCGCTGTAGATGACACGGAAGGTCATATCCTCGTCACGGGTATACCGACTGCTGACAGGGACGCCACCTTGAACGCACTGGCCAGCGCAATGGCCACGATCTCCCTAGCCGGACTCATTTTCACCGGGATCTCAGCGGCAATCGTTATCCGCCGGACCCTCCGTCCCTTGGATCACTTATCGAAGGTAGCAACAAATGTCGCCGAATTACCCCTGGATGTGGGTGAAGTTGTCCTGGCTGCGCGTGCTTCCCCAGGTTCTCCTCAAACTGAAATGGGCAACGTGGGACACGCCTTCAATAGAATGCTCGACAACGTTGCAAGCGCCCTAACCGCACGACAACGCAGCGAGACTCAAGTCCGTCAATTCGTCGCAGATGCCAGCCATGAGCTGCGAACACCTTTGGCTGCGATCCGCGGCCACTCTGAGTTGATCCGTATGACAGAACACCTCGGACCAAAAGGCGACGCTTCACTGCGCAGGGTTGAATCAGAAACACTAAGAATGACCACACTGGTCGAAGACCTGCTCCTGCTCGCCTGGCTCGATGAAGGACACTCCGGTGCGGAGGAAGATGTCGATGTAACAGAACTCATCATCGAATCAGTCAGTGATGTGCGGATCACCGCTCCGGAGCAACACTGGAGCGTCCGCCTCCCCGACGAGCCCGTGGTCGTGCGCGGGAATGCGAACCATCTGCGCCAAGTCCTCATAAACCTTCTCACAAACGCTCATAAGCACACCGATCCTGGGACCACCGTCGTTACAAGCCTGACTGTGAAAAGTAGCGAAATCATCCTCACGGTGACGGATGATGGCCCGGGCATCGCCTCCGATTTCGTCGATCACATCTTCTCCCGCTTCACCCGTGCCGACAAAGCACGAACCGGCGGACACGGGACGTCAGGGTTGGGACTGTCGATCGCCCATGCAATTGTCTGCGCTCACCACGGGGCAATCCATGTCGATAGTCGACCCGGTCGCACCACTTTCACCGTCCGTCTTCCAAGGAACACCCAACCGGACCCGGACTCTGTGAACCCAAAAAGAGAACCCAATGCTTGGTCAGGGACCAGTTAACAGGCAGAACGTGACAGCCATTCACTCACGCCCTCGGCGCGTCAAATGGTTGTGACGGCACCGGCAGGGATGCGAAGCGTCGTCTCCTACCTCTTGACTCGTCTGGGCATGCTCCGTGCGAGGTAGGCTGCCGCGCCACCGGCCACGATGACCGACACGACCACTGCTACAAGCATGGCGTAGAGCCCGAGCAGCGCGGACATCGGATCTGCAGGACGTTGAAGGAAGGCCAATCCGCCGGCCATTCCGATCACCCAGAAGAGGACACACGAAAGAAGGGCCACCGCCGCTGTAACGACGGCGGGTTGGCGTCGGTATGACTTCCACTCGCTCATGAATCCATGGTGCGACCGTCAGCCGTGGCCCGGCATGATTGACCAACCCCGTGTCGGTCACATTCAGTGGGGGCAGTTTTTCACCCTGAGCACCATTGACTGCGGCCTCCTCGCAGATCGAACTGGCCGGCTACTGCTCCGTGCTGCACTCCCTGGCCCTGACCGGCTCCACCGGGGACTACGGCCGGAGGCTGAGCGCCGTCGTCATCGGCTTCGGGGCGACTGCACGCTGCAGGACCCCAACGCGCCGTTGACCTCCCTGCGCACCGAGGACCTGGACGCCCGGTAGTTACGTCACCTCCTTGCCCCGTCGCCTTGGGTGACCGCGAAGCCGAGTAGACCGGCAGATCTCCTTGGAAGAAGCTGCGTCATTTTTGCGTGCTAGCTGGGTCTAATTGGCGTCTTCTCCGAGGGGTCACCTCCCATAATCGAGGAGCCGCTATTTCTGATCAGTGCAACGCGTATGGGCAACCGCTCATCGATAAAGGCAAACCCGGTGTGAGCCGGGGACGCAAAGCCACGGGGCCCCAGGGGCCAGCCGGGCTACCAACAGCAGGGGGCCCTCGCTCGAATGTCTTACGCAAGCCGTGCTTCCAGGAGCAAAGCATCTGATACTCGCCGCCCGGCTCGTCCTATGCGATGGCTCAAACCCCTCGCCCTGCTGACTGTTTCGAGCTTACTCATGCTCCCTGCGATAGGAGGGCCAGCGCAGGCGACCGAAAGCACGTCCACGGCCGCTGACCCGGGCCCAGCCGGCAGCTTCGCCTGGCAAGGATTCAATTGGGAAAAACGATTCTGGGGTGGTGCGCCCCAGTACAACGGAGCTTTCGACCCAGGAAATGTGAGTGATCCAGACATCAACGGACACGTCACCCTGACTCTCTCTAACCCGACGGGGACAGCGCCGGTGGGCGCGGAGTTCCAATCGACGCGTGAAGGTTTCGGGTACGGAACCTACAGCACAACGGTGGAGAAGAACCTGGCGTCGCTGCAAAAGGAAGTGGTGTGGGGGTGCTTGTTCACCTACGATCCGGCTGCTGCCCCGGGATACAACGAAATCGACCTGTGCGAGGCATCAGCATGGGGAGGCGGGGCAGCCTACGGCGAATCATGGCCCGTGAGCCAAGGTCACGGTTACTGGTTCGACGCAACCAAACCGCCGGGTCAGGGCAACAACACGATTACCTTCGGGGTGACCAACGATTCCGTCCTGACACACCGGATGATCTGGGAACCCGGGAAACTGACTTTCGAAACCTTCGCCGGCGAGGGTTTCACGGGACGCGTGCTGAAACGCACAGTGCTCGAAGGTGCAACGGTTCCGGTTCCGGCCAAAGAAGCCATCCACTTCAACCTATGGGTGACAGGAGGCGGAGGAGGCAAACCATCCGCAGTGAAGCCCGAGAAAGTTGTGATCCGGGACTTCTCATTCACTCCAGCTCCCGCTGCGGTCCCCTTCAACGGCAACAGCAGTCCGGACGTCCTGGCTCGTGACACCCTAGGCAGGCTGTGGCTGTACGTTGGCAACGGAACCGGCGGATGGCTCGGGCGTACCCAGGTGGGCTCCGGCTGGCTGGGCTTCACAAGCATCCTCACACCCGGCGACTTCAACGGCGACGGAAACCCGGACGTGCTTGGCCGCGACAAGTACGGAGCGTTTTGGCTCTACCCGGGCAACCGTGCAGGCGGCTTGGATTCGCGTGTGAAGGTGGGCTCCGGTTGGCATGGGTTCACGAGCCTGACTGCGCCTGGAGACTTCAACGGCGACGGGAATGTTGACGTGATGGCGCGTGACATGTACGGCGCTCTGCACCTGTATCCCGGCAACGGCAGCGGGGGCTGGAAGTCCCGGGTAAAAATCGGATCCGGTTGGCAGGGCTTCAACGCCATCGTCGGCCCCGGCGACTTCAACGGCGATGGCAACGCCGACGTGCTGGCCCGCGATTCGAAGGGCGGTTTGTACCTGTACGCCGGCAACGGCGCCGGCGGCTGGAAGTCCGGCACCCGGATCGGCTCCGGCTGGCAGGGCTTCTCCAGCCTCGTCGCGCCGGGCGACTTCAATGGTGACGGAACCGTCGACGTCCTCGCCCGCGACCAGTACGGTGCGCTGTGGCTCTATGGCGGCGACGGCTCCGGAGGGTGGAAGCCGCGCGTCCAAGTCGGCTCAGGCTGGAACATCATGAACAGCATTTCCTGACACCGCCACGCGCTGCCGGCCTACTCCATTGGGAGGACTCCGTGCTCCTACTGCCCGGTACGAGTATCACGCGAGTCATACGGGTGCCGAACACCTCCATGCTCCACGTAGTACCCCCGTAGCACCGGGTGAAAACCTTGCTGACTGCACGTAATCACTGCGTAAATTACTCATATATTCGCGTGAAAATTACGCGTGTGAAGCGGAAATATCCCGAATAGTCTCCTTAACAATCACTAATTGTCGAGGAGACACTATGCATGCTGCGCCAGCACGGGAGCGTCGCGACGCTCTGGCGCGGGAGCGTCGTCATGCGGCTATATCGCGGACCAATTCACGAGTAGTTGCACTTATTCCCGCTCATAATGAGGAAACACTTATCCTCCAGGCGGTGCGAGGCCTCGTAGGGCAATCCTCACCCCCTGACGAGATAGTGGTTATCGCGGATAACTGCACGGACGGGACCGTTGAACTCGTGCGCAGCTCAGGGCTTCCGGCTGTTTCGGTATATGAAACTCAGGGGAACACGGCGAAGAAAGCAGGAGCGCTCAATCAGTTCCTGGCCGGACTGCTGCCAACGCTGCATGACGACGACACCATACTGGTGCAGGATGCTGACTCGATCCTCGATGCCAACTTCGTGGTCAACGCCGAACGGCACATCAAGGCCGACCCCTCCTTGGGTGCTGTCGGAGGGACCTTTCGTGCCGTACCGCCGAGCTCAGGCGCACCCATTGCTGAACGATTCATCGTCCATCTGCAGGACAATGAATACGCCCGTTACGCCCGGGATGTACGCCGGCTCAAAGGCAAATGCCTGGTGGTCACCGGAACGGCTGCAGTATTCCGGGTCAGCACCCTTCGGAGAATTGCGCGGGCGCGATTGGAAGGGAAGCTTCCCGCCGGCGACGGCCTAGGCGGCGTCTATGACACGACGGTTCTGACGGAAGACAACGAACTGAGCTTCGCCGTCATGACGGTCGGGATGAGACTTCTCGCGCCGGCGGATTGCCTCCTCGTAACCGATGCCATGACCTCCTGGCAAGAACTCTGGATGCAGCGGCTGCGGTGGAAGCGCGGAGCCGTCGAGAACTGCTTCCAGTACGGCTTCACTCGCGTGACCGCCGGCTACTGGGGACGCCAGCTTCTCAGCCTGGCCGGAATCCTCGTGACACTTGCATATATCGCCTCATTGATCTCGAGCCTTGTACTTTTCGGCGGCCTAAGCATCCATCCGTTCTGGCTCGGCATAACCGGCATATTCGTGTTGGAAAGATTCATAACCTTAAAGGACAAGACTTGGACTAACCGAATCCTAAGCACAACCATGTATGAACTCCCTTACGACTTTTTCCTACAAGTTATTCACGCCCGGGCGTATTTCGATGTAATGCGCCGATCCGAAAGGAAATGGTAATTCATGTATAACAACCCAACCTCACCCCTGGCAGCAGGCGTCGGTTCAGGTGCTCTGGCCTACACCGGAGCCGGAGATTTCTTCTGGGCAGGGCTGGCAGGATTTGCGCTGCTCGCGACGGGTATGGCCATAGCCCGGATGGTGCCCCGCTCAGAAGTGGCAACCCAATCCTCCGGCGATGCCTCGGATCACACGGCCTAAAGGGACTTGGGGGGCGGGAGCGGTCATATACCGGGCCCGTCCGCCCGCCGTCGTCTTTGTAAGAACGAACAGGTGCGCGTCCAACCTCAAACAGCCGCTCACGGAGAAGTCCAATGCCAACGAAAGACCCGCCGCTACTACTTGACCTCACTGCGCTGAGGGCAATGGAAAGCGACTTCCACGATGCAACACCGGTGCGTAACTTCGTTCAGGACTTCATCAGTATCTGGGATGCCCGGTACGCGCGCTTGCTTGACGCGTCTGCGGACGAGGATCGCCGGGCGGCAATCAACGTCCTTATGGGCATCAAGGTTTCCTCGGTGATGCTCGGAGCCGACCAACTGAAATCAGTGGCAGAAGACATAGAGTTGCGCGTTCGCAAAGGTTCCGCGCGTGTGTCAGACAGCCTGTTGATCGCACTGCACGACTGCGGTGAAAGGACCGTACGGGAGCTTACCGACGTGTATCTACAGCCAGTTGCGACCCGTCATGATCGGGTCCTTTAGTTCTCGAGCGCATCGAGAAGATCACTGCGGCTGTTCACCCCCAACTTCACATAAATCTGGTACAGATGTCCCTCAACAGTCCGTACCGAGACCTGCATTCGACCGGCCATCTCCTTGTTGCTCATCCCAGCCTTCGCGAGCCTTGCGACCTCTTCCTCGCGTGGAGTCAGAAGGTTGAGCCGCCGCTCTATATAGGTGTCTTCCTCGTAGGTTGTGCTATTGACGATCACTCGCTGGACTTGCCGCATGAGCACCCGATCACCAGAGGAAACGGCCATGGCACGAGCCGCCTCGGTGATTTCGGCCGCAAGCAGCTGATGACCCATCGACTCGGCCATATGGACGGCTTTCAGCAGCAGCTCTGGGTCTTTTGCGGTCAGGCCGTTGGCGAAAAGGGAGCAAACATCGGAGAAGGGACCCTGGGTGCGGCGCGCCGTATCCAGGAGAGCCGCGGCTGCCGATCGATCGCCCAAACGCACAAGCGCAGCGCGGGCTGGCAGCTCCAATCCGAAGTGGCCCGCCTTGAACTCCTCTTCCGCCAACTCCCGCAGATTGTCTAGCGCCTCGGCTGTAGAACCCAGCAACGCAAGCGTCAATGCCCGGAAATAGTGCACACCGAAAAGTGGCTGGCGCACCGGCGTTGCCCGGCCCACGTCCTGAAGCGGCAACATCAACGAGCTCGCCTTGGCCAAGTTCCCTTGCAAGGCATGGCAGTAAGCCGTCGCAGCAGCGCCGACACACCGTAAACCTACGGGATCCCAGACTTGCAGCTGGGCAAAAGCAGGGACAAGGAGTTCCAGAGCTTCGCCTGCCTGACCGTGATGGGCGAGCTCCAACCCTTCCATCAGCTCCCCCGCTGTCCCGTCCCCGGACAACGAGTATCGGTTCTGCGCGACCTGGCTGAAGCCGTCACCGTGTCGGCCGGTGATGAGAAAGATCAGTTGCAGACGAAAGGCCAAACGGGCACGTATTTGTTCGGGCATCGGCAGCGACTGCGCGGAGGATGCAATCCGCTCAGCAAGACCGAGGGCGTCGTGTTGACGGTCAGTTACCGCGTGCGCCAACGCCAATAGTCCCTGAAGTTGAATTTCCACTTCAGGGCAATGAACGTTCAGCTGTCCCTGCTGTCCCTGCTGTCCCTCCAGCAGGGACCGGACTACGTCATGCCGGCCCTCCCCTGCGGCTCGCTCGACCTCTGCCAGGAGGACCTCGCCCTCCCCAAGGGCAGGTTTGGGCGTGCTGAACGCGGGACGCATCGAAGGGTTTCCCTGGCCGGTCAGGATGGAACGCGCGATCTCCAACTGGACCCGGACCGCCCCGCCTTCCGGGATTACGAGCCGCTTCAATTCAGCCCCGGAGAACTGCCTGGACGCCGCTGCAACGAATGTTCGCATCAACCGGGCGGCGGACGTCTCATCGTCAGTTCGAAGGTGGGCATTTGCCGTCTCGAGGAGCAGCGGCAAATGCGTACTGTTGTCACCACTTATGCCGGCAACGATTTTGAGTGCGGTCTCGGGGTCATCGTGGTCATTAGCAACAGAGGCAGCGTACAGCCCCACATCCGCGTCCAACGGCAGCCCGCATTCGAGGGTCCACTCCGCATACCTCACGGGATGAATTGGAGGAGCTCCGGGGCTGGAATGGGTTTCCTTGATCCTTGCCAAGTGGCCGACTCTCCGGAAGGGGCCAACGCGTCCTCGAACCACCGCAGCAACCAGACGATCCGCGCGCACGAGGTGGTGCGTGTCCTGGGCGAATATGATTGCTCCGATAGCGTGCAGATGGTCCAAGTCCTCAACCCGACCGAGATCGGAGGCCATCGCGAGCGGCATGTGACCTGCCAGCGACAGCATCTCAAGTAGAGAAATTTGTTGGTCAGTCAGTGGGCCCAGGTGTGCCAGAACCGCATCTGCTGTCGGCTGTGACACTCTAAGAGGCCCGCGGCCGAGGACGTATATATTGCCCTGACGCATGATCTTCCCTGAACTGATGAAGTCATGTATCAGCAGCTGCATAAGCCGGGCGTTTCCAGCGCTGTACTCCCACAATGCGTGGACGGCACTGCGAGACAGCCTGCCCCTGACTGCCCGAGCTAATAGTCGTCGTGCTTCGAAGAGCGACAGTTTATCCAGGTCGATCCGGAGCAGGGCCCCCTCCAACCAAAGGGTCATCAGACTGGACGGGGAGCGTGTCAGGTCCCTGCAGGCAATCAGCAGCTTCACTGACCGATCAAGCGCCAGTTGGGCCACTACGTCCGCCGAGTCCACATCGAGACTGTCTGCATTGTCGACGACTACGACGGTCTGTCCGCCATTCGCTTTTTCGTTGAAGTGGCGCGCCAAGGACTCAGCAACCATCTGAGGGTCCTGCTCCGCGCTGATACCGAGCTCGTTCAGGAGAAAGCCCAGAGCACTAAGAGGCTTGTTCGCAGACAGTGCCGTCCCCCGCAGATGAACGACGTGGGCGCCCACAGCTTCGTCCTCGAGTACCTCCTGCAGAAGACTGGACTTGCCCACGCCCGGCTTGCCCACCACGACTGATCCAAAGAGATAGTTTGAAGACAGGGATCGGAGAACTTCTGAGACTACTTGTTGCCGGTCGGCGATAGGTACGGTGGAGTTAGCCAGCCATGTTGCACTCACGCCAACACCTCATTCCAACCAGCGCACAGTAGGGACAGAGACGGATCTCCGTACGCGAGTAAACGGGAGGCGGGTTTTGCTGGCCTCGTAGCAAACCCACGCCCATCAGTGATACGAGCGGCGCCACGAACATGCTTACACCACCCTGAAAGGTATGTTCGGATCCGCGCACTGGTTGGATGGGTTCGGCTGGGTGGTGATCCTTGTTCGTCATTGGGTGAGGGCGACAGCAATGAGCGCGCGGACTTCCGCGTCGTTTTCGATGATGACTGCTTGGTGTGCTTTCTTCATCCGGTCCCCGCCCGTCTGTGCCGTGACCAACGGCTCGTATCCAGCAGTATAGTGACGCACCATTGAACTCGCGGTGTCAACCCCTAAATTGGACCTGCACGCGCCCAACGACGACGGCGCCGCACCCCGGGGAGAGTACGGCGCCGCGGCTTGCTACAGCTTAGCCGGCGTCAGACGGAAGCAGCCTGTCGCTCTTCCACCAGCTTCCGGATGGCCGGGAACAGCGGATGGTCCTGGTCCAGCCCGGTGATGCGCTCTGTTGCCTCATCGGCGTCCGAGGATGCGAGGAGCCGCCCCAGTTCCACCGCCTCGGCGTCCTCAGAATCGTCGAACCGTAACGCCACCGCAATCGCCTTCAACAGCGCATCCGGCGTGGTTCCGCGCTCAGCGAGCTCAGCGGCCGGTCCGATGAACCGTTCGTTCCGGCTGAGCTTGCGCAGGGGCGCGCGGCCCACCCGGTTGACGGTGTCCGGCAGATGCGGGTTGGTGAAACGCCCGAGGATTTTTTGGACGTACGCTTCCTGCTCTTCGGCGTCGAAGCCGTGTTTGTCCACCAGGAGCTGTTTGGTTTCCCCGAGAACTGCACGGACGTTACCGGCGACCTCCTGATCGGCCATCGCCTCCGAGATCTTCTCGAGTCCAGCCTCGTATCCGAAGTAGGCCGCGGACGCATGACCGGTATTCACGGTGAACAGCTTCCGTTCAATGTACGGACCCAACCGGTCCACGAACATCGCTCCCGGAATCGCCGGCGGGTTATCCCCGAACGGAGTACGGTCAATAACCCATTCGTAGAAGGTCTCCACCGTCACGTCGAGGCCCTGGCCGGGCTCCTGGTTCGGGACGATGCGGTCCACCGCAGTGTTCGCGAAGACCGCTCGATCGGCAAGGCTGCCTTTCGACTCGTCCCAGGAAGCTTCGATCGATTCGCGCAGGATGTCGGTCGCATTGATCGCGTTCTCGCACGCCATGACCTGCAGCGGCGCGGAATCACCCGCCCGCGCCGCTATCCCCTCGGCGATCACTGGAGCCACGAACTTCAGGATGTGCGGCCCTACCGCTGTGGTGACGATGTCCGCGGTGGCGATCTCCTCAACCAGCCGGTTCTCCTCGGTGTTCGAGTTCACCGCCCGGAAGTTGTCGACCGTATGCTCCGCCGGTTGCTCGCCCACCTCGTGGACGCGGTAACTCTCCGCGCCTGCCAACTCGCTGATCAGGGCGTCCGCGACGTCCGCGAACACCACCTCGTAGCCCGCCTGGTGGAGGAGCAGCCCAACAAAGCCGCGCCCAATGTTCCCTGCTCCGAAGTGAACTGCCTTCACTATGCGTTGACCTTTCGGAAGATTTCGAGGATTTCTTCGGACGACGTTGCAGCCTCCAACTGAGCTACCTGCGCCTTATCGGTGAACACCTTCGCGATGGAGGACAGGATGTGCAGGTGCTCGTTGTTCACGCCGGCGACGCCGACCACGAACTTGACTTCCTTGCCATTCCAGTCGAGACCGTCGGGGTAACGGACGACGGACACAGCGGACTTGCGGATGTGGTCCTTGGCCGCGTTGGTGCCGTGCGGTATCGCGAGGAAGCTTCCCATGTAGGTGGAGACTGACTCCTCGCGCTCATGCATCGCCTGAATGTAGCCCTCATCGACCGCCCCTCGGGCCAGCAGCAACTGTCCTGCCTCGTCGATGGCTGCGTCACGGTTTGTGGCCGTACCGCTGAGCACAACGCTCTCGGCTACCAGGACGTCCGACGGCGACTCGCTCACCGCTTCTGCGGCGTGAGCTCCCGCGGCGTGGGCACCACCGGTCCGGGCAGCTGCGTCGGCGTTGGACGCGTCCGCGCCTCCCGGCGTCCCGGCGGCAGGCGGTGCGTCGCCAGAACCCTCCGAGTCACCGGTGCGGCTTTCCTTGACCAGTTCCACGATCTCGTCATACTTCGGGCTGTTCATGAAGTTGTCCACCGAGACGTGCACGGCGCTGGCGGTTGCGGGCTGGGCCCGCTCCGTCAGGTCCTGGTGTGTGATGACAACGTCGTAGTCATCACGAAGGTTGGCGATGGAGGCGTTGGTCACCTTGACGTCAGGGTAACCGGCGGCCTTGATCTTGTTTCGCAGAACAGATGCGCCCATCGCGCTGGAGCCCATACCGGCGTCGCAGGCGAAGACGATGTTCTGGATGGGCCCGGACATGACAGCTACGGCGCCGGCGCCGGTGAGTGCGGAGGAAACCGAGCTCTTCTTGCCCTTCATGGATTCCATCCGGGTGGTGGCAGCGGCGAGGTCATCCGCGTCGTCGATGTCTTTCCGCTTTGCGGTCTTCAGGATTATCGATGCCACCAGGAAGGACACCGCTGCCGCAAGGATCACCGAAAGAATCACACCGAAGTAGCTGTCTCGGGCGGTCTGTACGAGCACGGCGAAGATCGAACCCGGCGCCGCCGGTGCTACGAGGCCTGAATTGGTGATGGCAAGCGTTGCAACGCCCGTCATGCCGCCGGCGATCGCTGCCAGGATCAGCAGCGGGCGCATCAGCACGTAGGGGAAGTAGATCTCGTGGATACCACCGAGGAAGTGGATGATCACGGCTCCGGGTGCGGATGCCTTGGCAGCACCGCGACCGAAGAACATGTACGCCAGGAGGATGCCCAGACCGGGTCCGGGGTTGGCTTCGAGGAGGAAGAGGATCGACTTGCCGTCCTCGAGCGACTGCTGGACACCCAGCGGCGTAAGTACGCCGTGGTTGATGGCATTATTCAGGAAGAGGACCTTGGCAGGCTCAATGAAGATGCTGGTGAGCGGCAGAAGCCCGTTGTTCACCAGGAACTGTACAACGTTGCCGGCCGCCGTGCTGAATGCCTCAACCAGCGGGGAGATACCGTAGAAACCGATCAGTGCGAGCAATCCACCCCAGATGCCGGCGGAGAAATTGTTGACCAGCATTTCGAAGCCCGGCTTGATTTTGCCGTCCCAGATGCTGTCGATCTTTTTCATAGTCCAGCCACCGAGGGGACCCATGATCATGGCACCGATGAACATGGGAATACCGGCACCCACAATCACGCCCATGGTGCCGATCGCGCCAACGACGCCGCCCCGGACGTCGTAGACCATCCGCCCGCCGGTGTAGGCAATGAGAAGCGGCAACAGGTAGGTGATCATGGGGCCGACAAGCCCGGTGTTCGGGTTGCCTTCCGCATCCGTGCCGAAGCCGCCGAGTTCAGGTACCGGCAGCCAACCCGCTTCGATGAACAGCGCGGTAATGAGGCCCCACGCAATAAATGCACCGATGTTGGGCATGATCATGCCGGACAGGAACGTCCCGAACTTCTGGACGCCGACCCTCATACCGCCTCGGGGCTTTGCAACTGTCTCTGTTGCCATGTGATTTCCTAACCGTGAGTCCCGCTTCAGCGCAGGATGGTCCGATAGATGTGGAGGACTAACTGGTGGATATGCGATGGAGCCATTCAAGGAAGAGCTTTAGTTCGGAACTGGACAGCTGATCGGAATGCGAAGCCTGCAGTGCAGCATTTAGCGCAATCGCGGCCACCACGACCGACGATTTTCCGGACGACTCGGCTTCATTCTGGTCCGCCTGGTCCGAGGACACCGCGAAAATCATGGCGTCCCGGGTCATGGTGGAGAGGTCGAGGTTCCGGTCAGCGACAGCTTCTGCGATCAGCATGAGCGTCACTCCCACGTTGGCCGCCAGGATGCTCCTGGCCGCCTCCCGCGGCTGAACACTTAGCTGGCCGGCAGCAGCCGCCTTGTTCAGCATCTCTTCCATGAGCGCCTCGGCATCAGCGACGATGGCGGGGCGGCTTTCCGGACGGAGGTTACCGAACATCACCAGGTAGAGCTCCGGCTGGTTGAGTCCGAATTGCACGTGGTTGTCCCACATCCGCCGGATGTCCTCCAGCGGCTGACCGGACGGAGCGAAATCCCGCTCGCCCGCCACGTACTCTTCGAACCCAGCTGAAATCACCGCATCAAACAGGCCTTCCTTGTCACCGAAGTGGTGGTACAGGGTGGGCGCGCTTACCGCCGCCAGCTGAGTGATCTGGCGAGTGGAGATGGGAGCTCCAGCGGAGTTGGCCAGCAGTTCTGCGGCTGCACGCAGCAGTCTCATCTTCGCCGGTGGCTGGCCTTCGAAACTCATGGCCGCTAGCCTAGCACCTATAGCAACGCTATATGAACTGCGTCACAGACTAATTTCGCTAGAGTAAATTCTTACGCGGTGACGGACATCGGCAGGAAATGAGGACCTTCAGTGCAGAACTTCCAAGGAGTAGGCGTAAGCCCAGGCCGAGTGATCGGCCCGATCCGTCAGATGCCCAAACCCGTCAGTGAACCTCCGACCGGCGAGCAGCTGCCCGCCGGCGTAGAGGCCGAGGAGGCAACCGCCGAGCTGAAACAGGCCGCCACGGCGGTCCACGACAAACTGAAGGCACGCGCAGAGCGCGCCTCCGGCGACGGCAAAGCGGTTCTTGAGGCCACGGCGCTGATGGCCAAGGACACCATGCTCCTGAAGGGTGCCGCGAAACTGATCGCGAGGGGTACGTCCAACCAGCGTGCCGTCTGGGAGTCCGCCGCCTCGGTCTCCGAGATGCTCCACAACCTCGGCGGATACATGGCTGAACGCGCTACGGACG
This sequence comes from Arthrobacter sp. TJ-170, assembly GCF_058269305.1. Lineage (NCBI taxonomy): Bacteria > Bacillati > Actinomycetota > Actinomycetes > Micrococcales > Micrococcaceae > Arthrobacter > Arthrobacter sp. TJ-170. Next base: position 98,683 of record NZ_JBZCNL010000003.1, on the reverse strand, counting down.
TGCTTGACGTCCGCGCCCGCATTGTTGCTGAGCTCCGCGGACAGGCAGCACCCGGAATCCCGGCCTCCAACACGCCGTTCATCCTCGTCGCGGAGGACCTCGCCCCGGCGGACACCGCAACGCTTGACCCGGCCACCGTGCTTGCCCTCGTGACCTCCGGCGGCGGCCCCCAGTCGCACACTGCCATCATCGCCCGTTCCCTCGGCCTCCCTGCCGTGGTGGCTGCGGCCGGCATCGACGAACTACCCGACGGCGCCGAGGTGTACGTCGACGGTGCAGCCGGAACTGTCGTCGTAGAACCGGGCGACACGGAACGCGCTGCCGCGGTTGCGTGGAGCGAGACAGCCTCGCTCCTGGCCGACTTCGAGGGCCAGGGCACGACGGCGGACGGCCACTTGGTCCCCCTCCTCGCCAACGTAGGCGGGGCGAAGGACGCGGTAGCGGCCGCCGGGCTCGGAGCCGAAGGAGTCGGCCTCTTCCGGACCGAGTTCTGCTTCCTCGAGCGTGACAGCGAGCCGACGGTGGAGGAGCAGGCCGCTGCCTACCAGGGAGTGTTCGACGCCTTCCCCGGCAAGAAGGTGGTCCTCCGGACGCTCGACGCCGGGGCGGACAAGCCGCTTCCCTTCCTGACCGACGCAACCGAGCCCAACCCTGCCCTCGGCGTCCGGGGCTACCGCACGGACCTCACGTCTCCCGGTGTTCTCGGTCGCCAACTTGAGGCCATCGCCCGTGCCGCACAGCAGTCGGAGGCGGACGTCTGGGTAATGGCGCCGATGATCTCGACGGCGGACGAGGCCGCGAAGTTCGCCTCCATGTGTGCCGAGGCCGGGCTGAAGACGCCGGGGGTCATGGTGGAAGTGCCCTCCGCCGCCCTGACCGCCGATGCGATCCTGCAGGAGGTGTCCTTCGCGAGCCTTGGGACCAATGACCTCACGCAGTACGCCATGGCCGCCGACCGCCAACTGGGGCCGCTGGCCGCCCTCAACACTCCTTGGCAACCGGCGGTGCTACGCCTCGTGCGCCTCTCCGTGGAAGGCGCCGGCACGGAAGGCAACGGCAAGCCGGTGGGCGTGTGCGGTGAGGCCGCAGCGGATCCTGCCCTCGCCGTCGTACTTGTGGGCCTGGGTGTCACCACGCTGTCCATGACAGCGCGGTCTCTGGCTGCCGTCGCGGCCGTTCTCAAGACCGTGACATTGGAGCAGGCGCAGGAACTGGCGCGGCTCGCGCTCACCGCGCGCACCGCCGAGGACGCACGTAATCTGGTCCGCGAGAAGCTTCCCGTACTGGACGAGCTGGGGCTCTGACGCTGTCGAGCGCCTTGACGCCGGCTGTCGCCGGGGCGTAGGACTCAGATGTCAGTTATTGCGAGCGTGAGGAGAGACCATGAGCGAAAGCACGTCGGACGAGCCGCAGGAAATCAACGAGGACCTGCCGGGCAAGCCGCCCGTTGACCCGGACGTCCAGTCCGATCCCGCCGCTGACGCCAGCAACCAGGGCGACTGGACCGGCGAGGGCGGGGCGACGCCGTCGGGCGCCGCAACGGACAGTGCGGATGACGACCGCCCCGTCAACGAGGAAGACGAGCAGCGCGAGGGTTAACGGCGGCGGTGCGCTCGTCGGTCCAGTGGCGCGGACGGGCGCACCGTACATAATGGAAACCATGAGCGCCGAGACCGAACAATTCGTAGGACATATCGCGAGCCTGGGCACCACATCAGGGGTGCGCATCGTGATAGGCATGTGGGCCAGCTCCCCCCTGGGCGCATTCACCGACGTCATGGTGCAGAGCGCGGAAGGTACGCGCACGCTGCTGGCGCCGACGCAGACCGTTGCGGACTACGTTGCCGGAGCCTATTCCTTCGATATTGTGCGCACGGTTCCCTTGACCGTCAGCCTGGGTGAAGACTCGCTCGCTCTTGACGCCGGACCCCTGAAGGTCCGGGCGGACCTGGGCGAGATGACCACGGTCGGGCGTGTGCTCGGCCTCGTTCCCCGGTCAATCGGAACCCATCCGCGCTGGCTCACCGCGATCAACCCGATCGCCAGGGTGCTCATGCCCGGTGTGCGCACCGCAGGCACCACGAAGGACGGCCGCCGGCAGTACTACGGCGTCACCGGTTCCCGGCTGATTACGTCCGCAACGGCGTCGTGGGCGGGCGATCCGCTCGGCGTGCTGACCAATGTGCGTCCGCGGGTACGTTTCGGGTTCAGTTCCGTACCGAAGAAGCCGCAGGTTGTAGACGTGACGACGACGGTTCTGCCACTGACGGAATCGCCCTCCCGCGACACGGCGGGCGACCTCCTCTAGATCATCGCTAAAGAACCATCGACGAACAGTACAGCGCCTGAGGGCCGCTCTCCCGCGGGAGGGCGGCCCTCAGTCATTACTGCCGAATGGTCAGGTTCCGGCGAGCTTTTCGCTTGCCTCGGGATCCGATTCACGCAGCAATTTGGCGATGCGTTCCGCTTCCTCGATCTCTCCGATGGAGGCAGCAGCACGGCCGAGCGCGTTCAACGCCCGCAGGAACCCACGGTTGGGTTCGTGTGAGTACGGCACCGGACCGGCACCACGCCACCCATTGCGCCGAAGGGAGTCCAGTCCACGATGGTAGCCGGTGCGCGCGTAGGCGTAGGACTCGATGGTCCGGCCTTCGCGGTACGCCTCGTCGGCGAGAATTGCCCACACCAACGACGACGTCGGGTGCTTGGCCGCCAGATCGACAGCCTCCTCCCCGGCCGCCAACCGCGACACCACATCAGGTTCCTCGGGCAGAAGGGTGGGCTCGGGGCCGAGGAGGTTCCTGCGGAACTCGTCGGACATCAGAGTTTCTTGCCGGCTGAGCCAAGGGACTTGGCCGCCTCGACAACGCGGGCAGCCAGGCCGGCTTCTGCGGAGGCGCCCCATACACGGGGGTCGTAGGTCTTCTTGTTGCCGACCTCGCCGTCGACCTTCAGAACGCCGTCGTAGTTCTTGAACATGTGGTCCGCTACCGGGCGGGTGAACGCGTACTGGGTGTCGGTGTCGATATTCATCTTGATCACGCCGTAGGAAACGGCGTCGGCGATCTCCTGGTCAGAGGAGCCGGAACCACCGTGGAACACGAGGTCAAACGGGTTGTCCTTGCCGATCTTCTGGCCCACCTGCTCCTGGATTTCCTTGAGAATCTCGGGGCGCAGCTTCACGCCACCGGGCTTGTAGACGCCGTGCACGTTTCCGAACGTGAGCGCAGTGATGTAGCGGCCATTCTCTCCGGCGCCGAGAGCGTCGATGGTTGCCATCGCGTCCTCGACCGTGGTGTAAAGCTTGTCGTTGATGGCGTTTTCGACGCCGTCTTCCTCACCGCCGACGGTGCCGATCTCAACTTCGAGGATGATCTTCGCCGCCGCGGCGCGGGGCAGGATCTCCTTGGCGATCCGCAGGTTCTCCTCGAGGGTTTCCGCGGAGCCGTCCCACATGTGCGACTGAAACAGGGGGTCCTCGCCGCGCTTGACGGCTTCCTCGGATGCAGCCAGCAACGGCAGCACGAAGTCGTCGAGCTTGTCCTTCGGGCAGTGATCGGTGTGCAGGGCGATGTTCACGTCATAGCTCTTCGCAACCTCCTTCGCGAACGCTGCGAACCCGAGGGAACCGGCAACCATGTCCTTGACGGAGGCTCCGGACCAGTAGGCCGCACCGCCGGTGGAAACCTGCACGATGCCGTCGGATCCTGCCTCGGCGAAACCACGGATAGCCGCGTTCAGGGTCTGGGAAGACGTAACGTTCACCGCGGGGTAGGCGAAGCCGCCTGCCTTCGCGCGGTCGATCATCTCGGCGTAAATGTCCGGTGTGGCGATGGGCATGGCAACTCCTCGTATGGTTTTGGGCGACTTGAGGCTCATGGGACATGCACCTCACTTCCGTCCCATCCTAACGAGGGCGGTAAATGCGTGGAAACCTTACGACACCAAGGAGGAATCCGGTTCGAGCGCGCTCCTCAGCCGCCCGAGCCCGTCCCTGATACGGGCCTTCACCGTTCCAAGCGGGGCTTCAAGCGCCTCAGCGACCTGAGCATAGGTAAGCCCCTTGTAATAGGCCATCTCAATTGCCTGCCGCTGCTTCTCGGTCAGTGCGGCGAGCGCCGTCCTCACCGCGAGCGATTCGTCCCACGCAATGACCGACTCGGTGACCTCATCGAACGGGGTGAGGACTTCCGTGGAGGACCAGCGGTCCAGCCTGTCGCGATGTGCCTGTTCGGAGCGGATCCTGTCAACCGCGCGCCGGTGCGCGAGAGTCATGAGCCAGGCAAAAGGCGAGCCAAGATCGGAAGAGAATTCACCGGCCTTATTCCAGACCTGGAGGAAAACCTCCTGGGTCACCTCCTCGGAAATGGTCGGGTCGACGACGATCCTGCGGACCAGGCCGAATACCCGCGCGCTGGTGAGACGGTAAAGAGAAGCAAAGGACTGCTCATCGCCGAGTCCCACCCGGGTCAACAGGTAGGCGAGGTCCGGCTCGGTTGACCGCCGGACAGACGGCGCTTCCCCGGGGAATGTCATTGCGAGACCAATAACTGCACCTCGTCGGGACCGATGAGCGACATCCTGGGCACCTCCGTACAGTTACTAGGCAACCTAGTAATTCGATAGTCTTCTCACTAGAGAACCTATATACAAGCTGACCATCCCGCAAGGCCGACTAGCAAAATGCTAGGATGTTGCGCATGAGCACCGTTCCGCAAGTCGCCCCCAGCCCCTCGGGGTACTGGTATGAGCGAGCAGAGGGAATGGACGTTCTCAATGCGCTTCGGGACTATCGGGCCGCCGAGACAGCCATGCGTCGTCGTACCCGTTCCTCAATGGGAATGAATGAGAACGACCTCCTGGCGCTGCGTTACCTCTTTGAGGCGCAGCGGGACGGACGCGAAGTCAGCCCCAAGGAGCTCGCCACGAAGCTCGGTATCTCATCAGCGTCGACCACCACGCTGATCGACCGGCTGGCTCGGATGGGTCATGTCATGCGCAAGCCGCACCCCAGGGACCGCCGGGCGCTGGTGTTGGAGGCGACCGCCGAATCAGACTGCGAAGTTCGCGAAACCATGGGCGACATGCACAAACGGATGATGAACGTAGCCCGGACCCTCACACCCGAGGACGCCGCCGTCGTCGTTGATTTCCTGAACCGCATGCGGGAGGCCGTGGACACGATCGACAGCCGTCGCCGCGCCTAGCTTCGAGGAATGACCGGTTGCCCGAAGACGTGGCGCCGCACCCAGCCGTGCATGGCTATGGCAGCTGCCGCTGACGCGTTGATCGACCGGGTGGAGCCGAACTGGGCAATGGACAGCGTGGCATCGGCTGCAGCATGGACTTCGTCCGTAAGACCTGGGCCCTCCTGGCCGAACACCAGGACGCAATTGCGCGGAAGCTCGTAGGTTTCGAGCGGAACGGAGTCTGGAAAGTTGTCGATACCGATGACCCTGAGGCCGGCCGACTGCGCCCACTCGACGAATTCCTCCACCGTGGGATGGTGCCGTACGTGCTGGTAGCGGTCCGTGACCATGGCCCCGCGACGGTTCCACCGGCGTCGTCCGATGATGTGGACCTCACGCGCGAGAAACGCATTGGCGGTGCGTACCACTGAGCCAATGTTCAGGTCGTGCTGCCAATTCTCGATGGCAACGTGGAAGTCGTGTCGCTTCGAATCGAGGTCCGCGACGATGGCGTCGTGGTTCCAGTAGCGGTACTCATCGACAACGTTGCGGGTATCACCGTGCGCCAGCAGTTCCGGATCCCACTGGGGTCCGGACGGCCAGACGCCCTCCCAGGGCCCCACGCCCACGGCTGCCGGGGGGTTCTCGACGGTTTTATCCACCCCCCAAGACTAAGGTGAAAGACTGAAGGTCGGATTTATGTCCCTTTCAACACGGAAGAAGCGAATGCGCGAAAACGAACACATCGAATGCTGGCTGACCGATATGGATGGCGTCCTCGTCCATGAAAACCAGGCCATCCCAGGAGCTGCAGAGCTGATTGAACGCTGGGTAGCCACGTCCCGCCGGTTCCTCGTCCTCACGAATAACTCGATCTACACACCGCGGGACCTCGCTGCGCGGCTCAAGGCGTCCGGGCTGGAGGTCCCGGAGGAGAACCTGTGGACCTCGGCGCTTGCCACCGCCCAGTTCCTGCAGGATCAGCTGCCCGGCGGTCGCGCCTACGTGATCGGTGAGGCCGGACTAACGACGGCGCTGCATGAGGCAGGCTTTGTTCTTACCGACCAGAACCCGGACTATGTGGTTCTCGGCGAGACCCGCACCTACTCCTTCGAAGCGATCACGAAAGCCATCCGCCTCATCCTCGACGGCGCCCGGTTCATCGCCACCAACCCGGACACCACCGGCCCCTCCAAGGAGGGCCCGCTTCCCGCCACCGGCGCAATAGCGGCACTCATCACGGCAGCCACCAACCGCGAACCCTATATCGTCGGCAAGCCCAACCCGATGATGTTCCGCTCGGCCATGAACCAGATTGACGCACATTCGGAGACCACGGCCATGGTGGGTGACCGCATGGACACCGACATCATCGCGGGCATGGAAGCGGGGCTGCACACCGTCCTCGTCCTTACCGGCATTACGCAGCGCGCAGACATAGATGCTTACCCGTTCCGTCCGGCTCAGATTGTGGACTCCGTACAGGACCTCATCGAGCAGGTGTGACCGCCGCGGGTTTCAGTAGAAGCTCTTGGTTGCTCCACCCGTCGGTATCGGGAGGAAATCCTGCTGCAGTTCCTGGACCACGGCCTGATAGATCAACGGATTCCATTGCGGGCTGGCGTGTGCCGGCAGTGCACCTTCGGTGATCAGGTCGGCTGAGACCATGCTGTCGGGAAATGCCGCCGCCCAGCCGGGCCGCGCCGTGGCATAATCCACCGTGCGGTCGTTCGGGTTGCCGACGAAAGCCAGTTTCGTGTTGCCCAGGTTGAACCGGGCAACGTTGTAGTGGAAAATATATGAGGCCTGCGACTGGATCAGCACACTGGACGGAGCCAGCGGCGAAAGCTGCTCAAGGGTCTGATCGACAATCTGGGACCAGGTGCGCTCGTTCTTGTGCACAATGCGCTCGGCCAGCTCATACCCCCCGCGAAGCACAGTCGGGACGCGGTAACCGGCCTCGTACAGGTAGACCACGCCGTCGAACATGGCCTGGTCGATGACGTCGAACCGGACATGCGGACTGGAATCCAGCACGATGAAGCGGACCTCGACGCCCACCTCCCGCAGCCGTGATGCAACCTCGACAGCCACCATCCCACCGAAACTGTGCCCGTAAAAGTACAGTGTCTTGATCTGCTGAGTGCGGATGTACCGCCGGAGGGAACCCACAATGGTGGAGACGTCGAGGCCGAGGTTGGAGTAGCCCATCACGGCCAGCCGTGCCCGCCGGCTCAGAACCGGGCGGAGCGAGTTCATGATCCACACGCCCTCCTCCCAGCTGGTCTTGTATCCCGGGAAGAGGATCCAGAGAGCGTTTGGGAAAGTGGCGTCCGCATATTCGTCCGCCACGGGAATGATAGTCAGTTCCTCCCGGGCCTCCTGGATCTGCCGCGTGACGAACAGGTCCGTAGCCAGCGCCAGGCTAAGGGCGGATCCCGTGAGGAAACGACGACGCGACATGCCCTTCAGGGCATGCGCGTATTCCAGTAGCCGCTCGGGATCGTTGGTCATTACTCCAGACCGAGTTCATCCTTGCTGTAAGCGAAGAGGTAGGGGACGCCGGCGTCTGCCTCGATCCGTTCCTTTGAGCCGGTATCGCGGTCCACGATGACGGCGACTGCCTTTACATTGCCGCCGGCCCTGCGCACGCCCTCCACCGCAGTTAGCGCGGACCCACCGGTAGTCGAGGTGTCTTCGAGAACGACGACGTCGCGGCCGGCGACATCGGGACCCTCAACCTGGCGTCCCATTCCGTACGTTTTCTGGGCCTTGCGGACAACAAAGGCGTCGATAGCGCGTCCATCCCGTGAGGCGACGTGCATGAGCGCAGTTCCGACGGGGTCGGCCCCCATTGTCAGCCCACCGGCGCACTGGAAGGTGATACCGGCGTCGTCGAGCAGGTCCAGCATGACCTCACCCACCAGAGCAGAGGCTTCGTGATGCAGGGTGACGCGGCGGAGATCGATGTAGTAATCAGCTTCCTTGCCGCTCGAGAGCGTTACCTTCCCCCTCACCACCGCCAGGTCCAGAATGAGATCGCGGAGTCGGTCACGGGCGGTGGGGAGATCGGTCATGGGATCCAGTTTAGTAGGCCCCGTCCTGTAGCCCGATACGTACGACGCCGGGCTGGGTGTCAAGCCTTCGGACGGCGAGTCAGGTGGTGAATGTACTGGCTGCCTCGATGGCTTCAGGCGAAAGAACATGCGAGATTGCCATCGCCGCCGCGCCCAAGACACCGGCCCGCTGCCCTGCCACCGACGGCACAATCCGAAGGTGTTCAGTGGCAAGAGGAAGCGAACGGCGGTAGACCACCTCACGGATTCCAGCCAGCAAGTGCTCCCCCGCCTGGGCCAGGGAGCCGCCAATGACCACGACGGAGGGGTTGATGAGGTTCACACAGGTGGCTAGGACGTCACCGATGTCCCTACCAGCCTGCCTGATCACTCCAATGGCAGAAGCGTCTCCTGACCTCACCAGTTCGATCACGTCGCGGCTGCTCGCGAGGTCCCTTCCGGTCAGTTCGTTCAGTGCGGAGGCGAGGGCCGGCCCGCCGGCGAGCGCCTCAAGGCAGCCCGTGTTGCCGCATCGGCACAGAAGTTCCCCTCCCCGAGGAACACGCACATGCCCGAGGTCGCCGGCGGTCCCTTGCGCACCGCGCTGCAACTGTCCTCCCGAGATGATCCCCGCCCCAATTCCGGTGGCGACCTTGATGAACATCAGGTCGGTCACCTCCGGCCAGCTCCCCGTCTGCTCACCCAGAGCCATGATGTTCACGTCGTTGTCCACGAGAACAGGGACATCGAAGCTGCGCTGCACAAAGTGGGGAACATCGAAACGGTCCCAACCGGGCATGATGGGCGGGTTGATGGGCATGCCCGTCTCATGCTCAACGGGGCCCGGAAGTCCGATTCCGATTGCTGCCAACTCAGATAGCCCCCGCTTCCCTCTGTCGAGGAGCAATCCGACAGCATCGATCAACCAACCGAGTACTCTTTCCGGTCCATCAGAGATGGTAATTTCTGCGCGCTCACTGACGATTTCTTTTCCGGACAGATCTGTCAGAACGACTATGGCATGCGTAGCTCCAATGTCGGCTCCGACCACAACGCGGGCGCCGGGATTCAGAGCAAACAACGACGGCGGCCGTCCGCCGGTCGACGCTGCGCCTCCGTAGGGAGCTATCAATCCGGTGCGCATGAGCCAGTCCACCCGAGATGCCACTGTAGAGCGGGCCAACCCGGTCAACAGTGCAAGCTCAGCGCGAGTGCGTGGCTGACCGTCCCGCAACAGTTGGAATACTTCGCTAGCCCCGGGCGCGGGCAGCGATGAGGACCGCTGAGTCGGGAATTCTGCGGTTGACTTGGGCACGCTTTTAGTAAAACACGCAACACTTCATGTCGTCACGCAGGTCGCTATCGGGCGTTCGTCGCCTGACTTTTGCCTGACTCTCGACAGAAGTATGCGACCTGTGTCACAGTGAAAACGTGGATGACGAAGTCAACGATCCAGTCCTGAGAGTCGAAGGGCTCACGAAGGCCTTCTATGGCGTTCAGGTCCTCAAGAATGCACACCTGGAACTGCATGCAGGTGAAGTGCACGGGCTTGTCGGTGAGAACGGTGCCGGGAAATCAACGTTGATGAAGCTCCTGGCAGGCGTCTACCAGCGGGATGCCGGGACTGTGGAGATTGCCGGCAAGTCCGTCGATTTCCATCACCCGACCCAGGCCCATGAGGCCGGGTTGTCGACCGTGTTCCAGGAGTTCAATCTGCTACCTGACCGCACCGTTGCGGAGAATATCTACCTTGGCCGGGAACCTCGCAAGGGGCCACTCGTGGACCGCAAGGCGATGCACGCCAACACTGCTGAACTGCTGGGTCAGTTAGGCATCACGAGCATCGAGCCCTCCACCGAGGTGCGATCCCTGTCCGTCGCACAGCAGCAGATCGTCGAGATCGCGAAGGCTGTAAGTTATGACGCCCGCATCATCTCGATGGATGAGCCAACGGCCGCACTGGCGGGGCCAGAGGTCGCGCTGCTGTACGCGATCATCCGCCGTTTGAAGGATCGCGGCACTGCAATCCTCTACGTTTCACACCGGCTCAAGGAGATTTTCGATCTATGCGACACCATCACCGTGCTGAAAGACGGCGAGGTCGTCGGAACTCAGCCCGCGTCGAGCATGGACGACGCCGCTCTCGTGCGCATGATGGTTGGCCGCCCCATCTCGGCGTTCTTCCCGGACAAACTGGCCGGAACTGAACGCGGCAACGCGCTACTGACGATCGACGAGGGCGGAAATTTCCAGCTCGATTCGATTAATCTCACTCTTCACGCGGGTGAGATTGTCGGAGTCGCCGGCCTGCAGGGTTCGGGACGCACCGAACTGGTCGAGGCGATATTCGGGAGCCAACCTTTCACCCGTGGCCGGATGGAACTTGCCGGTGAACCCTACGAAGCACACAGTCCACGCCACGCGATCCGCCATCGTATTGCCCTCATTACCGAGGACCGGAAGTCGCAGGGGCTGAGCCTCAACCAGTCCATCCTGGACAACGCGCTTGGCGTCATCCGGTCCGTCTTCCCGGGGAAAACAGCAGCTGCCCGGGCGGGCGTACCCGGCGTATTCTCTTCGCTCGAGGTGGTCGCTCGCGACCTCGACCAGGAAGTTCAGTATCTCTCCGGCGGGAACCAGCAGAAGGTAGTGCTTGCCAAGTGGCTTGCGATCAACCCGCAGGTTGTCCTGTTGGATGAACCCACGCGCGGGATCGACGTCGGGGCGAAAGTCGCCGTCTATAACTTGATGCGCTCCCTCGCGGCGGAAGGAAGGGCCATTCTGATGGTCTCGAGTGAACTACCCGAAGTACTCGGCATGTCGGACCGAATCGTGGTCATGCGCGATGGCCGGATCGCAGGCGAGGTGTCCCCTGACAGCAGTGAAGAACAGGTCCTGCACCTCGCAACCGGTGCGCGAACGGAGGCCTTGTCATGAAGCGTCTGTCCTCAACCCACGTCGTTTACGCCGTAGTTCTGCTGACCATCATTGTGGGCGCAATCCTCGTCGGCGCTGCGGGACGCAACTTCTTCAGCACCGGCAATATATCCGCCGTCTTGACCGGCACCAGCGTGCTGGGTTTCATCGCCATCGGGCAAACCCTCGTGATCCTGGTGGGCAGTCTGGACCTCTCAGTTCCGTACGTTGTGAGCATGAGCAGCCTCATCGGAGCAGGGATTATGGCCAATCAGGCGTCCAACATCCTCCCCGCTGTTCTGCTCGCGCTACTCACCGCGGCGGTAATAGGACTGCTGAACGGGATCATCGTGTCCGGGCTCAAGATTCACGGTTTCATCGCCACGCTGGGCGTGGGCCTCATCGTTAGTGGCTACCTCGCTACCAACTACAAGGGCAGTTCAGGTCAGACGCCCCTGGAGTTCCGGCTCATCGGTGCCACTGGAATCGGTCCCGTTCCGATCTCAACACTGATTATGCTGGCATGCGCCGCCATAGTACTGCTCATGCTCACGAGAACGAGGCTGGGTCATCATATCTATGCAGTCGGCGGCGACATTTCGGTGGCGCGAATGTCCGGGATTCAGACCCACACTCCCATCATCGCAGCACACGTCATCTGCTCAGTGATGGCGGGGCTCGCCGGCCTGCTGCTCGCTGCGCGCCTCGGCGTCGGCAGCCCGACAATCGGTACGCAGGGCGGGTACGCTCTGCTCTCCATCGCTGCGGTCGTACTCGGCGGCACGCTGCTCTCGGGCGGGAAGGGGTCACTGGTAGGCACTCTTGGCGGTGTTCTCATCTTCGCGATGATCGACAACATCATGAGCGTCATGCAGATCAACCCGTTCCTCAAAGACGTTGTGCGCGGGATCGTGATCGTGGTGGCGGTCGCCGTCTACGCGCGGCGCAAGACCACCAGCCGCACTGACAGATTTCCCACGACGCCGCGATTCAGGGGGAAGGATGCCATCAGGCAGGAGGTCGCCGCATGAGTACCGCTACCACGGCCCGTAACCAGCCTCTGAAGCAGAACCGGTCGTCTTCCGCGGAACGGTTCCTTCGCGCGCTGCGGACTCCGAGCGGAGCAGTCTTCGTACTCCTCCTCGTCCTCCTCATCGCCGTCATCGCGGCCAACCCCTCCTTCGGCGAGCCAGGGTCGCTGATCCGCTTCATCGGAAGGACGGCGCCCATAGCTATCGCAGCAATGGGTCAGTACTTCGTCATCGTAAGCGGCGAATTTGACCTATCGATGGGGTCAGTGGTGACCGCGCAGGTCATCATCGCAGGGAACCTTATCGGCCAGGATGACAGCCGAGCAATTCCAGTACTTGTTCTCATGCTGGTATTCGGTGCCTTCGTCGGCCTGGTCAACGGCCTGATCACCACTTTGCTGAAAGTGCCGAGCTTCATTGTCACGCTCGGAATGATGCTTGCCCTGCTCGGGCTGGTGCTCTACTGGACAGGGGGCGCTGCCACAGGCAACCCTGCGGACAGTTTTCGGCAGATTGGTCGAGGCGGCATCGAGAGTATCCCCGTAGTGGAGGTGCTGCCCTACCCCGTGATCATCCTCGTGGTTCTGGCTGTCGGCGCGTTCTGGATGATGCGCCGCCCGTACGGCCGTACGCTCATCGCAGTAGGTGACAATGCGCAGGCCGCCGCTCTGACTGGCGCACGGGTCTGGTGGGTCCGGACGAGGGCATTCATGCTTTCATCGCTCGCCGCGACGGTGGCCGGAGTCATCCTCGTCGGCTATGCCGGCGTGCACCCTTCAGTAGGGCGAGGCTATGAGTTCACCGCTATCACCGCCGTCGTGCTTGGCGGGGTCGTCCTCGGGGGCGGACGAGGCTGGGTCCTTTCCGCAGCGGCCGGCGCCTTCGCGCTCGAGATGTTGTTCACACTGCTGAATTTCGTCGGAGTCCAATCCACCTGGCGCGATACCGTCCAGGGCGCCATCATCATTCTCGCCGTTGCTGCGGGAACCCTAACCTGGCAGCGCCGTCGGCGCCGTCGGAGCAGTACCGCTCATGAACCGCAACATGCAGTAGCAGAAACAGTTGCACCATTGCCCGCTGTGGGCACCGATGAGGGAGGAAAATGATGCGCCGACGCATCCCAACACAGGTCACCGTGCTCGCAGCCGCAACGCTGCTCGCCCTGACCGCCTGTACCACTGATTCATCAATAGAAAACCCACCCTCCGCCGACGCCGGCGGAGATCCGGCAGCCACTCCAGCTGAAGAAAGCAGCGATGAATGGTTTGTCCAGGAGGAATACGACGAGCAGTTCGAGCAACGATCGGCCACCTTCGAGGGTGACCCTGAAGCACCGTGGCTACAGTACATCGACGGTGAAATGACCGATACCTCGCAGTTCGCTGCCGAGGGCGGCCAGAAGGTCTGCTTCGCCAACGCCTCGATTTCCAACCCGTGGCGCCAGACCGGCTGGATCACCATGAACGAGCAGCTCAAGGTTCTGCAGGAGTCGGGGGTCATTTCCGAGATGGAGACCCGCGATGCGCAGGACGATGACAATACACAAATCGCCGACATCGATTACTTCATCGCCGAGGGCAACTGTGATGCGTTTGTCATCTCGCCGAACTCCACGGCGGCGCTTACCCCGGCGGTGGAACGGGCATGCGAAACCGGCAAGCCCGTAGTGGTCTTCGACCGGGGGGTCCAAACCGACTGTGCGACAACGTTCATTCACCCAATCGGCGGTTTCGCCTGGGGAATTGACTCCGCGAACTTCCTTGTCGATAACCTCGAAGAGGGCAACAAGGTCGTAGCCTTGAGGATTCTCCCCGGCGTGGACGTGCTTGAGCAGCGCTGGGCGGCAGCGGAGAAGATCTTCGAAGAGAACGGCATCGAAGCGGTGGATTACTTCACCGGTGCCGATCCGACCGAGATCAAGAAGATCATCTCCGACGAGCTGGCCACCGGGGATGTCCATGGCGTCTGGATGGATGCAGGTGACGGCGCGGTCGCAGCCATCGAGGCTTTCGAGGACGCCGGCGTGGACTACCCCGTGATGACCGGTGAGGACGAGATGAGTTTCCTGCGCAAGTGGGAAGATACCGGTCTGACCGGACTTGCGCCCGTCTACTCGAACTTCCAGTGGCGCACGCCGCTCCTGGCGCTCGAGAAGATCTTCGCCGGAGAGGAGATCCCAGCCGAATGGGTCCTGCCGCAGGAACCGATTACCGAAGACCAGCGCGCCGATTTCCTGGCTGATAACGAGGGCATGCCAGACGGTCACTACGCGAAGTTCGGTGGAGAGGACCTCCCGGGCTACCCCGACGTCTGGCAGGAACGCATCATCCCGTAACCCATCCATGAGTTGTCGCCTGGTTGCCCGCTCGACGCCGTTGAGTGAGCAACCAGGCGGCAAGAACGTCAGGACTGAGAAACATGCACCGGCCTATCGGCGTCAACACCTGGGTGTGGGAATCGCCCCTGACCGACGCAACCATAGCCGAGCTCCTTCCGCGAATCGCAGGACAGGGCTTTGACGCGGTCGAGTTGCCGCTCGAGAACATCGGAGACTTCTCCGCACAGTCGGTCGCCAGCTCCCTCTCGGGCCTGAAGCCCTACATTGTCGGAGCAATGGCTCCCGGACGTGACCTGGTGCTTGCCGATCCCGCCACGATTACGGAGACGCAGCGGTACTTGAGCGCCTGCATACAGTTGGCTCACGAGGTCGGTGCCCCCGCCGTCTGTGGTCCGTTCTATTCGTCCACCGGCCGGCTGTGGCGCATGAGCAAGGATGAACGCAGCGAAGCCTATGCCGAACTACGCCGCAATCTTGCTCCACTGGCCGGCGAAGCGGCGAGCGTGGGCGTCGTGCTCGGCATCGAACCGCTCAACCGCTACGAAACATCGCTCCTCAACACCACTGCCCAGGCGCTGGAGGCGCTCGACCCTCTGCTCAGCCACGGAGTCGGGCTAGCGCTCGATACCTACCACCTGGGAATTGAAGAGCGGTCATCTGCCGACGCGATCAGGGCAGCCGGTGAACATCTGGTGCACCTGCAGGTCTGTGGGAATGATCGCGGCACCCCCGGCGGCGACCAGACTGACTGGGACGGCATCTTCGACGCCCTGGATACCATCGGTTATACCGGCGCGCTCAACATCGAAAGTTTCACAGCACTCAACGCGAGCATCGCCACGGCGGCCTCAATCTGGCGACCGCTGGCTGCCACGCAAGACAGACTGGCCGAGGACGGCCTCGCATTCCTGCGCATCATGCAGGACAGCACTACTAAGGAGAGACAGATATGACGACGGCGGCGCCAGCTCCCACTGCGGGAAACCTTCGTCCTGCCAGCCCGCTCGGAGTGGCTGTGCTTGGTTATTCGTTCATGGGGAAGGCCCACTCCAACGCGTGGCGGAACGTCAACGCGTTCCATCCATCACCGCAGGTGGCTCAGAGAGTGCTGGTCGGCCGGGATGCCGCGCAGGTAGACGAAGCCGCACGGCAGTACGGCTGGGAGGAAAGCCTCACCGACTGGAGGCAGGTCCTCGACCGGGATGACATTCATATCGTCGACATCTGCACACCGGGCAACCTACACGCAGAGATAGCCATTGCAGCACTCGAGGCCGGCAAGCATGTAATCGTCGAGAAGCCCCTGGCCAATACCCTTGCGGAAGCCGAGCTCATGGTCACGGCGGCGCAGCGCGCACGAGCCCGCGGGGTCCACTCGATGGTCGCCTTCAACTACCGCCGGGTTCCCGCACTCGCCCTCGCAAGGAAACTCATCGGCGAAGGCCGCCTCGGGGAGGTCAGGCAACTGCGTGTGAGCTACCTGCAGGACTGGCTAGCCGACGATGAGGCACCGATGACATGGCGACTACGACAGGAAACGGCTGGATCGGGCGCACTCGGCGACTTGGCCTCGCACGCCACCGACCAGGTGCGGTTCCTATGCGGTTCACCTATTGAGTCAGTCAGCGGGTCAATGAATACCTTTGTGAAGACACGCACGGGTCCAACCGGCCCGGAGCAGGTGACCGTCGACGACGCTGCCTGGGCAACCCTACGTCTCGCTTCCGGTGCGGTTGCCAGCCTGGAGGTGTCCCGTTTTGCCACCGGGCGTAAGAACTCGTTCGAGGTTGAGGTCTATGGGTCTCGAGGAAGCCTCTCCTTCAATCTCGAACGGTTGAATGAGTTGCAGTTCTTCGACGCAACAACGGATGTCGACTCCCAGGGCTTCAGGACCATCATGGTCACCGAACCCACGCACCCTTACCTGGAGGCGTGGTGGCCAGCCGGGCACATCGTTGGCTGGGACTCCACCTTCATCAATCAGGCGGCTGAATTCACCAATTCGATACGGACAGGTACCGCCCCCACGCCTTCCTTCGAGGACGGGCTCGAAGTACAGAAGGTGCTGGCCGCGATCGAAACGAGCGCTGCGCAGTCCAGCGCCGCCGTCGCACTCTGACCCACCTAGCTCTACTGCCAAAACCCCCACCGAAGGAGCAATGCGTGCAACTCTCCGTACAGCTGTACACCGTCCGAGACGCCCTCGAGTCAGACTTGGATACCACCATCGACAGACTTGCGTCGATGGGCTTCGAACGGGTCGAGCCCTATAACTTCGCGGCCAATACCGATGCGTTGGGTGCGGCACTCTCGCGTAACGGGATAAGCGCGCCCTCGGGCCATGCACCGCTGCTCGACGGCGACCGGGACCTCATCTTCGAGGCCGCCCAAACGTTGGGCATCGGTACTGTCATCGACCCTCTTGTCGATCCCGTCCGCTGGACTACCGAGGAGGCGATCGTACAGACCGCCCAGGCACTCAATGAGGTTGCCGCCCTCGGAGCTGAATACGGCATTACGGTCGGTTACCACAATCACTGGTGGGAAGTCGGAACCGACTTCGGCGGCCGCACCGGGCTTGAGGTGCTCGCTGAAGCCCTGGACCCCGCCGTCGTGCTTGAAGTGGACACCTACTGGGTGGCTGTGGGTGGCCATGATCCCGCGGAGCTGCTCGGGAAGCTGGGCGACCGGGTCCGCTTCATCCACATCAAGGACGGGGCCGTCGACCAGGACAACAAGTCGCAGGTGGCCGTGGGCGCCGGGCGGATGAATATTCCCTCGGTGCTCGCGGCGGCCGCCTCCGTGGAGGTAGGCGTCATCGAACTGGACGACAGTGCCGGAGACCTGTTCCAGGCGCTGGAGGACAGCCTTCGGTATCTGCAGGCTGACGCGAAGCAGACGAACGCATGAGCGGGACTGTGGGGGTCGGCATCATTGGTGCCGGTGTTATCAGCAAGGAGTACCTGACCAACCTGACGGCGTTCCCTGATGTGCAGGTTCATATCGTCGCGGACCTCTTCGGGGAGGCGGCCCAGTCGCGTGCCGAGGACTTCGGTGTCCCGGCATGGGGGACGGTCGAGGATGCGCTGCAGCACCCCGAGGTAGAGATTATCGTCAACCTCACCACTCCCGCTGCGCATGTGCCGGTCGCGCTGGACGCGGTGGCGGCCGGGAAGCATGTGTGGAGTGAGAAGCCCTTCTCCCTCGACCGGGAGTCAGGCCTGTCTCTTCTGAAGGCGGCGTCCGACGCTGGCCTGAGGTTGGGATGCGCCCCGGACACGTTCCTCGGTGCCGGCCTGCAGACCGGCCTCCGCATGATCCAGCGCGGCGATATCGGAGTCCCGCTCACTGCGCTGACTCTCATGCAGTCCCCCGGTCCGGAAGCCTGGCACCCCAACCCGGCGTTCCTGTTCCAGGAGGGCGCCGGTCCGTTATTCGACATGGGGCCCTACTACCTGACGGCCCTTGTCCAGGCTTTCGGCACGGTGAAAACCGTGGCCGCGCTCGGGTCCCGCTCGCGGGAGACCCGCGTGATCGGTTCCGGCCCGCGCGCCGGCGAGAAGTTCGCCGTTACCGTTCCCACGCACGTGAGCGCGCTGGTCCAGTTCGAGAGCGGCGCCTCCTCCACAAGCAACTTCAGTTTCGATTCCCCGCTCCCCCGGCACGGTTTCGTGGAGATCACCGGATCGGAAGCCACTATTGCCTTCCCGGACCCGAACATGTTCGACGGCGCCATCCGCCTCCACCGCCACGGCGCCGATGACTGGGAAACCCTCCCGGCCGTCGGTTCCACCTTCGGCCGCGGCACCGGAGTGCTCGACATGGCCCGCTCGATCCGCGCGGGTGTTCCGCACCGTGCACAGGGTGAAACGGCCTTCCACGTCCTCGACACCATGGCTTCGATTGCCGAATCGGTGGAAAACCGCACGTTCATTGACGTCGCTAGTTCCGCTGTGGCGGCCGAGCCCCTGCCCGAGGACTGGGACCCCACCACCCGGACGCTTTCCTGACCACTCACGCAAGGAGAAGATTTATGGCACGCAACTTCACCCTGTTCACCGGCCAGTGGGCGGACCTGCCGTTCGAGAAGGTAGCCGAACTCGCCGGCCAGTGGGGGTACGACGGGCTGGAGATCGCAGTCTCCGGTGATCATCTCGACGCCTGGCGCTGGGACGATGACGACTACATCCAGGAGCGGGTCGACATCCTGGAGCGCAACAACCTCAAGGTGTGGACCATCTCGAACCACCTCAAGGGCCAGGCTGTCTGTGACAACCCGATCGATTTCCGCCACGAAGCCATCGTCGGCCCCAAGGTCTGGGGCGACGGCGACCCCGAGGGCGTCCGGCAACGCGCCGCCGAGGAAATGAAGCTCACCGCACGGCTCGCCAAGAAGCTCGGCGTGAAGACCGTCGTCGGCTTCACCGGCTCGTCCATCTGGCAGTACGTCGCCATGTTCCCTCCAGTCAGCCAGGACGTGATCGACGCCGGCTACCAGGACTTCGCCGACCGCTGGAACCCCATCCTCGACGTATTCGATGAGTGCGGCGTGCGCTTCGCCCACGAGGTACACCCCTCCGAGATCGCCTACGACTACTGGTCCACTCGCCGCACGCTCGACGCCGTCGGAAACCGGCCCGCTTTCGGGCTCAACTGGGATCCGAGCCACTTCATGTGGCAGCAGATCGACCCGGTGGCCTTCATCTCCGACTTCGCGGACCGGATCTACCACGTGGACTGCAAGGACACGAAGATGCGGATGGGCGGAGGCCGTAACGGCATTCTGTCCTCGCACCTGCCCTGGGGAGATCCCCGCCGCGGCTGGGATTTTGTCTCGACCGGACGCGGCGACGTCCCATGGGAGGACAGCTTCCGGGCCCTCACCGCAATCGGCTATGACGGGCCCATCTCGGTTGAGTGGGAGGACGCCGGCATGGACCGTCTCGACGGTGCCCCCGAGGCGCTCGCTTTCCTCAAGAAGTTCGACTTCGCGCCGTCGTCGTTGTCCTTCGACGCTGCGTTCAAGCAGTAACCCACTGAAGTTTTTGTAGCCGATCTGCTGCTCTGATCTTGTTTTAACGGCAGATCCGCGACAAAAACTTAGTAACCTGTCCCCATGCGTGAACTCCAGGCGAAGATCATCGACGAAATGGGCGTAAGCCCCACCATCGACCCTGTAAAGGAGATCCGCCAGCGCGTGGACTTCCTGAAGGACTACGTCCAGGCCTCCGGGACCAAGGGCTTCGTGCTCGGGATCAGCGGCGGCCTGGACTCCACCCTCGCGGGAAAGCTGGCGCAGCAGGCGGCGGAGGAATTGCGGGCCGAGGGAACCGAAGCCTTCTTCGTGGCCGCCCGTCTGCCATATAAGGTCCAGCATGACGAGGATGACGCGCAGTCTGCCCTGGCCTTCATTTCTCCGGACCGGTCCGTCGTCTACAACGTTGCTCCCGCCGTCGACGGTTTTCAGCGCGAGTTTTCCAGTGCTGCCGGCAAAGAGATGTCCGATTTCAACAAGGGCAACGTGAAGGCCCGTGTACGCATGGTGGCCCAGTACGCACTGGCTGGCGAGGACAACCTGCTGGTCATCGGCACGGACCATGGAGCGGAATCCGTCACGGGCTTCTTCACGAAATACGGCGACGGCGGTGCGGACATCCTCCCGCTGTTTGGTCTGAACAAGAGGCAGAACCGCCAGCTCCTCAAGGAACTCGGCGCGGAGGAACGCCTCTACAACAAGATTCCCACCGCGGACCTGCTCGACGAGAACCCGGGGCAGACCGACGAGCACGAACTGGGCCTCACCTACGACCAGATCGACGACTACCTTGAGGGCCGTGATGTCCCCGAGGAAGCAGCCCGGCTCATCGAGCGCCGCTACCTGATGACCCGGCACAAGCGCACGGTCCCGGTCACCATCCACGATTCCTGGTGGCGCGGCACACCAGAATCCTGACCGCGGGGCGGGCGCCCTGACGCCTGATGGAGGACCGGTACCAAGCAAAACCCGCCGATTGGGTAACGTAGCCCCTGTGAAGATTGCGACCTGGAACGTCAATTCCCTCCGAGCCCGTGCCGACCGTGTGGAGGCCTGGCTCGACCGCTCCGACGTGGACGTTCTTGCCATCCAGGAAACCAAGTGCAAGGACGAGAACTTCCCCTGGGACATGTTCGAGAAGAGCGGCTACGAGGTGGCGCACTTCGGCACGAGCCAGTGGAACGGCGTCGCCATCGCTTCCCGTGTGGGTTTGACCGACGTCGAGCGCACCTTCCCGGGACAGCCCCTGTTCGGGAAGGACACCGACCCTGTGCAGGAGGCCCGCGCAATCGGCGCCACGTGCGGCGGCGTACGGGTGTGGAGCCTGTACGTCCCGAATGGCCGGGCGCTCGGAGATCCGCACATGGCGTACAAGATCGAATGGCTCGAACTGCTGCGCAAGCACGCCGTCGGGCTGCTGGAGGCGGACCCGTCAGCCCAGGTGGCGCTGACCGGTGACTGGAACATTGCGCCGCAGGATGAAGACGTCTGGGACATCGACCTCTTCCTCAACAACGGCTACACGCACGTCAGTCCGCCGGAGCGCGCCGCGTTCCATGCTTTCGAGGACTCCGGCTTCACCGACGTCGTCCGTCCGCACACCCCCGGCCCCGGCGTGTACACCTACTGGGACTACAAGCAGCTCAGCTTCCCCAAACGCATGGGAATGCGCATCGACTTCGTGCTGGCCTCCCCTGCCCTCGCCGAACGTGTCGGCGGAGCTTCGATCGACCGTGAGGAACGCAAGGGCAAGGGCGCATCCGACCATGCACCCGTCATCGTGGAGCTGACCTGACCCATGGTTCACATGCCGGGCACCGGCCGCAGCTTCCCCTACGTTTCCTTCCTGCGGGTTTATGAACCACTCGACGCGTTCAGCGACGCCCAGCAGCTCGCAATCCTGGAACAGCGGACCCGCGAGCGCCGGCTCACCGAGGCGATGGATCGTTTCGATGCGATGCGGCGCGTCACGCGTGCCGTCTCGGACCCTTTCCCGCACCATGCGCAGGACCTCGTGCGTGTGCTTCACTTCCCCCGCGGCAACGGCACCACCGCGCCCTTTTACTGCCCCAACCAGTTGGCCGTGCGCACCTTCCTCGCCGCCGAGTCCCTCGAGCAGACCATTCGCGGTCCGCTGATGGACGTGCTCCTCCCGGACATTGCCCGCGAGGCGCACCAGGCGCGGCTCGATCCGGAGACGCTCGCCGAGTCCACGGCGAAGCTGCACACCCGGTCCGCTACCTGGGGCGTCCCGTTCGCCTGGTTTGTGCTCATCCACGAGGACGACCTCACCGAGGTAGTGGACGACGACGGCGAAGTCCACACCGTCCGCGTGTCCGTCACCATCAGCGAGTGCATCGACCGTGCACGGCGCGCGGTCGCCAGCCTTGCGATCGCCGCCCCGGAACTGGACCTGCTTGAAGAGCTGACCGAGATCACTGAGTGGCTGGAGTCCTTCCGCCGTGATGCCGTCGTCGAACTGGACTACGGACCGGTGGCGGACCTGGTGTTCCCGGATGAGTCACCCATGGATGTCCGGATGGGCATCGAGTGCCTCGCGGAAGTGGACATGACCGGCGCGGCCGCAGCCTACCGGCGCCTCGCGTCGCGCTGGGTTCCCATCCGCCAGCTCGCCCGCGCCTCCTAGTTGACGCCGTCGACGGCGTAGGACACTTTCGTGATGCCCTTCTTTGACTTGACCCTGGTGATGTTGAGTTTTCCGACCTCCGCCACATCGCGCACATGGGTCCCGCCGCACGGCACCCCGAAGGTCTGGTTGTAGAGCACAATCCTTGCGGGCTTGTTGGTGGGGATGTTCTCCGGCACGTGCCTGCAGTATTCGCCCATGTCAGCGACCGGCATGAACCGGATCTCGTTGCTGCTGCCCTCATCGATGACCCGCCCGACCTCGCGTTCGATGCGCTGGCGGGTCTCCTCAACGTCTTCGGGGACGTCGCCGTTGTACTCGACGAAGGACATGTGCGGGTAGTGTGCGCCCTTGCCGGGCACCCATGGCAGGCCGAGCCGCTCGACGGCGAGGTCAACAATGTGCCCGGCTGAATGAAGCCGGGTATTCACCGCCCGCCGCTCCGCGTCCACATCCAGTACGACGCCGGCACCCTCCGACGCAGAGCCCCCGCCCAGGTGGTGGACCACCCCGTGCTCGTCCAGACGCACCTCCTCCACGGTGAAGATAGCGTCGCCAGCGGAGATAGTCCCGGTGTCCCAGTCCTGTCCTCCGCCGCGGGGATAAAAGCAGGTTTGGTCGAGTTCGACATCGAGCCGGCCGTCGTCGAGCGTGGTAACCGCCGTAACGGTGGCGGAAGCGGTCAGCACATCAAAGTCATCGAGGTAGAGGAGGTCGGTAGCCATGCGTACAAGCGTAGCGACCGGGGCCCTCAGCTAGCAGGGCGCCGGGCCCGTCGAGGCGCGCCGGATGAGTTCGTGCTGCTGCGTGGGCGGATTCTGCACGGGCGGCACACCTTCCAGCTCGCTCAGGAGGAGTTCTGCTGCGAAGGCGCCCTGTTCTTCGGGCATTTGCCGCACTGTGGTCAGGCCCATGGGTTCGGCAAACTCGTGGTCGTCAATACCCGCGATCGAGAGCTCTTCGGGTACCCGGATGCCGAGCTCGGAAGCCGCAATCAGCGCACCGAAGGCCATCTCGTCGGAGGAGCAGAACAGCGCGGTGGGCCGTTCCCGCGCAGTCGAGAGCATCCGCTTCACCGCGATCTTCGCCTCGTTGAAGCGGAAATCACCGAACACGGACCATTCGTCGCGGACCGTCAACCCGTGGGCGGCCATCGTCGCGTGATAGGACTCTTCACGGATACGGGGTACCTCAAAGTACAGTCCGAAAGAACCGCCTCCGCGCACATGTCCGATCCGGGTGTGCCCTAGTGAAATCAGGTGCTCGACGGCGTCCCGAACGGCTGCGTCATCATCGATGCCGACATGACGCACGCCCTTAACCGAACCGCCCACCACAATGGTGGGCGATTCCAGTTCCCGAAGGGCGCGATGCTCGTCTTCAGTGAGTTCCATGCACATCACCAGGAGAGCATCGATCCGCTTTCGCAGGATCGAACGGTGGAACACACGTTCCCTGTTTACTCCCGTTCCACCCAGACTGAAGACGATGAGGTCATACCCGGCGGCACGGAGTTGACGGTCCACTCCCTCCAGGACGGCCGAGAAATACCAGGTTTCGATCATGGGCAGCAGCACGCCCATCGCCATTGTTCGTCCGGATGCCAATCCGGACGCGGCCGACGACGGCACGTAGCCGAGCTCCCGCGCCGCGCTTAGTACGCGGGCGCGGGTGCTCTCCGACACTCCAGTGAGTCCGCGCAGAGCGCGGGACACGGTCGCGGTTGACACCCCGGTGGCAACCGCAACATCCTCGATGCCGGTCACGTTGCATCAGCCCTTGAGGCCACCAGCAAGCAGCCCGCGGACAAAGTAGCGTTGCAACCCGAAGAAAACGATCAACGGAACGATCATCGAAACGAACGCGCCCGCCGTCAGTCGGTGCCACTCTCCGCCGCGCGTTCCGGTCAGCTCGGCAAGCCGTTGCGTGATGGGCGCGACGTCGCCGGTGCCGCCGGAGAACACCAACGCCACCAACAAGTCATTCCAGACCCACAGGAACTGGAAGATCGCATAGGAAGCGAGTGCTGGAACCGACAGCGGAATGATGATGCGCCAAAAAATGGTCGCGTGCCCGGCACCGTCCACCCTCGCTGCTTCGATGACCTCGCCGGGGATCTCGGCGATGAAGTTGTGCAGGAGGAAGATCGCCAATGGCAGCGCGAAGATCGTGTGCGCCAGCCACAGTTGCGCGTAGGAACCCGAAGGCAGCAACTGGAACTCGCCGATCTGCAGGTTGACGAACAACGTCAGCAGCGGAATCAGCGCCATCTGCAGGGGAATGATCTGCAGTGCGAAGACGAAGACGAACAGAGTGTCCTTGCCGCGGAAACTGCTCCACGCGAAGATGTAGGCCGCCATCGAGGCGACCACCAACGGAATGAGGGTCGCGGGAATGACAATGGCGAGGGAGTTGACGAAGTACTGTCCGAGATTGGGCGACTGGCTGCTTCCTGAGACAAGCACATCCGCATAGTTATCGAGCGTGAGCTCGAAGTTGCCCAGGATGTTCCACCAACCGTTCCGGTTGATATTTGCCTCCGGCCTGAAGGAGGAAATGAACAGTCCGGCAGTGGGCACGGTCCAGATGATCGCGATGATCACCGCAGCGATCGTGGCGCCACGGGAGGTCAAACGCTGTTTCACCCGCCGGGTAATGGGCGGGGCGGCCCGCTGATCGTCGTCCACCGTCATCGGCACGGCTGGTGTCGAGGTCATCGGATCTCCTTCTGCTTCTTGAGTACCCGAGCGTTGTAGATGACCACGGGCAGCACCATCAGGAACAGGACCAGTGCCAGGGCTGCTCCCCGGCCGGGCTCATTGGCCCGGAACGCCTGGGTATACATCTCGTTGGCGATCACCGACGTGTCATAGTTACCAGCCGTCATGGTGCGCACGATGTCGAACACCTTCAGCGTGATAATGGTAATGGTGGTTACCACTACCACCAGTGCGCCGCGGATGGACGGGATGGTGATGTTCCGGAACTGCTGCCATGCGCCCGCGCCGTCGAGCCGCGATGCCTCAATAACATCCGCCGGAATTCCCTTGATTGCCGCGGAAAGAATAACCATGGCAAACCCCACCTGAATCCACACCATTACTGCGATGAGGAAAAAGGTATTCCCCGGGGCGTCGAGCAGGAACTGTCGCGGCTCGCCTCCGAACCAGACGAGAATCTGATTCACTAGGCCGATCTGCTCTTGCTCTGGGCCGCGGTAGGCGTACATGAAATTCCAGATGATGCCCGCGCCGACCATGGAAATGGCCATCGGCATGAACACGAGGGCTTTCAGAACGCGCTCGCCGTGTGCCTTGTCGATGAACACCGCGTACACCAGCCCGATGATCGTCGAGAGCGTGGGAACGAGAATCACCCACAGCACGGTGTTCCTGAGCGTTACGAGCGCTGATGGGTTGGTGAACATCCAGATGAAGTTATCCAGACCGTTGATAGCCCCGTTACGGTCGGTGAACGCGAGGAAAGTGGTCTGCACTGCGGGCCAGACCATGCCCACGATGAGCAGTATCGCGGCCGGAGCCATGAAGCCAATGATCGTCGCTTTGTCGCGGAAAGATTTGGGTGCCCGGTCAACCAGCAGCATGATGATCCCGATGATGGCGGCAAAAATAGCCAAGGCGATCACCACCTGCAGGAATTTCTCGCCGAGATCCTCCATAACGCAGTCTCCTTTGTGGGAATACTCCCCTAAGAGCGAAGAAAGTCAGTAGGAACCCGGCGCACCGCGTAAGCGGTGCGCCGGGTTCGCGAAGGAACTACTGGGGCCAGCTGCTTTCGATGGTGTCAACCACTTCCTGCGTCGGCGTGCCGTTGATCCACTCGACGATGCCGCTCCAGAAGGAGTTGGAGCCTACGGCACCGGGCATCAGGTCAGATGCATCAAACCGGAAGACCGTATCTTCGCTCTGCAGCAGTTCGATGGACTGCTTATCCAGAGGACTCTGGGCAAGCGAGGCATCGAGCGCCTGGTTGGCGCTGATCGCGCCGCCCTCGGAAACGCGGTTGTTGGCGAACTCAGCAGAAGCCATGAAGGCCTGGAAGGCCTCGACCGCAGCCTCGTCCGAGTACGCAGCAACGATTTCGCCGCCGCCCGTGATGGCATTGCTACCGGGTTCCTCGCCCGGCGTCATGAAGGCCCAGACGTCACCGTCTTCGGCGATTTCAGTACCTTCAGGCCAGTTCGATGCCTGGAAGGACGCCTGATGGTGCATGGCGCATGCTCCGTCGAGGACCGGCTGTCCGGCATCGGCAAACGGCGTGGTCAGAATCGAACGCACGTCGCCGAATCCACCGTTGACGTAATCGTCGTTCTTGAGAATTTCACCCACAGAATCAAATGCCTCGACGATCTGGGGATCGTTGAACGGGATTTCGTGGTTGACCCACTGGTCATAGACCTCGGGGCCTGCCTGGCGCAGCACATAGTCTTCGATCCAGTCGGTGCCCGGCCAACCCGTGGCCTCACCGGACTCGAATCCTGCGCACCAGGGCTTCATGGTTCCGTCGGCTGCGATCTCCTCGGTGAGGGTCATCATCTCGTCGAGGGTCTCAGGGATCTCCCACCCGTTCTCCTCGAAGATCGCCGGGGAGTACCAGACGTAGCCTTTCACATTGGCCAACATGGGAGCCCCATAGAACTCGCCGTCGACCGTTCCGTAGCCCTTCCAGTCCTCGGACCAGTTCTCGTCGACAAGTGCTTCAACTGAGTCAGGGGCGGGCAGGACGTTGCCGCCGGCCACCTCAGCTGCGAGCAGACCCGGCTGCGGGAAGATCGCGATGTCCGGCGGGTTGCCGGCCTGTGAGCGGACGCCGATCTGGGTTTCGAATTCCTTCGAGCCTTCGTAGACAATTTCGGCGCCGGTGCACTGTTCGAAATCTGCCCAGGAGTTCTCAAGTCGCTCTGCCTCGATGTCCACGATGGTCGAGTAGACGTTCACCTCTTCGCCGTCGAAGGTTCCGTACTCCTCGTAGGCGGCGCAGTCCGCGGCCGGTTCCTCGCCGCCTCCTCCGTCGCCGTCGCCACCTGACCCACAGGCAGAGAGTGTGAGCGTAAGTACGCTGAGTGCCGCAATCGGCAGTACCGCTTTGCTTCCGCGAATAATCGCCATTAAATGACTCCTTTGTCCGGCAGCCGGGCACTGAGTGGGCGCCGCTGCCTAGCCTCTTGATAACATCAAAGTAAGCGCTTACGTTGTGATCTGCAACACCGAGTGGACCGTACTGCCTGGTCGATATCCAATCGTGACCCGCATCTGAAGAGGAGCCCCATGACCGTCTCCGATCTCTCAACCCCTACTCACCCGGCCCGGAACCAGCGTGGTGCCGCGTGGTGGGAAGACGCCGTCATCTATCAGATCTACCCCCGTTCATTTGCGGACGGGAACGGTGACGGCATGGGAGACCTTCACGGCGTCACCGGCAAACTCCCCTACCTGCAGAACCTGGGAGTCAATGCCGTCTGGCTCTCACCCTTTTACGTCTCACCGCAGGCCGATGCCGGATACGACGTCGCGGATTACCGGGATGTCGACCCCCGGTTCGGCACCCTCCCCGACTTCGACTCCATGCTCGCCGAAGCCCACCGGCGCGGCCTCAAGGTGATCGTCGATCTCGTCCCGAACCACACCTCCGATGAGCACGAGTGGTTCCAGGCCGCCCTGCGCTCCCCGAAGGGCTCCCGCGAACGCGACCGGTACATGTTCCGGGACGGACGCGGCGCGAACGGCGAACTGCCGCCGAACAACTGGCAGTCCATTTTCGGCGGCAACGCCTGGACACGGATCGACGACGGTCAGTGGTACCTGCATCTCTTCGACACCAAGCAGCCGGACCTGAACTGGGAAAACCCCGAAGTTCATGAAGAAATGATCTCCATCCTGCGCTTCTGGCTGGACCGCGGCGTCGACGGCTTTCGCATCGACGTGGCGCACGGCCTGGTCAAGGCCGAGGGACTTCCGGACTGGGCCGGCCGCGAAAGCATGGTCGGTGATGTGCATAACCCGGACGCGGCAGAGGAGGCAGCGGCAACCGAACCTACGCCCCCATACTTCGACCAGCCGGGCGTCCACGCCATCTACCGGGACTGGAACCGGGTCCTCGCCGAGTACCCCGGTGACCGCATGCTCGTGGCCGAAGCGTGGGTGGAGCCGGCCGAACGGCTCTTTCACTATGTACGGCCCGACGAGATGCAACAGGCCTTCAACTTTGACTTCCTGCGCGCCGGCTGGGATGCCAAGCGCCTGAGCGTGAGCATCACCGAGTCCCTCGCGCAGGCTGGGAACGTCGGCGCACCCAGCACGTGGGTGCTGTCGAATCACGACACCGTCCGGCACACCACGCGCTTCGGCCTGCAGGATCCAACGCAGCTCCCCAAGGGCGTAGGAGCGCCGGATGAGCAGCCGGATGAGGCGCTTGGCCTGCGGCGCGGACGCGCGGGAATACTCACCATGCTTGCCCTGCCCGGCTCCGCGTACCTGTACCAGGGTGACGAGCTGGGTCTGCCCGAGCACACGGTGCTCGATGACGCCGTCCGCCAGGATCCAGCGTTCTTCAGGACCGAGGGTGTAGAGCGCGGCCGCGACGGTTGCCGCGTTCCGATTCCGTGGAAGGCAGACGCGCCGGGCTTCGGCTTCAGCACCACGGACGACGACGGCGCCGCCCCCTGGCTGCCGCAGCCCGCCAGCTTCGCCGGCTATGCGGCGGACGTGCAGATTGGCTGCCCGGGATCGGTTCACGAGCTCGTGAAGTCCGCGCTGGCGGAGCGCTCGGCGCGCCGCCTGGGGCGAGGATCACTCGAGTGGGCTCCGGAACACCGCCCCGAGGACGGCATCGTCGCCTTCACCAACGGGTCCGTGCTGCTGGTCGCGAACATGGGTGAGGAGCCCATTGAACTGCCTGCCGGCGTCGTCGTTGTCGCGAGCGCGGAGGATGCGGTGACCGACGGGGCGCTGCAGCCGGACGGCGCTGTGTGGATCGAGCGGTAAGGCACCAGGCCGGGAGGGCACCGTGAGGTTGCGGCTAAGCGCTAGCGCACTCTCTCGGCGCGGGTGAAGCGCGTGCGGGCGCCGGAGCTGATGCTGATCAGCACCGGGGTCTGCACGCCGAGGACATCGTCCAGCGCCGAAACGAGCCCCGAGACCTCTTCCGCCACAACATAGGGCGCTACCCCCTGCCGTGGAAACACCCGCACCTTCAGCGCAGGCCGGCCGCGGAACTCATAGGTCGACACCGCTGAGTTCACCAGGTCCACCCGCTCGTCCAGCGCCGCCTTGAGCGCCTGCTCAGCTACGGCGGCGTTGATGGTGACGCTGCCGGGTACGGGATCGTCGTCGTCGTCATAGGCGAGCGTTCCCGAGCGGCCCTTCCCCTGGTTGGCCACCCACGCGATCATGAGGATAACCAGCAGGACCATGAGCAGGGCCACGACAATCCATAGCCAGCTGTCGCGCTGCCCTGGAAGCGTGGTGGATCCAAGCACGTTGCTGATTGCCTCACCGGCCTGTGCTGCCGTCGACTGCCACCAGCGGTCAACTCCGGGCGCACCGAGAGACAGCGCCAGTGCGCCCACCAGCATCAGGATCGCTCCGAACACCGCCAGCAGGATGCGGTTGATGATTCGCGGGGTCTGGTTCACTGCCCAATCACCCCTGACTGCGCCACGACCACACGGACCTCGGGTACGGGGTCGACGGCGCTGCGGCGGAGTTCGTCCTCCACCGCCGCCTGCACTGACCGGTCGTTGACCGGGATTCCCGACGTTGGGCGCACCTGCACCTCGACAATCCGCCGCCCGATCGTCACCAGTACCTGCTCCGGCGCCACACCCGCGGCGACACGTGCGCGGCGCGCCAGGGAGGAGGCCAGCACCTCCGAATCAACGACGACGGCGGCACGATCGTTCGGTATGCTCAGCCGGGCCCTCCTGCCGGGCAGGAGGGCGGTCAGGAAGAAAAAGAGACCCACCAGGAAGATCAGCGCTCCGGCCGCGGCAAGCACGCTGGTGGATATGCCCGAGGGGAGGGATCCGACCCAACCCGCAGCCTCCTCAGGCCCCAACAGCCACGGCTCCTGTCCGAGCGCCTTCAGTGCCGCCTCGAGCATCACATACAGGGACAGCAGAATGACGAGTACGGCGACGATAGTTGACGGTATCGCTCGGGACGCGTGTGTTTCCCGCCGGATGACGTCCGAGGTCAGGCGGGTGGTTTCGTCGTTCATCTGGCCCTCCCGCCGTCGGAAACGAGAGCGCCTGTGACGCGGATGTCCACGCGGCTCAAGCGCGATCCGCTCAGCTGCATGACGCGGTGCAGAATCTCCCCTTTGGCACGGTGCACCCGCTCCTCAACGGATCCGCCGAACACTTCAACGGCTGACGGATCCGCTGCCACCCTGTGCAGGGGAGGCACTGCGATGGGCAGGGAAAGGATCAGGGCAAGCAATCCCGCGTCGTCGAACCAGCTTGCCCGAATCTCCCGGACAGGCACGTGAAGCACATCGGAGGCAACGCCGCAGGCCGTGCTGGTCAGTGCCTGCGTGCTGATTCGATTGTGACCGGGGAGCCGCACCCGCGCGGCGGATGCGGGGGTCACGAGGACGAACGGCGTCCGGCCAGGGCGTCGCGCACGCTGCGAAGGTCGAGCTTGCCCTCTGCGACCCGGCCAACGAACGCGCCGATGGCCATGAAAAGGGCCACCAGAAGGAAACCCCAGAATTCGAAGATGAGGGCAGCGAAAGCCAGGATGGTACCCACGAGGATCCCGACGACAGTGAGGTTCATGGTGTCTCCTAGCTCGCCGCCGGGCGCGGCTTTTCGGGGGTCTTCGGATCATTCAGGCCGGGCACGTGCACATCATTGACCTCGACGTTGACTTCGATCACCTGCAGGCCCACGAGCTCACCGACCGCAGCGAAGACTGCTGCCCGGACCTGGTCCGCCACCGCCGTGAGCGGGTAGCCGTATTCGGCGACAAGGTTCACGTCCACAGCAGCCTGGATCTCGCCAACCTCCACGTGTACGCCCTGTGCCAGATCACTGGCACCGACGACGTCGCGTAGCGCTCCCAGCGCCCGTCCGGTTCCACTGCCCAGCGCATACACTCCCGGCACCTTACGGGCGGCAATAGCGGCGACCTTGGCAACGGCCGTTTCCGAGATGGTTGTCCTGCCGGTTGCCGAGGCAGCGATCGGCGTTAATCCCGCGGGCCGGGTTTCCTGCTCGTTTTCCATGCTGGGACCCTTTCTCTTTCGCCCAGCCTAACCCTTCCGCTGAACCTTTGACACACACCGGAAACGGTCAGGGGGCGGGCTCGGTGCAGTGATCCGTAAGCCACTCCTGCACCGGCTTCAGCGCTTCCCGGAAGGCGGATTCATCGAACTGGCCGGCCCCGTCCTCACCGCCCTCCGCCGCATCCGCCACCCGAACGAAATGCGGCTTGAGCTCATCGGGCACCTTCCCGTGCAGATGGTCCAGCTGATGCTCAAGCTTCGCCATGCTTTCGGGGTCTTCATCCCCCATGAAACTGAGCGGTGCGAGCAGCACAGAGGAAACCCCAGCGGCCACGACAAGGCAGTCTTCCATTGCGGCTCCGGCGCTCTCCTCCTCGGCCAGCCTCGGGTGCGGTGCCGCCGACCCGGAAGGTGACGGCTGCGTCGCCCTGGACGGTTCGGGCGGCATGCTCAGGCTGCTTGTCGCCTCCGGCGCAGTCCCGGCACAGCCGGACAACACCAGAGCGGCAGCGCTCCAGGTGGCCGCGGCGAACAAGGGTTTCACGCCTGACGATCCTTCCAGTTGCGGGGGCTTGCCGATGGAACTCTCATTCCTGTCGGCTACGCTCCTCGATATTAACGGTCAACCGGGCAAGTCCTCTCCCAGAACCCTGTCCGCCCACACACGCATCGCCCTGGGTTACCGTGACGCGGTTTCGAACCCCGTCCGCGTCATGGTGCCCCACACCTGCTTCTTGCCGCGAAGTGCTGTCCACCACCCCTGGATGCGCCAGACTGCGGTGAGCTGGCGGTACCCGATGTTCTCCAGCACCGAAACCAGCAGCGCGGTCCCCAGGTCACGCCAGCGGTTGTAGCGGTGGAAGGAAGCTTCCTCCACCAGCAGCGCCATCAGGGACACGAAGATGGCATAGAGGTACGCCACCGCAATGAACGCGAGCGCGTAGGGCACATGGACCACGCCGAGCAGCAGGCCCAACGGGACGATGATGATCCCGAAGAGTTCGATTGCCGGGGCAATAAGCTCAAAGATCCAGTAGTACGGCAAAGCGATCATGCCTACAGTTCCGTAGCGCGGGTTGAAGGTCATGCCGCGGTACTTCACGAGGACCTCCCACAGACCGCGGTGCCACCGCCGTCGTTGTCGTGCGAGCACAGCGGCAGTGGAGGGCACCTCAGTCCAGCACACCGGCTCGGCGATGAAGATGACCCGGTACTTTCGTTTAGACCCGCGCATCATCCGGTGCAGCCGCATGACCAGCTCGAAGTCCTCGCCGATGCAATCCGGATCCAGCCCGCCTGCCTGGATCACCAGGTCACGCCGGAACATGCCGAACGCACCCGAAATCAGGATCAGCGAATTCAGCTGCGACCAGCCGGCGCGCCCGAGGAGGAACGAGCGTAGGTACTCAACGATCTGGATGCGGGCGAAGTAATTCTTCGGCATATTCACGCCGACCACTCGGCCCGCCACCACCTCGCACCCGTTGGCGACGCGCACCACACCGCCGGTCGCGATCACCCGTTCGGGGTCATCCGTGAAGGGCTTCGACACCACCAGGAGAGAGTCAGGATCCAGCAGGCTGTCGGCGTCGACCATGACCGCCAGGTCTTTCGACGCCACGTTCAGGCCCATATTCAGCGAGTCCGACCGGCCGGAGTTTTCCTTGTCGATCACGACGATGGGCAGCGCAGTATCGCGTGCACGGTAGATGCTGCGGATGGTTCCGCGGACGGGCACCCTGGTCGAAACCTCCCGCCGGTCTTCAACGAGGTCGTACACATCGATCAGCGTTTGCAGCGTCTCATCCGAGCTGCCGTCGTTGATGACAACGACCTCGTGATCCGGATAACGCAGGTCCAGCACTGCGCGCACCGACGCGGCGATCACGGCTCCTTCGTTGTAGGCGGGCATGAGGACGGAGATGCCCGGGCTCAGCGGAGACGCGGCCGTTATACGGGACCCCGCGAAGGACTGCCGCCGAAGGTGCGCGCTGAAGTTCACGCTGGCAAGAATGATGAGCAGCAGAAGGGAGGTGTTGATGACAATGACGTATGCGAGCACGGGGTACGCCGTCAGCTCGAAGAGCCATTGGATTCCCGATCTCAACGGATCCAGTACGTTGTCCATGCGCTCCCTCAGGCGTCCACGAGGATGCGGCGAACATCCGCATCAGCTCGTTCCATGACCCGGCGGCGCATCTCGCGCGCCTCGACGCCGGGCATCCCCTTGAGCGCTTCGCCGGCTGCCTGCCGGACCGACGACGGCGCCTCGCCTGAGCAGGAGATTTCCGCCAGCGCGCTGATGGCGGGCTTGTAGCTCAGCCTGCCCAGCGATCGCGCGCAGGCCGCAATGACGACGTCGGAGGCGTTCTCCCGCTTACCTTCCGACACCATGCACCGGAACAGCGCCTCCGCCGCTTCGGACATGAGCAACAGTCCGACGACGGCGGCAGACCCGTAGCGAATCCCGGCATCGCGGTCCCTCAGTCCCTCGATGTACACCTCGGGATCCTGCTCGGGCAGATTGAGCAACGCTGTGGCCGCGACAGAGTGGGGGATTCCGCTGGTCAGGGACAGCGCGTCGAGCAGGTTGCCTCCCGCTTCCGGTCGGGCGGTGACACCGAGGGCACGGGCGGCCACCAGGCGCACTTCGAGGCTCCTGTCCCGTAGCGCCACAGTGAGGGGCCTGACAACTTCCCTGCCCCCGAAAATACCAAGCAGTTCCGCCGCACCCGCCCGCTGGATGGCGCTTCGGGAGTTGATGCGCTCCAGGGAACGCCGCAGGAGGCCGCGGCCGGCTAGGACGCGGATCATCGCCTCGCGCACATCTCCGCGGACTTCGGGGATCAGTCGCAGGAGCGTTTCCTCGACGTGGGCGCCAACGGTGCCCGAAGTGGACACGAGATCCCTCACGAGCCCATCCAGCGCGGCATCCTCAGCAACCGCAAGCTCCATGATGCGACGGCGGATGGTCGCATCATGCACCGTCCGGCGACGCTCACGTGCGTGGCGCGAAGTCTTGACGATGACTACGGCGGCGAGCGCAAGAACGCAAGCAACAATCAGTACGACGACGGCGATCGCCAGTACCTCCCAGGAGACCAGCACAGGAATTAGCGGGCGAGAATGCCGGCAACCCGGGCTGCGAGCTCGCGGGGGCTGAACGGCTTGACGACGTAGTCGGTGATTCCGACTGCGAAGCCGTTCTCAATGTCACGTTCCTGGTTCTTCGCCGTCAGAAGGATTACAGGAACGGAGATGGGGGGCTCAGCTGCGCGCATCATCCGGACCATGTCCACTCCGGACATGCCGGGCATCATGACGTCCGAAATCACGAGACTGTAGTCGTTGGCCTTTGCCAGTTCCAGGCCGGCGACGCCGTCACCGGCGGTCTCCACGTCATAACCGCTGGACTGCAGCTTGGTGGCAACGAGATCGCGAATGTCCGCGTCATCGTCGACAACCAGAATCCTATGTGGCATGTTGCAGCCCTTCCCGCGTTGCGTGCATTTGCTCGTTCCCGAGACCTACCCTAATGGACGGGCCTCGGCACTGAATCGATTCGACACTGAAGCGCGGGGAAACGGCCGGGAGTCAAAAGCAAGTGGGCAAAGCAAAAGCCCCCGGTTTCCCAGGGGCTTTCAGTGGTGGCTCCGACCGGCGTCGATCCGGTGACCTTTCGATTTTCAGTCGAACGCTCTACCAACTGAGCTACAGAGCCTTGCAACCATCTTGTGATGATCACCGTCGACGCCCGGATTTCTCCGACCGCCTAAGCGACCCTGACGGGACTTGAACCCGCGACCTCCGCCGTGACAGGGCGGCGCGCTAACCAACTGCGCTACAGGGCCTTGCGATTTTGCAAGAGTTTTATCCTAACAGCACCACGACGGTGCTTTGGACAACTCTCCTGCGTACCCCCAACGGGATTCGAACCCGTGCCGCCGCCGTGAAAGGGCGGTGTCCTAGGCCGCTAGACGATGGGGGCCTGGACCACACAAGTGCTTTACTCCTCGTTGTGGACCTCTAAAACTATAGGGCCTCAATCTCGATTACACAAAACGCGGAAGTTCCGCGCCGGACGTACGGCGGGAGCCGCGGCAGTAGAGTTTCCTGCGTGCCCATTGACATGAGCCTCGAGGACTTCGAGTCCGCCGTCGACGACGCCATCGACCAGATCCCTGACAAGCTTGCGCGCGCGATGAACAATGTGGCGATTTTCGTGAAGGAGGAGTTTGAGCCTGGTCCGGGAGAAGAACCCGACCCCGACCTCCTGGGCCTCTACGAAGGAACCCCGCTAACCGAGCGGGACTCATGGTGGGATGCTGGATCCCTCCCTGACCGGATCAGCATTTTCCGCCAACCGCTCCTGCGCATGTGCGATAGCCGCGAGGAATTGGTGAACGAGATCCTCATCACAGTGATCCACGAGGTTGCGCACCACTTCGGCATCGAGGACGAGCGCCTCCACGAGCTCGGGTGGGGATAAGCGGACTCCACAACAGGCCGGGCTTCATACTGGTTGTATGGGCGCACATTCTCACGGGCATCCCGCCACAGCGACGGGAAAGCACCGCAAATCCCTGATCACGGTCGTCGCTATCACGCTCACCGTCGTGGTCATACAGGTGATCGGAGCTGTGCTGTCCGGATCGCTGGCGCTGCTCGCCGATGCCGGCCACATGCTCTCAGATGCCGCCGGAGTCTTCATAGCGTTGCTTGCTTCCTGGATCGCCGCCCGGCCCGCCACTGCCCGCAGCACCTACGGCTACCAGCGGGCGGAAGTCCTCGCCGCCCTCGCCAACGCAATCATCCTCGTGGTGATTGCCGTCGTCATTACCCTCGAGGCATTCCGAAGGTTCGGTGAGCCGATCGAGGTCCGCACGGACATCATGCTGATAGCCGCGCTGCTCGGCGGCGTCGCCAACCTGGTCTGTCTACTGATCCTGCACGGCGGCCACAAGGAGAGCCTCAATATCCGCGGCGCCTACCTGGAGGTGCTAGGAGACCTGCTGGGGTCGATCGCAGTGGTGGTTGCCGCCGTCGTGATCGCAGTGACGGGATTCCAGCAGGCGGATGCCATTGCGTCCATCCTCATCGCCGTCATGATCCTGCCTCGGGCGTGGAGCCTGCTGAGCGATGTGATCAACGTGCTGCTGGAGTCAGCGCCGAAAGGCGTGGACCCTGCGATGATCCGGGAGCACATCCTCACCGTGGAGGGAGTGGTGGACGCACATGACATTCATGCCTGGACCATCACCTCCGGGGTGCCTGTGTTCTCGGCTCACGTCGTCGTGGATACAGAGAGCCTCAACGCAGAGGGTGTGGACCGGATGCTGGATCGCCTTGTGCACTGCCTGAGCAACCACTTCGATACCGAGCACTGCACGTTCCAGCTCGAGCCGTTGGAGCATGCCGTCCACGAGAGTGCCCAACACGCCTGACGCAGACGAAGGTCCGGCGCTAGGCCGCCATTGGTCCGAAGTTCGACCGGTCCGTCAGGCGCGGGTCCTCACGGTCGGGCACCACGAGTACAGGCCCCTTCGCATGGTGGAGCACGCCCTGGCTGGTGGAGCCGAGCAGCATGCCCGTGAATCCGCCCCGTCCGCGGGTTCCGAGCACAACCAGCTCGGCCGTCCGCGATGCTTCGATCAGGACCTCAACCGGTGGCCCGTCAAGCAGCTCGACTGAAATGTACAACCGCGGGAAGTGGCTCTGCAGCCATGCCTTGCCCGCGTTGAGCTGAACCATGATTTCCTCGTGGAGAGCGTCCCGGTCAACCGGTGTCGGCATCCACGCCAGGGAACCGGTGAACGGCGGCAGTGAACACACCACGCGCAGGGGAAGCCCGCGGGCCTCCGCCTGCTCAGCCGCAAGCAACGATGCCATGCGTGCCTGCTCGGAACCGTCGACGCCGACAACGACAACCTTCTCGACTTCCTCGGCCCTGGGGCAGGGCTCCCCCTTCGGCTGGGGCGCCGACACACCCGCTTCGTCCAGGCGCGGGGCGCAGAAGAGCGGTACGACGACCGTGGGGCACTTTGAGTGCGCGGGCAGAGCGGAACTCACTGAGCCCAGCAGCCTTCCGACGAAGCCTCCCCTGCCCCGTGACCCCACGACCATCAGTTCGGCTTCCTCGGAGAGTTCAAGGAGCACCCCCGCGGCGTCACCGCTCTCCACACGGGGAACAATCTCGATGTTGTGGTGGCCGGCTATCCTGCCGATGGACTGGTCGAGGACCGCCTGTGCCCCCTCCCTGATCACCGAGTCATCCACGGTTGCGTAACCTGCATCCATGCTCGACGCCGCGAAAACGGGGACTGTATACGCAGTTACCACATGCAGCGGGGATCGGCGGCGCTCAGCCTCGTGGGCCGCCCACACCAGGGCGCACATACTCTGATCGGAGCCGTCGACTCCGACAACTATTCCGCGCCCCGGAGAATGCCTCGGCGCGTCCCGCATATATGCCTCACTCATGTCCCGCCTCCTCACGGCTTGCCCCATGTCACACCTTCGCTGAGCCGTTCAGATATTTCTAGCCTACTCTTCAGTAGGAAGACTATTCAGCACCCAAAAAGTTATATAGGCTTCGAGAATCGTTATCGGGCGGATGGTCTCCCTAGGGGTTCCGCCCGCTTTCAGTGCGCTTGGTTGACCCGTTCGCAGCCAAGTGTCCGCACAGCCCGGAAGAGGCGCCGGGCTGTGCGGAATTCTCCTTCCCTCAGGAGGTTTTCATCGATGATGCCGGAGTCGATCACCCACGTGACCGCGGAGTCCTTCACGCAGGCCGCGGCAGAGATGACAACCACTGTGGTGATCGGTTCCGGACTCTCAGGTCTGGCCGTCGCCAGCGAGCTGAGCCGCCGAGGTGTGCAGTCCATCGTGGTCGAGAGCATGGAGTGTCTGAACTCCGGGCCAAACAGGACGGTCATGACCGACTCGGTGTCCCTGTCCGAACGCACTGAGCTCCTGAGGCTCCTGAGGTGCTACGCATCCAGCCATTCGCTGGACATCCGGCAGGAAACCGTGGCGGAGGGCTTGTGCATGGTCGGTTACTCGCAGCATCTTCCAGCGCCCGTGCTCGGCTCCAAAAAGTGGGCGGTGCAGACCCGGAACGGCGTCCTGCTCGCGGACCATGTGGTCCTGACGAAATATCCGCAAAACCAGTTGCGCCGCTTCGTACAGTCTCTTGGTCTCGTCGTAGGAAGTGACATCAAGGCGGCCCTGCGCGCGATAGGCCTTTACCTCATCGGTGTCGGGGAAGTGCTGACGCCCACAACCCGGGAGATCGTCCGTCAGGCAAAGGTCATCAGCGACGCAATTGTCACGCAGGGAGCCGTCGCGGCTCAGGTAATCCAGCCCGTGAAAGCTGCCGCTCTGGCCGCCGCAGTGACCGGCTCAACCAAGCGCACTCCCGTCATCAGCGCCTGACGAGATTTCTACGGGGCTTCGCCGTTTCCCTGCTTGATCCGCCGCCGGGCACCGATACCGAGCACTATGGTGATCGCGATCAGCACGGCAATCATGAGGATGACACCCCAGGACACATCGAAACCCGCTGTGGGTTCCGGGTCCAGCGCTCCCGCCTCGGCAGGTTCAACAGGACCACCCGTGCCTATCGAAGCATCCGGCGTTCCCGAAGCATCCGGCGTTTCCAACATGTCGCTGCCGGCCGAAGCCGTGAATTCGAAGGTTCCCTCGATGGGATGCGAATCGGAGGAAACCACACGCCAGTTCACCGTGTAGGTTCCGGCCGGAGCCCTTTCGCGGACGGCCTGCGTTGCCACGGCGTCCGTGATTGATACGTCGCCTTCGGCCCAGTCCTCGCCGGTCTCATCCAGCACCTGAATCTCTGAGCCGATTGTCGCAGGAACATTGGTGAACGTCAGCTCGATCACCTCGGGGACCGTTTCGAGGGTCGCGCCGGGCTCCGGGTTCGAGGAGCTCAGTTCGTCATGTGCTGACGCCCCGCCCGCCGCGCCAAAGACCACGGCGAACGCAATCATCAGTACGCCGGCGAGGGCCAGGGCCATGCGCTGGACGGAACGGGCAACCGGGCGCGCTGCAACTACTGCGGAATGCTGGTTCATACCCAAAGCCTACGGGAGTGAACAGGCAGGATCCTGAGCCGCTCATTGGATAGACTTTCGAGCGAACTCCCCCACCAGCAGAGGAATACCTGTGCCTGCACTGCGCACCACGATGGACCGCTACTTCCAGCTCACCGAACGCGGCTCAACCTATTCACGAGAAATCAGGGGTGGCATCGCCACCTTCTTCGCTATGAGCTACATCGTGGTGCTCAACCCCCTCATCCTCGCCGGGGCGGATGCCAGCGGCAACGTCCTGGGCCTGGAGCGCGTCGCGGCCGTAACCGCCCTCATCGCGGGCGTGCTCACCATTGCCATGGGAGCCTGGGCCAGGTACCCCTTCGCGCTGGCCACCGGGTTGGGCGTGAATGCCTTCGTGGCGATTACCGTGACCACCAACCCCGAACTCACGTGGCCGCAGGTGATGGGGCTCGTCGTGCTGGCCGGCCTCACCATGCTCGTGCTTGTTCTCACGGGGTTCCGCACGGCCGTCTTCAATGCGGTGCCGGAAAGCCTGAAGACGGCGATCGTCGTCGGAATCGGTCTCTTCATTGCCCTGATCGGCCTGGTCAACGCCGGATTCGTCAGGCGCATCCCTGACGTCGCACAAACCACCGTCCCGGTTGGGCTCGGCTTCGAAGGCGTGCTGCTCGGCTGGCCCATCCTGGTCTTTGTGTTTGGCCTGATCCTCACGATCGCCCTGGTTGTCCGGAAGGTCCGCGGCGGTATCCTGATCGGCGTCATCGCCTCCACGATCCTCGCCGTCATCATTGAAGCGGCGGCAAATGTGGGACCGAGTGTGGGACCCGACGGCGTCAATCCGCAGGGCTGGTCGCTCGTTGTGCCGGAATTCCCCTCCGGGTCCTGGGTCGGCATTCCTGACCTGAGCCTGATCGGCAGCGCCAGCGTCTTCGGTGCTTTCGGTACCCTGGGAGCAACCGCCGCCCTGCTGCTGACCTTCACCATCCTGCTCAGTATCTTCTTCGACGCCATGGGCACAATGGTGGGTCTGGCCAATGAGGCGAAGCTGGTGGACAAGAAAGGCAACATCCCGGGCGTTGATCGGGTCCTCATCGTCGACGCTCTCGGTGCCGTGGCCGGCGGCGCAGGTTCTGTTTCGTCCAACCAGATCTACGTTGAGTCCGGCGCCGGCATCGGCGAAGGCGCACGTACTGGTATCGCCAACATCGTCACCGGCCTGCTGTTCCTGGTGGCGATGTTCCTCACTCCCCTGATCTCACTGGTGCCGTTCGAAGCAGTTGCGCCGGCCCTCGTCGTCGTCGGTTTCATGATGGTTTCCCAGGTGGGCCGGATCAACTGGCAGGACTGGGGCATCGCCATTCCTGCATTCCTGACCTTCACACTGATGCCGTTCACCTACTCGATTGCGAACGGGCTCGGCGCAGGATTCATCGCGTACGTCCTGGTCCGGACATTCCAGGGCAGGGCCAAGGAGATCCACCCGCTCATGTGGGTCGTGGCGGGTGCGTTCGTCATCTTCTTCGGCATTGGCCCCATCGAGCAACTGCTGGGCATCGCCTGACCCTCCCAGCGTTGAGTTGGCAGGACACACCCCGTTTGCACGGGCATACGGGGTGTGTCCTGCCAACCCAAATGGGTGTGTGGGCTCAGCGCAGCGTGTGTGGGCTCAGCGCGCCGACCAGCCGCCGTCCATCGTGTAGGAGGCACCGGTCACCATGCCGGCCTGATCGGATGCCAGCCATGCCACGAGGGAGGCCACCTCTGACGGCTCCACCAGGCGCTTGACCGCGCTCTCGGTTAGCATGATTCGCTCGAGCACCTCGTCCTCGCTGATGTCGTGCAACTTCGCCTGGTCAGCGATCTGGTTCTCCACGAGGGCCGTCCGCACGTAACCGGGATTCACGCAGTTGCTTGTGACCCCGTGCGGCCCCCCTTCCAGGGCAGCGACCTTCGAGAGCCCCTCCAGCCCATGCTTCGCTGACACGTAGGCGGACTTGAAGGGCGAGGCCCTCAATCCGTGCACCGAAGATACGTTGATGATCCTGCCGAACTTCTTCGCATACATCGACGGCAGGGCTGCGCGCATCAGCAGGAACGGCACCTCGAGCATGAGCGTGTGGATGCGCCGGAAGTCGGCCGGATCGAACTCCTCGATTGGCCGGACTACCTGGATACCGGCGTTATTCACGAGGATGTCGGCATCGAGAGACAGGTCCTCCAGCGACGCAGTGTCCAACAGGTCCACGGTCCAGGCCTCCCCCTTCACCTCCTTCGCCACGACGCCGGCACCTTCCGCATCGCGGTCGGCGACGACGACGAATGCCCCCTGCGCCGCGAGCTCCCGGACGCAGGCCGCCCCGATTCCACTCGCCCCGCCGGTGACGACGGCGCGTCGGCCGGCGAGGTATCCGGTTGGGGCAACCGTAGGAGACGACGGCGACTGTGCGGTGGGGCGCAGGCCGCCGCCGTCGTTCTTGTTGGCCGCAGGCATGGCTAGCTTTCCCTGCCGACCGAAATGCCGTGACGTTCTGCGTCGGCGGCGTCGATGTCGCGCAGTGACGTTCCGCGTGTTTCGCGCAGGGTGATGACGGCGATGGCCGTGACCACGCTGGCGCCGAGGACGTAGAGCGCCACTCCGACCCAGGAGCCGGTTTCCTGCAGGATCGCCGTCGCAATGATCGGCGCGAGGGAGCCGGCAAGGATCGAGGTCACCTGGTAACCGAGCGAGACGCCGGAGTAGCGCATGCGGGTGGGAACATCTCCGCCATGATTGCCGGCTGGCCCGCGTACATGAGTGCGTGGAAGCACAGCCCGATGGTCACGGCCAGAATGATGATCACGGGGTTGAGCGTGTCAAACATCGGGAAGGCAAAGAACGCCCAGCTCGCTCCGAGGATTGCACCGGCCAGGTAGACGGGCTTGCGTCCGAAGCGGTCGGACAGGCGGCCGACCTGCGGAATCACGTGGAAGTGCACAACGTGTGCGATCAGCAGCGCGAAAAGCAGCGAGCTGGTGTTGTACTGATGGACCTGTGACAGGTAGACGATGGAGAAGCTCACGATGATGTAGTACAGGATATTCTCTGCAAATCGCAGGCCCATGGCCCCGAGGATGCCGCGGGGGTACTTCTTCACAACTTCGAAGACGCCGTAGCTGATCGCCTTTTCACGCTCAACCTGCTCACGCGCCTCAAGGAAGATCGGGGACTCGCTGACGTGCGTCCTGATGTAGTAGCCGATCACCACGATGATTGCTGAGAGCCAGAACGCTACTCGCCAACCCCAGGCGAGAAATTCATCCTCGGGCAGGATGGAGGACATGGTCAGCAGCACCACGGTAGCCAGGAGGTTTCCAACGGGCACGGCCGACTGGGGCCAGCTGGACCAGAAGCCGCGCGACTTGTTCGGGCTGTGTTCAGCGACCAGCAGGACGGCTCCGCCCCACTCGCCGCCCACTGCGAAGCCCTGAACGAAGCGGAGTATCACCAGAAGCGCCGGCGCCCAGTAGCCAATGGAGTTGAACCCGGGCAGGCATCCCATCAGGAAGGTGGCAACGCCGACCAGGATGATCGTCACCTGGAGGGTGTGCTTGCGGCCCAGCTTGTCGCCGATCTGACCGAAGAAGATGCCGCCGAGCGGGCGGGCGACGAAGCCGACGGCATAGGTAAGGAAGGCCGCAATGATCGCGTCCAGCGGGGTATCCGCGTTGGGGAAGAACACAATGCCGAACACCAGGGAAGCTGCGGTGGCGTAGAGGAAGAACTCGTACCACTCGACAACAGTGCCAACCATCGACGCGGCAACGATCTTCTTCAGGCCGGTGGGGGTTTCCTCGCTGGAGGCCGGGCTGCCTCCTGGTTGGGCTGGGCGCGAACTGACGCTCATGAACTGCTCCTTCTGTGTCGGCTCTGACACTGTTCGTCTATGGGTGAATCGGGGTTGGTCGATTCGACTGCGATGCGCTTGTGACGGCTGTCACCCGGTATGGGCCTCATTGAGTATGGCTGCACACTAATGCGCGCATCAACGGCCAGTTCCGCAGGGCGAATCTGCGAAAATGCAGATGTGTCTCTTCAACCCGATGACTTGCTCATCCTCCTCGCCGTCTCTCATTCCGGTCGCTTCACCTCCGCCGCGGAAACCCTCGGTCTGAATCACACCACGGTGTCCCGGCGAATCGCAGCGCTTGAACGCTCACTGGGCGGACATGTCCTGGTGCGCGCAAGCGGTGGTTGGGAATTGACCGATCTCGGCCTGCGGGCGGTCGCGGCTGCGGAAGAGGTCAAGCGAGCACTGTCGGCGTTGGAAGGCAACGACGACGGCGCCAGCCGGCTTTCCGGCGTCGTACGCATGAGTGCCACAGACGGTTTCAGCGCCTACATTGCGGCACCTGCCTTCGCGCGGCTGCGGCGTGATCATCCCCGGTTCAGTGTTGAGATCGTCGCGGCGACACGGCGGGCATCACAAACGCGCAGCGGTCTTGATCTTGAGGTGGTGGTCGGCCGCCCACAGGTGCATCGTGCGGAGGCGCTCCGGTTGGGCGAGTACATGCTGGGGCTCTACGCGTCACGAGAGTACCTGGCCGAGTACGGGACACCATCGACGATCGAAGACGTGCTTGAGCACCCGCTGGTGTACTTCATCGATTCCATGCTGCAGGTGGACAGCCTGGACGCGCCGCGGCGGCTGCTGCCGGGGATGAAGGATTCG
Source organism: Arthrobacter sp. TJ-170 (assembly GCF_058269305.1). NCBI lineage: Bacteria > Bacillati > Actinomycetota > Actinomycetes > Micrococcales > Micrococcaceae > Arthrobacter > Arthrobacter sp. TJ-170. Next base: position 54,441 of record NZ_JBZCNL010000003.1, on the reverse strand, counting down.
TTGAGCTCGACTAACGTATTTGTCCACGTCGAAGCAACACGGGCCGGTGCCGGCATTGGCCTGCTGCCCTGTTTCATGGCGGACCTGCACGATGACCTGGTGCGGTTGCTGCCGGACGAGGTCGCCGAGCGGCTGGGCTACTGGCTCGTGGCACGTCCGGATTCGCTGCGGCAACCGGCCGTTGCCGCCGTTGTAAGTGCGCTACGTGCAGCGACGGACGCGTTCGAGCACCGGCTGCTCGGCAGGGAGTGAGTCTTTGCCTCTAATCCCTGAGTAGCTGCGCGCCGCTGATGAAACGGGTCACCTGCGTGTTGTGCCACAGGTGCGCCGGCACGCCCCCGCCCAGCAACTCCCGCGCAAGACCCGGATCCTCACCGAGCGACCCATCGCTTCCGGCAATGATGATGTTCCCGTACCGCCGCCCCTTGAGCATCGCCGGGTCCGCAATGATCACGGTGTGGGCGAAAGCAGCGGAGATGGTAGCGGTCTCCCGTCGGGCCATTGCGAGGTCGGGTGAATCGCCGCAGTTGATGACGTAGACGCCGTCGGAGTCCAGCACGCGCTTTGCCTGCTCGACGAATTCGAGGGTGGTGAGCGGCTCCGGCGTGCGGCTGCCCGCGAAGACATCGCGGATGATGAGGTCGCGGCTGTTTTCGGAGAGCGACTCGGTGACCGCGCGCGCCTCACCGACCCGAATCCGTAGTAGTGGCGCGCGTGGCAGATCGAACCATTCCCGCACCAGGCCGGCGAGCGCGCCGTCGAGTTCGACGACGACTTGCCGCGCGTCAGGGAAAGTCACCGCAAAGCTGCGCGCAAGCGAGCAGGCGCCCCCGCCCAAATGGAGGACGCGTAACCGCGCCGTCGACGGCCACTGTGAGGTTGCCAGCGAACTGATCCAGCGCATGTACTCGAAATCGAGCCGTGCTGGATCTGCGAGGTCGATGTGCGAGCTCGGCACGCCGTTGACATGGAGTACCCAGCCATTGGGGTTGAACCGGTCGGAAACCAGTTCGCAGGTTCCGGTGTCGATGATGTGGATGCCAGGAACCGGGCCGCCGTCGGGGCTGGTGATTCCCTTGCGCTCCCGTTGACGTCCCACGAATTCGCTACTCTTTCAACTGGTGCTGTGCCGGCTAGTAGGGACGGACCGCGCCCTGGTTGTGCAGGTATGCGTTGACCTGCCGAACCCGGCCGGGGATGGTGAACAGGTCAATGACCATCATGATCCATAGCGGTATCAGGAAGAGGAACCCGATCAGAATCCCCACCGTGGCGTATCCGGCGAGGCCAAGCGCCAGGTACAGGAAACCCATCCCGTTCTGACGCAGGTAGAACTTGTGGGCGCCGAAGTTCCCGAGCAAAAACCAGAGCAGGTACGCGAGCCAACTTTCCTTCGCGGCGTACACCACCACGTGCTGGGTGGGCTGGTTCCCGTAGTGGTTGGACATGTCATTCCCCTGTCTGTTGTGAGGCTGTTCCGGCCTGGCTGGCGTGTGACGGCGCACTTGTTCGGGCGGAGCGCACCATCCGAATCTCGTTGAGCCCGCTCCACCGATCGGAGAGCTGCTCCCACTCGCCGTCCGGAGCGAAGCCAAGTTTGCGGTAGAAAGCGATGGCGCGTTCGTTCCCCTCGAGCACCCAGACGCAGGCGGCGGCGTCACCGATCGCGGCATCCGCCAACTGCCGCCCGAGAGCCGTGCCGTAATACTCCTCAAGCACGTAGAGCATGAACAGTTCGACGGCGGCAGGCGGGTCATCGCCCCGCGCTGCTCCTCCTGCTGCGATACCGACGATGCCGCCGCGCTCATCGACCGCGACGAAAGGAACATCCTCCTGGCTGTCGTAACCCATCCGCCAGGCTTCCGCCTGCTGTTCAACGGTCTCGTCCAGGCCGTCCAGCACCTCCGGGCCAAGCTTTCCGCGGTAGGCCTGCCTCCAGCCCTGGTTTTTCATCCGCAGCGCAGCCTCAAGCTCGTCTATACGGAGCGGGCGAATAGTGACCATGCCGTTCATGCTATCCCCCGCCCAGGACACTCGGACGTGTTGGCGGTCCCGCCTCCCACAGGGCGGGCGTGGTGCTGCTCGATGTCAGGGTCTAGCTGACGATGGCGACTGCAATCCCATCCCAGTCCTTGGAACCGACCGTCTGCAGGGCTGTTGCCTCGAGGCGCGGATGGCTGCCGAGGATCTCGAGCGCTTTCCTGGTTCCCCGGACGTCATCATCTCCGTCCTCATCCAGTACCGCTCCGCCGCGCACCACGTTATCCAGAACAATGACCGAGCCGGGACGCGACAGCTTTACCGCCCACTCCACGTAGTTGGGGTTGTTCGCCTTGTCGGCATCAATGAAGAACAGGTCATAGGGCCCGGTGAGCGATGGGAGCGTCTCCAGCGCGGCCCCTACATGCACCGTCACTTTATGCCCGACGCCGGCAGCCTCCAGATTCCGCCGCGCCACCTCTGCGTGCGCAGGCTCATACTCGCAACTATCCACCGTGCCGTCGTCGGGAAGGCCCCGGGCAAGCCAGATAGTACTGAAGCCGCCCAGCGTGCCGATTTCAAGTACGCGTTGCGCACCATGGATGCGCGCGAGGAGCATCAGGAATTTGCCCTGTCCGGCGGTCACTTCAATGGCGGGCATCCCCGCGCTGCGAGTGTTCTCTACGGCAGCGAGCAGTGCGTTATCGGGCTGCACGACGGTACGGCTGAGGTAGCGGTCCACCTCCGCCCAGTTGCTCACGAGTGCCCCTGGTACTCATCCATTTCCGCAATGGCGCCCTCAAGGCGTTCCACTTTCCCGGTCAGTTCTCCCGTGCGGCCGGGCCGAATGTCCGCCTTGAGCACCAGGGAGACGCGGCTGCCGTATTTGGCAACTGCCTCGGTAGCGCGTTTCACCACATCCATGACCTCGTCCCATTCACCTTCGATCTCGGTGAACATGGAACTGGTGGAGTTCGGCAGGCCGGAATCACGCACGATCTTCACGGCTTCAGCCACGGCGGCGTGAACGGAACCGACAGCGTCTTCGGCTGTGTCCTCGTGGGCGCCGCTGGGCCGGCCGGAAGGTGCAACTGAGAAGGCTACGAGCATGGAAACAGTCTGTCAGGTTTGGCCGCGCCGGTCACGGGATTTATTCGGCGTCCATCGTTCCGGAGATTCACTGTGGTGCGCCCAGCGGTGGGCCCATGATTTCGATCTGGTGGCGTGTTGCTATTGCTGCGAGCGCGGCCCCGTCCATGGGAGCGGGCTCCGGGAGTTCCCTCCGCTGTGCCGGGGTTCCCGCTTCGGCTGCGAAGTCCTCGAATCCGGCCGGAGCGGTGATCACCAGACAACTGAACGGCTCTTCCCCGACCAGAAAGCTGTGTACCGAACCTCGCGGAAGGAAGGCGAAGTCACCCGGCCCGAGGTCGAACCGGTCACCGTCACTCTCAAAGAGCGCGGTCCCCGAGATGACGTAGAAGGACTCATCCTCAACGAGATGCCTGTGCCTGGGCGGCGAGTACCCTGCGGGATGAAGAATATGAACAATGGAGAGTCGCTGCCCCGTCTCCGACCCGCCCGCCTTGACGGTCACCAGTGAGTTCGTGAACCAGAGGGCCTTGCCTTCGTCGGGGCCGAGCTTGTATGCCGGTCCCCGCGCACCCTCTTCCGGTGTGCTGCCGTCGCTGCCCATCGTGGCACCTCCTCAACGTCGAGATGGTGGGCAATAGGCTACTCAGCTTCAGCGCGCCGTCAATAGCCGGCTTTGCCTCCGGACCGCAAAGGAACGACGGCGGTAACCAGCCGCTGCAGTGAAGCAGGCAACAGTGACCGGCCAGTGACTAAGCACCTGCGATCGTGCAGGATGAAGTAATGACCACCCGCGGTATTTATGTCAGCGCCATGGCTCCCAGTTCCGGCAAGTCCCTCATTTCCCTGGGACTGGCCAGCATGCTGCAGGGGCACGCGGACCGGATCGGTTTCCTGCGACCAATCTCGGAGGCGGAAGACGGCGCCGACGACCCGATGGTCCTGCTCATGCGGCGAGGGTTCGGGCTGGATGCGAGGACCGCCCGAAGCGGAATGACGCGGGCCGAGGCACGCGCGCTGCTGGTCTCCGGCGAACGGGAGGAAATTGATGCCCGCTGCGTTGCCGTGTACAGCGAGATGGCACAGTCCTGCGACGTCATCATCGTGGAGGGAACGGACCTGAGCGGGCAGGACGCCGCCGTCGAGTTCGATCTCAACGCGCGGCTGGCGAACAACCTGGGCGCCATGGTCCTGGCTGTGGTGAGCGCAAAGGACATGACCGCAGCTGAAGCTGCCGACGCCGTCGACGTCGCGCGCCGCGAACTGGACGCAGCACAGGTGTCCCTGCTGGCGATGATGGTGAACCGCGCGGCGGAGGACGCCGTCGACGACATCCGGAGCCAGGTGAGGCCAGGGAAGTCCGGGCGACCGGTTTACGTCATTCCGGAAATGAGCGAAATCTCCCAACCGACCATCGCCGAAGTCGCAAAGGCCCTGGACGCCCGGCACATCGCGGGCGGAGCAACGCTCGAACGGGATGTGTCCGCCATCCGCGTCGCGGCAATGAACGTGGGGCATTTTCTGGAACTGCTCACGGACGGTGCGCTGGTGATTGTTCCCGGCGACCGCGCCGACGTTCTGGTGGCGACCGTGGCGTCGTCATTCTCGCCCGAGTTTCCCGTGCCCTCAGGCATGATCCTCACCGGCGGCATCACGCCGGATCCCAACATCCTCGCCCTGCTGGCCCACGCCACCTTCCCGGTATTCGCGGTCGACGACGACACCTATACCGCCGCCAGACGCGTCAGCGAGGTACGGGGTGAGATTGCAACCGGTCTGCGCCGGAAGGCCGCAGCCGTGCTCGGCGTGTGGGCGCGGCAGGTGGACACAGCGGAACTGCTCGAGCGGCTGGAACTGCCGCGCCCGGTCAGGATGACACCGCTGCGCTTCCTCCACGAGCTCATCGAAAAAGCCCGCAGGGACCGGAAGCACATCGTGCTTCCCGAAGGGCTGGATGAGCGGATCCTCCGCGCGGCAGAAATTCTGCGCCGGAGGGATGTCTGCGACCTGACAATCCTCGGGTCGGAGTCCCAGATCCGTGAACTCGCCGCCGGACAGGGCATTGACCTGTCCGGGCTGACCCTGCTGGATCCTGAAACCTCGGAGCTGCGTGAGGAGTTCGCTGCGGAGTACTCGCGGCTGCGCGCACACAAGAACGTCTCGCTCGAAGACGCACGGGATCGGATGCTCGACGGCTCCTATTTCGGGACCATGATGGTGCAGCTCGGGTACGTCGACGGCATGGTGTCCGGCGCCGCCCATACCACCGCCAACACCATCCGTCCCGCGCTGGAATTTGTGAAGACCAAGGAGGGTGTGAAGATCGTGTCCTCCGTGTTCCTCATGCTCCTCCGGGACCGTGTGCTGGTCTATGGCGACTGCGCAGTCAATCCTGATCCCACCGACGAACAGCTCGCCGACATCGCCATCGCCTCGGCGGAAACGGCAGCTCAGTTCGGTGTTGAACCCCGGGTGGCAATGCTGTCCTACTCCACCGGCGAATCCGGTTCCGGAGGAGCGGTGGACGAGGTCCGGCGCGCGACGGAGCTTGTGCGTTCCCTCCGCCCCGACCTCCCGGTCGAGGGCCCCATCCAGTACGACGCCGCGGTGGATGCTTCCATTGCCCAGTCCAAGCTTCCCGGTTCCTCGGTCGCCGGACAGGCAACGGTATTCATATTCCCTGACTTGAATACTGGTAACAACACCTATAAGGCGGTGCAGCAGTCCGCTGGTGCGGTCGCCGTCGGTCCGGTACTGCAGGGGCTACGGAAGCCGGTGAACGACCTCTCCCGGGGATGCACCGTCGAGGATATCGTGAATACCGTGGCCATCACCGCCGTCCAGGCACAGGGCACTACATCGCAGGAGGCGACATGATCATCCTCGTCATCAACTCGGGCTCATCGTCGCTCAAGTACCAGGTTCGGGATTCCGACAGCGGAGAACGGCTGGCGAACGGTCTGATCGAGCGCATCGGCGACGCCGCTCACGGCGGCCCACAGGATCATACTGAAGCGCTCGACCGAGTCACGGAAGAGCTGGACGCTACGCTGCACGGCAAGCCGATCGACGCCGTCGGACACCGTGTGGTGCACGGCGGAGAACGCTTCAGCGAGCCGGTGCTGATCACCAACGAGATCATTCGCGCGATCGAGCGCCTCAATCCCCTGGCGCCCCTGCACAACCCCGCGAACGTGCAGGGCATCCGTGCCATCGCGGAGCGGTGGCCGGACATGCCGCAGGTCGCGGTCTTCGATACCGCTTTCCACCGCACGCTGCCTGAGCATGCGTGGCGGTACGCCGTGCCCGATGAGCTGTACAAGAAGTTCGGCATCCGCCGCTACGGGTTCCACGGCACGTCCTTTGAGTATGTGACGAGGCACGCCGCCGAGCTGCTGGGCATGCCAACGGAGGAGTTCACGGGTGTGATCGCGCACCTGGGCAACGGCGCGTCCGTCACCGCCGTGCAGAACGGCTGCAGCGTCGATACCTCCATGGGTTTCACCCCGTTGGAAGGCCTCGTGATGGGAACCCGGTCCGGTGACATTGACCCGTCGATCCTGCTGTTCCTCAGCCGCGAAGGCTACACGGAGAAGGATCTCGACCAGCTGCTGAACCGGGAGTCCGGCCTGAAGGGGCTCACGGGGCACAATGACATGCGTGCAATCGAGGAACCGGGCGACCCCGCAGGCACCATCGCTCTCGACATTGCGGCCTACCGCCTCGCGAAGTACATCGGCGGCTATCACGTCGCGGTGGGCGGGGCGCAGGCGATCGTCTTCACGGCCGGCATCGGGGAGAACTCCTGGCGCTTCCGGGAACGGGTGGTGAACCGGCTCGGCGCCCTCGGGGTTTTCATTGACGATGCCGAGAACCAGAAGCCCGGCGGTTCACCGCGCGAGATCAGCACCGAGGAATCGGCCTTCCCGGTTCTTGTGGTGCCCACGGATGAAGAGGCAGCCATTGCGGAAGCGACTGCCGCCGTCGTCGGTTCTGCCTAGCCCGGCCCGTCCATTCGGCAGGACGCGCCCTTAAAACGCGCTCTAACAGGGTGTGTCCTGCCAGCTCACGGCTCAGGGCGCGCCGAGCAGACGCGCCACGGCCGCTGCACCGGCACCCACCAGCACGACGACGAGGAAGGGCGCCCGCAACCACAGCGCCACCCCGGCGGCAACGAGCGCAGCAAGCCGTGCGTCGAGAACCAGCGCCTGGCCGCTTGAGAATGTATTGACGGCCGTCAGCGATGCCAGGAGCCCGATGGTCAAGGTCCCGGCGACCCGGGTCATCCGCGGGTCCTCCATGAGCCGGGCAGGAACAAGGTAGCCGGCGAGCTTCGTGAGATAGCTGACCAGGCAGGCCAGCAGGATCCACATCCAGAGGTTCACGGGTGTCCTTCCGCGGGGTACGGCTCGACATCGGGTTCAAGACCCTCGCGGGGTGGTCCGAAACTGAGCCATCCGAGTAATGCGGCTACGGCGGCGGCCACCAGGATCGGCACGCCGGGCGGCACGAAGGGAACCGCAAGCAGGGTCGCGAGGGCACAGACCACGGCGATGGCCGCCGGCTCGCGCGCCCTGAGCCTCGGCCACAGGAGCCCGAGGAAGGCTGCGACGGCGGCTCCGTCGAGACCCCACCGCGCCGGGTCTCCCAGCGCGTTGCCAAGCAGCGCCCCCACCAGAGTGAACACATTCCACAATACGTATATACCCAGGCCCGCAACCCAAAAGCCCTGCGCCCGTTCCTGCGGTTCGCTCTGACCCGTGGCGGTCGCGGTCGACTCGTCAATGGTCACCTGCGCAGCCACGAACCTCCGCCAGGAACTGGGCTGCAGCAGCGCGTTCATCTGCATGCCGTACACCGCGTTACGAATACCCAAAAGTGCTGAGGCGGACATGGCAGCCGCCCCGCTTCCGCCGCCTCCAACTACACCGATGAAGGCAAACTGCGAACCGCCGCTGAACAGCAGGACGCTCAACGCCATGGTCTGCAGGAGATCCAGCCCCGATGCCACTGACAGAGCACCGAAGGACACCCCGTACAGCCCGGTCGCCACGGCAATCGACAGTCCAACCCGCACGGCCGGGGATTTCGAAAACTTCACCGGCCAAGCGTATGCCGAACCTTCGAGCGCTTCACTTCGAGCGGGCGGGCGGCAATACTGAGAAAGGTCAGCATACTTAGGAATCCGAGGAGGAGTACCGATGAAGGCACTAACCTGGCAGGGTAAGCGCTCCGTGAGCGTGGAGGAAGTCCCTGATCCGCGCATCGAGGAACCCACTGACGCTATTGTTCGCATCACCTCCACCGCAATCTGCGGCTCCGATCTCCACCTGTACGAGGTTCTGGGACCCTACATGCACAAGGGTGACATCCTGGGCCATGAGTCCATGGGCATCGTGGAAGCCGTCGGCAGCAGCGTGACCAACCTCAAGCCCGGCGACCGCGTTGTCATCCCTTTCAACATCTCCTGTGGCCACTGCTGGATGTGCAACAACGGGCTGCAGTCGCAGTGTGAAACCACGCAGGTCCACGAACAGAGCACGGGTGCGCGCATCTTCGGCTACTCGGAGCTTTACGGTTCCGTACCAGGTGGGCAGGCGGAGTACCTCCGCGTACCGCACGCGGATTACGGGCCCGTCAAGGTGGGTGATGATCTCCCCGATGAGCGCTACCTGTACCTCTCCGACATCCTTCCGACCGCCTGGCAGGCGGTGCAGTACGCGGACGTGCCCGACGGCGGCACCCTCGCCGTCTTCGGGCTCGGTCCCGTTGGACAGTTCGCGGCTCGCAGCGGCCGCCACCTGGGCCACCGCGTAATAGCCGTCGAACCGGTTGCGGAGCGGCGGGAGATGGCCGAGCGGCACGGCATTGAGACGATCGACTTCACAAAGGAAGTAGGCGATGTGCTCCGGGAGATGACCAACGGACGCGGACCGGACGCCGTCGTCGACGCCGTCGGCATGGAGGCACACAACTCACCGCTGGGAGCGTTCGCGCAGCACGCCGTCGGGCTGCTGCCTGATCCCATTGCCAGGAAGGCGATCGAAACCGCCGGGGTTGACCGGTTGGCCGTCCTCCACGCTTGCATCGACGCCGTACGCCGCGGCGGGACCGTATCCCTGAGCGGTGTCTACGGCGGAATGGCAAGCCCCATGCCGCTGCTCGTCATGTTCGACAAGCAGATCCAGACCAGGATGGGCCAGTGCAACGTGCGGCGCTGGACGGACGAACTGCTCCCACTCGTTGAGGATCCCTCCGATCCACTGGGCGTGATGGACCTCAAGACCCACGAGCTGCCTCTCGCAGAAGCACCCGGTGCCTACAATATCTTCCAGAAGAAGCAGGACGGCTGCATCAAGGTGGTGCTCAAGCCGTAACAAGCCGCCGTGCCGCGTGGATCGCGTCGGCTGCCCGCACAAGCGCAAGGTGCGAGAACGCCTGGGGGAAGTTTCCGGCCATCCGGGCCTTCTCCGGGTCGTACTCTTCCGACAGGAGGCCGAGCTCGTTGGCGTAGCCGACCAGCTGGTCCATGAGACGCTTGGCCTCGTCGAGGCGCCCGGTGTGCGCGTACTGCTCGACAAGCCAGAATGAACAGGCCAGGAACGGGTGCTCCCCCGGCGCCAGCCCGTCGATTGCCGATTCTGTGCGGTACCGGAGCAGCAGTCCGTGGTCATCCAGAAGCTGGTCCTCCATCTGCGCCACCGTGCCGAGCATCATGGGGTCGTCATAGTCAACGAACCCGACCTGCGGCAACTGCAGCAGCGACGCGTCCACCAGTGAGCTGCCGTAGAACTGCGTGAAAGAGTTGATCTCACGGTCGAAGCCCTGCTCGAGGATCTCCTCCCGCAGCTCATCACGAAGCTTCTCCCACCGATCCGCTTCGCCGTTGAGCCCGTAATCCCTGACCGCGCGCACACCACGGTCGAATGCCGCCCACATCATGACGCGGGAGTGCGTGAAGTATGCCGGTTCCCCTCGCATCTCCCAGATGCCGTGGTCCTTACGGTTCAGGTGCTTCTCTAGGAAACCCAACAGCGCGTGCTGTAGCGGCCAGGAGAATTCACCTTCCTTGACTCCACGTTCACGCAGCTTCTCCAGGGCCACCATGACTTCACCGACGACGTCGGCCTGGTACTGGGTAACGGCCCCGTTGCCGATTCGGACGGGCGCCGAGTCGGCGTAGCCGGGTAAGTGACCCAACACCTTCTCGGGCAGGTTGCGCTCACCGGAGACGCTGTACATGATCTGCAGATCCTCCGGATCGCCGGCGACCGCGCGCAGCAACCAGTTGCGCCATCCGAACGCTTCATCCTGGTAGCCGTGCGTCATCATCGCTTCAAGGGTCAGCGCCGCATCCCGCAGCCAACAGAACCGGTAATCCCAGTTGCGTTCACCACCGAAGGCTTCGGGCAGTGAGGTGGTGGGAGCCGCGACGATGCCGCCCGTATCTTCGTGTGTCAGCGCACGAAGCACCAGAAGCGAACGCTTGACGATCTGGTCGTACTCACCCTGTTTCTCACAGCTCGCCGCCCAACCCTGCCAGTAGTCGATCGTCGCCTGCAGTGTGGCGTCGAAGTCCAACGGCGTGGGCTGTGGACGGTGTGAGGGGTACCAGACCAGCTCAAGGTCGACCTTCTCACCCGCCTGCACAATGAACTCACCCGCGTGGCGATGGTCTGCAGCATGGGGCAGATGTGTGCCGCGCAGCAGCAGGGCATCCGGGCCGGCCATGGCGAGGATGCCGGCTCCACCGTCTTCGTTGGTGCGCCGCACCCATGGCAGGACCTCCCCGTAGCCGAAGCGCACCACGAGTTCCTGCCGCATCGGCACGGCTCCGCTGATCCCTTCGATACGGCGTGCAAGGGACGCCCGGCGGTCGTGAATGGGCATGTAGTCGGTCACAAGGACCTCGCCGGCCTCCGTACGCCATCGGGACTGCACCACGAACGTTGAGTCGATGTACTTCCATTCCACCAGCTCCGCATTGCCGGCGTCATAAGCCGGAGCAACCAGCCATCGCCCGTGGTTCTCGTTGCCCAGAAGAGCGGCGAACACGGACGCCGAATCGAACCGCGGATAGCAGAGCCAGTCGACGCTTCCCCCTCGGGACACGAGCGCGCCTGTGTGGAGGTCGGAGATCAGTGCGTAATCCTCAATCGGCATAGCCATGCGTTAACTCAATCACATACGACCGATGGTGGGCTCCCTCTTCAGCCGGCGAAGAACATCGGCCGGTCGGTTGGTCGTGATTTCCTGGACGCCGAGCTCCCGGAGCAGGTCGACGTCGTCGTCCGTGTCCACGGTCCAGACGCGGAGCCGCAGCCCCGCCGCGAGCCATCGTTTCACCCGCTCGGGATGCGCACGCACGTACTCGATTCCGGGCCCGGCGATCCCCACCGCTCCGCTCGCAATGATGCGCTCACCCTCATGCAGCGCACGGCGCAGGAGATTCATGACGGCGGCGGCGGTGAGGGGCCCCAGGGTTTCGCGCACGTCATCCGGCTTGACGTCGGCGACGAGCTGGCAGACAACGTCGGCCGGGACGCGCTCCAGCAGGTGCCTCACCGAGTCTGGATTGAAACTCATGAAGGTGATGTGCAGGTTCGCGAGGCGGGAGGTTTCCGGGTCATAGCCCTCCCTCATCAGGAAGGCGACCAGGCGTTCCTCGAGCTTGAGGCCGAAGGGGCTCGGGTGCTTCAGCTCAATCGCCAGCTCCAGTTCGCGCCCGTCCTTGCGCAGCAAATCCAGCAGGTCCTCAAGGGTGAGCAGCTGATCGGCCAGTCCGCCGTACTGCGGCGGGATCCTGGCACCCTTCCATGAGGCGAAGTCCAGCTCGCGCAGTTGCCGCAGCGTGTAGTCACCCACTTCCCCCGTACCGCTCGAGGTGCGGTCCAGGGTGGGGTCATGGATACAGACAAGCTGCAGGTCCTCCGTGAGGTGCACGTCGCATTCCACGCCATCCGTATCTTCCGCGAGCGCCTGAAGGAAGGCGGCACGCGTGTGTTCAGCGAACTGCTCGCTCGCGCCCCGATGTGCAAATACCAGGTGTCTGACCGCTTGTTGTTCTGCCACAGGCCTTACGCTAGCGAATCAGCGGCGTGACTGTGCCCGCCGGTGACTGGTTAGATTGGGAATCCAGCACCGATGCGGAGGACTAAGTGAGCATTGCGTTGACCGATACGGAGCGCGCGGCAGGTCTGAGGCGGATGAAGACCGTTGCAACGGGCCTGCTCGCCGTCATGGCGGTGATCTTCCTGGTGGCGTTCGCGCTGCAGGATCAGTATCCGTGGCTACAGTATGTTCGCGCCGCCGCGGAGGGCGGCATGGTGGGTGCTCTGGCCGACTGGTTCGCCGTGACGGCCCTGTTCAAGTACCCGATGGGCCTCAAGATTCCTCATACCGCGATCATTCCGCGCAAGAAGGACCAGATCGGAACGTCCCTGGGGCAATTCGTGGAGGAGAACTTCCTCGAGGAGTCAGTGGTGCAGGAGAAACTCACGTCGCTCGGGATCGCCCAGCGCGCTGGCTCCTGGCTCTCACGGCCGGAGGGCGCCGACCGGGTGGCTGTGGAGGGGGCTGCCCTGATTCGTGGCGCTTTCACCGTGCTGGATGACGATGCAGTCCAGAAGGTCATCGAATCCATGGTTCGCAAACACTTGGTTGACCCGCCGTGGGGTCCGCCGGTTGGGCGGATGGCCGAGCGGATCTTTGAGGAGGGACACCACCACCGCCTCGTGGACCTGCTGGTGGATCGGGCGGCCGAATGGGTGGACACCAATTACGACGTCGTCTCCCGCATAGTTTCCCAGCGCTCCCCTACCTGGGTGCCGCAGTTCGTGGACGGACTGGTGGGCGACAAGGTGTACGTTGAACTCGCGAAATTCATGCGGGCCGTTCAGGCGGATCCGCAGCACGATGTCCGGCTCTCCATTGACAAGTACCTCAAGGACCTGGCCCAGGACCTGCAGTATGACCCGGCGGTCATCGCGAAAGCAGAGGAGATCAAGGCCGGCATTCTCGACGACCCACGCGTGCACGACGTCGCTGTCCGGGCCTGGTCCACGGTCAAGACGGCACTGCTGGAAGCAGTCAATGACCCCGACAGTGAACTGACCCGCAACTTCAAGGCAGCGGTCCGGGATTTCGGGCGCAGACTGACCACTGACGAGGACCTCGCCGACAAGATCAACCGGTGGATTTCCGACGGCGTCGGTTATCTCGTGCGGACCTATCGCAGTGACGTTGCCGGCATCATCTCCGAGACGGTCGAGCGCTGGGACGCCGAGGAGACTTCCCGGAAAATCGAACTGCAGGTCGGTAAGGATCTCCAGTTCATCCGGATCAACGGCACCGTTGTCGGCTCCCTCGCAGGGTTGCTGATCTTCAGCATCGCGCACGCCCTGTTCGGCTGACGCGAAGGGGCGGAATCAGTCCCGGCTGTCCTTTTCGGACGCAGTCAGCTTCTCAAGTTCGGTCAGCAGCTCACCAGGAATGACGGTGGGCGGCGGACCAAAGGCTTCCCTGGTCGCGTCGATGACCGTACGCCCCATCTTGTGGTTGGCCACACCGCCGACAGCTGCACCCACGCCAAACGGTAGGGCCCTGCCCAACAGGGCTCCGCCCTGGCGTGCGAGCATACGCTTGAGGAAACGTTTGCGGATGCTGGCCCCGATACTGCGGACGGAAGGGGCAGACATCGACCCGCCCACAACGTTTCCCCAGTGGCGCGTCACTCCGCCCGCGGATGATCCGATAGTTGCTTGAATCAGGGCTGACCCTTCTTCTCCCATGAGAATGCCCATGACGAGGGTGCGTGCCCGCTCGGGATCCTCGGTGGAGATGCCGTGCAGCTCTGCCACCGACTGGGCATAGAGCGCCGTTGCCTCCAGAAAGCCGACCGTGGCTGCGGCTGAGAGGCCCAGCGCCACTACCGTGCCGATTGCAGGCACGACGGCGGTACCCCCTACCGCGGCTCCGGCCGTTGTGATTGCTACGAGATAGTCCCGTTCAAGTTTTGCGCTCAACTCGGCCGCCGTGGCCGTTGGGTCTTTCCTACGTAGCCTTCGGATATTCGCCAACACTAACGGCCGCTGGATGTCGATAGCCCGTTCCACCGCGCGCTGGACGCCTGGTTTCGGTTGGCCGTGGCGGTCGAATACCGCTCCGCTGGCGAATTTCCCCGCAGGGTTGAAGCGAGCCATTACTGATCCTTCCGTCGAGTAGTTCAAGTTTGGGTTAGGAGGGTTGTGGCTGTCACGCAAAACGCCCCGTCGGGTGGCGCCGACGGGGCGTTCTAGCGGATCTCGCCCTAATTAGGCGTGCGAGCGATTCTTGGTGACGGCACCGTAGATGAGGAGAACGATGATTGCTCCACCAATGGCAAGCAGCCACGAGGAAAGGGAGAAGAATTCGTCCACTCCGACATTGAAGAGCAGGTTACCCAGGAAGCCTCCGAGAAGAGCTCCGACCACGCCGAGGACAAGCGTGATGATCCAGCCGCCACCTTGACGCCCCGGCAGAATCATTTTGGCGATGGCGCCTGCGATAAGACCCAGAAGAAGAAATGCTAGAAAATTCATGAAGTACTCCTTTATTGAACTTCTATCCGCGCGACATGTTTGTCGATTTCGACGGTGCACCGAAGTGCAACTGATACCACCCTACTTCATCAGTGAGCTTAGTAAACGTTTTGGCCTTGCCAGTGCAACCATTAAACTCCTGCTTCGATACTTTGCAACCATCCGTAATCAAAACTTCACCGGCAGCAGGATTGACCTGCAATAGCGCAGACGGCAATTGTGTCCGCGCCGCCCGATTCTCCCGAGCCCGATGCCAGTACGGTGATTACGTAGAGCGTTATTCGCCACCTGTTGCGGCTACTGTGACAAACGGAAGAATTTCCCAAGCAGGTCAAATCCCTGAGTAGTTGGCAGGAGAATCGGTTCCTCCATCGTCCTGATTGCGATCGGTACAATCCTCGCCTTCGCCGTCGGGATCTAACCAAACTCCACCAGTCGGGTTCTCGAACAGCCCGGACGCCTGTCAAGCCACCCGCGCCTCTGCGCGGGTGGCTTCCCTGCTTAAGGCGGTCCGTCCAGATTCGAA
The DNA here is from genome assembly GCF_058269305.1 of Arthrobacter sp. TJ-170. Lineage (NCBI taxonomy): Bacteria > Bacillati > Actinomycetota > Actinomycetes > Micrococcales > Micrococcaceae > Arthrobacter > Arthrobacter sp. TJ-170. Next base: position 39,267 of record NZ_JBZCNL010000003.1, on the reverse strand, counting down.
ACGATTACGTCACACCGATCTGTTTTTTCTTCTGTTTTTCGTTGACAGGCAAACACAAACAAAGATAGAGTCACTGAAACAGACACGCATGTGACACTAGTCACCGGCAAGGAGGGCCAGCTTGTTCGCCGAAGAACGCTACAACAGGATCGCCGCACTGGTTGCCTCCGAGGGCCGCGTAAGCGTCGCGCAGCTGGCCGCCCGTTTCAACATCACGAAAGAAACCGTCCGGCGTGACCTTGCTCTTCTGGAGAAGGACGGGCTCCTGCGCCGCGTTCATGGCGGCGCCGTCCCGGCTACCAGCGCAAGCACCAGCGAGCTCAGCCTGACCAGCCGGGAGGGCCGCAACCAGGCGGAGAAGGCCCGTATCGCCAAGGCAGCCTTGACCATGGTTCCAACGGAGGGCTCAATTGTGCTCGACGGCGGAACCACTACCGGCAGCCTCGCATCGCTCCTCGCGCAGGAAGCCAGTGAGCAGCTCCTGATCATCACCCATTCCGTGCCGGTTGCCCACACCCTCATCGGCTCATCCCTCCAGCTCGAGTTCATTGGAGGGCGCGTCCGCAGCCTCACCAGCGCGTGCGTTGGCAGCGGCACTGTGGCGCGGTACAGCGGCTTCCGCCCGGACGTCGTTTTTATCGGCACCAACGGTGTGCATCCGGAATTCGGACTCAGCACCCCAGACCCAGAGGAGGCCTCCGTGAAGGCGGCAATCGTTCGATCGGCGCGCCGCGTCGTCGTACTGGCGGACGCATCAAAGCTGAACGCGGAGACGCTCGTCGGTTTCGCTGATCTCAGTGAGATCGACGCACTCATCACAGATGTCCAGCCGGAGGCCGGTCTCGCCCGTGCGTTGGCTGACGCGGACGTAGAGCTGGTGGTCGCATGATCGTCACGCTTACCGCCAATCCCAGCCTCGACCGCACGATCGAGCTCGCTGCTCCGCTCACCCGCGGCGCAGTGCAGCGTGCCAGCGCCAACCGTCAGGAATCGGGAGGCAAGGGTGTGAATGTCTGCCGCGCGCTTTCGGCCGGTGGCACAGAGGCTCTTGCGATTCTGCCCGGCCATGACGAAGATCCGGTTCTCATCGGACTTCAGGCCGCGGGCGTGCCTTACCGGAACCTGCCCATCTCCGCGGCGCTGCGCAGCAACGTGACCATCACGGAGCCGGACGGCACCACCACCAAAATCAATGAACCCGGCCCGGCGCTGTCACCCCAGGACGCCGACGCACTCATTGACCTGGTAGTGGACCTGTCCGACGGCGCCCGCTGGCTGGTTCTCGCGGGTTCCCTGCCGCCGGGGCTTGAGTCGGACTTCTATGCGGCGACAGTACGCGCGGTAAGGAACCGACACGGTGACCGGGCGCCGCTGATCGCGATCGACGCATCCGAAGCAGCGCTCATCGAGGCGATTGACGGTAACGCCGCACCGGACCTGCTCAAGCCGAACGCCGAGGAACTCTCCCAGCTCACCGGGCTCGGCGCCGGGGACGACCTCGAAGGCCGGCAGGAGCTCGCTGTCGAAGCTGCCACGCGACTACTCGACCGGGGTGTCCGCGCGGTACTTGCAACCCTGGGCTCCAAGGGCGCCCTGCTGGTCACGGCCGACGGCGCGTGGCATGCGCAGCATCCGCCCATCACTGCGATCTCAACGGTCGGTGCGGGAGACTCCGCACTGGCCGGTTACCTCCTGGCGCATACCCGCGGCGCCAGTGCCCCCGATTGCCTGCGCCAGGCGGTGGCTCACGGCTCTGCTGCGGCATCCCTACCGGGATCCACAGTGCCGGCCCTGCACCAAACCACACCGGACGCCGTCACTGTCCAGGCACTCACCCCAGCCAATACCTCCCCCAACCACCCATAACCTCCGAAGGAATCCCCATGTCCGCAATGATTACGCCCGAACTTGTCGTTCTCGACAAGTCCCTGGGCAACGACCGCGCCGACGTCATTCGCCGACTCGCCGAACTTGTGGTGGCGCAGGGCCGCGCCGACCAGGTGGAAGGGCTGTTCGCCGACGCGCTGGCCCGCGAGGAGAAGACAGCCACCGGCATCCCCGGCGGAATCGCCATTCCACACTGCCGCTCCACTTCTGTTCTTGAGCCCACGCTGGCGATGGCCCGCCTCGAGCCCAAAGTCGACTTCGGCGCCAAGGACGGACCGGCAGACCTCGTGTTCTTCATTGCCGCTCCGGAAGGTGCCGACCAGCAGCACCTCAAGCTCCTGTCCAAGCTGGCACGCTCCCTGATCAAGAAGGACTTCAACGCATCGCTGCGTGCCGCCGCTACCGAGCAGGAGATCGTGGCCCTGGTTGAGGGAGCGCTCGAAACGGCACCGGCACAGAAGGAGGGCGGCGGCGCCACTTCCGCTACCACCCCCCAAGGCGGCGGAGCCACTGCCGTTACCACTCCCGAGGCGGCCGACCCCGGAACCACCACGCCGCCCGAAGCAGCCCGGACCAAACGGCTTGTGGCCGTCACTGCGTGCCCCACTGGGATCGCCCACACGTACATGGCCGCCGACTCACTGGTCGCCGCCGCCAAGGAACGCGGCGTCGACCTCCAGGTTGAGACGCAGGGCTCGTCCGCATCCACTCCCCTTGACCCTTCGATCATTGCGGCGGCAGACGCCGTGATCTTCGCTGTCGACGTCGATGTCCGCGACAAGCACCGCTTCGCCGGCAAGCCGGTCATCAATGCGCCCGTCAAGCGCGGCATCGATGAGCCCGGCGTCATGGTGGATGAAGCGCTCGCAGCGGCGGACAATCCCAACGCTCGCCGGGTCGCCGATTCCTCGATGCAGGGTTCCGACGACGACGGCCGCGGCGAGAGCGTCGGTGGACAACTGAAGCGTGCGCTGCTCACCGGCGTCAGCTACATGATCCCGTTCGTTGCCGGCGGCGGTCTCCTCATTGCCCTGGGCTTCCTGCTCGGCGGCTACGACATCACCGGCTTCGCTGACGACATGGTCCTCAACAACAGCCTGTGGAACCTCCCCACGGAGTTCCCGGAGACGGCGCAGGGCGCGCTCGGCGCCTACCTCGGCGCGGTGTTCTTCAAGATCGGCGCCCTCTCGATGGGCTTCCTGGTGCCGGCGCTTGCCGGATACATCGCCTACGCGCTCGCCGATCGTCCGGGTATCGCTCCGGGCTTCGTCGCCGGTGCGGTTGCCGGCTTCATGGGCGCAGGGTTCCTCGGCGCGATCGTGGGTGGCCTGCTGGCCGGTTATGTCGCCATGAAGATCGGCAAGCTGGCGGTCCCCCGCTGGCTGCGCGGCCTCATGCCGGTGGTAATCATTCCTTTGGTGGCCTCGATCATTGCATCCGGTCTCATGCTTCTGGTACTCGGCGGCCCAATTGCCGCCCTTACCGTTGCCCTCAACGACTGGCTCTCTGGCCTCACCGGCACCGGTGCCGTACTGCTCGGCATCATCCTCGGACTCATGATGGCGGTGGACCTCGGTGGCCCCATCAACAAGGTGGCCTACGCCTTCGCAGTCGCAGGGCTCGGCGCAGGTGCCGTGGCCAACCAGGCTCCGTGGCAGATCATGGCCGCGGTCATGGCCGCCGGCATGGTTCCGCCGCTGGCAATGGCCCTGGCAACCGTCATCGACCGCCGTCGGTTCTCCCTCGCCGAGCGTGAAAACGGCAAGGCTGCGTGGCTCCTCGGCGCTGCTTTCATCTCTGAAGGCGCCATCCCGTTCGCTGCCGCGGACCCGCTGCGCGTCATCCCTGCAGGCATGGTCGGATCTGCGATCACCGGGGCCTTGATCATGGGCACGGGCGTCACCTCCCAGGCACCGCACGGTGGAATCTTCGTATTCTTCGCAATCGGCAATGTCGTTATGTTTGTTGTATCGATCCTGGTGGGCATGATCGTCTCGGCTCTTGTGGTGGTGGCACTGAAGCGGTTCGCTGTACGCAAGCCGGCCGAGGCCACCGCCTCCGAATCGGTTGCAGCCTAGTCCCTAGCTGAGGAGTTGGACCATTGAGCACTTTCACAGGCGTAGGAGTGAGCCCCGGTCGCGTGATCGGGCCGGTGCGGCAGATGCCGCGTCCGGTCTCGGAACCGCCCGCCGGGGACAGATGGTCCAACACCACGGTTGATGATGAGACTGCACGGCTGAACACCGCCGCCAAACAAGTCCAGGCCGAACTCCGGGGGCGGGCTGACTCCGCCACCGGCGACGCCAGGGCAGTCCTTGAGGCGACTGCCATGATGGCGGCAGACCCAATGCTCCTGAAATCGGCCAACACCCTCATCGTGGCCGGCACCTCCGCCGAGCGTGCTGTCTGGGAGGCGGGCGCCCAGGTAGCTGACATGCTGAAGGGACTGGGCGGTTACATGGCGGAGCGGACACAGGACGTCCTGGACGTCCGCTCACGGATCGTCGCCGAACTGCGCGGTCTGCCGGCACCCGGCATACCGACTGCCGATCATCCCTTCGTCCTCGCAGCGGAGGATCTTGCGCCGGCTGATACTGCCACCCTCGACCCGGAGCTGGTGATCGCGCTGATCACCAGCTCCGGGGGGCCGCAGTCCCATACGGCGATCCTTGCCCGCGGGCTGGGCCTGCCCGCCGTCGTCGCAGCCCACGGCGTGGAGGATATCGACGACGACACGGAAGTTTTCGTCGACGGCGCCGCCGGAACTGTGCACGCCGGGCCGGGAGATGTCGAACGGACTGCCGCCGCCCTCTGGGCTGAGCAGTCGCAGGCCCTCGGCAGCTACAGCGGCACCTGCACGACGACGGACGGTCACCGGGTTCCACTGCTCGCCAACGTGGGTGCCGGTGCTGATGCCCGCAAGGCGGCTGAAGCCGGTGCTGAGGGCGTGGGACTTCTCCGCACAGAATTTTGTTTCCTCGACCGGGATACCGAACCGACGGTTGCCGAACAGGCTGCGGCGTATCGGGAAGTGTTCGAAGCCTTCCCCGAAGGGAAGGTTGTGGTGCGCACGCTCGATGCTGGCGCAGACAAGCCCCTGCCGTTCCTCACAGACGCCACCGAACCGAACCCCGCCCTGGGAGTTCGCGGCTACCGGACCGAACTGGCCACTCCCGGGGTGATGGACCGCCAGCTGAAGGCGATCGCCGAAGCGTCCGACGGCGCCACCACGGACATCTGGGTCATGGCGCCCATGATCTCCACCGCCGAGGAAGCCCAGCGATTCGCTGAATCCTGCGCGGCGGCGGGTCTGAAGGTCCCCGGGGTGATGGTTGAAGTGCCGTCTGCAGCCCTGACCGCCCGGCCCATTCTTCAGCGCGTGAACTTCGCGTCAATCGGCACCAACGACCTCACTCAGTACGTGATGGCTGCCGATCGCCAGCTTGGACCGCTCGCCGCCCTCAACGACCCCTGGCAGCCTGCCGTCCTTCAGCTGATCCGCCAGACAGTAGCCGGCGCCGACGCTGCCCGAAGGGATGCTGCGTCAGGTAGTGAAAACAATGGTGACGACGAGAAGTCCGTCGGCGTGTGTGGCGAGGCGGCCGCCGATCCGGCCCTCGCCGTCGTACTGGTGGGTCTGGGTGTCAATTCACTGTCCATGAGCGCGCGGGCGCTGGCCGCGGTAGCCGCCGTCATTGGTTCGGTGTCCCTCGCCGAAGCCAGGGACATCGCCGAGCGTGCGTTGGCTGCCACTACTGCTCTTGAGGCACGCACAGCTGTGCGAGCCTCTTTACCGATTCTCGAAACGCTGGGCCTGTAGGCTCGCAGAAACGCAACCGGAAGGAAGATCATGATCGAACGCAAAGCAACCGTAGCCAGCCGGGTGGGGCTCCATGCCAGGCCTGCAGCCATCTTCGCCGAAGCGGCGGGGGAACTGCCCGTTGAGGTGACCATCGCCCTTGAGGGCAGCCCGGCAGACGAAGCGATGGACGCATCAAGCATCCTGTCCCTCATGAGTCTCGGAGCCGAGAACGGCGATGTAGTTGTGCTCCGTTCGGAGGACGACGGCGCAGAGGAGTCGCTGGACTCCCTGGTGCGCATCCTCGAGACTGACCACGACGCCTAGCAGCAGATCCTGTAGCGGGCCAACTCCCGCAAGTTATACGAAATAGGTGCGTCCACCCGTTCTAATGGACGCACCTATTTCTGTGTAACCCGGAGACCCCCCACGGTCACCGGGAGTTACATAATCATAATTTTGACACACCATGATGAAAACGTGAATAGTGTTTCTCACTTCGATTGAAAAATTTTATCGTGGGCCGCAGGCGGGCCGAGAAGTATCAGTGCTCGCCCGCAAGGAAATTCACGGAACGGTCCTTCTCCGCGCGCTTGCGGGATGACCAGATCATAGTGAGTCCAACCGTCACCAGGACGATCCCACCGAAAGGGAGGAGCACTTCGGCCGCCCCAATATCGAGCGGGAACAACAGAAGCACCGCCATCATCAGCACCATCAGCAACCCAGTACCAATCAGCGCGGCGGACACCCGATGCAGGCTGCGGCGGCTGCGGTCGCGCACGCTCGCAAAAGCCGGGCCCATCAGGCAGGCAGCTACGAATCCCGGGTAGAGGCGGCCCATGTCTGCGTACCAGTGCACCGTGGGCTGATCGGAGTAGGCGGCAAGTCCGGTAGAGGACTGCGGAAGTTCACTCAGGGCGAATAGGACCACCGTCACGAGCACTGTCAACGCCAGAACCGCCATTCCCACGGGTCCTTCGATGCACCTGCGTGCACGGTCCGATCCGAAGGCGGCCGCACAGCGCACCCCCAGTAGCAGCATGACGACGTAGAGGCTGATCCGGATTACAAGGTTCGCCAGATTCGCTCCGCCGAGCAGGCCGTCAACGAAAAGATAGATCGGTGACAGGCTCAGCGCCACTGCGAGCGAAAGAAGAACCAAGACGGCAAACATGCTCCGGCCCTTGCCGCGAACAGCGTCCGGCAGGCGCATGGCCGCGAAGATGACACAGAGCGCGAGCGCCAGCCACTGTATGAATGTTCCACCGTTCATCCGAGGTTCTCCCATAGCGTCTGTTCACGTGAATCGTCCTGCTCCTGTTTTCGCAGGCGCTTTCCCAGTCCGTCGAGCCGGTCCCGCGCTATCAGGATGAGCTCTGAGTCGGGCAGGGCGCTCAGGACCTGCTCCCGACCGTCGTCGGCCCAGCCCCCTTCTTCGGAGGTAAGAAGTCCGGTCACCACCAAACCGTTGGCGAGCGAAACTTCAGAGATCCTGGCGACTTCCACGCACAGCTGGGTGCTCAACCGGCCCGCACTCAGCTGAGCAGAGAGGTTCTGGGGAGCTATTCCGGTTCTGAAGGTGAGTGCCTGGCGCAGTTCGCCGGGGTCGACGGCGTCAAACCAGGCGCGGACTGAATAACGGTGGGGAAGCGGCGAAAGTTTGAAGCTCACGGGGCTGCCCACGCAGTCGGTCTCCTCGCTGCGCCCCAGGATCAGGCGTAGAAGGTCCATCGGGGAGACCTGGCTGAGATATTCCGCCGAGGTGGGCGGCAGGATCCCGGCTGCGAGATCCCGATATCCGTCGAACTCACTGAGCGCCTGCACTGGAGAAATGTTGTACGCGCGCGCAATATTGATCACGGTCTCCACAGAGACTTTTCCACGAACCAGCTGCTGCGCCAGGGTGGACCGCTTGATGTCCGCCTTGCGGCAGAGGTCCGAAACCGTCGCTTCCGGGGCAACCTGGGCACGCCACAGCTGGAATGATTTGGCTGTGACTGTCATCATCACCCTTCAGGTGGATTGCGACTGGACTTTTAACCCCTACTTTGCAGTATAGTTGGAGGTGCTGGCTCCCCATTCTGCGATTCCCCCATACGCAGAACGCGGAGCCAGTTTCACTTTAACCTTCCTCCACCGGCGTGCGGTCGGCAGCCAAGCTACCAGCGCACCTTCTTCTCCCGCTTTCCTTGCCGGTTGCTGGCATGGATGGACTTGTTCCTGCGGCCCGTACTGTGTGCGCTATCCAGCTCCCCGAAGGCCGGGTTCTTCCGGGCGAGCGCTTCGCGGGCGCGTGGATCGTCCACCAGTTTCCTGGCAGCGTCTTCGGTGAGATGGACGTTCAGGGGCTGCTCGTTATCTTGCTGGGTCATGACTCTCCTTCAATGGCTATGACCGGTTGAGCCACTCACCTACAGCCAACCCGTGAACAGCAGCGGTTGTTGCCTCCACTGGTACTCGGCTTCCGTAGGGATCCTTCTGCAATGACTGGGGCAAGGCACGGGAACAGCCGAAGCCGGGCTCATGCGCAGGAGGAGCGGAAACAAACGTGGAGGCGAAGGCCTCAACACGGTCTCTTCGAATGATGTTCTTGTTATTGCGGCGGGCAACGGAAGTGCCCACCCGGCACAATTACTCGAAAATTATTGTTTCCATGCGTTTCAACCTACACGAGCACCCGGACACTGACCAGAGGCTCGGTGGTCTTCCTGCACCGCGCGCACTTACCCCGACGCGGCAGAACTAGTAGATTTCCAGAACAGGCCAGGAGGAACCATGGGCGAGAACACGCCGAACATCGACAACCGGTACAGCCCCATCTACCAGCGCGGCGGCACGGGAACTCCGGCAACCCCTGGCAACCGCAGGACTTCTCCCGGGGAACCGCAGCGGCACCAGCAGCGGCCGGTCGCGCCTTCGGAGGCGCCGGCTAACCCATCGCCCGAAGAGGAGGCGAACGTGGTCGAGGTGATGCCGCAGGGTGGCGGACCTCCCGGCCCCGCCGCAACCACCGGCCAGCGAATCAACCCGTTCGTGCTGGTGCTGTGGCTGCTCGGTGCGGTGCTCCTCGCCCTGGGCCTGTGGGCGGTCTTCGCGCCGCTTCAGGTGGACGAAACCGCGATCAACGGTCCATACCCTCAGTGGATCTTCATCATCAGCCAGTCTGCCGGCGGCATTGTTGTCAGCGGCAGCATTCTTCTCGCTGCGGCCGGCGCGCTCAGCGCAATCTTCTGGGACCGGCGGCGCCGTTAGCGCTTCTTGACGTCCACGTCGACGTACACAAGCCTATGGTCGCTGGTGGGGAACGGGAATACGCCGGTCAGCTCCGAGCCCGGGGTACCAGCCCGCGGCCAAAAGATGCCTGAGCTACGTACCTTCAGCGTCTTCGAGGGAAGCACGTAGTCCACGCGCATGTTGCCTGCTCCGGCGTCTTCGAAGTCAGCGGTGTCCAGGGCCGGATCTCCACGATGCTCCAAGTTCACGCTGCCCTGCAGGACCGATGCTTCCGCGGCGCCCTCCGCGGTGGGCAGCGGGTCCTGTACGTCCTTCAACCCGAGAAGCCGGGCAATCGATCCCGGGCGTGAATCACCGTCAGCCGGGTCGCTGTTGAGATCGCCCAACACCACGAAGTTGGCGCGCCGTTCGAGTCCTCCGCGGGCGCCGTCGTCGTCGTAAATGTAGTTCGCGCTCTGGCCGCCGCGGATGTAATCGGCCCAGAACCGGATCTCGTCGCTGTTTCGCCGCCCATTGCGGTCTTCCTCGCCGTCGAAAACCGGCGGTGTGGGGTGGCTCGCGAGCACATGCACCGTTGAGCCGCCGACGGTCACCGGAACGTCCCAGTGCGACTTGCTGGACAGACGGACAACAGCGAGTTCCTCTTCGGTAAACCAGTCCCTGGGTTTGGACGTCGCGGGGTCATCCGGTAGGAGCGCCCCCGGCATGTCCTTCCAGAGAAAGTTCTGGAACGTACGTACGTTCTCGGTATCGATGGGGTACCTGGAGAAAAGGACCATCCCGTACTGGCCCTCGAACTGACCGAATCCGAGCGCGTCATCCGGGCCACCGACGCTGCCGTCGTTATTCAGGTCCATCCCGCTGGGGATGCCGGTGTTGGATGGTGCGGTATAGACGTAGGGGTAGCTGACCGGTGCCTTGCCGTTCTGGCTCACCTCAAGGTATTTCGTCCGGAAGAGGTCGGCTGCCCTGTTGTCGGCGTCATAATCGAACTCGTTGAGCAGCACCACATCGGGATTGTTGATCTGGATGACCTCGGCGATTCGCCGGGCCTGCTCATTGTCACCGGTGCTCAGATCCGCTGCGAGCGCTCCCTCGGCGGATCGGTTCAGGCTCGCGTTGTAGGTGGCGAAGCGGACGCTCTCCTTGCCCTTGCCCTTGGCCTGTGCGACGCCGGGCTTGCTGTCATGGCGCGCAGTCGCAGCGGGCGCCGACACACCGATAGCAGTGACGGCGAGCGCTCCAACGGTCAGGAGGGCGGCCGCGCGGTGGCGACGTGTATGTGCTGAACCCATGGACATTCCCCTTTGATCCTGAGTGACCGGTCCAGCCTAGCCGTCCCTCCGGTGGGGGGTCGAATGGGCCCCGGCCGCCCGCTCGGCTGCCTCGAACGCCGTCTCCAGCTCAGCGACGGCCCTCTCGTAGTCCGGAGCGGCGGCGTCGTCGTCGGTATCTGCCTGCTCACGCAACGCTGCGGCGTTCCGCATGGCACGCACCAACTGAGCCGTTTCAGGTTGCTTCACGTCCGTCATGTTGGGGTAGTCGATGGCGACAGCCGGATCCAGTTCATAGCTCACCCACCGCTGCAGAACCGATTCGTGGCGGGCCCGCAGGGCTGACCACGCCTGTTCCACACTCTGACGACGACGGCGCGCCTTCCGCTCCTGCTCCCCGCGCCACACCCAGCCGGAGGCCATGCCGAGGCCCAGCACGCCGGCCAGCCCTGTGACAGCTGCGGTCTCCGGGACGAGCACCACGGCGCCCGTGATGGCTCCGAGACAAGCAAATCCGCCCGTGAAGCCGTACCAAAAGACGCCGTCGCGGTCCTCATCGGTTGCCAGGCAGCGTGACACCGCGAGCGCCGTCAGCGCAATGAGGGCACAGATCACGGCGACCGCGAGCGCTGTCTGGACGGGTATCGCCAATAGGGCGGGCATTGGTTTTCCTCCCGGCACCACGTGCCGTTTTGCTGGAAAGAGTCTGCACTTCCAGTACAGACTTCCTGTCCGCGGGAGTCAATGGTCGTTGCCGGAAAGCAACAAGCGGGAGTGATCGGCAACATCCCGATAAGAGAACATCCCCGCCGATACCTCGACGGGGATGTTCCTCGATGCGCTCAAAGTGGGCCCTGTGGGACTCGAACCCACGACCCACGGATTAAAAGTCCGATGCTCTACCAACTGAGCTAAAGGCCCACATCATTCGGGCACCCCGAATGACGTGTCTACTTTATCGCACCCGATCGGGGGATAAGGCAACCTGGCTCCGTTGGGGTGAAACTGCCGAGGTTCTCCGCGTGTCTAGCCCCTCAATAGGCGCAGGAGTATTCTCGAGCCATGGACGGCGAATACATCGACAACAGCCCTCGGCACCACAAACCCAAGCCGTTCGCGCCTGCAGACTTCGAGGTCTTTGCCGGCGGTGCCGACCCCTCCCGGGTCTCGGAGGCCGCCCACCTTGCTGCGCACGCACTGGTTCACCATGGCCGGGAGGCCGAAGACCCGCAGGTGACGCAGCGCCTTGTGCAGCTGGCGGATCAGCAGGGACTGGAGGCTATAGCCGAGCTGTGGGCCGAGAGCCCTGCGCGCTCGCTTCCCGGCGCACTCTGGCGCCTCTATGCCCTGCGTGCCGCCACCCAGCAGAGTCCCGAGAGAATCGCTGCCTACTTCAAAGCCGGCAAGGAGGTGGCTCAGGTTTCGAAGGTTGTTGCCGGCGTCGCTGAGCCGCCCGGCGCCGATGAGGTCCAGAAGATGGCAGACACCATCCTCTCCGGCGCATTCGATGGTGAATTCGATGTAGCGCTTGAGCGTTTCGCTGCTTTCTGCCGGGTTGTTGCCCTGGGCCAGACCAACCACGCTGACGACGCTGAACCGTCCAACGGCGCCCACGCGAGCAAGCTCACCCGCAGTTCGCACCAGCTGGTGAAGACCGCCGAGGACCTGGAGCACGCTGCCGCTTCGTGGCGCCGCGGCGAACTGGACTGACTGTTCGCCTGCAGCGAACAGCCACGGTTCAGTTCTTCACCGCTAACGGCAGCAGCTTCCGCAGGCCACGGTTCTCATCGGGATCGAGAACGGAGTGCTGGACGCACGCAGGCACCAGACGGCCGGTTTCCGGGTGGCTCATGGTGTACATGCACGCCGCCAGCCGCTCCTGCGCCTCCCTGACAGCCGGTGCTTCACTCACCTCTCCGCGTTCCATCAGCTCCCAGGCCGGCGCAACGACGGAAGCGTCCATGAAGTTGTGGACGACGAATGACTTTAAACCCAGTTTCCCGCGTCGCCACGAACGCAGGATGGCTGAAGCCCCGCCCGCCCGATTCAGCATGCGGCGCCCGATTCCGAGTGCTACCGCCACATCACCGGGATGGCGAAACACGGCCCGGACCACCCGGGCTGCCACCACAGCGCGCGGCTGTCCACCGAAAAACATCCCGCCATGGTGGGCAAGGAGGCGATCGCGGGCCGCCGTGTCGACCGGATCGGCCGGATCGATGACGACGGCGAACCTGCCATCGGCCAGCAGTCCGCTCGTATAGCGATTGCAGCGCGGATCACCGAACTGGGTGCCCTGCCATGGCAGCTGCTGGCCTGCCCCTTCCTCGATGCGTTGCCACACTTCGTCAATGCCGACCTCGGTGAAATCCTCCTTCCAGCGGCGGTCGTCACCGATGAACGCCGCCGGCTGAAAGGACAGCATGTTGTAGGGCATTGTCAGAACCGAGCGCGTCACCGCGGCGACTTCCCCGAGATTGGAAGGAGTCACCGTCATGTTGTGCGCAAGGTAGGACCCGATGCCGTGCTCATCACGCAGCCGCCCGAACATTGCGGCGAAGTTGCGCCGGAAAGGGTCGAGCTCCGTCTCGCTCCGCGGCCGAACAGCGCCACGGCGCCCCCGCATCAGGGAGTCAAAGTGTGCGGCGAAGGAAACCCGGTCGAACCGAGGCCTGCCCATCCCGTCAAGTACGACGGCGAGCAGATACTCATAGTCGAAATCACCATGCGTCATAGACATCGGCTCACGCCCGTTAGCGCGCATGATCTGAAGCGCGGCGGCGTGGTCGTCGGGGCTGAGCAGGCTCACTTCCCCGCCGATGAGTTGGGCATGTGCCCGCGGGCCGCGCATGTGCCGCAGGAAGCTCATTTGCCGCTCCACCTCGGTAGCTGTGTGCCGCCCGTCAACCCTGACCTGGTTGGCATCGGCCGAGTGATAGCAGGGTGAGCAGGTCAGGTTGCATTTCGGGAACACGCCATGGGTCCCCTCGCAGCCGACGGCGCAGCGGCCCAGTAGCTGGCTGGGAGTTTTCACGTGGTCGGGCAGCGCTTCCCACCGCGCGTCCATGGCAGCACGCGAGGCGGGGTGTACCGGCCGGGTTTGCAGCTCAATCCGTCGGAGAAGCTCCACCAACTGCATGGTCATCTTTCCTCTCCGGGGGTTGTCCCCGCCCGGTCGCAACCAACCCGGATCTGCAGGTGCTCCCCGCGAGCGGATGCGGCCTCGACGTCTGAACAATCCCGTTCAACACCCGTCCATGGGTGCGCATCGATGTCAGCCCCGCCCAGCCGACAGGCCGCCACGGCCAGGGGCGTCAACACGGAGTAGCGACCGGTGGGCTTCTGCATGTCGACGACGCCCAGCCGCGCCGCCGTCGTCGTCATGGTGCGCATATTCGCCCACGCACGCTCCCACTCCGGCATGAGAGAGAGCGCGTAGGTGGCGAGGGCGGCGTCGGACAGCTCCCTGCCACCGGCGGCCGCCAGCCGTTTTCCGACGTCTGCGGGTGTCATGGTTGTAGCGTCCGCCTGGATAAAAGTGACGTTCCGCCAGCCCCTGCGGGCCGTTCGGCGTCGCGCCTGCTGAAGCATCTCGGCACTGCGGTCAATAGCGACGACGTGTCCCGCCGCTGTGATCTTCTGCTGCAGCAGGGAGAAGTTGAGGCCGGTGCCGCAGCCGACGTCGAGCACCTGCTGACCCGGCGCGAGCCGGAGCATATCGATACCCAGCCGACGTCCGGCACGGTACACGGGGTATTCCCCTGAGAACAGGTCGTACAGAGGCGCGAAAGTGCTGTACTTCTCGATGATCTGACCTCCGGACGCGTTCGGGTGGTGAGCACAGCCTAGGGGTACGCTCCCTGACAAGCTACGGGGAGGCTCACCGGGCTACGGTGTCCTGGATTACAGACGGTTCGCAGGAATGGGGTGACCGTAGGCTGGATGCACTCTTACCCTGACTTTGGAGAGCGATGACGAACGTGGATGATCCAGTTGACTTTCTGGTGCTCGGTGGCGGAACAGCGGGGATCGTAGGTGCAAAGACCGCAGCCCGTCTGGGTGCCCGGACCGTTCTCGTGGAGCAGGCTCGTACAGGAGGCGACTGTCTATGGACTGGATGCGTCCCTTCCAAGACGCTGCTGTCCGCGGCAGCGCATGCGGCCGCAGACCGCCGCTCGGCCGGCGTCGAATCCAACTTCGCGCAGGTGCGTGCCCGGATAACCGCGGCGATCAACGCCATCCAGCCGGAGGACTCCCCGGAATCACTGCAATCTGCCGGCGTTACTGTCCTGAACGGCACGGTTCGTTTCACTGGCGACGGCGAAGCCGACGTGGACGGCAGAAAGATCCGGTTCCGGCACGCGCTCATCGCCACAGGAAGTACCCCCACCGTTCCGCCCATTACCGGCCTGGAGACAGCCCGGATGGTGACGTCGGAGACAATCTGGGACCTCCCCGATCTGCCGCGCAAACTGGTGATCATCGGCGGCGGGCCAATCGCCTGCGAACTGGGGCAGGCCTTCGCACGCCTCGGTTCGAACGTCACCATCCTCGCCCGATCCGGCATTCTGCCCAAGGAGGACCGGCAGGCAGCGGCGCTGGTCAGGCAGAGCCTGAAAGCCGACGGCGTCATCGTTGCGGAGAACGAGAGCGCCGACAGGGTGGAGACCACCGACGCCGGTGACAACACAGTCCATACCTCAAACGGCAGCACGGTCGACGCGGACGTCATCCTGGTTGCCGCCGGCCGCACCCCGCGGACTTCGGGCCTGGGACTTGCGCACGTCGGGGTGGAGTGTGACGACGCCGGCCACGTACAGGTGAATTCAGCGATGCGGTCGTCCAACAGCTTCATCTGGGCTGCCGGGGACGTCACCCAGAACCCGAAATTCACCCATCTGGCGGGGGTTCACGCCAGCACGGCCGCGTCCAATGCAATCCTCGGTCTGCGCAGGCCGGTCAGCAGCACCATCCCCCGGGTGACATACACCTCGCCTGAAGTGGCCGCCGTCGGCGTCACTGATCCCTCCGGTCCCGGCCTGACGTCCTCGAAGGTTGCGCTGGAGGAGACCGACAGGGCGATCACCGAAGATGAAACCGCCGGTTTTGTACAACTGGTCATCGGAAAGCGTGGACGCATTGTCGGAGGCACGATCGTCGGCCCGCGGGCCGGTGAGTCACTGGCAGAACTCACCCTCGCCGTCGAACGGAAGATGAGTACGCGTGAGCTGGCCGGAGTGACCCACCCCTATCCCACCTATAACGACGCCGTGTGGAACGCGGCGATTGCCCATGCCCGCTCCGGGCTGGACTCGCCGCTGGTCAGGATAGCGGTGAAGGTGCTTTCCGCTGTGGCGCGGGTGCGGACCAGACGATGAGGTCAGCGAAGCGCCCGGAAGCCGGCGACTACGCGCTGGGCGGCGCTCACCGACACCACCAGCGCCCACACGAGCGCTATCTGGCCGGCAAAGGCGGGAAAGATCAGCCACAGGCTGTGCACGAGCACCGTTTCCGCGCCCTCAGCGAGTCCACCGAGGAACGAGAGCGAGCGCCCGTCGTCGATCTGTCTGCCGCTTCGCTCCGCGATGGAAGAAAACGCAAGGAAGACGCTGCCGTTGATGTAGTACGCGAACAGAACCAGCAGGAACGGAAGCCACGCGGCGTCGTACGCAGCTGTTGCGCCGATTGCCACGCCGACAACGGTTGCGCCGTAGACAATGAAGTCTGCTGAGATGTCCCAGAAGCCGCCCTGCCCGGCATCCGTCCGGTCTGATGCCGGAGTCCGCTCGAACCTGCGCCGGGCCAACGGTCCGTCGAGTCCGTCCGCGAGGCGGCACAGGAGCCACGCCATGAGGGCTGGTATCCAGAGCTGCCCCGCAGAAAGTGCGGCACTGAGAAGGCCCAGCACGAGGTTCAGCGACGTCAGGCGGTTGGGCGTGATCCAGGGGACGTCGAGCCGTCCCGCAGCCGAATCCAGCAGCGGCGCAATCAGCGGGCGGAGCCGGGAATCAAACATCGGAGCCCCGGTCCTTCCGCCGCGACCTGATCGCGTAGACCGCCCCGGCGATGGTCAGGACTCCCAGCCCTGCAGCTGCTGCCTGGGCCTGCCAACCCAGCTCGAGACCGTACGCTCCGAGGGCGAGGAAACTGACCGTCCCGGGCAGGATCCCGAGTGCCGTCCCCAGGAAGTACGGCCACCAGCCAACGGAAGTAAGCCCGGCAGAGTAGTTGATGGCCGTGAACGGCAGGACGGGCACCAAGCGCACGCCGACCACTGCCGCGAATCCGCGGCGCCGCAGCACCTCGTCGACCTTCGCGACCCGGGTGCCGGTGAATCGTTCGACGGCTTCCCGCCCGAGGTGACGGCCAAGCCAGAACGCCGCGGTGGCCCCCAGCATGGCGGCAAGGTAGACGATGGCGATGCCGGCACCGAAGCCGAACAGAACACCTGCGGCAATGGACAGGACACTTTTAGGAACCGGCGCAAGTGTCAGAGCAGCGTAGCCGAGCGTAAACCCGACAGGCCCCCACCACCCGGCCGAATCGATCATCGCCCGCAGCTCTTCAACGGGAGGAATCGGCAGAAGGAGCACAACCACAGTCATGACAGCGACGAATGCCACGAGAAGCAGCACGCGTTTGAGGGCATCCGGGAAACGGCTGCCCTGACCGTTGTCCTCCGTCACTGCACCTGCCGCCCGTCCAACCCTGTCCTCCCCTGCTGAGGCAAGCCTCGAGCATACTTGACCACACCACTCACCCCTGAAGGAAACAATGGCCCGCCGAAGTCCCCATTCCGTCCTTGCCCGCCGTCTGCCGGTCTGGCCGTCGGCGCTATTGTCGGTGCTCGTGCTGACTTCCTGCGGGAATACCGCGGCAGCACCGGCCGGGGAACTCTCAAGTTTTGATGAAGTGCTGGAAGTCGCGGAAGGCCAGACCGTCGACCTCTGGATGTACGGCGGAGACGAACAGGGCAACGCCTACGTGGACCAGACGCTTGCTCCGGCGGCCGAGGAGCTGGGAATAACTCTTCGCCGGGTTCCCGTCGCTGATACTGCGGATGCAATGAACCGCGTACTGAGCGAACTGCAGGCCGGCCGGGATGACGGCTCAGTGGATCTCGTGTGGGTCAACGGCGCAACCTTCAGCACGGGCCGCCAAGCCGAGGCGTGGCGCTGCGGATGGACAGAGATGCTGCCGAACATGGCCTACACCGATCCGGATGATCCCCTCCTTGCGAACGACTTCGGTACCCCCGTGGATGGCTGCGAAGCGCCCTGGCACAAGGCTCAGTTCACCTACTTCTACAACGCCGATGCCGTGTCCGAGCCGCCCACGAGTCTGGCCGGGCTCCTCGACTGGGCGGAGGCCCACCCCGGGCGCTTTACCTATCCCGCGCCTCCGGACTTCACGGGCAGTGTGTTCCTGCGCGAAGTGATGATTTCCGCAGCCGGCGGGGCTGGAGAGGTTCCACTGTCCTACAGTGAGGACCTTTTCGATGAGCATGCACCGGCTGCTCTTGAGACACTCGCGGACCTTGAACCCTCGCTTTGGCGCGAAGGGGCAACCTACCCGCGGGATGAGCAGGCACTAAACAAGCTGTTCAATGAGGGCCAGGTGGATTTCGGTATGACCTACGGTCCGGCCCGGCTCTCTGAGCTGGTGGCCTCCGGAGCCCTCCCCGAGTCCACCAAAGTCCTGCCTCTGGCGGAGGGCACGGTGGGTAACGCCAGCTTCCTCGCCATCCCGGTGAATGCCACAGACGCGGCCGGCGCCATGGCGGTCGCTAATCTGGCCCTGTCCCCCGCCCAGCAGGCTGCAAAAGCAGACCCCGACATCTGGGGACAATTCACAGTGCTCGACGTCGGCCGACTTGAACCGGAACAGCAGGAACTCTTCACCGTCCTGCCTGAGTCTCCCGTCGTTCCCGCATATGAGGAACTCTCGCGCAACGCTCACTCCGAACTCGGTTCCGACTGGGTACCGGCGCTTGATGAGGCCTGGCGCCGGTCCGTCGCCGGAGGTTGATGGACACACAGCGCAGGGCATTGCTGACCGTCGCCCCAGCGGTCATCCCGGTGGTCCTGGTAGTGATGGGTGCGCTGGTGGCAGCCCTCCTGCAGAGCTTCGGGCTGATGCCGTTCGTCGGCCAACCCGAGTTCAGCACCGAGGCATGGACCGCTGATGGTGAACTCATCGCTGCCACGGGACTTTCCCTCTATATTGCTGCCGCCTCCACTGTGCTGTCGGTGATTGTGGGATTCCTGATCGCCGCCTACGTGCTCTCAGCAGGGTGGCGTGGCCGGGTAATCGGGGCGCTGAGCGCGGCTTCGGTACCCATCCCGCATCTGGTTGCATCGGGGGCGACGGGGTTGCTGCTGTCCGACGCCGGTTTCCTCGCCCGGTTGTTCGGCTTGCCCGATGGGTTCCCCCGGCTGGTTGGGGACGCCTGGTTTGGTGCCGTGATCCTGGAGTTCGCATGGAAGGAATCGGCCTTCGTCGCCCTCGTGGTGGCGGGGAGCATAGCGGGCTCGGCCGGCCAACTCTGCGAAGCGGCGGCCAACCTCGGCGCGTCCGCCCGGCAACGGATGGTCCATGTCGTTCTGCCGCTGGCTGCGCCCTCGCTGGCGATCTCCGCTCTCGTGGTCTTTGTCTACACGCTCGGATCCTATGAGGCGCCCTGGCTCCTTGGTCCCATTGCGCCGGAACCACTGCCGGTACGAGCGGTCCGGCTGTTCGGCGCCATCAACCTCGAGGCCCGGCCGCAGGCGATGGCCACTGCCCTGGCTTCTGTCCTGGCAGGGCTCGCTGCGATTGTCCTCGGGCTCCTGGTGCTTCGACGTCTGAGGGGGTTGCGATGACGGCCGCGCACCGTGTAGGTGCCGGACCACGGCAGCGCCGGTTCAGTCCCAGTACAGGCGTGCATACGCTGCTGGGCGCCATTCTCCTCGTTTGGATCGCGCTGCCGGTCGTGCCCCTCGGGCTGTGGTCCGTTGCCGGGCAGTGGAGGGCACCGAATGTTCTTCCGGCCACCTTCTCTGCCGAGGGCGTACGGGCACTGTGGGCGGGAGAAACCCTTGCAGCCGGTGCGGCGTCGCTGGCCCTGGGTGCGAGTGTCGCGGTGACCGCCACGCCGCTCGGGGCACTGGCTGCCCTTGGTCTTCGGCGGCTCAGGCCAGCGGTCGCCCGACCCATCGAGATCATCCTCCTGGCACCGCTTGCCATTCCACCATTCGCGCTGGTGATGGGGGCGAATGTCGTGCTGCTCAGCGCGCGCGTGCCGACCTTTCCGTCCGTGGTCCTCGTATTGACGGTAACCGCCCTCCCCTACACCGTCTTCATGTTCCGCGCCGCGCTGGCTACCTACGATGATCGCTTTGAGGAGGTGGCCCGAACCCTCGGCGCTCCCATGAGGCAGGTAGTCACACAGGTACGAATCCCGCTGCTTGCCCGGGCCACTGCGCGCGCAGGGTTCCTTGCCTTCCTCGTTGGATGGGGTGACTACATCACTACGGTGCTGGTGGGCGGCGGACAGGTTGTGACGCTGCCCCTCCTGCTCGGCTCTGCGGCATCGGCCACCGGGAACGAGCAAGTGACTGCTGCTCTTTCGCTTGCGATGATAGGACCGCCCTTGATCCTGCTGGCTCTGCTCGCGGGTTCCAGCTTCCGTGGAAGGACCGTGGGATGAGTTCAAGCCTGACCTTCCACGAAGTGTCCCGGCATTTCGGTGACGGGGAAGTTCTCCGGGACGTCTCCCTCGAAATTCCCGCCCGGCGGTGCGTTGCCCTGCTGGGTGCCTCGGGGAGCGGGAAATCCACCCTGCTGCGCATTGCGGCAGGCCTGGATAGACCCTCATCCGGATGCGTTCTGGTGGATGGGCAGGATCTTGAGGGTGTGCCGGCAGAAGGGAGGGAACTCTCCCTGGTGTTTCAGAAGCCGCTGCTCTTTCCGTATCTGACGGTGCTCGACAATGTTGCATTCGCAGGGAAGATGGCCGGTCTGCCCAAAAAGACGGCGCGTTCAGAAGCCCTGGCATTCCTTGAACTCGTCCAGCTTGAGAGCTTCGCCAAGCGAATGCCGGGCCAACTCTCGGGTGGCCAGGAACAAAGGGTTTCCTTGGCACGCGCCCTGGCGAGGAATCCCCGCATCCTCCTGCTCGATGAGCCTTTCAGTTCCCTCGACTTCCGCCTCCGGGAGGACATGTACGCTCTCCTTGCGAAGATTCGCTCCCAACTCGAACCGACGATCGTCCTGGTCACACACGATCGGCGGGAAGCTTCCATATTGGCGGACACGATCGCGGTACTGGACGAGGGCAGGATCCTGCAGCACGGCGCGGTAGCACAGGTGCACTATGAGCCTTCTACCCGGGCGGTCAACCGCATTCTGGGCGGACTCAACGAGGTCCCGGGCACCGTGGCCGGCGGATACCACGAGTCCGGCCTCGGCCGTATCAAGGTTCAGCCGGAGGCACCAAACGGCCCCGGGCTCCTTGTTATCCGGCAGGAAGCCCTGCGCCTTACCCCTGCAGGTGGGGGAGCCGCCGAAGGCACAGTGACGGAAGTGAAGTCGATGGGCGCCCACACCCTGGTCCTGGTCCGGATGGGTGCCGAGGTCCGAGACGGTGGTGACAGCATCGCCGTCGAAGTCGTCGGCGCACCGCCGGTGCGTCCCGGTGACCGCACAGGCGTGATCACGCACGGTGCCGGCGGGTGGGCGGTGCCTGTATGACGGCCGCGCGCAAGGGCAGCTCCCGGTGAGTGTGTCCTGGATTGCAGAACACGCTCGCCGAACGTCCGTAGCGTGTTCGACAACGGGGAAATAGTCTTCAGGAGGGCGATCCCATGGTGACCGAGACAGCCAGCACGTGTGCGCCTGGCCTCGCCCAGGCGCCAAAGGGCGGAGACCAACCCTGGTCCCCTCAGAGACGGGAGACAGACTCTTTGACAACAGGACCTTCTGAATTCACCTGTCTGCGGGAAGTCGACCTTTTCGCCGACCTCAGTCCGGCGGAACTGGAGGCGATGCAACTCATGGTGCCGGAACGGCGGTTCTCGGCAGGTGAGCTCGTCTTCTCCCAGTCGCAACCGGTCACTGCCCTGTTTGTCCTGAAGTCAGGTAGAGTCCGGATCTTCCGGATCACCGAGGACGGCAAAGCCCTGACCATGGCGATCCTCGAGCAGGGCGCCGTTTTCGGTGAGATGCTGCTGGTCGGCCAGCGCATGTACGACAACTATGCCGAAGCGATCGAGGAATCCGTCATCTGCCAACTCACGGTGGACGACGTCGAACGGCACCTCGTCGCCGACCCGCGGATTGCCGTCCGAATCTCCCGGCTACTGGGTGAGCAGGTGGCCCGGCTTGAGGAAAGACTCACGGACCTCGCGCTCCGCCCCTTGTCAGCACGCACCGCGAAAACGCTGCTCACGCTTGCCGAATCGGCACGCCCCGGCAAGCTCGGCCAGCCTCCGGCAATCCGGATCACTCACGAGCAGCTGGCCGGCCTGCTGGGAGCAACCCGTGAAGCGACGAGCAAGACCATGGCTGAATTCGCCACCGAGGGACTGATCCGGCAAAGCCGCGGACGAATCACGGTGAGAGACCCCGACCGGCTGAGGATCATCGCCAAACGGACCTCCTGATAACGAGTCAGCGCAGGCTGACCCCTTGAGCACAAACACCATGAGCCTCACGACGTCTATCTGGAAGGGTTCCGCCATGGAAGAAAAGGCCGGCACAGTAAACGGGAGCACGGTCCGTTGGCTTGAACATGGCAGCGGAAAGCCGGTGGTCCTGATTCATGGGATTCCAACTTCGCCCCGTCTCTGGCGGCGTGTGATGCCGCTCGTCCAGGGCCGCACTCTCGCCTGGGAGATGCCCGGCTACGGCACCAGCATCCGGGAGGGCCAGGATCGAGACCTAAGCCTCAAAGCGCAGGCCGGCTACCTGCTCGACTGGAGCGATTCGTTGCAGCTCGATGCCAAGCCCATCCTGGTGGGCCACGATCTCGGGGGCGGCGTGGCGCAGATCGCGGCTGTACGCCGGCCCAGTACGTTCTCCGGTCTCGTGCTGACAAATGCGGTGGCTTACGATTCCTGGCCCATACCGAGCGTCAAGGCGATGCAAAAGGTTGCCGGGCCGCTGTCACATCTGCCTCATGCCCTTCTTTACCCGGCATTAGCGCAGCTTTTCCACCGGGCGCACGACGACCTCCAGCAGGCCCGGGAAGCGATCGCCCAGCACTGGCCTCCCTACCTGACCCAGGGCGCCGCGCGAAGCATGATGCGCCAGATCCGGGCGCTTGATGTCCAGGACACCCTCGATATTGCACGGGAGATACCACGCCTGGGCCTTCCCTCACGCGTGGTCTGGGGCGCTGCGGACAGGTTCCAGAAGGTTCGCTATGGCGAAAAACTTGCCGCGGACCTCGGCACCGAACTTGTGCGCATACCGGGCGGAAAACACTTCACGCCCGAGGACCACCCCGAGGCGATCGCAGACGCGATCAATTCGCTGTGAGCAGGGCAAACTGCTGACCAATTCTCCTTGGCGGCCCACCGCCGTCGTCATGTCGTTGACATGCAGGCGGGTCAGTAGCAGACTGAAACTGGTGTCGGACCGTGGAACCCCCGGGCTTCAACATTTAGCCGCTTCGAGCGGCCTTCCGCCGAGAGGCGCTCCCGGTTCGGCGCCACTTTTGTGCCCTTAGGTGGCCGGTTGCACAGCACCGGTCACCTAAGCGCGGCACAGGTATTCTTAGGTGGCAACCGTCCGTGCGACCCTAGGTGACTTTAGTGAAGCTCCACCTCTTCCCGCAGGAGAACGCAGGACTGGAACTGCTCTCCAGCATGGCCCAGCAACTGGTCCTCGGAGTCCGCAGCATGTCGGGCATCCTCGGAGCTGCTCGTCAGGATTACGACCAGCTGGCCGAAGAGCTCCATCAGTACGAAGGCACGTCCACCGACCTGCATTTCGCCCTGCTGACCTCAATGCGCACCAGCTTCATCAACCCGCTGCCCCGCGAAGACCTCTATGCCATGTCACGCCTTCTGAGCGAAGCAATGGAAAAGCTCGACGGCGCCGCGGAATTGATTGCCCTCTACAAGCTGAACAAGCTCAGCCGCCGCGCATCCGAGCAACTGGAGGTAATCACGCGCCAGGCGGAACTGACCGCCGAAGCGATGCGGCAGCTGAACTCCCTCGACGATCTCGAGGACTATTGGATTGAAATTTTGCGCCTCGCCAAACGCGCCGAACGTACCCACAGAATCTGGTGCTCGGAGCTGCTCGCGGACCACAAGCCCCTTGTCTATGCCCGGCACCGTGACGTGGCAAACCAACTCGTCGACGTCACCAAGGACATCCGCAAGGTCGCAACTCACGTCGGTGCCATCGTCGTCAAGGAATCGTAGGTGGAGGTCTTCCTCCTCGGTGCCGTAATTCTGTTCGCCGGCGGTTTTGCCTTCATCAACGGTTTCCACGATGTCTCCAATTCCATCGCCACGTCCGTCCGGACCCGGGCCCTGACGCCAACCGTCGCCGTCCTGCTCGCAGCGCTGTTCAACCTCGTCGGTGCGCTGATGAGTGCCAGTCTTGCCACGCTCTTCACCGGTGACAGCATCGATCTTCCCCGTGGTCTGAGCGGCCTCGGCATTCTCCTGGCCGCTCTGCTGTCGGCGTGCGCGTGGGGAATCTTCACCTGGTACCGAGGCAAGCCGTCGTCGTCCACGCATGCGCTCATCGGTGCGCTGGCTGGGGCGGGCGGAGCCGCGGCCGTGCTCGGAGGCGAATCCATCGCGGGTTCCGGCCGGGTGTTCCTGCTGGACATCGCGCTGCCGCTGCTGCTCTCGCCGCTGATCGCCTACCTGCTGGCGTACGTCGTCGTCTTTCCTGCGACATGGCTGCAGCGACACAACTCACCGCGGAAGGTCAACGACGGTAACCGGATGGCGCAGGCTGTCCTGACAGCCGCGTTTGCGCTTGGCCACGGACTGCAGGACGGCCAACGGACCATGGTCGTGATCGTTCTCGCGCTGGTGGGAGCCGGCGTGTATTCCGGGAGCGGCATTCCGCTGTGGGTCCAGGTTTTCGCCGCAGTGCTCCTGGCGGGAGGTTCTCTGCTGGGAGGTTGGCGAATCACCCACACGCTGTCCAACCGGCTGGTGCGCATCGACCCCCTGCGCGGCATGACCGCCCAGGGAGTCAGCGCCGTGATGCTGTTCGTGGGCTCATTGTCGCTGCACATGCCGCTCTCCAGCACGCACACCATGACCTCGGCGATTGTGGGCGCCGGCGCCAATCAACGCTACGCCACGGTTCGCGGCCGCGTGTTGCGGTCCGTACTGCTGGTCTGGATTACGACGGCGCCCGTCACCGCGCTGCTCGCGGCGATCCTCTATCTGGCGATGAGTCCGCTGCTCTAGGCACGGTCTTTATCCGAAGCGGCCGGAGACGTAATCCTCGGTTGCCTTCTGGGAGGGCATGTTGAAGATGTCGGTGGTCTCGCCGTACTCGATCAGCTTGCCGGGCTTGCCGGTGCCCGCAATGTTGAAGAAAGCAGTCTTGTCGGAAACCCGCGCCGCCTGCTGCATGTTGTGGGTAACGATCACCACGGTGTACTCGTTCTTGAGCTCATTGATGAGGTCCTCAATGGCGAGGGTGGAGATCGGGTCAAGTGCAGAGCAGGGCTCGTCCATGAGAATGACCTCAGGAGAGACCGCTATGGCACGCGCAATGCAGAGGCGCTGCTGCTGGCCGCCGGACAGGCCGGAACCGGGACGGGCAAGGCGGTCCTTGACTTCATTCCACAGGTTGGCGCCACGCAGGGACTTTTCGACCAGAGCGTCAGCGTCCGACTTTGAGATGCGCTTGTCATTCAGCTTTACGCCGGCCAGCACGTTGTCGCGGATGGACATGGTGGGGAACGGATTGGGGCGCTGGAAGACCATACCAATCTGGCTGCGGACCGTGACAGGGTCCACTGCGGAGTCGTACAGGTTGTCGCCGTCGAGCAGCACTTCACCCTCAACGCGTGCACCCGGGATAACCTCGTGCATACGGTTCAGGGTCCGCAGGAAGGTGGACTTTCCGCAGCCGGACGGGCCGATGAACGCGGTGACGGAGCGTGCGTCGATGCTGATGTTTACGTCTTCAACAGCGAGGAACTTGCTGTAGTAGACGTTGAGGTCCTTGACGTCGATTCGCTTGGACAATGGGGATCCTTCTGGTTGTGCCGGCGGGTCAGCGGCTGGTCTTGGGAGCGAAGAGGCGGGCGATCATGCGCGCCACGAGGTTCAGGAGCATGACCATGACGATCAGCACCAGCGCCGCCGCCCAGGCACGCTGTGTGCTGGGGTCAGTGGCGGTCGGCGAGGTGGGCGTCAGGATCTGGTAGTAGATGAACGTCGGCAGGGTACTCATCCAATCGCCGAAGACGTTCCAGTTGATCGAGCTGGCAAAGCCGGCGGTTACGAGGATGGGCGCGGTTTCGCCGATTACGCGGGCGATGGCCAGGGTGACGCCGGACGCAATGCCGGAGATCGCTGTCGGGATCACTACGCGTGTGATTGTGCGCCACTTCCTCACGCCGAGCGCGTAGGCGGCTTCCCGGAGCTCGTTCGGGACGATCTTGAGCATCTCCTCGGTGGAGCGCACAACAACCGGGATCATCAGTACTGACAGAGCGACGGCGGCAACAAAACCGGTACGTGTTCCCGGCCCGAACAGCTGGCCGAACAGCGCCGCGGCGAAGAGACCGGCGACGATGGACGGGATACCGGTCATCACGTCAACGAAGAAGGTGATGGCGCGTGCCAGTTTCCCACCCGTGGAGTACTCCACAAGGTATATGGCCGCCAACAGCCCGATCGGCACGGAGATGAGGGTTGCCCACAGGGTGATCTGGAGGGTTCCGACAATGGCATGGTAGGCGCCGCCGAGAACCGGCGATCCTTCTGCAACGGTCTGGTTGTCGATCGCGCCGGTGACACCGTTCATCGACGTGAACAGGAAGTTGTAGGTCAGCCCGGGGAATCCACGTTCCAGAACAGTCCAGATAACCGAGAGCAACGGCAGAAGAGCCACCAGGAAGGATCCGTAGATCAGGAACATGGCCAGTCGGTTCCGGGCTTTGCGGGACCCCTCCACGACGCCGGTGACAGCCGTCCCGGCCACGATGAAGAGGAGTGCGCTGAAGAGGGCCCACGGCACCAGGCCGAAACCGACCAGCGCGGCCAGCGCAGCACCAACTACGACCGACGCTGCCAACACCGCCCAGAGGGTGTGGGTGGGCATCTTGCCCTTGGTCAGTTGGGAGCGACGCGGAGTCAAGGTGGCATTCGCCATTAGTTAGCCCCTGAGAATTCTTTGTGCCGGCTGATGATCCACCGTGCAACGATGTTGACGGCAAGGGTGATGAGGAAGAGAACCAGGCCGGCGGCGATCAGTTCGGCCAGACGCAGCCCAAATGCCTCGGGGAAGTTGAGCGCAATTTCGGCCGCGATTGTCTGGTTTCCGGATTGAATCAGGCTGGCGGTGAGCGCGCCGCCGGAAAGCACCAGGGCCACGGCCATGGTTTCGCCGAGAGCGCGGCCGAGGCCGAGCATTGCTGCACTGATGATTCCGGGGCGGGCGAACGGCAGTACCGCCATGGTGATCATTTCCCAGCGTGTGGCGCCCATGGCGAGCGCTGCTTCTTCGTGCAGCTTCGGCGTCTGGAGGAAGATTTCCCGGCTCAGTGACGTGATGATGGGGAGGACCATGACTGAAAGTACGACGCCAGCGGTGAGCATGGTGCGTCCGGTCTGGCTCGCGGGTCCCTCGAAAATCGGGATCCAGCCGGCGTTGCGCGCGAGCCAGTCGTAGGCGATAGCCATCTGCGGTGCGAGGACCGCGTAACCCCACGCTCCGTAGACCACTGACGGGATAGCCGCGAGCAGGTCGATCACATAGCCGAGTCCCTGGGCGAAGCGCCGCGGAGCGTAATGGGAAATGAACAGGGCGACGCCGATACCGAGCGGGGTGGCAATCAACAGGGCAATGGCCGCCGCGATGACCGTCCCGATGACGATCGGGAAGATGTAGGTAAAGAAACCTTCCCCGCCGGAGATGTCGGCCGGGTCGGCGCGGAAGACCGGAAGAGCCTCAACGATCAGGAAGACTGCAACGCTGAATAGCGCCGCCAGGATCAGGCAGCCTGCGGCGAGGCTGGCCCCGGAGAATATTTTGTCTCCGGATTGACCTGCACCACCTGCTCGTTTCACTGCATTCGTGGACACGGGGGACCTTTCGGCGCTTCGCGGGGATCGTCTGGGACAGTGCTCGCGCAACTGCCCCGCTTATACAAGGTACCTGCAACCCCGTCGGGGCACAGACAGCCAACAGCCCCGCCAGGGCCTCTCGGCCTGGCGGGGCGTCGTTGACTTGTTAGGAAGCAACCTGAATGGTGTCAATCGCTTCCATTGCCTGCTCGCGGAGGGTCTCCGAGATAGGCGCGTTGCCGGCGGAGGACTCGGCCGTCGTCTGGCCTTCCTCACTGACTGCGTAGCTTGCGAAAGCCTTGACCAGGTCTACGGTCTCCTGGTCCTCATAGGCGCTGCAGTAGAGGTGGTAGGAGACAAGCACGATCGGGTATGCACCCGACTCAGTGGTATCGCGCTTGAGGTCGAGGGACATGTCTACTTCGCTGCGTCCTTCAACCGGCTCTGCAACCTCGACGGCGCGTGACGCGGCATCCGCGCTCAGCGCTACGTACTCTTCGCCAACCTTGACCAGTGCCTGTCCCAGGTCACCGACGGCGGATGCGTCCGTGTAGGTGATCGCGCCTTCGGTGGAAGAGGTGGTGGAGACGACGCCGTTAGTACCCTGAGCGTTTTCGGCGACGATCTCGGCAGGCCAGTCTCCGGAGACCTCATAGGTCCAGGCGTCAGGTGCGGCTGCCGAGAGGTACTCAACGAAGTTCTCAGTGGTACCGGAGTCATCGGCGCGGTGAACAACCGTGATCGGCAGGTCGGGCAGTTCCACGCCCTCATTCTGCGATGCGATGGCTTCGTCGTTCCAGTTCTTGATCTCGCCCTTGAAGATGGCGGCGATGGTGGCGGCGTCGAGGTTCAATTCCTTGATCTCAGGAAGGTTGAACGCGACAGCGATCGGAGAGACGTATGCGGGGACGTTGATGGCACCGTCGGGGCCGCAAACCTCCTTGGACGCCTCATACTCCTCGTCATCCAGGTAGGCGTCTGAACCGGCGAATTGCACGCCCTCTGCGAGGAAAGCTTCGCGACCGGCACCGGAACCGTCCGGGGAGTACTGAATGGTAGCTTCAGGATTGGCCTGTTCAAAGCCGGTCTTCCATGCGGTCATGGCTGCGTTCTGGGCGGAGGAACCGGCACCGGTCAGAGTGCCGGAAACGGTGCTTTCGGTAGCGGAGCTCGAGCCGCCTTCAGATCCTGGGCTAACGGCGCTGTCAGAGCCACACGCCGTGAGGGCCAGAGCGGCCACAGAGATTACTGCCGCAGCGCGGCCAAAGCGAAGAGCCTTCACTTGAATATTGCCCCTTCCAGGGTTTAACAGTCGGTGCTCAGAGGGCACCCGCGTTGTCTGTACGAGATTCGGTACGCACCTCACGCTAGGCACCGCAGGTAACGAGACTGACCGGTCAAAGTGAACAGAAGGTGAACGGAGGAAGGATTCTTGCCCCTATTCGCCATGCAACTCTTGTGCTTTGGAATGAATGCGTTATTTAGCTCTGATCTTTCTCCTTGTCACAGCGATTAGCGTGGTACCCATGACCATCGAAAGCAGCTCCGACGGCGGCCTCGCCGAGAACGAAGGCTTTTCCGCTGACCACCCAGGCCATGCGCTCAGGTGGCGCCGCCTGCTGTTCGGTCTCGGCATCGTGCACGTGCTGGTTGTCACCCTGAGCTTCGTCGCTCCCCTGCTGACCGGCCAGCCGAGGGGCGAAACGCTCTTCAGCGTGTACGTCGATGTGAACCAGGAAGGGAACCTCCCCTCCTGGTGGTCCGTTGCACAGCTCGCCGCAGCGACCACCAGCCTCCTGTTCGTTGCAGTGCTGGCCCAACACCAGAAGATCAAGGGATCCGCTGCCTGGTGGATCCTGGGAGGGCTGGTGTTGCTCTTCTGCCTGGATGAGGGCACCGGACTGCACGAACGGATGGACGCACTCGTCCTGCAGTTCGTCGACGTTACTGATTTCACGTTGGTCTGGCTGGTCCTCGGCATCGTGATCGCTGTTGTCGTCCTCGTGCTGGCGATTATCAGCGCCCGCTACCTGCCGGAGAAATCAACCCGGTTGATCGTGCTGGGTGTGGCGACCCTGCTGTTCGCCGCCGTCGGGCTTGAGTTTGTGGCAGGCGAGCTCACGCGCCTTGGCGCGCCGGCGCCGGTACTGCTTGTGCTTTCCCATCTGGAGGAATTCATGGAGCTTGCCGCCGGCTCGCTCCTGCTCGTTGCGCCGCTGGCCGCCGTTCGTACGCGGACAGCCGGCCACCTGACCAGCTTCACCCTCACTCACCGCTCCCGGCGGTAAGGTCAGGCGTATGACCCGGGGATCCCGACTGGACCGCGCACGTTCCTTTGTGCGCAACCGATCCCGGGTCGGGCTGCGGCGCAGCCGCTCGTCGCTGTTTCCCGCCATGCAGATCACCGTCGGCGCAGTGGGTGCGTACGCCTTCGCCGAGCAGGTGCTCGGACATGAGGGCCCGCTCTTCGCTGCCACCTCAGCCCTCATCGCGCTGGGATTCTCCCGTGATCCCCGTTTGCGCCGGGTGCTCGAGGTGGGCTTCGGCTGCACGCTGGGCATCGCCGTGGGCGACGTGCTGTTGGCGGCGCTCGGCACAGGGCTGTGGCAGGCCGCCGTCGTGCTTTTTCTGTCCGTACTGCTCGCCCGGTTCCTGGACAGCGGGACCATCTTCACCACGCAGCTGGCCCTTCAGTCTCTCCTGGTTGTGCTTCTGCCCCCGCCGGAAGGCGGGCCGTTCACGCGGAGCGCGGACGCCATTGTCGGTGGTGTCTTCGCCCTGTTGATCACCATGGCAATACCCCGGGACCCGCGCCGAGAACCCAAGGGCGATGTACGGAAGCTTCTCGGGGAACTCTCGGGGGTGCTCCGGGAGAACGCACGGGCGCTGTCCGCGAGCGACCCGACGCAGGCGTGGCATGCACTGGTCCGGGCGCGCAACTGCCAGCCGCTTATGGACGGCCTGTCCGGTTCAATGCGCGCGGCCGCGGAGGTTGCACGTATGTCCCCGGCGTATCGGAGGCACCGCGGCGAGATTGGCGAGCTCAGGGGGTCGATCGGCTACATCGATCTGGCAATCCGCAACAGCCGGGTGTTCTCACGGCGTCTTACCTCGGTCATCAACCATGCCGCGCTCTCGGATGATGCGGTGCAGTCCCTCTCGCAGGTGATTGAGGATACTGCAGACGCCGTGGATGTTCTGGCGCTCGCCCTGCATTCGTCCTCCACAGCCGAACGGGACCAACATCTGCGCAGGGCGCGCGAGGACCTGGCGGCCGTGGCCACGGTGCTGCATCCGACACGGCTCAACGTGGAGCGTCTCGAGGGTGAGGGGCTGGTCATCCTGTATCGGCCGCTCGTCGTCGACCTGCTCGAGGCCACCGGGCTGTCCCATGAGGACGCCGCCGGGTATCTGCCGAAACTGTGAGCCTCATCAAGACTGTCAGAAGCACCGAGTACGTTTGAGGCATGGCAACAAAGACCTCCCGCTCGCGCACGCAATCCCCCGCCTACCGCTGCGGCGAGTGCGGCTGGAGTACCGCCAAGTGGGTCGGCAGGTGCGGTGAGTGCCAGGCCTGGGGAACGGTGGAAGAGACTGCCGCCGCGGGCGTAGCGCGCACGACGGCGGCCACTACCGTTGCGCACCCGGCCCTCCGGATTGCCGATGTAGACGCCACCACCGCCTCCTTCCAGCCCACCGAAATCGGTGAACTGGACAGGGTCCTTGGCGGTGGGCTCGTCCCGGGCGCCGTAATCCTGGTGGCCGGTGAACCCGGCGTCGGCAAGTCCACGCTGCTGCTCGATGTCGCGGCGCGGGTCGCACGGCTGGGACGAACCGTCCTTTACGTCACCGGTGAAGAATCCTCCGCCCAGGTGAAGCTGCGTGCTGAACGCATCGGCGCCCTCGCGGACACGCTGTACCTCACGGCGGAGTCGGACCTCAGCCAGGCACTCGGCCAGGTTGAGAAGGTCGATCCTGCACTGCTGATCGTGGACTCGGTGCAGACGCTCAGCAGCCCGGACGTCGATGGGAGCGCCGGCGGCGTCACGCAGGTACGGGAGGTGGCTGCCTCACTGATCAACGCGGCGAAAACCCGCGGGATGACCACGCTGCTGGTGGGGCACGTCACCAAGGACGGTTCAATCGCGGGCCCACGCCTGCTGGAGCACCTGGTGGACGTAGTGTGCCAGTTCGAAGGTGAGAGGCACTCGCGTCTCCGCCTGATGCGCGCGGTGAAGAACCGTTACGGTCCCACTGACGAGGTCGGCTGCTTCGACCTGACTGATACCGGCATTGAAGGGCTCGCTGATCCGAGCGGCCTGTTTGTCTCCCGTACCAAGGAGCCTGTGTCAGGCACCTGCATCACGGTGACCCTCGAAGGCCGACGGCCGCTGCTGGCTGAGGTTCAGGCACTGCTGGCCGAGTCGGCGAACGCCCAGCCCCGTCGCGCAACCAGCGGTTTGGACGGCTCAAGGGTTTCAATGCTCCTCGCCGTCCTGCAGCGCCGCGCGTCGCTGCAGCTCCATAAGGATGACAGTTACGTGGCCACGGTCGGCGGGGTGAAACTGACCGAGCCGGCAACGGATCTCTCGGTTGCCCTCGCCATCGCGTCGGCCAAGACCAACCAGGCGCTCCCCTCCCGCATGATTGCGTTCGGGGAAGTGGGTCTCGCCGGTGAGGTGCGGCCCGTCCCCGGTATCTCGCGGCGCATCCAGGAGGCCGAACGCCTTGGGTTCACCCACGCCGTCGTACCGGAATCGCCGAACGGGCCCGGCAAGGTTCCCGCAGGCTTCACTGTGAAGCAGATCAGCACCCTCACCGAGGCCCTGGAACTGCTCTTCTGACCCATCCACGGCACCTGCGGCGTCGTAGATGGGTTGAACTGCGCCGAACGTTACGCTTTTGAGCAGGAACTGGGCCGTCAAGCGGATGCGTGCTCCCATAGGATTAGGAACTGCCGGGCCGTGCATTTGCCTGTCCAGCAGGAAGAGGGAGTGAGATGGTACGCAGTCCGGAGGACGCGCTGAAGGCAACCCTGGCGCGGGTGGCGCCGGGTACGCAGTTGCGCGACGGCCTTGAGCGGATCCTGCGCGGCCGCACCGGCGCCCTGATTGTCCTTGGCTTTGACCGCACAGTGGATTCAATCTGTTCGGGTGGCTTCGACATCGGGATCGACTTCTCACCGACGCGCCTGCGCGAGCTCGCAAAAATGGACGGCGCGATCGTCTGCGACCGCGATGCGAGCAAAATCCTGCGCGCCGGCGTGCAGCTGGTGCCGGACCATCGTATCGAGACGCAGGAATCGGGAACCCGACACCGGACGGCTGAACGCGTTGCCATCCAGACCGGCGTCCCCGTGATCTCGGTGAGCCAATCCATGCAGATCATCGCGCTCTACGTCGACGGCCTCCGTCACGTGCTTGAGGGATCCGAGCCGGTACTGGCTCGTGCCAACCAGGCGCTCGCCACCCTCGAGCGCTACCGTGCCCGGCTCGACCAGGTCACCGGGTCTCTATCCGCGCTGGAAATTGAAGCCATGGTCACCGTCCGCGACGTCGCAGTCACCCTGCAGCGCCAGGAAATGGTACGGCGGATCTCCGAGGAAATCTCGCAGTACGTTCTTGAGCTCGGCATCGACGGCCGCCTCCTCTCACTCCAGGTTGAGGAGCTCACCACCGGCCTGGGTCCGGGCAGCGAGATGGTGCTCCGCGACTACTCCGGGCTGGGCGGCAGCACCACGCCGGTCGAGGATCAGCTGGCACGCCTTCAGGGGTTCAGCTCCACCGACCTCATCGACCTCGGGACCATCGCGAGCGTGCTCGGGTTCAATCCGTCCGCGGACTCACTCGACGCCGTCGTGCAACCCAAGGGTTTCCGGCTGCTATCCGGCATCAAGGCCGTCCCGCCCACCGTTGCCAACCGGCTGGTGGATCACTTCGACGGGCTGCAGAACCTAATGGCCGCCAACATCGATGACCTCATGGCGGTGGACGGTATCGGCGAGCAGCGGGCGCGGACGGTCCGGGAAGGCCTCTCCAGGATCGCGGAGACCAGCCTCCTCGATCGCTTCATGTAAAAAGGCCGCTCTCTTGTGTGGACCGTGCGAGCGTCTACTCGAGCGTGAATGCGACGTCGTCACTGGTGCGCTCACCAAGGCGTGTCTGGAACGCGTACTGGCCCGGTCCCGGCACAACGTCCACCTCGGTGCACTCGGGCGCGCTTCGAATCCGTTCCCACGTGAACCGTGCTGTCTCCGACTCTCCGGGCTCGATAGTCACCTCGAGGTCCTCGGCGCCTTCCTGGCAGTCGCGGGAGGAGAAGATCCGGTCATCGCCACTGGTGATAAGGAACTCCATCTGTGACGTCCCAACGTTCACGGGACAGGGCGCGTCGCCCGTGTTGCTGACCGTCAGGGAGAGAACCGGGGACTGATCAGCCGCGTAGGTCTCGGCGTCGGTGCTGCCGGTGACCTCGATGGAGGCCGGGTTGCACACCGGCTCTGTGGGAGTTGCCGACGGTGTCGGGGACGCCGACGCGCTTGCTGTGGAGGGAGCAGACGGATCAGGAGCAGCGCTTGTGGGAGCGGCCACGGCCGGAGCAGGTGTCCCATCACCGCGAAACATACCCGCGATGGCGATGCCTGCCCATATGAGGCCACCGATGAGTAGGAGGGCGAGCAACGCGACCAGTTGACGGCGCCGCTTGTACACCCGGGGGCTCGGTTTCCCGTGGGGCCTTCTCACCCGGCTGCTGCCTGTACCTCCTGCCGAGCTCATGGTTCAAGGCTAAGAGACGGAGGGCCGGCAGGCCCTCGCACCACGCCGCGAAGCCCTGATAAGCGATGCGTTGACCCACCTTACATATAAAGGTCGGGCCGCCGATCGTGTACCGAATCATTGTGTGGCCCTATCCGGGCACGGTCTGCTGCAATGTCAATGACCGCGTCCAGTCTGCCGAACTCGTCTGTGCTCCCATTAAGCCAACCGTCGGTACCGATTACTGCCGTACCTTGCGTCCAGCGGTGTCCTCTCTCCGTTCCTCTGCGATCGCAGCAAACAATCGCCATCGCGGACGCCCTCGCTGCCGCCATACCCTGAATCACTTCGGGCGCGTGTTCACCGGCCGGACGAGGTATCAAAGGCCAATTCGTCGGTACAGCGGTAATTTCAGCACCTCTGAGGGCGAGAGATCGTGGCATCTCCGGAAATTCAAGGTCATAACAGATGAGGACTCCGACTGCGCCAACCGGGGTGGGAACGACTGGCGGCGGGTGTTCTCCAACAGAAAAGATCGACTTCTCCGCATCCCATAAGTGTGTTTTGCGGTACACATCCTGCACGCCTGCCTGAGTGATAACTGCGGCGCTGTTGAATAGTTCACCGTCTCCCTGCTCACAGAAACCGACAATCAACACCATTTCGGATCTGAGTCTCGCTGCCCAACGATCGAACAGGGGATGATCGGCTCCCAGCGCGCATCGTTCAGCTTCGACGGCTTCAAGGTAGTACCCGCTTGTTGCGAGTTCCGGCAACACCAGCAGCTGCACCCTATCCTCTACAGCTTGTTGGATAGCGTTCTCGATCATGGCGAGGTTCTCTTCGAGCTGTCCAGCTATCGGCGCCAGCTCATGTGCTCGGACCGACACGACCCGCGGGACACCGTAAGCAGCGGAGCGAACAGGATCTTCCAAGCTCACTTCACGGTCACCCCCGGAGTAGTTTCTGTAACCGGATTCAACCTTTGCAAGCGCAAGGACGCTGTAGCGAGATGGGCCATCATTCCTTCGGAGCCAGAGATTACTGCGACCGCGTCGGCGAGACTGGGGGTCGCGTCCCGTTCCACACGCTGGTAGGTGAGAGGCTTCAGGAACCGGGATACCGAGAGCCCGGCGGAGTGTTTCGCACCACCGGCGGTCGGCAGAACATGATTTGTCCCGGCCATTCCTTTGTCAGAATAAGCAACAGTGCTCCACTCGCCAATGAAAAGCGAACCATAATTGCGCAATGTCGAATGGTAATAGTCGTTGTCTCCGGTGAGGAGCTCAAGATGCTCCGGCGCAAGATCGTCCATGAGCGCGACTGCCACCTCGCGGTTGGCTGCGACAGTCACAGAACCATAATCACGCCACGCCGCGCCGGCAATCTCCGCGGTCTCCAGTGTCAGAAGCTGGCGACCAACTTCCTCTATGACTTCATGTCCCAGGTCCGCGGATGTGGTCACCAAAGCTGCAGGAGAGTTGGGACCGTGTTCTGCCTGGCCGAGCAGGTCTGCTGCGACCAGAACCGGGTCGGCCGTCTCGTCGGCAATGACAGCCACTTCCGAAGGTCCGGCGAGCAGGTCAATTGCCGCAGTACCAAATAGCTGACGCTTGGCTTCAGCCACGTACGCGTTTCCTGCGCCTACCAGCATGTCGACCGGGAGATCGCCGAGTAGCCCGAACGCCATCGCGGCCAAAGCCTGCACTCCGCCTAAAACAAAGACACGGTCAACTCCAGAAAGGTGCGCAGCGTACAGCACGGCATCGTTCGCGCGACCGTTCGGCTGGGGTGGCGTACACGAAAGAACAGTCGGTACGCCAGCAATCTTCGCTACTCCAACAGTCATGAAGGCGCTCGCTGTAAGTGGGAACCGGCCAGCGGGCAAATAAGCCCCTACGCGGGAGACCGGAATGTAGCGAACACCAGCCTTAACGCCCGGCACAACCTCGGTTTCGAAATCGACTAGGTGTCTCCGCTGAACCTCTGCAAATGATTGGGTTCGCTCCGCCCCGAGTTCTATTGCAACCCGAAGGTCTAAAGGAAGCCGGGATCCGCTGGAGCTGATGTCGCTTCCGGTCAGCTCGAAATCCCCACCGTCCCATCCATCGAGTTTGCGGGCATAATCCAGAACGGCGTCCATGCCGCCGGCCTCTATGTTGCGCAGCATAGATGACACAGTTTCGACTACGACGGGATCACGTTGAGCGGCGGGCGCATCGATCAAGGGTTCCTTGAGGTGCCGGTAATTGCCGCGGAGATTCTCCAGAACTGAGGGTGTGAATAGCATGCCGTGATCGTACGCATGTGCGCTTACCGCCCACAAGGGCTATAGGAACTATCCAAGGGATAGCCTTAGGCTATGACTCTTACCCAGCTCCGGGCCTTTTTACTCGCCGCAACTCTGGAATCTTTCACCGCTGCTGCCGCTGCATTAGGAACCACCCAGCCGACAGTCTCCGAACTGGTCCGCAAGCTTGAAGCCGAAAGCGGCCTGCAACTCTTCATGCGTGGTGGCAGGAGCTTGGTGCTTACATCGGCGGGAAGGGAGTTACTGCCCTGGGCTCGCAGGACCGTAGATGGAGCAGACGGCGCTGAACAATCGCTGAACGCCTTTCGTGGAATGAAGGGAGGGGTGGCTTCCGTTGGAGTGCTGCGTAACGCCTCTTATTACTTCCTCTCCGATCTTGCTGTGCGATTTCATTCTGAACGTCCGGGTGTTCGGACACGCCTGGTCGGTCAAAACTCTGTCGAGGTGGCCGAAGGCGTGCGCTCCGGGCAACTTGAAGCGGGCCTAGTCGTCCTCCCCATCACTGATGACGGACTTGCCGTGACTCCACTTTTACGTGATGAAGTGGTATGGGCAACCACGGACCCTGCGCGCGCGGCGAAACCGATGACTGTTGAGGCCATCATGGAAGCGCCCCTGATTCTCTATGACGCGCATTATGGATGGGACGATCCAACACGTCGCCAATTAGCCGAGCGCGCGCAGCTCGCTGGCGTTCGTTTGGAGCCGATGATCGAGGTGGAGAATGTGGAATCTGCCCTCGCGCTGGTAGCTCGTGGCGTAGGGGACACCATCGTGTCCCGCGCGGTAACGGCCAGCACCATCTTTCCGGAGCACATCCTCACTGTGCCATTCCGTGAGCCGCTCTACGACACAATCGCAGTGATAACGCGCGAAGACGCGGCACTGTCTCCAGTGACGTCGGAGCTAATTCGTTTGGCTACCGAGATGGTGATGACCAGTCGGGCCGCCGCAGATTGAACATAGGCTCTTCCTATGCCTGACACAAGGAAATATCGTCTTGTGCGATAGGTGGTCACCTCCTAGTCTCAATGCAACCGCAACTACCAGCCACCTGAGGCGTAAGCCGCACTATCCCGGAGGAAAACTATGAGCGGATCGACTAGGGCACCACAGGAGCCTGCTTCACCACCAGAGTTGATCGAAAAGCGCTCAATCGACTGGGTGCCCCTCACTGAGCGCACTGGAAAACCCTGGAGCCTATTTCCTCTATGGTTCATGTCCAACGCCAACGTCACCACCTTGGCAACCGGCATGATCGGTGCAGCACTGGGAGCTTCGTTCCTGACGTCGCTTCTGGCTATCATTTTGGGCGTTGCAGTAGGGACGGTATTCACCGCGTTCCACTCTGCTCAGGGACCTCAGTTGGGTCTCCCGCAAATGATTCAGTCCCGGGCGCAGTTCGGCTTCCGCGGTGTTGCACTTATCTGTGCTGTCGTGGTGTTCAGCCTCGTCGGCTTCAACATGTTCAACCAGATGCTGGCCGCCGAAGTTCTCACCATGACAACCGGTATAGCAATGACCCCGCTCTGGTACTTCATCATCAGCACCCTGGCCCTGGTTCTTGCAGTATTTGGTTACCACTGGATTCATAAAACCCAGAAGTGGCTGACCCTGCTTTTCCTTCTAACTTTCGGTCTTTTCACAGTCGCCGCCGCAATAGCTATTCCTCTGGAAGGCAACCAACTCTCGCTCGCGGGTTTCGATTGGGCACCCTTCCTTGTACAGTTTGGTGCCTCGGCAGCGTACGCCCTTGGATGGGCTCCCTACGTTTCTGACTACTCGCGCTACCTTCCACCGGAAACCAAGCCCGGGAAGGCGTTAGCTTACACCTATGGCGGGGTGTTCGTGGGCGCGGCGTGGCTGATGGTCCTCGGCGCATTCATCGCCGCAGTGTTTCAAGGAACCGCGCCCTTGGAAGGCGTACGGGACGCCGCTGACCAGATACTTCCAGGGTCCGGCTACTGGCTGCTCATTGCCGCACTTCCAGGTTTGGTGAGCGTCATCACCGTCAACATCTATGCAGCGGCCATGGAACTCATCACGGCAGCTGACTCTATAAAGCCCATCCAACCAACCCGCGCAGTTCGTATCATCGCCTGTACTATCATCGCGGTGGCCGCCTTTATCGGCTCGCTTCTTAGCACGGGGGAATTCCTCGCCAACTTCGGCAGCTTCCTCGTTATCCTCCTCTACGTCCTGGTGCCATGGACCTCGGTCAACCTTGTCGACTACTACTTTGTCCGGCGCGGACATTACGCCATCGGGGAGATCTTCAAGCCCAACGGCATCTACGGCAACTGGGGTTGGCGAGGTATGACAGCCTATGGAATTGGCATCCTCGCCATGGCACCCTTTGCCGTTACCGCCTGGTATGTGGGACCGGTCGCACAGGCGCTCGCTGAGGCAGATCTTGCGCTTTTTGTCGGTCTCGCAGCATCAGCTATTGCCTACCTCCTCCTCGCCCGAACGATCGAGCTAAGCGCAGAACGCCGCATCGCGGATGAGGGCCGCAACATCTCCGGACAGGAAGCCGTGCAATTCGGGACGCGATAGACAATCGTGTAGGCAGTGGAGGATCCGAATACTCATGACGCGACGCGAGCCAATCGCAGGCGGTTTGTCGGTGACGGTCGAAAAGTGAGCCATTGTGACGGTTGAAAACTGAGCCACCTGTTCCAAACGATTGGGTGGGTGATCACAGTGGAGGATTGGGCGCTTATTCGGCGGTTGCATCTTGCCGACG